>NZ_FXUT01000006.1:5532-273890 GCF_900183385.1 Listeria costaricensis
GCAAATCTTTCAGGAGCATTGCGTTTCCCTGATGTAGTCGAAGTACTAAACAACTTAATCAAAGGTATTTTTGGTTGATTCAATGAAAGGACTATCTTAATAGATGGGGACCGGATCAAAATAATTATTAATTAAATATTCGGACTAGATACTATTGTATAAGATGGTCGGCAAAATGTATGGGGTTAGGTGCGACTTAACCCTATATTTATTAGGAGGAGTATTTAGGTGAAAAAAATAATCGCTTTCGTAACAGCGCTGGCTCTGGCATTTAGCGCGATGATTTCCGTACCGCCAGTAAAAGCTGCCAGTAGCAATACAGCAAGTAATTTAACCTATAAAGAAGTAGCGGGAGGCTTCTACTTTGTTGGTTATGAAGATGTGAAGCTTGAAAAAGGAAAAAGTTATGCTTATACCATCAACTATAAAGCAAATGTCGTGAATGAAAACGGTAAAGTCATCAGCGGACAAAATGCGAACTATGGCTTATTTGAACCTCATTCATCAGGTGCGCCAGTAAATACAGCCATTGTTAATGCACAGAATGGTTCTGATGTAGCGGCGCCTGGAAATGATACATTTGAACATAAAATTGCTTTTACAGCCAAAGAAGATGGTGTCGCAGATATTGGGGTCTATCTTTTCCCGGGTTCCGTATTGCAGACAACACCTGATGCAACGCTGATCTGGCTGAGTGCATCGGTAAACGGCGGGGAAGTGCCATCTAGCAATACTGCCCCTGTAATCAACGCTTCGGATAAAGAAATCCAAGTGGGCGACAAATTTGATCCGAAAGCAGATGTCACGGCAACAGACAAAGAAGACGGTGATTTGACAAGCAAAATCGCTGTGACAAAAAATGAAGTCGACACTTCTAAAGCGGGCGTTTATGATGTAAGTTATTCGGTTACAGACTCCGGTAATTTGACCACAACCAAAGCTATCAAAGTCACTGTAAAAGAAAACCCAGTTAACACAGCGCCAACGATTCAAGCAGAGGACCGGACGATCGGTTTGAACGCAAACTTTGATCCACTTGAAAATGTTACAGCAACAGATAAGGAAGACGGCGATTTGACGAGCAAAATCGTGGTCACGCAAAATGAAGTGGATTCCTCCAAAGCAGGCAGCTATAAAGTCAGCTACAAAGTGACAGACTCAGCTGGTCTTTCGGCAGAGAAAACCATTACAGTGACAGTTTTAGCCACTGAAAATGAAGCGCCCGTCATTAATGCTACAGATAAAACGATCAAAGTGGGCGACAAATTTGATCCAAAAGCAGATGTCACAGCAACAGACAAGGAAGACGGTGACTTAACAAGCAAGATTGAAGTGGTCAAAAATGAAGTGGATGCTTCCAAAGCGGGCAGCTACAAAGTAACTTATCGCGTGATAGATTCTGCAGGTATTATGACAGAAAAAACGATCACTGTGACCGTAAAAGATGGAACGATTGATCTTGTTATTAACGGAGATGCAACCATTTCCGGGAAGATTTCAAACGATTCCAAAGCTGAAAATACAGCAGGAAAACAAGCTGTTCAAACGAAGTCAGATGCGAAGAAAATGCCTAAAACTGGTGACACAACAATGATTTGGCTGGTACTAGCAGGAGCGCTACTTGTAACGGGTGCATCTATTGCCATCTATCGCAGACAATCTGCACATAAATAATACCAAGCAGGCAGCGGTCGAAAAAGCTTTCTTCGATCACTGCCTGTAACTTTAGAAAAAGAACAGTCGTGCTCTATCAAGAGAGATTCTGTAAGTGATAAAATGATACCCTAATATGTATTTTTTCAGAGAGGGGAATGGAAATGCCAAAAATTGCTCGTGGAGAAAGACTAGAAATTATCGCTTATGAATACATGAAAGAAAAGATTATTTCAGGGGAATATCCTGCAGGCTATCGCATTATTGAATCGAAGTTATCGGAAGAACTCAACATGAGTCGCACGCCGATTCGTCGAGCGATTGTCAGCCTTGCCCATGCAGGTTTTGTCAAACATCAATATAATAGGGGAGCATTTGTTGAAAACACACAAGTTGATACAGCTGCATTTTTTTCAAGGATGAAGTTGATTGAACTCCTGATCAACGAAAGTGTCGACAAATTAGTATTAAGGGAAAATTATATTGAAGTGGATGATTTAATTGAGAAGGCAGAAAAGATTATTCGTTGCGCCAATGAAAATTCACGAAAAGGAATGATCGAAAGTTTTGAAGAATTTGTCAGTTTATTGATTGGGAAAATAAACAATGACTACTTTAACCGACTTGTGCAGGATTTATGGATTGAACTGGATGATCATGCCACAGAAGAAATTACCATCATTTTCATTTCTGCCAGCAGTCAATTGTGCTGTGAACTAAAAAGTGTCATCAAATATCTGAAAATGAAAGATTACAGTAAACTCAAGGGGGCATCAGCACGGATGATGAACGCAATGCTCCTAACTGTTTTTTAGAAAGGTTTTGAATATGAAAAAAATAGCAATAGGTCTCCTGTGCCTCGTGGTCATTAGCGGACTCTTTTTTCTATATATCAGCTGGCAAAATCAGCAAGAGACACAAGAAACGAAACCCAGTTATGAAACAACCAAAGTCATGAAAGAAGATTTGAAAGTCTTCATATACGCGAAAGGCCAGATTATCCAAGGCGAAAATTCGTGGCCGGATTATAAAGAATATGCGGCAGAAGTATTAGTAGACGAACTGGATATTACGAAGGTCAAAAAAGATCAGACAGTGGATATTCACGTTACAGCTTTGCCAGATAAGACCCTTACTGGAAAAATCACATCGATTGATCAAAACGGAATAATTTCGGGAGATGTAACGCAGTATAAGGTTTCCGTCATGCTGGATGATGAAAGTCAGCTGATGGCAAATATGCATGTGACGGCAGATATTTTAGTTGACGAACAAAAAGATGCCCTGACTTTGCTCAAACAGGCTGTACATACCGATGATCAAAAGAAAAAATTTGTCTATCTGCCGACAAAAAATGGTAAAGTTCGCGTTTTTGTTGAAACTGGCGCCTATAATGATAAAAAAATCCAAATCACTTCCGGTTTAAAAGAAAATGAAACTGTCATTGTTGCAGATAAAAAGTAGGTGAACACATGATCCGAATGGAACATTTAAATAAGGTCTATCAGCAAGGGGGAGAAGAACTGTATGCCCTTCGCGATATCAATTTCTCATTGGAACTGGGAAGTTTTGTAGCCATTGTCGGGCCTTCTGGGTCGGGCAAGTCAACCTTTATGAATATCGTCGGATGTTTGGACCGGGCGACAAGCGGCTCCTATCATTTACACGATCGGGACTTGATGCGCCTGCCGGATAAAAAACTTTCCCAATTTCGCAATCAGTCGATCGGCTTTATTTTTCAACAATTCTATCTGCTGCATCGTTTGACGGCCTATGAAAACATGGAGTTGCCACTGCTCTATCGCGGGACATCAGCAAAGGAACGACGAAGTAAAATTGTAGAAATGTTTGCACTTTTAGGACTGGAAGGGAAAGAACAATTTTATCCCAAACAGCTCTCAGGCGGGCAGCAGCAGCGTGTGGCAATTGGTCGGGCCCTCATTGGTGAGCCGGCGCTTCTTTTAGCAGATGAACCGACTGGCGCGCTGGACTCAAAGACCGGACAGGATGTGATGGCGCTTTTGAAGAACATTCATCATAAAGGGCATACGGTAATGATGATCACCCATGATCCGAAGCTGGCGCAAGAGGCAGACTCGATTTATGAAATGAAAGATGGCAGATTGATGGAGTTGACGCGACGGTGACGATTCAAAAGAGTATCCAAATGGCATTCAAACAATTACGAAGCAGCAAATTACGATCATTTCTTACCATGCTCGGTATCATCATCGGGGTTTTCTCCATTGTTTTGCTAATCAGCCTTGGAAATGGCATGGCGAAAAATGTTGCCTCCGAGCTGAGCGACCTAGGCAGTAACGTCATCTCCGTCAGCTTTGTCCCCCAGAATGTCGAACAGACGCTTGACTATGAGACCGGCATGGCACTGGCACCTGTCGACACAATTGCCGCGCCAGAAGAAACGCGGACGGAGCCCATTGTGGCACATGGTGAGCGTGCGAATGAACAAGTCGTTGGCACCAATCAAAATTATGCCGCGATTAAAAATTTAGTTTTATCAAAAGGCCGCTTTTTAGCCCCAAGCGATCTGACCTATCATGAGCAAGTGGCCGTTATCGGTGCAGGTCTCGCCGAAGAGCTGTTTCCCAATCAATCGGCAGTGGGCCAGTCGATCTTGATTAATGGCGCCCAGTTTGAAGTCATTGGCGTATTGAAAAAGCAAAAGACAAGCCTGACGGGTTCAGCAGATGAAAAGCTACTCATTCCAATGACCAGTGCCAGTCGTTTATTCCAAAGCAACGAAGTCAGTCTTTTTTATTATCAGGCAACAGGCGGACTGGCGGTTGATCAGGCTGAAAAAGAGTTGAAGCAGTCTTTCAGCGAGACCTTTCCACAAAACGAGACAAAGAAAGCGCCCTATACGATTTTAAACCAGCAGGCAACACTGGATGCCGTAAATAGCATCACGTCAACACTTACACTCGGACTCGGGGCAATTGCGATTATTTCACTCATGGTCGGCGGTATTGGAATTATGAATATCATGCTGGTATCTGTTACAGAACGGACAAGGGAGATCGGCATTCGCAAAGCCATTGGTGCGACGGGCGGTAATATTTTAAGTCAGTTTCTAATCGAGGCCATTGTGCTGTCACTTTTTGGCGGATTCATTGGACTTTTAAGCAGTGGGCTCGTGATTCAGCTTCTTTCAAATGTCCTGTCATTCGCCATCCAGCTTGATTTTCAGACCGCCCTCATTGCGCTTGGCTTTTCCGTCCTAACAGGTGTACTTTTTGGCGTAGTGCCCGCCTATCAAGCTTCCAAAAAACTACCGATCGAGGCCCTACGTTTTGAATAAACAAAAAGGTAGGTGATTCAGCCTATGTCTCAAGATGAAGCCGGAAATGATGCCTGGGTATTGATTGAAAGCATCAGCCTCAAAACCTTTTTAGCGCGCGATGAACTTCATCAGCTTCCTTATGAAGAGCTTCTTCATCTATATGAATACATCTTTGAAGGCGGGGAGTTGAAAGGTGATTCGATAGCGGCCAAACTGCTGCAGCTCTCCCGTCAGCGCCCCTAAGGCTTACTTTTTGACCTTTATTGACCATTGTGCTACAATGATTTCGTATTTATTTGGATGAGAGAGGTGTTAGGACAGTGGAACAGGAAAAAAAGCAAGATATGAATAGCTTATTAATGGAAAAACTGATCAGCACACGAACAATCTTAATTTATGGTGAAATTAATCAAGCGCTTGCCAAGGAAGTAACCAGTCAGCTTCTTTTGCTTGAGTCGCTTGGTGACGAGCCAATCACGATTTTCATCAATAGTCAGGGCGGGCACGTGGAAGCAGGTGATTCCATCCATGACATGATTCAATTTGTGAAACCGGAAGTGCGAATCATCGGTACTGGCTGGGTGGCGAGTGCTGGGATTACAATCTATTTGGCCGCTAAAAAAGAAAACCGTTATAGCCTGCCGAATACGCGTTATATGATCCACCAGCCAATGGGCGGCGTGCAAGGGCAAAGTTCCGAAATTGAAATTGAAGCGCGGGAAATCATCCGTATGAGAGAACGAATTAATCGGATCATCAGTGAAGCAACAGGTCAGGACTATGAAAAGGTTTCACTAGATACAGATCGCAATTACTGGATGAATCTAGATGAGGCAATCGAATATGGCGTGGTCACACATAAAATCACACATGCAGGTGAACTAGATTCAAAATAAAAAATCGGGCAGCGCGTAAAAGTGCTGCTCTTTTTCATGTTCCAATTTTATTCCCTGGGAAATAACCATTCTTCCAATTAAATGTTACTATTTGAGCAAAAATAAGCTATAATATAAGAAAAGAAATACGCTCAAAAAATTGGCTTATAGAGAGACAGAATGGCACAAAAGGAGTGGCAGAATTGGATAAAAATCAGCAACTATACGATTATCTTGCGCAACAGGCGGCAGACTTTACGAACGAGTGGTACGAAGGCATTGATAAAGAAGTTTCAGATGGTATATACGCTTCTAACGACCCGGATGTCATTGCAAAGCTCAAACGACTACATAATAGTTTCTACCTTCAGTTTATACATACTTTTGTGTCGGAAAAAGGCGCCTTTTTTGAAAATCTAGATGATTGGATGACTGGAATCTCCAATGATGAGGATCATTTACATACGCCAGTTTATCAAATCATCAGTGAATTTTTACGTGTCCAGCATCAGTTTATAGATGCCGTGCATGATTTTTATGAAAAAAATCAGGATGTTTGTACGCTGGATGACGTGCGGATTTGGAGTACACTGGTTGTCAATCGAATGGGCGATATCATTGTTTGGTTTACAAAAGAGAATATGCTCCGGTCTGAGGAACGTCTGAATGCTCAGCAGGAGACGATCATGGAGCTTAGTTCCCCGGTGATCAAGCTGACAGAAAGCAGTGCACTTTTACCACTGATTGGTGAGATTGACACAGTTCGAGCGCGTTTCTTACTCGAAAATACACTTTTACAATGTGCAGAAAAAAATGTCAGCCGTTTGTTCATTGATCTCTCAGGTGTGATGATCATTGACACGATGGTCGCGCAGCAATTATTCCAACTAGTAGACACGTTACGTCTGATCGGCGTAAAGACGATTCTTTCGGGCTTGCGGCCTGAGATCGCTCAAACGGCTGTGCAGCTAGGGATCGATTTTGAAAACGTGGAAGTTCGTTCGACATTGTTGAACGTCATCAAAGAAGACTTATAAAATTCACCATGCAGCTGATGCTTCGTCAGCTGTTTTTTTTTGTATAAAATTGTATGGAATTTCACAATGACGAATAGTTGTTTTTTGTTAAAATATTTTAGGAAATGTCTTGTACAAGATATTTTTTTATCTTTTAAGGTGCTGGAATGCAATATGTAATCAAGAGCCGCTATTGTTTCCCCTCCTTAAAAGAGACATGTCAGCAAACGATAAGGAGAGAAGGAAGCATGCTTGATGTTGACTTATTGGAAACATATAAGGAAGCGCAAGTTTTAGCTGGAGAGCGGATTGCTGCTCTCTGTCGGAAAGACGGGCTCGAGATCAAATCACTCGAGAAAAATGAACACATCGAAGCGAATAAACAAAGTGAGCGGATTGTCGTCCTTGTTTCAGGCTCCTGCAAAAAAGAATTTGTCGATGAAAATGGCAAAATGCGGACACTGCTTTTTTATAAAGGACCGATCTATATTGAAAATGATCCGCGTCTATATCTGCAAGAGGATATTTTTATGACGACAATGGAGCCAGTGACCTTTTAACTGATTGATGAAAGCTATCTTTATCAAATGGTCAAACAGGACGAGCAGCTCATCAAGTGGATGTATGATGCACTCGGTACGAAGATCGAATACATGACCAGACGTTTCTTTAATCAGCGTTATGACATGTTTCGCAAGTGTGCAATCGCTCTAATCCACACCTATTATATCAGCGGAAAAGAAAGCTGCCTCAGAAATGGGCTGCCACTCACTCAGGAGCAATTTGCCGCCTATGTGGGCATCTCCAGACAAAATGTCAATCAGGCGTTTGCCGCTTTCAAGCAACTGGATGCCTTTGATCCAAAACATTGGGAAATTAAGGATCTGACCCAGATGCTGGCGATTGCGAATGGGGAACTTGACCTGCTCGGCTAGCCTAGTCGATCGCTTGTAGAAATCGCTTTAGAGTGACAGCTTGTCGCTCTGTGTTAATTAGAGTGAAAATTGAGAAAAAAATATAATGGAGACGAAGAGATGAGTAGGCCAACTCATGTACAAGGCGCGACCTAGCGGAATCGTTCTTTTTATTCCACAAAATGAAAGGTCGTGAAAAAATGAAAAACAATGAAACAGATTCAAAAAAAACGCTGACATTATTTGGCTTTTTTGCGCTGACGGCCTCCATGGTCATGACCGTTTATGAATACCCGACATTTGCCACATCAGGCCTGCATTTAGTTTTCTTTTTACTTTTGGGTGGGTTTCTCTGGTTTTTACCTGTGGCATTATGTGCGGCGGAAATGGCGACGGTTAAAGGGTTTCAAGAAGGCGGAATCTTCTCCTGGGTTGGAAACACGCTAGGGGAACGTTACGGCTTTGCGGCGATTTTTTTTCAGTGGTTTCAGATTACCGTGGGCTTTGTCACGATGATCTATTTTATTCTGGGTGCCTTTAGCTACGTGCTCGGCTGGCAGGTTCCGGCTTATCCGCTCCCGGCAGATCTTGAAGACCAAATTATTCAACGGATCGTTTGCAGAGCTGACTTTGGCCATAATATGGCAGAAGAATTTGTGGCCGATTTTAAGATGGCCATTACGGATCTAGAAAAAGCTCATTTGCGCTTTCATGAGCAAGAGAGGAACGATGCATATGGCTTCACTCATTAAAATGCTGCAAATGTTGCCAAAATTATTGAGACAAATTCACGACTAATCGCGAAACAGAAAAGCTTCTTTTACCCCTCAGAGGAAAGAAGTTTTTTTGTTTTTTTCATGTTTTTTGCCCATTATATGCCTTTTTTCAAAAAAGTACGTTATACTAAAAGAAAACGTGGAACAAGGTGATGGCCATTCGAATTTTTGCAGGCGTGCTTTCCTTACAAGCAGCGATTATTGGTTTTTTTACCTCCTATAAACCTATAAAAGACCCAGTTTCTTATTTAATGTTGATTCCGGAAACACTATCAAGAGATGCCAGCTGGATTCTTTCAGTCGTGATGTTTCTTGCCGGAATATTAGTAATCTGTGCACAGAAAAATGATTTTCTATTATTTTTGGCCATGGTATTGTGGGCGTTCGGGCTGATTTTAGGCCTGCTTTTCTGTCCTACTTATTCGGGCTTCTATTTTCGACCGTCGTCATGTGCGATCTGTCTAATCATCAGTTTCTATGTTTTTACAGATTATAGGCGCAGCAAGCATAATCAAACCTAATACTCCTTCCTTCAGAACAGGATTTCTGATGCGTGAGGAGTATTTTTACGTGTATTTCAAATAGTTATTTAGATTTAAATATGAACTTTTTGTGAACAATGAGAATGAAGCTCACTTATTCACACCAATATAATGTGTTTTATTTAAAGCTAAACTTTCTAAAAACGAAAAATATTTATTAAGTATACTATATTTGTGAATAAATTCACTTGTTTGTTGTGGAGGAGGCAGGGAAAAGCTAAGTATGATAATCATGATGTATGCTAGCTGCAAAACATGATTCGAAAAAAGGATGACAAAAAACAGGAGTGAGAATCATGAAAAAAATTGGGATGGCAATAATGCTTTGCCTTATGCTTTTTGTAACCCCTTTACAGACAGGACAAGTAATTGCTGCGGAAACTTATTCGGAAACAGCGGATCATGTTTTAGGTGTGGCTGGAACATTCAATGCTTTTATTCTAAGTGACATGTTGATTGATGGACACGGTACAGATGTGGAAGGCCGACTGGCGGTTGGCGGAGACATCAAAATTAATAACTTTGGCATCGGTTCTAAACTAGCCCTATGTAATGACACGCATCATTTGATTGTAGGTGGTTGTGTGGATATTAAAGGAGGCGAGAATCATTCGGGGAACACATTGATTGATGATCAATCGGCCATAACGAATTTTTCTCTTTCTCATCGCAATCAGAATGCGCAAAATCCTTATAGAGCCAACGTTCAACCGTTTTTTGAAAATGCTCGGCAGGAAATTTATCAAAAAAATACACAAATTGCCGCACTAACGGCAAATGGTCAAACAAATGTCGAATATGGCGCGCTGAAATTGGTGGGCACGAATGAAGATGTGAATACATTTGAAGTAAATGCAAATGACTTGCAAACCGCCAATGGTGTGCATATCAATGTGCCAAGCGGTTCAACCGTTGTGATTAATGTCAAAGGTACTGATGTTCATTTTCCAAGTGCGCAAATGTACTTTAATGGTGTAGGTCTTGGAAATAATCATTCGGAAAATAGCCGGATACTTTGGAATATGGCCGAGGCTGTGCAAATTACAGGGAATGGTGTTTCAGTCAGCGGAACCATTTTAGCTCCATATGCGAATTTCCAAATGCAAAATGGGAATATCAACGGATCACTGATTGTGGATAGTTACAAAGGACATTTTGAAATGCACAACCATCTTTTCTTGCCGGATGCCGACATTTTCGTCGTGACACCGGAAGTGACAGATATTACAGGAACGAAAGTCTGGGACGGCGGTCCGGCCGAGAAACCAACGATCGAACTGCAACTGTATCAAGATGGCAATCCCTATGGTGACGCAGTCAGCCTAGAAAATGGCGAGACGGCATACACATGGAAGGATTTGCCAGCAGGTGATGAGGCAGGAAATCTTTATCAATATACAATCGACGAAGTTAAAGTGCCAGAATCATACACAAAAACAATTAGTCTAGACGGTCTCACGGTAACGAACCACTATGAGCAAGGGACAACAGAAATCACCGGAACGAAAATCTGGGAAAACGGTCCGACCGAGAAACCAACGATCGAGCTACAACTCTATCAAAACGGCAGCCCATACGGCGACCCAGTCAGCCTGCTAAATGGCGAGACGGCCTATACATGGAGCAATCTGCCGCTGAACGACCGGACAGGAGTTGCCTATAAGTATACAATCGACGAAGTAGCCGTGCCGGAATCCTATACGAAAACGATCAGTCAAGATGGCCTCACCGTCATCAATCAGTATGAACCAGGTCAAACGAGTATCACTGGAACCAAAATCTGGGATGGCGGTCCAGCCGAGAAACCAACGATCGAGCTGCAACTGTATCAAAATGGCAGTCCATATGGCGATCCCATCACACTAGCAGATGGCGAAACGACCTACACATGGAATGATCTGCCGCAAAATAATCTGGCTGGTGAAGCCTATCATTACACAATGGATGAGGTGAAAGTGCCAGAATCCTACACAAAAACGAACAGTGAAGATGGCCTCACCGTCACCAATCACTATGACCAAGGAATAACAGAAATCACCGGAACCAAGGTCTGGGAGAACGGCCCGGCCGAGAAACCGACGATTGAACTGCAACTGTANNGCAACTGTATCAAAATGGCACTGCATATGGCGATCCCATCACGCTGGCAGACGGCGAAACGACCTATACATGGAGCAATTTGCCGCTGAACGACCGGACAGGAGCTGCCTACGAGTATACAATCGACGAAGTAGCCGTGCCGGAATCCTATACGAAAACCATCAGTGAAGACGGTCTGACAATTACCAATCACTATGACCAAGGGGAAACGGAAATCACCGGAACCAAAGTCTGGGACGGCGGTCCAGCCGAGAAACCAACGATCGAGCTGCAACTGTATCAAAACGGTGAACCATATGGTCCATCGGTCAGCTTGGCAGACGGTCAGGAAAACTATACATGGACTAATTTGCCGGAAAGAGATTTGGAAGGACAAGCCTATCAGTATACGATCGATGAAACCAAAGGCTCTGATCTTTATACAAAAGAAGTGAGCGAAGATGGCTTGACAGTCACGAACACATTCAATAAACTCACCGATCCAGTAGATCCAGTAGATCCAGTAGATCCAGTAGATCCGGTAGATCCAGTAGATCCAGTAGATCCAGTAGATCCAGTAGATCCGGTAGATCCGGTAGATCCGGTAGATCCGGCTGACCCAGTAAATCCAGTCGACCCAACAAATCCAACCGATCCAACAACTACCACGGATCCGGTGCCTGTTGTGCAAAAGATGTATCTGAGAAATGCGCCTACAATGCTGACGGTAAACGAGCAAGCGAATCCGACTGCTGCGGCCGACAAACCGACCGAAAAGCAGGCACAGACGACGCTTCCTCAAACAGGAGATCAAGATGCTCAGGCCATTGCCTTTGCAGTGGGAGCAGGGCTTCTGTTGATCGCACTTGCCAGAAAATTAAGTAGAAATTAATTAAAATGTAAACCCAGCGAAACCCGCGTGCCGGCTTTCGCTGGGTTTTTTGCGTGGCACAGCTTGACAATCTAATTATTCTAGTGTACTATAATAAGTAGTTCACTTAATACAGATAATACAGGTGGTGGATCCGATGTTTTCTTTAGATCGAACAAATCGAGCGCCCATTTATGAGCAAATCGTTCAAATGATCAAAAAGCAAGTGGTGGCAGGCATATTAAAGCCTGACGATCAGGTTCCCTCAATTCGTGAGATGGCAATCTTGTTGGGCGTAAATCCCAATACCGTCAGTAAAGCCTATCAGGAGCTAGAGAGAAGTGAAGTTTTATATACCATGAAAGGAAAAGGTGCGTTTATTGCAGAGACGACCGGTAAAACGATTTCAGAAAAAGCGCGTCTGGCGGCCGTCAATCAGCTAAAAGAGGCTGTAGTAGATCTGTTGATTATGGGCCTATCAAAGGAAGAAATTATCAACAGGGTGGAAGACATTTATAAGGAGGGGCAAATATGAAAGTCGAACATTTGACCAAGCACTTGAACGGGCGGATTTTACTGGATGGAATTGATTTAACACTGCATAAAGGAGAAATTGTTAGTTTAATTGGTCGAAATGGTTCTGGCAAGACCACATTGCTCCGTTCCATCATGGGCTTTTACAGCATTCAGGAAGGGAAGGTCACGATAGAAGGAGAGGCGCTTGCCGAACACCCCGAACGAAAAGGACAGATTTTCATGCTGCAGGACAATCTGCAACTTTGGCAGTCTTATAAGATTCAGACGATTAGAAAGCTTTTTGAAGAGAACTATCCCAATTTTGATGCAGAAAAACTACATCGACTTATGCAGGAATTAGCCTTGCCAGAAGAGAAGCGTTTTCGGGAATATTCTAAAGGGATGAAAGCCGTTTTTGGCATCATTCTGGCACTTTCCGTCGGGGCGGAATATCTGCTGCTGGATGAACCGCTCGATGGTGTCGATGTGATCACCCAAAAGAAAATTCGCCATTTGCTGCTAAAAGAGATGGCCGCTGGACAAGTGGGGATTTTGATTTCCAGTCATCAGCTGCAGGAACTAGAGCCCATCTCAGATCGTGTTTATCTTCTGAGAGAAGGGCGGATCGAAAAGAGCTATCATCTTGAAAGCCTTCGTGAAACCGGGGTCAAATTGCAAATCGCACTTAAGACGCCTAAATTGCCTGCCTTTTTAACGGAAAAGGGCCGTCTGGTGAAAAATTATGGGCGCGTTTATACCTTACTGTTTCCGGCAATCAGCGAGGAGCTGCATCAGGAAATTCTGGCGCTTGAGCCAATCTTTATCGAAGAAATGCCGCTCGACTTGGAGGACATTTTCTTTTATCATTTAGCTGAAAACGGGGAGGTCTACTAGCATGAGAGGATTATTACTGAAAGAATGGCGACAATCAGGCGGCCTTTTTTGCCTCGTGATTTTACTGATCGGCGCTTTCTATATCAACCACAGTTTCAAAGTTGTTAGCACTTACCAAACGACACTTCAACAGCATGCCTCGCAAGAATTCCAAAAGGATGATCAGGAGTGGCCGCTGAGTGATGCGGACTTCGAGAGCTCACTTAAAGTGGGTGAAACGACTCTCTATACATATGCACCAGTGGTTTTGCTTCTGCTTCTTGTGCTGGGATTTAAGCAGAGTGCAGGTGAACGATTCCGAAAAAATGACTACTTCACATATGGACTGCCACAGCCAAGGTGGCGGATATTTTGGGCCAAACAGCTCGCCTTCCTGCCACTCGCCTTGCTGAGTATCGGGCTTTTCAGCGGCGCGAGCATGTGGTACATTTACATGAAAATTCCCGAGATGTTTTTGCCGCCTGCTACAATGGCAGTCATGATCGTTTTTTCAAGCTTGGCCGTTTATTTCTTTGCTTTTGAATTGACGCTATGTTTAGGCTGGCTGTGTGGCAACCTGATATTCGCCATCTTATCAACCCTATTACTCTTCACGTCGATTTTGTATCTCATCCCTACCGGAGTGCCCTCAATTTGGGTAAGTATCCAGTCATTTGTCGAACAGAAAAGCGTGGATGTGCTCTGGCTGAATAATCTACTTGCCGGACTGGCAAACTATGCGGATTTCCGTAGCAGTGCGAGCTTGATAACATTTCTAATTCTTGGGCTGGTCTGCGGTGGCTGCGCGTATCTGGTCCATCAAAAAATGACACTGGAATACGATGGCGATTTTATCATTCTGCCTAAATTGCGGAAGCCGATTTGGCTATTTGCCAGCCTGTATGTTCCGTTTACGTGGCTATGCTACATGGAAATTTATCATTACAGCGGTTTCCGTATGATCGGTGCAGAGCAATTTTTCGGCATGTGCTTAGGGACGCTTTTCATTCTTTTTATCACAGGAATCATCACGCATTGGTTGATTTTTAAAACCTTTCCTTTTTCAAAAAAGAGTCGCGCATTGCCAGCAAAATAAAGAAGGTGCCTCCAGCCACATGTGGAGGCACCTTCTTCATATTCCCGCCAGAAAGCGGATCGCAGCCTGATAAGCTTCTTTCCCTTCCGCGGCCGTCGTTTTTGTATCGAAATCATGCGGCAGGTCCTCAACAGGATAAAACGCACTTACCAGTGTTCCACGAGCCAGGCGCTCCGATTCTGTGACCGGTACATCCTGATCGGCTCGACTATGGGCCAAAAAGAGCGGCGGCAGAAAGTGGAAATCCTGTTCTTCCTTTAACGAATAGGTTGCCAGCAGGTCTTCACTTGGCGAGTCACCCAGCACCATCTCCAGCCAGTTGCCCGTTTGTCTGGCATAAACATAGAGCGGAAAACGCTGTGCCACGTTGCTTGCGGCAATTTCGTGCGGATAGATCATCGTCTTGACAAGCGATTCGGAAAGCCGGGCAAATTTAGCATAATGGTCATTTTTTTCAATCAGCCAGTTTGCTTTTAAGGAGCTGTACCCGTAAAATGAAAGTACAGCGACTGGCGGCGAAATAAGCGGGTCACTGGCTGCTAGTAAAGCAAGATAGGCACCAGACGATTGCCCCAGAAGAATGTAGTCCTTTGTTTCCAGTTGCCATTTTGGCGCAGCCTCATCGTGGAACCACTGGATTGCCTCCGTAACGTCGCGGTAGATTTCCGGCAGCTTCGTTTCAGGAGCCAATCGGTAGTCGACGGCAAGAAAATGATAGCCGTTATCCAGAAAAAGCGAAATATATTCTTCGGCCAGATCTTTCCGTGAGCCATACATGAGTCCGCCACCGTGGAAATAGATGACCGTTCGGGCGGACGACTGGCTGCTACGATAAAAGTCAGCTTGAAGAAGCAAGCCGTCTCGTTCGGCATAGGTGATGGTTTCAGTTTTCATTATCCAACCTCCTCTCATCTAGTGTAAGCGGGATAGAAGATTTTGACCAGTAAAGTTATAAAAATTGGAAAATCTATCATTTGAAACACCCCTTTTTGAAATTTTTGTGAACAGGTAAGTTAAAACTAGTGTAGTCGAGACAGAACTGTTAAAATCAAACAAGGGTCGCAAACGATTTCAGGCAAGGTTTTGAACAGCTGGAAAGCGGGCAAAGTAAGTAGATTTGTTTTATATAATTTTAGCTTGCTAGGATTATTTAAATAATTTTGATGGAAATGAGAGGGGTATTGAAATGGCAAAAAAAGATAAAACAGTATTGATTATGAATTTTGAAACAGAAAGTGTGGCGTATCAAGCTTTTTCTGATTTAAAAAGGCTTCATGCGGAACGAAAAATTATTGGCTACCAAATGGCCGTTGTGACACACCAAGAAAATGGCAAATTAAAAGCAGATGATTTTTTGGATTTCACTGGTGCAGATAAAAATATCAAAGACAGCCTGATCGGGATGCTGATCGGGATTCTAGGCGGTCCACTTGGCGTACTGCTTGGCTGGGTAGTCGGCAGTGTGGTCGGTTCCATGAAAGATGCCGGCGAAGTGAAGAATGCGATGACTGTTTTTGAAAAAACACTCGAAACGATTCCAGCAGGTCAAACAGGTGTCATTTTGATTGCCACAGAACAAGAACGTGAAGCAGTCAATGATCTTGTTTTCGATAAACTAAGCGGACGTATTGCGCGCATGGATGAAGAACTTGTAGCGAATGAAATCAAACAAGCGCAAGAAGCAGAAAATGAAGCACAAGCCACTGCGAAGAAAAAATGGTTCGGTCGTAAATAATTGTGGGACGCTCATCAGCTAAAGGATTGCTGGTGGGCGTTTTTGGTTGAAAGTTGCGACTGTTGGTTTCTTTTTTGTGGAAACGGGAATCAGATAGAAATCGTTTGATAAAATCGACCGTATGAGGAACGCTTTCATTTAAAAATCAGTTTTAAATGCAAAAGAAACATGCTACAATAGACAAGTTGCAAGCACTTGATGCAAGTATTTGTAAAATTTTAACAGTATGGAGATGAAGTGATTTGGATATAGAAACAAGCCCCTTGATGCAAAAAATTGACTACAGTACGAAGAAAAAGATTGACCTTGTAAATAACAGCATTATCCGTTACATCATTCGTGCAATGCTTGCCTGCCTATTCTTAACGCTTGGAACAGCAGTGGCGGTTATGATTGGTGACAAGGTAGATCATTTTGCACCTGGACTTGGAAAAATCGTCTACGCTTTTATGTTTAGCTGGTCGCTCGTCATGATTATTTATATGAATGCCGAACTTGGTACGAGCAATATGATGTACATGACAACAGGGGTCTATCAAAAAATCGTTCGCCCCGGGAAAGCCTTGCAGATTCTTTTTCTCTGCATTATTTGCAACCTGATTGGCGGGATTTTGGCAGGATATTTGATGTCGCTTACGTCCGCTTTCCAAAATCTTCCGGCAGATCATTTTCTCTATACGGCCGTGAGTGGAAAATTGGAAAAAGCCCCGTTAGAGATTTTTGTAGAAGGTATTTTTGCTAATATTGTTGTTAATACAGCTGTTTTATGTACGCTGCGTATGAAAGATGACGCTGGGAAAGTAATCAGTATGATTTTTATTATTTTCATTTTTGCTTTTCTTGGTTTTGAGCACGTTATTGCCAATTTCTCTTCTTTCTCACTCGCTTTCTTTGCTTCTGGCGGAACACTTGCTGCCATGACAGTCAGCAATGTAGTGACCAATTTGACACTTGCGCTCTTGGGGAACTTTGTAGGTGGAGGTCTTGTGATTGGCCTCGGCTATGCTTGGCTAAACCGAACGAGCTCGATTTATAAAGATTAACCAATGATGACGCTGCTTCTAAAAAGAGGCGGCGTTTTTTAGTGGGGAAAAACGGGATGAGGGTCTCGGCGGCTGTTGAAGCGGCAAGCTTATTTTACAGAAAGCCTATTTACAAGCGCTATGATCTTCGTTAGAATAGAAATTGTGTTTTTGTGATGATTTTCACTTGGTGGGAGGAAGAAAAATGAGTTTTCGCGTATTGATGTATCATGAACTTCGTGATCGAAGTGTGAACAAGGTGGAAGGCTTTTCTGCCATTCAGGTGGCGCAGGATTATGAGGATCAGCTGCCACCGGTATTATTTACGTATGTGGATGATTTCAAAGCGCAGATGCAGTTCTTGAAGGAAAATGATTATCATCTTCTAAGTATGCAGGAAGTGCGAGATTTTTATGAAAAGGGGTCGACGCTTCCAGAAAAAGCGGTTTTGCTGACTTTTGATGATGCGTTCCAATCGGTGTATGAGCTGGCCTATCCGGTATTGAAGGAGCTCGGGATGCAGGCTACATTGTTTGTCGTTCGCGGCTGGCTGAATAAGGCGACCATGCCTTTTGATCCGACACGTTCTGTTGTGATGAGTGAGGCACAACTGGCTGAAATCAAGGATGTTTTCACGCTGGCGAATCATTCAACCAATCTGCACACGAAAGCAGGAGCAGGGAAAAGTGCCGTTCAAACGGTCGGTCTGCAAGCGTTGAAGGAGGATTTGGCTTATTGTGCTGAAATTGTGGATGAACCGCATGCATTTGCCTATCCATTCGGCTTTGTAGATGCCGAGCAAGATCCTGCCCATTTGAAAGAAGCGGGAATTGATCTGGCATTCACGACGACAGGCGGAAAAAATGACCGTACGACGAATCCTTATTTTTTACATCGTGAAACGGTTGTTTTAGGCATCACAATGGAAGCATTCAAACTATTAATCGATTAAGGTGGAAAGAAAATGAAAAAATTGGGCTTATTGTTGGCAGTATTTTTTGTGTTGGTATTAGCTGCTTGTTCAAATACGGGCGATGCAGATAAAGCGTCCGATAAAAAGGAAGCGGAAAAAGAATTAAAAACGACGGATCAGGTGCTGAATATTGGTACCTTGCCGGCCGAGTCAGCGATTCCGATCATCTTGGCAAAAGAAAAAGGTTTTTTTGAAGACGAAGGTGTCAATGTGGAGATCACATCTTTCAACTCGCCAAATGATCGAAATGTTGCCGCACAGGCGGGAAAAATTGATGGCATGATTGGTGACGTGATGACCACCCTTTCGATGCGTGAAAATGATATGAATTTTACCATCACATCGGACATTAATGAAGATTTCAAATTGCTTTCTTCGCCGAATTCTGGAATCACAGATGTGAAGCAGCTCGACGGGAAGGATGTTTCGCTCGTACCAAAATTCTTGCTTGAATATATTATGGATGAGATTGCGGCAGAAAATGACATCAGCTACAATGTGGTTTCCATTCCGTCCATCTCGGCTCGTTATGAAGCGCTGTTGAATGATCAGGTGGATTCAGTGATCTTTACAGAACCGCAAGCCACGATGCTCCAAGAAAGTGGTGCTCACCTTTTGGCAAGTTCAAAAGAATATGGCATTAAAGGCGGTACGATCAGTTTTGCGGATAACGTGATTGATGAGCGCCCTGGAGATATTGCGGCATTCTATCGCGCCTATAATAAAGGTGTCGACTATATGAACAACAATGATGTCTCCACTTACAGCGATATTTTGAAACAATACAAGTTTCCAGATTCGATGAGCGACTATCTTTCCAATAAAAAAGAGGACTATACGAAAGCCGCTGCAATCACAAAAGACCAATATCAAAGTATTGAAGAGTGGACGAAAAAGAAAGAAATGATTACAAAAGATTACGCATATAAAGATGTCACAGATTTTAGCATGCTACCAAACTAATCAAAAAGAAAGTGGGAATCGAGGAGATTCTCACTTTTTTTAGTGCGTGTCATTAAATTTGACTTATCAAATGATAAGAGTTTACAGTAGAGATAGACGAAGGAAACAAGGAGGATTCTCTTGATATTATCAGAAGGCGACAAAATGCTGGAGCTGCATGAACCGGATTTTCGATATTGTGAAAATATTATGCGCAAACATGCAAAAAGCTTCTACAGTGCATTTTCAAAACTACCTATAAAAAAAGCAAATGCGATTTATGCGATCTATGCCTTCTGTCGACTGGCGGATGATGCAATGGATGTACATCAGGATATTCAAGAATTAAATCAGCTTGAGGAAGAGTTGTTTCTTTTTATGGACGGGGAAGTTCCAGATAAGCCATTATGGCGGGCTTTAGCAGTTGTCTGCCATATTTTTCCAATCGAGCTGCGTTATTTTGAAGAATTAATTCAGGGGCAGAAAAAAGATCTCCATTTTGAGCAGCCGACTAGCCAAGCGGAACTAGAGGACTATTGCTATTTTGTGGCCAGCACGGTGGGACTCATGTTGCTACCTGTTTTGACCGATCAGCCAAGTGCCGTTCAAGAGCAGGCAAAAGCGCTAGGTGTGGCGATGCAGCTGACGAATATTTTGCGAGATGTCGGCGAGGATTTAAAAAATGAGCGGATTTACTTACCGACAGATGTCATCCAAATGAACGGTTATTCGGAAAAAGAGTTAGCCACACATACGATTAACCAGGCTTTTGTTAACCTATGGGAATTTGAAGCAGGACGCGCGGAGAAGCTATACAGTGAGGCGCTCACGATGATGCCTTATATAGATGAAGACTGCCGGCTGCCTTTGCTTTTGGCGATTTATTATTACCGAGAAATTTTGAACGCTGTCCGTAATGAGAAGTATCAATGCTTTGAAAAAAGGAATTTTGTCGGCACCCAAAGAAAATATACGCTATATAAAGCCGCCAAAAAAGGTTTGGCAGAGCTAAAATAAGGGAAGTTTTTGGAAAGCAGGCCTAAATGATACGGCCTTTTAGTAACAACAAGTTTGAAAAAGGGGAGGGGCCTGTTTGAAAAAAATAGCAATCGTAGGTGGCGGCATCACAGGACTTGCTTCGGCAGTTCGGCTTGCGGCAAAGGGCCATCAGGTCACACTATTTGAAAAAGAAGCGAATGTTGGCGGTCGGATGAACCAATTGACAAAGGACGGTTTTATATTTGATATGGGGCCAACAATCGTGATGATGCCGGAAGTCTATGCAGATGTATTTGAAGCAGCCGGCAGAAAAATGGCTGATTATTTGGACATGCAGCCACTGGAGAGTATTTATGATATTTATTTTTCTGATGAAGAAAAGATAACGGTAACGACTGATTTGCCACAGCTACATACGACTTTTGAAAAAATGGAACCCGGCTCGATGCAAGGGTTTTTAGATTTTCTGGCAGAAATTTACAAGCGCTATACGATCGCACGAAAATACTTTTTGGAGCGAACGTTTCGCAAGCCAACTGATTTTTATAATCCGTTTACGTTATATCAGGGCTTGCGACTCAAGACATTTAACAGTGCGGATCAGCTGATTAAAAAATATATTCCCAATGAAAAAATTCAAAAACTGCTGGCTTTTCAAACTTTGTATATCGGAATTGATCCTGCACAAGGGCCTTCGCTCTATTCGATTATTCCGATGATCGAAATGATGTATGGGGTGCATTATATTCGTGGCGGCATGTATCGCATGGCGGAAGCACTGGAGAGATTGGCATTAGAGCTTGGGGTTGTGATCGAAAAGGCGGCACCTGTTGCGCGAATACTGGTTGATGAAGCCAAGAAGCAGGCCATTGGCGTTGAAACGACGGCGCCGCATTTTTTTGACCAGATTTTATGTACGGCGGATTTTCCCTATGCGGCCCAAAAACTCCTCCCACCATTAAAAAAATATCCACCGGAAAAAATAGAGGCGATGGACTATTCCTGCTCAGCCTTTTTGCTCTATTTGGGCGTGGACGAGGACTTGCGCGGGAAAATAAATGTTCATAACGTGATTTTCTCGCATGATTTTGAGCAGAATATCCAAGAGATTTTTGGCGGCACCCTATCGGAAGATCCGTCGCTGTACTTTTATGCGCCTTCTACGATCGATCCGTCATTAGCGCCTGAAAATAAAACCGGTTTGTATGTATTGATGCCGGTACCGGAGCGAAAAACGGGCCAATTTGACTGGGATGATCCGGCGTTTTTGGATCAGGTAAAACAGATCGTCTTCCGAAAATTGAAAGAAATTCCGGCGCTTAGCCAATTAGATCAGCAGATTATTTCGGAAACAATTTTCACGCCAGCAGATTTTGAAAGGAATTACCATGCCAAATTTGGTGCGGCATTCGGACTGCGGCCAACACTCAAGCAGAGCAATTATTACCGACCACAAAATGTAAGCACTGATTATCAGCACTTGTATTTTGCTGGCGCCAGTACGCATCCCGGTGCCGGTGTTCCGATCGTCTTGACAAGCGCCAAGATTACAACGGATGAGATGTTGAAGGACATGAACAACGAGTGGTGCTGATATAAAAAAAGAACTGGCAACCAAGCCAACCATTTTATCAATGGGCTAGCCGTGGTTGCCAGTTCTTTTTAGCTTTACGAACGTTTTCTCAGGCCGATGACACCAATGCTACCAGCTATACCTAATAAAATAAGCCAGTCACTACGCGTGTCTCCTGTTTTGGGAAGGGGTGCGTCAGTTGATTTCACCATACTTATAGAAGCACCAGTATCTGGGATGATTAGAGCATTGTCGGCTGGAATTGTAGAAGCTTTATAGATGTAAGTGACCGTTTGATTTTTGAGCAGAAAATACGCCATCCGCATGACCTTTTGTCCCTACAAGTTCATACCCAGGAATAAGCCATGCTTTTGTATGATAAGGTTCTCCTAATTTGCCGGCCTGGACAATATCTTCTGCTAAAGGCTGGCCATTTTCATCTTGATAAGAAGCGGTTACTGTGCTACTTGCAAGAGGAGCCATGACGGTTATTGTAGCAGATGCATTTAATTATATTTCTTGTAAAAATGAGGATTTTCGTTATAAATGTGACAATTCTTAAAAACAAAAAACGCTTTTTAAAATAGCAAAAAAGCGTTTTGTCGATGATGAGCAGGCTTATTTTTCTTTTCGCTGCCAAGGAACTAGCAGATATTCGAGTCCGTCGATACATTTGAAAAGCAGATAGCCGAGCAGGCACAGGGCCAGAATTCCGCAAAACATATCCGGATAATCAATCATGGACCAGGCGTTCATGATGTAGTAGCCCAGACCATAATCGGTCGCATAATTTTCGGCAAAAAAGAGCGAGGCGAGGGCAATTCCGATACAAACCCGCAGACCACTCAAAATTTGCGGCAGGACGGCGGGGAAAAGCAAATGTCTGAAAGTCTGCCATCTGCCTGCGTAAAGGGAGGTCATCACTTGAAAATAGCGCGGTTCGATTTGGCTGATGCCGTCTCGTACGGATAAAATAATTTGGAAAACAATGATCCAGATAATCAACATGATTTTTGAAAAATCTCCCAAGCCGTATAAAATCATAAAGACTGGCAGAAAAGCCACTTTTGGAATGGGATAAATCATGTAGAGAATCGGCGAAAAAATTCGGTCGCACCATTTGTTGACGCCAATCAGGATGCCAAGCGGGACACCGATTAATAAAGAGACCGCGATGGCAATCAGGATGCGATACAGGCTGCTGGCAATATGCGGCAAGAGCAAAGGGAAGTCTTGGAAAAATTGGCCAATCGTTGCGAGTGGACTTGGAATTACGGCCTTATCGATGACGAGATAAAGCAATTCCCAAATCACCAGGATGCCAATCACGCCTATCAAAAACTGACCAACAGCTCGTCGAAGCGTTTTAAATTTCATTGAGGTTGTCCCTCCTCAAGCAGCTGCCGAACCCGGACGCACATTTCGTAAAAAGCAGGCGAAGTGCGCAGGTTTTCTTGACCAAAAAGCGGATTTTCTATTTCAGTGGCGATTCGCCCAGTTTGCATAATGACGATTTTTTGACCCAGCAGAATGGCTTCTTCGATAGAATGGGTCACTTGAATCATGGTGTGTTCGCGAGAGGCGGCAATTTCAGCGAGCGTGTCTTGAAGCGACTCCTTGGTCATGGCATCAAGGGCGGCCGTGACCTCATCTAAAAGTAGCACGGACGGTTCCAGTGCCAGACTGCGGCCGATCGCTGCCCGCTGTTTCTGTCCACCGCTGATCTGATGGGGATAACGGTTCTGAATATCCCTAATTTTTAACCGCTCTAAAATGTGAAGCGTCTTGTCGTGTTGCTCTTTTGGCGGATATTTTTTCATCTTTAAGCCAAGTGCCACATTTTCGTAGACCGTCTTCCAAGGAAATAACGAGTAGTCTTGAAAAATAATCGCCGTGTCCTCCGGGTAGCGAACAAGTGGCAAGCCATCATAAAATACCGTTCCGCAAGTAGGCTTTATAAAGGCGGCCAATGTATTTAGAAGCGTGGTCTTTCCACAGCCTGATGGCCCAATAATCGAGCAACTCGTACCGCCAGCAATTTCAAGCGAAAGGTTCTCTAAAACCGTCTTGTCCTCATATTTGATCGTGACATCTTGCATCTGTATGGCTTTTGCGCCCATCTCTGCACCTCTACTTCAAAAAGTTCTGCTTTTAACATAGCCCAGTTTCAAACCATTGTCAAGGCGCTCTGTAAAGCCGTTTCTTCATGAAAACTCGTCAAAAAATTGCTTCCTCCGCTTAAAAGGCACCTTTTACCCGAGTCAAATAGCGGTGAAAGAACGACTAACCTTGCACAAGCGCCCCAGGATGGATGCAAAAGAAGGGAAGCATCCCGTGCAAAACGGCACTTTTGCAAGGCTAAAGAAAAATTTGGATAAAAAGCAATGTTTTTCGATTTGAATTTTCGGGCTACCTAAATCCCACGAAAATGCGTATAATAGAAATGGAAGGACAGTTGGAGAAAGGAGAGGCACGATTGATTGAATATGATGAATTTGGACCAGCGCGACTTTTCTTTGCTGTTCGGGAGGATAAACTGATTTTTGTCAGCGGCTGTGAATGCGGGGAGAAAGAACTGCAGGACTGGCTGGCAAAGCATTTTCCTGCGGAGCAAACTGTTCGCGTAGAGCTACCGGTTTTTAGAGAGTGGCTGCGGGCTTATTTTGCAGGTGAGAAAGTAGGGATACCGCCATATGGACTGACAGGCACTGCTTTTCAAAAGCAAGTCTGGGAGGCTTTGTTTGAGGTGCATCGTGGTGAGACAATTAGCTATACAGCGCTTGCTGAAAAAATTGGCAAAAAGTCGGCTGTGCGGGCAGTTGCCAGTGCGGTCGGGAAAAATCCGCTGTTAATTGTCTGTCCTTGTCACCGGATTATCGGTAAAAATGGGACGCTGCATGGCTATCGCGGCGGGCTTGCAATGAAAAAACGCTTGCTTGAGTTGGAACAGTCCAACTAGAATGCCTTGAAACACACACTTATAAATTAGCAATCATGCTGAAAAAAAGGATCCATCTTCGCACACAGAAGATAGACCCTTTTTATATGGAGCATAGCGGGATCGAACCGCTGACCTCTTGCATGCCATGCAAGCGCTCTCCCAGCTGAGCTAATGCCCCTTATGAACACGAAATTATTATAGCGATTTTTGCTAGATTCGTCAAGATGTAAAAAAGTTTGCATTTGGATAATAAGGGTATTTTATATTGATAGTACTAGGGGAGGGAATGGAATGAAACGGGTTGCAGAGTTAGCAGTAGGGGTATTCTTTATTCTTCTGCTTGGTTTCGTGACGCATCAAGAAGAGGTAATGGCAGCAAGTGTCGGGCCAATTTCACCGGATGATTTATCACCGGAAATATCGGACAACCGCTTTCAGTCCGCTACAGGAAAAATATTACCGAGCGCGGAAGTGGATATGTCGATCAGTGATCAGAATAATGGGAAATTGGCGATTGACGAAGATTATGAAGTAACGAGTGATGGAGACTATATTTTAATTGGGACCGTTCAGGGGCAATATATTCAAGGGGTGCCCATTTTAAATGAAAAAGGTCAGTTAAATACCGTTCCTAATCGTGATATGGGCGTTATTTTACGTGTAGATAAAGATACGAAGAAAGTGCTTTGGGCGCGAGTTGTAAACGATGAATCGGGCAATTACAGCCCTACTTATGGGTCTGGCTTGTGGCAAAGCTCTTATAAAGCAATTACGAAGAATCCCGCTAGTGATAATTTTTATGTGGGTGGGGAAGTCGTCAATTATTATGGGAACAGTGGTGGCTCAACTTTAATTGTCAAATCGATCAATGCAGACGGGAATTTCCAAATTTCCCATAAATCATTTGTCAACTATAACATACCCGATTCCAGTGATTTGACCTATTCTTATTTTATGGATATCGAGTGGGAAGGAAGCAGCTTGACAATGGCTTTTTCTTCTCGTTATGCACCTGCTGGAAAACAGTTTACCCGGTACAAGCTGGATCCTTCTTCATTTAGCTTGCAAAGTTATGAATATAATCCGCTTGACGATGCGTTTTGGTCCAAATATCAGCGAACCGATATTGCCCATGTAGCAAATAAAGGCGAGATGGTCTATTTGGGAAATGCTTCCGGGACGGCTCAGATGCGCATGTCATTCCAATACGGAAACAACCAATATACGGAGCTGTCACTGTTTGATGCGGTGCCGGAAGTGAAACAAGAGTCCAGTCCGTATATTTTTCTGGAACAGGGCGAAGGGGATACGATTTATGCCGTTCTGGCGACATCATCGAAGTGGTATATTGCTTTAGTAGATGCTTCGACAGAGACGGTCATTGCGAAAAAAGAAATGGCGATGGATTCCTCGACTTCTTTGACAAGTGTGACATATAGCGCGGGTAAAGGCTTGCTACTTGGCGGCAGTACGCAGGGAAAAGAGGATATTTTCAATCATGTGAATTTGACGGCGAATAATGGCTATTATCTAAGCCTTGATAGTAATTTGAATCTATCGGATGTGCAAGTTCTCGTCACCGCGCAGGATACCACACTGCAAACGATTCTATCGGCGGAGGGCGATCAGGTAGAAGGCTTTTTCAAATATGAAGGTCAAAATAATGATGGCTATATTCAAAATGTGACCTATCCTAGCAGCTATACGGTCAATCCGAAAGGCGGCATGCTTTATACGCAATTTGAGATGCAGCCGGCACCAGTGCTTGATACTGGCAATCCAATCATGGCTTTCTATACGGGTGAGCGGGTATCGAATGTGGACGAAATGGCAGGTGTTTCAGCTTGGGTCGATTCAGACGGTGAACAGCAGGATATTACAAGCAATATCATTAAAAATGAATTTGATTTGTTCGCTGTAGGTGTGGAGCAGCAGCTCTATCAGGTGGAATCTTTGCCGGATAGTGGAAATATAACAACGGGGAGCCGCAACATTCAATTTATCCACAAAATGAAGGCGCCGAGCTTTACAAGTGACTACTTGGCTACGAATCCTTCCTTCAATGTTGGGGATACGGTTGATCAGAGCGACATTTGGGCCTTTTCCGGGCTGGACAGTGCGAATAGCATCGACTATGTTGTAACAGCTGTAACGAATGATACAGTGACCCTGCACGCTACGATTCACCGGACGGAAGGAACCAGAAGTGCCACTCCGCTTGAAACGGATATCACCGTGCCGAAAACAAATGCAGCTGACAGCACGGCGATTATTGACGTGACAAGTGCAGTAGTTGCCTCCGGGAAATATCAAAGTTTGCAGGAGGTTCGCGACGAGGGGCATTTCCATATTTTTGCCTATGATGAAGCAACCGGGGCAGCCATTTCACCAGATTATGTCACAATCGAAGAAGATCCAGCTGATCCGCTGAAACTCAATGTTCCGGGTGTCTACAATCTGATTGCAAAATTAGACCCGGCGTCTGGTTATGTGGCAAGTGAAATTCAACTTCAGCTGGCAGTAGTCGACACGGCCCCACCAGAAGTAACGAACATCGATTTGGCGGCCTATAATCCAACCAGTGCAACGGTCAGTGCGATGGATGATGTCAATGGAGACGGCATCTATAAAATGGACTGGCAAATCAAAGACCAAAATGATCTAGTGGTTCTAAGCGGGGAGCAGGCGAGTGCAGGCACGCAAATCGTCCAAACGGAAATCCCGCTGGATGTGTCAACTCTGGCCGACGGAGCTTATAAATTTGAAGTGACGGCAGCTGACCGGATTGGGCATCAGTCGGCAAGCGAGGCCAAGAGCTTTACGATTGACCGGACTGCGCCGGTAATCACGACAAACAAGACAACGATCACCTATGAAGCCTACTCGGAAAAATCCGCAGCTGAATTTTTGACGGATATTGCTGCTACAACGGATGATGGTTCGCCAGTGACGAGCGACTTTGATCAAGTGGTGGATATGCAAGCGGTAGGAAGCTATACGGTGACCTTGAATGCGCAAGATGAGGCGGGAAATCTGGCTATGCCGGTTGAAATCACGGTTGTCGTGAAGGATACGGTACCGCCAACTGTGACAATGGATAGCGCGATTACGTACAATCAAAATGCCAATCGAACAGAGTCGGAATTTTTGACGGATATTCATGCGGAAGCGAGTGAACCGGCTCGGTTTACTACCACATTTGATAGTGCTGTGAACTTTAGTGTTCCGGGTGTCTATACGGTGCAAGTGGTTGCTGAGGATATTAGCGGAAATCAGTCGCCTGCACAAAATGTGACGGTGACGATTCTTGATACGGTCGGGCCGGTGATCACGGCTGATCCTGCCATTATTTACGAAAAAGGAACGACCAAAAATGAAGCGGATTTCTTAACGGATATTCATGCGACGACGGATGACGGTTCGCCGATCACGTCAGACTTTGGCACGGCGGCGGATCTTACAAAACCGGGCACATACGAGGTAACCTTGAATGCTAAAGACACAGAGGGCAATGAGGCAGATCCAGTCATTGTGGAAGTGACGGTCAAGGATACGATTGCACCAGTTATTTCGGCTGATGATGCAATCACTTATGAAAAAGGAACCGAAAAAACAGAAGCTGAATTCTTGGCAGATATTTCCGCTAAGACAGATGACGGTTCAGCGATTACGACCAATTTTGATCCAAATGTACTGCGTCAAGTAGGTGAGTACACGGTGACCTTAAATGCGATCGATGAAAGCGGCAATTATGCGGAGCCGAAAACGGTGACGATCACGGTAGAAGATACGACGGCGCCTGTCATATCGGTGGACAAGACGACAATCACGTATGAACGCGGCACGACAAAAGAACCGCTCGCCTTCCTTGTCGATATTGGCGCACGAACAGATGACGGCTCTTTGGTGGTAAGTGATTTTGCGAAACAGGTCGATATGAACACTGCCGGCAGTTATACGGTCACACTTGAAGCGGTCGATCTACATGGCAATAAAGCGGTACCTGTCCAAATTACTGTTGTTGTCGAGGATACAGAAAAACCGGTGATCACGGCTGACAGCACGATCACTTATAACATGGGGACGGCGCGGACGGAAGCCGAATTTTTACAGGACATTCATGCTGCAACAAATGATGGTTCACCCATCACGACCGATTATGATCCGGCTATTTTGAAAACAGAAGGCACATATACGGTGACGCTTCAAGCGATGGATGCAAGTGGCAACCAGGCGGAACCGTTCAAGGTCACTGTATCGGTGGTGGACCGGGATGCACCGATCATCAATGCGGATGATGCCATCACCTATGAACGCGGTACGAAAAAAACGGAAAGTGAATTTTTAGCAGATGTCCATGCGACAACGGATGACGGTTCGGCGATTACGACGGACTTTGATCCGACTGATCTTGAGACGGCGGGCACATACACGGTCACATTGCGTTCGCAAGATCAGGACGGCAATCAGGCGGAACCGGTGACGGTGAAAATGACTGTGCAGGATACAGTGCCGCCAGTCATCACGGCGGAGACAAGTATCACCTATGAACGAGGCAGCCAAAAGACGGAAGCTGGTTTCTTGCAGGATATTCAAGCTAAAACAGATGATGGGTCACCGGTAACATCAGATTTTGCAACGGTTGACCTAAGCAAGACGGGCGTTTATCAAGTGACACTGAATGCAGAGGATGCAAGTGGGAACAAGGCGCAGCCGCTGCTTGTGACGGTGCTCGTGGAGGATACGGTAGCGCCAGTCATTACGACAGACAAGACGACGCTGACTGTGGAACGCGGTACGGACATGTCGGAAGCCGATCTTCTGAAAGCAATTGGGGCAACAACAGACGACGGTTCGGCCATCACGACCGACTTTGATCCGGCGATGCTGGATACGGCCGGAACCTATACGATTCATCTGCACGCGGTCGATGCGAGCGGCAATCAGGCTGAAACCGTCTCGATCACACTGGTTGTTCAAGATACCGTCCCGCCAGTCATCCAGGCAGATAAAACGATCACCTATACAGAAGGAGATAGTCGAACGGTTAGCGAGTTCCTTCAAGATATCCATGCCACAACGGATGACGGCTCCAAAGTGACAACAGATTTTGACCCGGCCATCTTGAAAAAACCGGGCACCTATACCGTTCATTTGACGGCCAAGGATGCCTCCGGAAATGTGGCACAAACATTTGATGTGACAGTCATTGTAAAAGAAAAAGCCGCTCCGCCGGATAATGGCGGAAACGGGGTACCACCAGCTGATTCCGGCGGTTCATCAGGGGGAACAGATGCAAGTGGTACGTCAAAAGCAAATCCCATTCAGGTAACAAGCGGTGGGGATTCGTCCGAAACGGCAAATAATCAGAAGCTTCCAGCAAGCGGCGATCAGTCGAGTGCCGGCCAGCTGATTGCAGGACTTTTGCTAGTAGGAACAGCCGTGGCTTTGAGAAAATATTGGAAATAAAAAAAGGCGTCTTGTGAGAAAGTGTCACAAGGCGCCTTTTTGGCATTCCCTTAAGAAGGGTAAATTTGCACCGATTCCCGTTCGATCAGATGCGGGGCAAGCGAAATGTGGATAAGCTCGCTGTCTGGATTTTGAAGCCGCCAGTTCATGAGTTCGATCGCTTTTTGACTCATGGAATGTAGGTCGGTACACATGGTGGAAAGCGGCGGATTGCTCAGCATGGTGAACTCGGTATTATCAAAGCAAAGGATCGAAAAATCTTGCGGAATCGTGTAGCCTTTTGATTGCAGGTATGTGTTTAGAATAAAGCCGAGTCCTGAATTGACGCAGAACCAGGCCGAGGGGAATTCGGACATTTTGTCGAGCGCCTGGTAAAGGGCCGTCTGTTCTTCTTTAATCCGAGTGATGGCAAAGGTTTCATCAATGGGAATATGGTAAAAAGAAAGCGCCTGTTTGTAGCCCTCATACCTTTCCTGATAACTGGGGGAAAAAAGGATATCACCTAGAAAACCGATTTTACGATGATTTTGATTGATCAAATATTCGACTGCCGAGAATGCCCCGTCTTTATTCTGTGTCAAAATCGCATCGGCCTTTAAATGCGGCTCGTGATGGTCAATCAAAATGGTCGGAAAGCCGAGATCGATCACCTTGCTACTATAAGCTGTGTTGATATGTGAAAGCAGAAAAATGCCCGTCCATTCCTTGCTTTCCAGTCCAAGTGGCAGAACCCCTTTCTTCGCTTCATCTTCGCCAATCGCAAAAATTGCCAGTTCAGCCTGCTGACTGAAAAGCTGCTGCTTCATATGCGTGACGATTTCACCGAAAAAGCTTTTCTGTGCGAGCGCAAATGAGGAGGCGATAATCGCGAATCGATTTTTAAAAACCTCTCGCGCAATCTCTTTTTTATATTCGTAGCCAAGCTCATCAGCCATCTTAAAAACGGCAAGCTTGGTTTTTTCGCTGACTCCTTTTTTATTGCCCAGCGCCTGTGAAACGGAATTTTTTGAAAGATTCAGCCGGTCGGCAATATCCTGCATGGTTATTTTTTTCTTCATCTGGGACTCCTTCTCTTCACACTAATTGATAATTCTATTATAAAAGTTTTAAAAGAAGAATGCAAAGTTTTTTGTAATTGATAAAATAATTTTATTTGTAATTTTTATTATTGTGGTTATTCTGTTGATTTATAGCTATTTACAGTAAATAAAATTAGAAAAGTAATGATTGACATTACATGACTGTAATGGAATAATGTAATCGTAATTAAACGCTTACAATTACAAAAAGAGAAACTAGGAGGAGTTACAAGATGAAAATGAAAAAGATTGTTTGCGCAGTACTAAGTGTGGCGGCGGCAGGCTCGCTTTTGACAGCTTGCGGCGGGGGAAGTTCGGCTGATGAAAATGACGGCAAAACAAAAGTAACATTTTGGGCAGCCCCCAACCCTACACAAGTGAAATTCTGGAAGCAAATGGCCACTGCTTATGAAAAAGAAAATCCAGATGTCGACATTGAAGTAACGCAAATGAAAGAAAGTCCGTCTTCTGAGGCGACGGTTCAATCGGCGATCGCTTCTGATACAGCTCCAACAATGTCGGAAAATATCAACCGCAGTTTTGCCGCGCAACTGGCAGACAGTGAAGCCATTGTTCCACTGAATGAAGTGGACGGCTTCGATAAAATCATTGAGGAGCGAAATATGACGGAAAGCATGGAAGGGTGGGAATTTTCGGATGGCAATCAATATGTGCTGCCGGTTTATTCCAATCCGATCCTGTTTGGCTGGCGCACGGATATCCTAAATGAACTAGGCTACTCGGAGCCACCGAAAACTTACAGTGAAGCTCTTGAAGTGGGTAAAAAGCTAAAAGAGAAATATCCGGATAAAGTTTTATGGGCGAAGGGTGACCTGGGTGATCCAACCGCTTGGATGCGCTGGTTCGACTTCTTCCCACTTTATGATGCAGCGTCGGATGGGGCCGCATTTGTAGAAAATAATCAGTTTGTGGCTGATAAAGATGCGACAATCGACACGCTCAGCTTTATGTCGGATTTAGCGGATCAGAAACTTCTTTTGACCGATCAGGTAACCGATCCGTTTGAAACTGGAACAAGTATTATGACAGACCTTGGTCCTTGGACATTCCCGAACTGGGCAGAAAAATATCCAGACATGGTGTTCGGTGAAAATTATACCGTTTCCTCACCACTTGTACCGGATGATATGAAAGATGCAGAAGATGTGAAAACCTATGCAGATGCAAAAGGGATCGTGATTTATTCCCAAGCGAGCAAGGAAGAACAAAAAGCAGCGATCGACTTTTTGACATTCGTTTATAGTGATGCAAAAAATGATTTGAAATTCCTCGAAATGACGAACTTGATTCCAGCTCGTGATGATGCTACTGAAAATGAAACCTTCACGGCATTCTTTGAAGAAAATCCGCAACTTAAAGTCTATGCAGAAAACGTGCCAAATGCCATTCCGGCAATGGATAATGCCAATTACAATGACATTCAGCAGATTCTAGGTGAAGAGGCTTGGGTGCCAGTCGTAACAGGCAAGAAAGAACCGGAAAAAGCATGGACCGATCTTTCAAAAGCTGAAAAAGAGGAACTGAAGAAATGAAGCAGCGAAATAACAAGTTGGGCTGGTTTTTTACCAGCCCCTATCTAATTTTTACCGTCATCTTCTTTTTGATTCCGCTCATCTGGTCATTTTGGCTGGCGTTTACAGACTGGAATATGATGAGTCCGGACAGTAATTTTGTCGGACTGGATAATTTTAAGGAAGCGCTGGCAAGTCCGGGCGTTCAAAGTGCCTTCTTTGTCACGTACAAATTTTTACTGATTTTCGTACCGATGGCGGTGATTTTATCGATGATCATTGCCGTACTGATCAACGGGCTGCCTCGCTTTAAAGGGCTCTATCTTGTGGCTTTTTTCCTGCCCTATCTTTCTTCCGGCGTTGTCACCTCGCTGATTGTGAAAGGGGTACTGTCTTATAATAGTCCGCTGAATGAATTCTTGCGGAATCAGTTTGGCATCAGTATCGACTGGCTCGGAACGCCGATGACAGCACTGTTTATTGTGTCAATCATGATCGCTTGGAAAATGTCAGGCTACTATGCGCTGATTCTTGTTTCTGGGCTTGCAAGTATCAATCAGGACGTCTATGAGGCGGCGGCAATTGACGGATCCGGCCGCGTTCGCACATTTTTCAAAGTGACGATTCCCATGTTGTTTCCGGCGCTCTTTACTGTGCTGGTACTGGCAGTGGGTGTCAGTTTCGGGATTTTCACGGAGGTGTATCAGCTGACTGGCGGTGGTCCGGATTATGCGACGAACACCTGGCAGATGGAAATCTATAATCAGGCCTTTATCAATCTGAAATCCGGCTATGCGTCGGCGATTTCACTGATTGCGGCAGTGGTGACTTTTGCCTCTATTGGCGTGATTAAGAAAATTTTGGAGAAATGGGGGGAACGTAATGGTTGGTCAGCATAAAAAAGCAGGAAAAATTATTCGCTATACACTCACGACCATTTTGATGTTGATCATGATTTTCCCGTTCGTCTATTTGGTATTGAATTCTTTTGCCGCATGGGACCAAGTCGACCGGAAGATCATTCCGACAGATTATACACTCAGATCGTGGCAGTGGCTGTTTGGCAATGATGTGACGGCAGCTCCGGCACCGTGGATACGCGCTTTCTTTAATACGGTGATTGTTTCTACGATTGCGACGGGACTCATGCTGCTGTTTGGACTGATGGTCGGCTATGCGCTGGCCAAATTGAATTTCCGCGGGAAGAAATTTGTTAATAATGTTATATTGTTCCAAATGTTTTTCCCAGCCATCATTCTTTTGATTCCGCAATTTTTGATGATTTCAGATGTTCACATGTTGGATACGTTTATGGGGATGATCTTACCAACCGCGGTCAGTTTGTGGGCAATCTTTATGTATACGAACTTTTTCAAGGCGATTCCAGACACGCTGATTGAAGCGGCTCGGCTGGACGGGGCGAGTGATATGAAGATTCTTTTCAAAATTGTTCTGCCAATGTCGAAGTCAATCACGACTGTCATTTTCCTATTCTTATTCACGGAGCGGTGGACGAATCTACTGTGGGATATGCTTGTGACGAAGAGTGACGGAACGGTGACCTTGAACGTGCTCATTTCGCAAATGTTTGGGCCATATGGTACTTATCCGGGGCCAATGTATGCGGCTTCTGTTCTGCTGACGATTCCGCTGATTATTTTGTTCCTGTGTTTCTCGAGGAAATTCCAAGAGGGCATGCAGTTTACGCTGAAATAAGAAAGGGTTTTATGAGTGAAATGGTTTAAACAGACTGTGTTTTATGAGATTTATATCAAATCGTTCGCGGATGGGAATGGCGACGGGATTGGGGATTTTCCCGGGTTGACGGAGCGGCTCGACTATTTGGCGGAGCTTGGCATTGGGGGGATCTGGCTGACGCCGTTCTATCCGTCCATGCAGGTCGACAATGGCTATGACGTGTCGGATTACTGTGCGGTGGATCCGCTCTACGGGACGCTGGCTGATTTCAAGGTGTTTCTGGCGGAGGCGAAAAAGCGGGAGATTCGCGTGGTGATCGATATGGTTTTGAATCACACGGCCATAAATCATCGCTGGTTTACGGAACATCCTGATTACTATATTTGGAAAGAGCGGCCGAATAACTGGACGTCCTTTTTTGGCGGGAGTGCCTTTCAATTTGATGAAAAAAGAGAGCAGTACTACTACCATAGTTTTGCCAAAGAACAGGCCGATCTCAACTGGGCCAATCCGGCTGTGAAAGAAGAGATCAAGCAGGTGCTGAAATTCTGGTTGGCGCTCGGTGTGGACGGTTTTCGGTTTGATGTGATTAATAACCTGACGCTCGACTTGGCATTTCCAGATAATCCTGTGGATGAATTGGGTGAAGTGCTGCACAAATTCGACAAGGATCAGCCCGGCATTGATGGCGTCATGGCAGAACTGGCTGCCTTTTGTCGAGACTTACGGCCGGATGTTTTCTTAGTCGGTGAGATTTCCAGTGACGAGCTGCCAGAGATTGCACGCTACAGTCGTCCGGAGCTGCTGGATGTCACGTTCAATTTTAACTTTGGCAGTATCGAGACTTTTACACCGGAAAAGTTATTTCAGGAACTGGTCGCGATGGAAAAAGCATTGCCGGATGGGCAAATGCCGACCCTCTTTTTTGGCAGTCACGACATGGGGCGCTCGTTTTCCAGATTAGCAGGTCAGAATTTACCGTTAGCCGAATTGCTGGCCTTCATTATTTTGACCGCACGAGGCGTTCCTTTTATTTACAACGGGGAGGAAGCCGGCATGACAGACCTCACTTTTGCGGATGTTTCCGAGATGGCCGACATTCAGGGGATCATGGCTTATGAGCAGGCGGTCGGGAAAGGGGAAACGAAGCAGGAGGCGCTATTTGCAGCCAATCAAAAAACGCGTGATAAAGCGCGCGGCCCGATGATTTTTGCGGATGGCAAAGCATTTTCGGCGACTGGGAAAGCATGGCTGAAGCAAAATCAAGAGCCGGAGGAAAAAGTGCATGCCATTTTTGCCTATTATCAGGAGCTGCTGGCATTTCGGAAGGCGGCCGCTTATGTGACCGAGCCCTATACATCTCTGCAGCTGAAAGAGGCATGCCTAACCTATCAACGCGGAAACTACTATTTTGTCGCCAATTTTAGCGAACGGTGGCAAATGACAGCACCGCCAAATGGCCGATTGGTATTCGGACAGGAGGAACAGGGCGGTATTGCGCCGCTCTCAGGTGCGATTTATCTGATGGAGGAAGAAAATGAAAACTGTAAATGAATTACTGCGTGAATATCGGGCTGGTCAGCAGCCTGCAAAAGGGGAGCGGCTCCAATTTTCGGGAGCGTGTGGAAAAGATGTTTACAATATCACCGCACCGTTTGACTTTGCAGGGAAGACGCTGATTGCCGGACGGATGGAGGAACGGGATAGTGAAGCGGCGCACATTGGCTTTTTTGAAAAAGTGCAGGACGACTGCTACCAGCTTGTAGAAGGAACGGTCGATCTGCCGCTCCAAGACCCGTTTGTGACTTTTATAGGAGGAAAACTGATTCTTGGCGGCGTTGAAACCTATCCGCACCCAGAAGACGCAACCAAACTGCACTGGCGGACGAATTTTTATGAAATGAAGACGCTGGAAGAGGCCGGACTGCTTTTCAAAGGTCCAGGGGGCATGAAGGATTTGCGGCTTAAGGAGCTGGCAGATGGACGACTGCTCGTTCTTACTCGACCACAAGGCGAAAAAGGCGGACGCGGCAAGATTGGAGTCCTTTATTTATCAGCGTTAGAAGAGCTGAGCACAGAAAAAATTGAACAGGCACCGCTCGCTTATGGGAATTTTTTAGCAGACGAATGGGGCGGGGCCAACGAAATCTATCAATTAGCAGATGGTCAGATTGGCGTTTTGGGTCATATTGCGCGCTTTGACGAACACGGCGATCGGCACTATTATCCGATTACTTTTACTTTGAAAGACCAGGCTTTATATGATGTCAAAATAATTGCCGAGCGAAGCAATTTTGCTGCCAGTCCGGCAAAACGCCCTGATTTGGAAGATGTCGTTTTCAGCGGCGGGCTTCACTTTTTGAAAGACGGCACGGCCTATCTATATGCCGGCATTGCGGATGCAACCGGTCAACGTATCAAAATCAAACATCCATTTGAATGAAGAAAGTAGGAAAATCATGAATATTTACCGTTACGAAGAAAATCCACTCATCACACCGCTCGACGTTAAGCCGTTCCATGAAGGCTTTGAAGTGATCGGCGCCTTTAACGGAGGTGTGGCAAAATACGGCGATGAAACCTTGCTCTTGCTCCGTGTGGCGGAAAAACCAATTCCAGCTCATGAAAATGAAGTCGTGGCGCCCGTCTATAATGCGGAAAAAGACGAGCTAACCTTGCACCGCTTTGACACTTCCGACCAGGCATACGATTTTGAAGATCCGCGGATGATTCGCCGCAAAGACAAACTGGAAGGCTTCTCCTATCTGACGTCGCTCTCCTACATTCGGATCGCACGCAGCAAAGATGGGCATCATTTTACATTAGATGAAAAGCCATTTCTTTATCCGTTTAATGCGTATCAGACCTTTGGCATTGAGGATGCGCGAGTGATGCAGCTGGGCGATACGTATTATGTGAATTTTAGCGCCGTCTCGGAATTCGGGGTAACGGATGCTCTTGTGAAAACGACCGATTTTGAAAGCTACGACTATCTGGGAAATATTTTTGCACCGGAAAATAAAGATGTGCTGCTGTTTCCAGAGAAAATTGGCGGCAAATACTACGCGCTACATCGGCCAAGTTTGAAAAGTATCGGTGAGCTGGATATTTGGCTGGCGTCATCGCCGGATTTAACAAGTTGGGGAGATCACAAGCATTTGCTCGGCATTCGGCCAGATAGTTATGACAGCGGGCGCGTTGGTGGCGGCTGCACGCCCATCAAAACAGAGGAAGGCTGGCTGATTCTTTATCATGGAGCTACGAAAGAGCATCGTTATGTGATGGGGGCCGCACTGCTAGATCTAAATGATCCATCAATCGTGCTGCGCCGCTCCAAAACGCCCATTTTAGAGCCAGAAGCTGACTACGAGAAAAACGGATTTTTCGGTGATGTCGTTTTTGCCTGCGGTGTCATTCAAGAAGGCGACCTGCTGAAAATGTATTATGGCGTGGCCGATACGTCCATGGCTGGCTGCGAGCTTAAAATCAGCGACATCCTGCGGCAGTTGGAAGTGGAAGCGGAATGAACATAAAGGAAGAACAGGCTCGCTGGTTCAAGCAGGACTTGCCGGATGAGCTGCGCTTCGACTTGGCACTGGGAGCCGATTTGGAAGATGCCTTCTACTGCGACCTGTCATTCGGCACTGGCGGAATGCGAGGCAAACTTGGCGCCGGACCCAATCGGATCAATCTTTATACGATTCGCCGAGCGGCTTTCGGTGTGGCCAAATGGCTGCAAGCGGACGACCCATCTGCCAAGCGTTCCGTTGTAATCGCCTATGATTCCCGCATTCATTCGCGCGACTTTGCGGAAGAATCGGCCAAGGTGCTGGCAAAAGCAGGCATCCGTGTTTTCCTTTCCGACGAACTGCGCCCGACGCCCGAACTGTCCTTTCTCGTGCGCGATCTGCAAGCGTCCGCCGGCATCATGATCACAGCCAGTCACAATCCCGCGCTTTACAACGGTTTTAAGGTTTATGACGCGACGGGCGGCCAGATCACGCCGGCAGCAGCTGACCAAATCATGGGCTTCATGGCCGAGCAGCGCGACTTATTTGCGATTCAGACAGCCGAACGGACCGATCCGTTGATTCAAATGATTGGCGATGCGGCAGATGCAGCCTATTTGCAAGCCTTAAAAGCCGTCTTCATCCGCCCGGAAATGCTGGCAGCAAAAGGCGCCAACCTGTCGATCTGCTACACACCGCTTCACGGGGCGGGCCGAAAGCTAGTGACAGAAGGGCTGCTGCAAAACGGCTTCACCAACGTGCAACTTGTCGAGCAGCAGACGTGGCCGGATGGCAATTTTTGGACAGTCCGCTCGCCCAATCCGGAAGAACCCGACAGCTTTAGGCAGGCGATCAGCACGACGAAGCCTGGAACGGATCTGATTTTCGCGACCGACCCCGATTCGGACCGGCTCGGCGTGGCGGTTCCGGCATCTTCAAAGGGAGAGTTTCAGATTTTAACAGGGAACCAACTTGGCACCCTGCTGCTCGATTATTTAATCACAGGGAAAAAGGAAAACGGAACGCTCCAGCCCAATGAAGAGCTCGTCACCACCATCGTCACGAGCGACCTCGGGCGAAAAATCGCGACGCATCACGGCGTCCACCATGTCGAAACCTTGACCGGCTTCAAGTTTATCGGGGAAGAAATTGCGCGTCTGGAAAACACCCTCGATTACCACTTTCTGTTCGGCTATGAGGAAAGCTACGGTTACTTGGCCCAGCCGTTTGTGCGCGATAAAGATGCCGTCCAAGCCGCCGTTTTGACAGCCGAAATGTGCCTGTATCACAAGCTGAACGGCCAAACGCTTCATGACCGGCTGGACGCGCTTTATCAGGCATTCGGCTACCACTTGGAAGAGCTTAAGACGTACACCTTTGAAGGGCAGGCCGGCGCTGCCAAAATCGCGTCCATCATGGAGACGCTGCGGAACGAGCCAGCCGATTTTTTCGGTGAGGAGGTAGTGGACAAGGTGGATTTTCTTACACAGACGACCGCCTATCCCCATTTGCCAAAAGCAGATGTTTTAAGCTTTACGTTTACGGACGGTACGAAGCTATTCATCCGACCATCGGGAACGGAGCCGAAATGCAAATGCTACATTCAGGCGGTTGGCAAGTCCAGAAGGCAGGCCGAAGCCAGTTTAACGCGTACGGCACAGCAAATCGAACCGCTATTTCACTAAAAAAAAGGCCCCTCGGCTTTTGTGAGATCATTTTGACCGCAAAAGCTGAGGGGCTTTTTTTAATAGCCTGTTTCAACAGAGGCATTCACAATATACATCAAATCGTTTTTATCGGCTTTGTCGGCTAAAAAGATGCCGCTCGTGGTCATCATTCCGCCGTCCATCAGTTCGACCGTAACCGTCCCGTATGGAATCAATTTTTTGATGCGCGCCTGATCGAGCTTGTCATGATCTGTTGGCACCGCCAGCTTGACATGCACCACCATCCTGTTTAAATCATGGTCCGGCAGCATGGCCTCGATTCCCGCCATTGAATTATGATAGATCGCATTTCTGACCGCCCGTTCCGCCGCCTTTGTCACATCCTGCCCGTGCACATCCACACCAAAACCCGTTTGAATAAATAACAGTTTCTCCATTTACGCCACTCCTCGCACAATCTATTTTCCAAAAAAACGATTGCTTTCTCCAAAAAATAGGGATTGAAAAACATCTCTCCTTCATTATAACGAATTTTCAGATCGAACGATACGATTCATGCTGATCGGGAGCAAAATTTGTCCCCCAGAAAACGGCATAATCCGCTATAGTTAAGGTATCATCCAACTTGGCCAAGGAGGAGGACTTAAAATGGATATCAAAAGATTGAGTTTACTGCATCGCCTGACGCGCATTCTTGACCGCAATCAGTTTGGAACGGTCGACTATGAGCTCGCCAAATTCTTTTTGGAAAATTATCGGTCGATCGGCGCCATGAATATCTATGAGATTGCCGAACAAAATTTTGTCTCACGCGCCAGCATTCGCCGTTTTGCCTGCCATATCGGGTATGAAAATTTTGCCGAAATGAAACAGCATTTTCAAGACTTTGATGAGGGGGCAGAGGTCTACCGGGCCTTTCATGGTGCCGCCGATTTTCGGACGGAGCTGTACCGCGCGCTTTCTTTGATGATGAAAGAACTGAATGTCCGCATGAATTCGAGCGAGGTCTCATGGCTGGTCAAAGAAATCGAGCAGGTGGAGGAAGTGGCATTTATCGCCTCCAGTCACATCGCTGGCATCTTGCAGACTTTTCAACAGGAGCTGGTGATTTTCGGCAAACGAGTCACGCTGCTTTCCAATAAAGAAGATATTTGTGCCAGTTTGGACTATTTCGGCCCTGAAACCATGGTGATTGTGTTTTCGATTTCCGGCCTGCTGGCAGAAACACTTGCGCCGCTGATCGACCGCTTTACCGGCAAAAAAATTCTCTTCACACTCAAACGAGCGCCGACCTTCAATCGCGGTTTTGGGAAAATCTACCATCTTCGCAGTCAGGAAAACACAGAAGTGCCCGATGTATTGTACTACTCCTATGCCGTTCATTACGTCCTTGATGTCATTTTAAGCGAGTTTTTAAAATTGAAAGCGGAAAGGAACGATTTTGATGATTTATAAAAACCAACCACTTTTTCCACCCGGTTTTATGTGGGGAGCCTCCAGCGCTGCTTGGCAAGTAGAGGGCGCTGTCAATGAAGATGGCCGCACACCAGCACTGATTGATTTAAATAGCCAAACCAAGAAACCATTTACAGATAATTCGATTGCTTCGGATCATTATCACCACTATATGGAAGATGTGGCACTGATGGCAGAAGCCGGCTTTAGCTCGTATCGTTTCTCAATCGCCTGGCCGCGCATCTATCCCGACGCATCAGGCAAACCGAATCAGCTCGGTCTTGATTTTTACAACCGACTGATCGATGAACTGGTCAAACACGGAATTGAACCGATTGTAACGCTATATCATTATGACATGCCCGTCTGGGTGGATGAAATGTATAACGGCTGGTATGGCCGCGGGATTATTGAAGCCTTTGATCAGTATGCACGCACCTGTTTTAAGGCGTTTGGCGACCGCGTCAAATATTGGCTCTCAATCAATGAACAAAACATGCAAATCTGTTATGGAGACTGGCTTGGCATTTGTAAAAATGAGTCGACCTGGTTTCATGATAAATGGAAAGTCAATCACATCATGAACCTGTGCCATGCCAAAGCGGTCGTTGCCTGCCACGAACTTGTTCCAGACGGCAAAATTGGGCCAGTTCCCGGCTATGTCCCCATCTATCCCAGCTCGGCGAATCCCGAAGATCAGATTGCAGCCATGAATGCAGAAGAATTGACCGAAAAAGTGTGGAACGACTTTTATGCCCACCGGACTTACAACAGCTTTATCCGCAGCTACTGGAAGGAGCACGAGATCGATCCGGACATCCAAGCAGGCGACATGGAGCTGATCGAAAAGGCCAAAATCGACTTTTTTGCGCTCAACTGTTATCGCTCCAACGCCGCCAAAGAATGCCCAAGCACCGAGACGGAGCAAAAACAACAGCTCAATAAAACCGGCAACAAGGGCGAGTTCGTCTATCCCAAATTTCCCGGCGTCTATCAGCTGACAAGTAACCCCTATGTGGAAACCAATGATTGGGACTGGGAAATCGACCCTGTTTCACTCAGATACATGCTGCGCTATGTCTGGGATCATTACGGCCTGCCCATGATGATTACAGAAAATGGCTACGGCGCCCATGAAGATGTGGCAGCAGACGGCAAAGTTCATGACCCCGAACGGATTCGCTTTTTACGCGATCAAATTTTCCAAGTCGGCAGAGCCATTCAAGACGGCTGTCAGGTCATCGGCTACAATCCTTGGTCCTTCACAGATCTGCTCAGCACAGGAAACGGCATGGCGAAACGATACGGCCTCGTTTTTATCAATACAACCGATGAAGAACTGCGCGACCTGAAACGCATTCCCAAGGATTCCTACTACTGGTACTCGAATTTGATCCGCTCAAACGGACAAGACTGGGGGGACGAAACATGAGCAAATATGACGAACTAATCCCACGAATACTGGAAAATGTTGGCGGAGCCGGTAATATTCGTAGCGCAAATCATTGCGCTACGAGGCTTCGGCTCCAGTTGAACGATCCCAGTCAGCTCGATAAAGCCGCTCTTGAAAAGGAGCCTCAAATTCTCGGAATCGTCGAACGCGGCGAAGAAATCCAGCTGGTGATTGGGCCGGATGTCCCCAAAGTCTATGCGCTCGTGACGGTCAAGCTAGACGATCAAGCAACTGGCGGGAAGCAGCCGCCGATCGATGCCCCAAAAACGCATAAAAATTGGAAGCAATATGGACGCATCGTAATCGACTTCATCAGCGGAACCTTCGTGCCCATTTTACCCGTCCTTGTAGCTGCCGGTTTGATTTCAGCCGTGCTCAATATTGGCGTTACTTTTTTTGGCCTTTCAAATGAAAGCGGTACCTATATTGTCCTGAATGCCATCAATGACGCCGGCTTCTACTTTTTGCCCATCTTTCTAGGCTACAGTGCCGCTCGGAAACTGGGCATCAGTCCCATCATGGGCATGTTTCTCGGGGCCGTCCTTGTAGATGGTCTGATCAACAACGTGGCCGACCTGTCCTTCTTAGGCTTACAAATCCCACAGACCGCCTATAATTCGACGACGATTCCCGTTATTTTCGGTGTATTATTCATGAGCCTCATCGACAAGGCCGCGGATAAAGTGATCCCAGAAGCCATCAAATTTTTCTTCAAGCCACTGCTCGTCATGATCATCACCGTTCCTGTCACCCTGCTCATTCTCGGCCCATTCGGCAATTTTGTCGGCAGTTACATCGCCGAGGTTCTCTCCTTCATGTATGCCCACCTTGGCTGGCTGTCGGTCGGACTGATGGGCGCACTAACCCCGCTGCTCGTCATGACCGGCACCAACCAGGCACTCTTCCCGCTAGTATTTGCCATGATGGCCGATAGCGGTTACGATTCCTTCGTGATGCCCGCCATGCTTGCCGCCAATGTAGCCGTTGGGGCAGCCGCACTCGCTGACATGCGGTTTGAAAAAGATGTCACCAAAAAGTCGCTCGCTTTCTCCGCCGGAATCACCGGTGTCATGGGCATTACCGAACCGGCCATTTTCGGCGTCCTAATCAACCACAAGCATGCCTTTCTCGGCGCCGTTTTTGGCGGCGGCATCGGTGGCCTTTTTGCCGGCCTCGTCGGACTCAAACAGTACGCCGTCGTGTCACCCGGCCTAGCCGCCATCCCGACCTTCATCCCGACAGACGGTTCCGGCTTCAGCAGCAACTTCTGGTACGCCATTTTGACCATCCTCATCGCCATCACCGCTTCAGCCGCCATGACATTCTTCCTTGGCAGCCGTGAACAGAAAAAAGCGATGGCCGGACTGCGCATCAAAAGTCCACTAGCAGGCACGATTCATCCACTTGAAACCGTCCCAGATGAACTTTTCGCCCAAAGGATGCTCGGTGATGGAGTGGCCATCGAGCCAGCTAACAATGACATCCTTGCGCCGGCAGCAGGTGAGATCATCATGACGACCGCAACCAGCCATGCAATCGGCATCCGAACAGAAGCCGGCGTTGAACTCTTGATCCACTGCGGCCTGGATACCGTCAAGTTGAACGGTCAACATTTCCAAACACTCGTGAAAGAAGGGGCCAAAGTCAAAGAAGGCCAGCCGATCATGCAGATGGACGTCGAAGCAATCCGGTCACTCGGCTACAAAACCATCACGCCCATCGTGGTAACAAACAGTGCCGACTACCAATCGATCGAACCCGTGACAGCCAAAACGATCGCCCCACTAGCGCCCCTTTTAAACATTCAGCAACACACATAAAAAAAGATGCTTAGCTCAAGCCTGCCAGTTGGACAGTTGAGCTAAGCATTTTTATCAAGGTGTATTTTGAAGTGACCAAGTGATCGTCGTTTCATACGTTTCCGCTTGAGCCGTATAGGTATCCAAATCGAGCAGGAAACCCTCTTCATCACCCCAATCAATCGAGAATTCATCCCCATTTTGGCTGGCAGTTTCAGCAGTGGCAATCGTGACCGGCATGTTTGGTGCCATAACAGTCGTCACGCCAGCTGCATTTTTATAGACAAAAGCCTGATCGAGCGTATCCCCAGACGTTGTAGAAGTAAGAGGCGCCATTAGTGTAGCCGTCAGCGTCCAGTGCGCATCATTTCCACGTGTATCCCTCACACTGCAATGGAATTTGTCCGGACTGCTGCGGTGAATCAGTTGCCGCGCTTCATTGACAGCCGTCGTTTCAAACGTCACATCTGGAGGCAAATCACTAAAAGTAAGTGTATAAGGAAGAATATGTACAGTGACAGTTTTATTAACCGTATAGTGCGTTTCTGGATTCGTTGAGGTAACCGTCACTTGATAATCGCCCGGTTGATTCATATTCACCACATCCGCAAAATTACTGGAAAGCACGCAATCGGCTGTCGTTTCAGCATGGATATCTGAAAGAAAATCAGCCGCCGATTTGGTTGTCCCTTGAATGTAAGAAATTTCATTGTCGCATTCAAGACTTTGAACTTCATAAGGAATTGTCAGCGTCCCAGTGGCCTTTTTGCTGGTAGAACTAAAGGTATAGCTGACACTTCCAGAACCAGCAAGATTCGTCCAAGTGATCGTATTATTCGAGGCATTGTAAGTCCCGCCATTCTGCGGCGTGATTGTCATTTTCTTCCCATTCTCATCCTTTAATTCAGAACTGACCGGTAAAGTAAGAGAAGACGTCTCAAGCATTTCTTTCGGCAAACTGATCTGTTGATTCGTCCCGTCCCAATCGCTGATGTTGTCAGGAACAGAGGAAAAGTCCTGCACCTGATTATTGAAAAAATACAGCTCATCCAGCGTTGGCGTTTGCGGGATCAAAATTTTGCTTATTTGATTATTATAACAATGTACCAGGACTAAATCAGTGTTATGCGACATATCAAGTTCACCAGCAATTTGATTGTCATTACACTCTAAATTGGTCAATTTAGTTAAAGGAGATAAATCCAATTTTTTAAGCTGATTATTGTTACAAGAAATTGATGTTAATTGAAGATTATGAGACAAATCTAAATCAGTCAGCTGATTGCTTTCACAGCGTAAATCAGTTAAATGAGGGCTTTTGGATAAATCTAACTCGGTTAATTGATTACTGGGACAAATGAGCGTTTCCAGTTCTGGATTATTTAATTCAAGATGTTGAATCAAATTATCATAGCAGTTGACCATTTTTAATTTTGGACAGCCTGTCAAATCTAGTGAACGGATTTGATTATAGCGGCAGGTCAGATTCTCAAGTTGCGGATTATTTAGCTCAAGAGAAGTTAATTGGTTGTTCCCACAATCTAAACTGGTGAGTTGTAGATTTTTTGAGATATCAAGATCGGTGAGTTGATTCTGCATACATCCTAGTATTTTTAACGCGGGATTCTGCGTCACATCTAATTCAGTTAAATGAGTTGCAGAACATTGCAAGGTGGATAATTTAGGAAGTTTAGAAGTATCCAACATGGAAATCGCAGTCGATTCACAATCGAGTGAGGTCAGCTTAGGTGATTCTGGCAAGGTTAGTGTGGTTAACGAATTATTATCCGAACAATCCAGCGTCGTTAAATCGGGCATAGGAGGCAGATTGAGTGATTGAATTTGTGTTTGAGAACAGTTGATCGTTCTAAGTTCATCATTATGAGATAAGTCTAAGTGGGTAATGGGATTGAAGCTGCAATCTAAAATGGTTAGACCAGTTAGATATTCAATTCCTGTCATATCCGATATGCCAAAGCCTGAGCAGTTTAGAACCAGCAGATAAGAAAGGTCTTGTTCTGAAATTGTGTCAGTGGCTACCATACCATATTGCTCGGCGACAGTCGCAGCTAAGATAGGGTCGGGGAAATAGTCATTAAAAGTCTCTTTCGTTGATTTTAAATTTCCCGATGAAGAGTTTGCGGTTAGATTGTCAGCCGCAGCAGCAGTTTTGCTAAGAACAGGAACAGCAGCAGTCGAACCGTCCACTGAATCAACGGCATAGGATTCATTTTCTTGATGATCAGCCGAATCGACTGTAGTATCCGCTAAAACTTGTGGAATAGAAAATAAGGAAATCATTGTTAAAAAAAATAATAAAAATCGCTTAAAAGTACGGATCATGTATTTCCTCCATTTTTTCATAAATAGTCTTATTAAAGAATAATATCACGACATCTAACGAAAAATGGTACAGTATAATACTTTTTTATAGATTAAATGTGAACATTTGTTGAACGAAAGAAAGATAACGATCAAATTTGGAAAATGCAAAATAAATGAACCGATCAGATTTTGTGAAAAGTCATGCATGCTTTTTTATTTTCAGGGTAAAGGGTAGTGAGGAACTTTGAATAAAGGAGGACATCATTATGGAAAACTATCAGAAAATTTTAGTCGCAGTGGATGGGTCAGATCAAGCAGATCGTGCCTTTCAAAAAAGTCTGGAATTGGCACAAAAATACGGGGCAGCATTAGCGATTGCAAGTGTCGTGGATCTTCGTTCTTTTTCACCTAATATATCTTATGACGGATCGCTTGAGGAACGTGCTTGGCGTGCGGCTGAAGCGAGAGTAGAGGACTATGGCAAACGGGCCAAGGAAGCGGGCATTGAAGAAGTCGCCACATTTGTTGACCGCGGCAATCCAAAGATCATTCTGGCTAGTAAGATTCCAGAACATTTTGGCGCTGATTTAATTGTTGTCGGGGCGACCGGGATGAACCGAGTGGAGAAATTCGTTCTCGGCAGTATTTCCAGCTATGTTCTGGCGCATGCGAAAGTGGATACATTAGTGGCACGATAAAAAAAGCATTGGAGCCGATTTTCCGGCATCCAATGCTTTTTAAGTTACTCAATTATTTTTCATTTTGAAAGAAGTTTGGTAGATATTCCTTGTGAGCTTCCAGCAGTTCATCAAGCAAGATCCGCGCTTCCGCATCACTAGGTGTCAGCGGATTGATCGTCATGGCAAGAAGGGCTGTATCATAGTCCCCTGTCACAGCTGCTTCGGCTGTCAAGCGTTCAAATGACTTGATCTGTTGCACGATTCCGTTAGCCGCAATTGGCAGATGACCGCTTGCAAGAGGAATCGGACCTTGACGTGTGATGACACAGTTTGTTTCAACCGCAGAATCAGGATCGATGTCCAAAATGGCCCCATTATTGCGCGTATTCACGATTTGAATGTCACGTTTGTCATTGTAGATCGAGTTGATCAGATTGCAGGCCGCTTCACTGTAGTAAGCACCGCCGCGTTGTTCCAGTTGTTTTGGTTTTTCAGCCAGCTCTTCTTGTTTATAAAGCTCGAAAAGTTCCGCTTCTACTTTTTTCACAACTTCAGCACGTGTACCGTGTTCCGCATAAGCTTTTTCTTGATCTTCAAGCTGTTGCTTTGTTTGCCAGTAGTAGCGCAGATAGTCGATCGGAATCATGTTTAGTGTGCGCAGGAATGTTTTGTCCCAGCCGGTTGCATTGATGTTCTTCAATTTGGAGCCGGAATCGCCCTCTGTCATTTTGAAAACAACTTCGCGCGTCACATCTTTCCCTTGATAGTAAACCGTTTTGGCAAATACCATGTGATTTAAGCCGACAAATTCCACATAAATTTCGGAAGGATCTACGCCCAATGTTTCCGCAATATTCCGTTCAATGCCGATCGGACCATTACATAAGCCGACCACTTTTTTCTGATTGCTGTAACGAAGAACGGCTTCTGTCACCATACCAGCCGGATTGGCAAAGTTGATCAGCCAAGCATCTGGACAAAGACGTTCCATATCTTTACAAATATCTAAAATCACAGGAATTGTACGAAGTCCCTTGAACATACCGCCAGGGCCATTTGTTTCTTGCCCAACGACACCGTGCGAATTAGGAATACGTTCATCCTTCACCCGCGCATCCAGTAGACCAACGCGAAGTTGTGTTGTGACAAAATCAGCGCCTTTTAAAGCAGCCTCACGATCAAGTGTTAGATGAATCTCGATATCAGCGCCAGCTTTTTTAACCATCCGTTTAGCGAGGTTACCAACGATTTCCAGTTTTTCTTTACCAGCTTCCACGTCCACCAGCCAGATTTCACGAACCGGAAGTTCATCCTGCCGTTTGATAAAGCCTTCGATCAGTTCCGGTGTATAGCTTGAACCGCCGCCGATTGTTGCAATTTTAAGACCTTTTGTCATTTCGCCATTCCTCCAATAATTCAAAATAAGGTGCGTCGTCTTCACTAACGCAATTCCTTCTTATATCTTATAGTATACGCATAGTATGAGAAAAAAACGATAGAATGCTGTAGATTCGGTAAGCATTTTCAAAAAAGGAATTTGTTACATTTGAGTAACGCCTTGTTACATGGTAAAATGAGACGAGGAATGAAGAAAAAGAAGGTGAGCGCTTGCTTTTTTTAGATAAGGCAATCGAATTGAACGATACAGAATTAGAAATTTATAACTACATTACCGCCAATCTGGACAAAGTGGTCTACATGCGGATTCGTGATTTAGCAGACGAGGTCCATGTCAGTACGACCACCATCCTACGCTTTTGCCGCAAATTCAAATGCAACGGCTATTCCGAGTTTCGGGTTAAATTGCAGCTTTATGCGGAGGAACAAAAAATGGCACATATCGACATGTCCGATGAGACGACCTACATTGATTTTTTAAAACGCACCGCCCAACCCGAATATAAAAAGCAGCTTCAAGAGGCCGTCACCATTTTGCGAGACAGCGAATTGGTTTTATTCGTGGGAATCGGAGCTTCTGGCGTGATTGCCGAATACGGGGCACTTTACTTTTCATCCCTGTTTACGCTGGCACTGCACATTGAAGATCCGCTCAACCATCCCTTTTACCATTTGTCGAGCAAACTATCGGATAAGATTTGTATGATCGCCATCTCCGTCGAAGGGGAAAATGAAGACATTATCCGTTATATTCACCAGCTTAAAACGCAAAAATGTCAAATCATCTCGATCACCAACAGTGCCAAATCGACCATAGCACGACTATCCGATGCGAATATTTCTTACTATATCAATAAAGAAATGTATCAGGATGCGAATATCACATCCCAACTCCCAGCTCTTTATACGATTGAAAGCATTGCCCGCGAAATTCGGACACAAATCGATCAGGAAAAAGCGGGCAATTAATACAAATTAAAAATGTCTTCTGCCTACACGCGTGTTTAGGAAGAAGACCTTTTTGATTGAGAATAAAGCTGATTGAGTGTTAACAAAGAGGAATGTACAAGAACAAATTTTTTATCAGCAATTAGAAAATAATCGAAGCGATGGAGGAGAAAAATGAAAATCTGGCAGTGGTCAAACTTGACGGCTTATCGTCTAATCAATGGACTATTGGATGATCCGACAATCTTTCAGCAACCAATGATTTTCAAAAGGGAGAGCAGTTACGTCAGCGTGATCAGGATGCGCTTTATTATATTCAAGAAGGGGCAGTTTGCGGGAAACATCAAAATGGCAGGGAGTATGATTTTCAATCGGGTGATTTTATAGACATGCGTTACATCTTGCCGGGACAAATAGCTTCTTGTCAATATGTAGCAGAACAGACCAGTCAAGTGATTCTTTTGAAGAAAACAGACGTCCTCGCCTATGTGATCGGTCAAGGAGACGCTTGGTTTTTAGTGGATCAGCTTCAGTGCGCCCATCAAAAAGTACTTGCCCAGCTTTTTTCATGAGACTTTGTTCGACGGGAACAGCAGGCCCTTCCTCAAACAGGCGATCAGACATTAGCATTTTGGATCGCTCTTTTGGGGGATCATTTTGACCGCGGGTGATTTTGTTAAGAAAAAAATAAAGCAAACGCGTCATCAGGCCAAATAAAAAAACAACTTTTCATTTCTATTTTTAATAGAAGGAGAAAAAGTTGTTTTTTTATGAATTAGAATTCAGTGGGTACTTTACGCGCCAAGCACATGATACCAGCAATAATTGCTAGGACACCTGGAACGATCCAAAGTAGTCCAAGTAGGAAAAACCCAACAGCACCAAGAACAAGAATTAAGATACCGAAAACTTTTGCATTCTTTCTCAAAATAAATGCAAAAATAAAAAGTACAGCACCTATGATTGTGCTAAGAATAGCAGGAATAATCAAAAGCAAACTAGTAGTTGCAAGCATACGTACATCGGTAGTTGACGCACCTAAATCTAAAAAATCTTCTGCTGAAATTGAAACAAGTGCAGTTGCTAATGCACTTGTAGAAACTCTGAACAGTCCTGCAATAATCCCAGTAATTCCAGCAAGTAAACTTAAAATAAATTCTGCTTTTCGTAGATTCATTTAAACTTCACCTTTCTAATAAATCACTATTTAGTATACCATATTTTTCTTCTTTTTATTTGGAGAATTTGTGACAGTTTGGCTCGAAAAGAGTGTTAGAATCTATATTTTTAACACTAAATATCCACAAAGTTTGCTATTTTGCAAAGTTACGTTATAATAAATGTGACGATTTTGTGAACATTCGATCGGAATATAAAGAAAGGTACGGCAATAATGAACCTTTCTTTTTGTTTTTTTGTCTTAAAATAATCCTTTTTAGGATACCCTTCCTTTATAGCGGGTAAGGACTAGTAATAAATTGATTGAAAGTTGAAAAGGGGCGCTTAAGTTGTCTGAACAAAGACGAATAAGCTGGAAATTTCATGCAAAACAAATTTTAAAAAAGGTGACACCGGCAGTTTTCAGTGTCATTCTGTTGGCGGTTATCAGCATCATGATCCTCTTTATTCCTCCCTATATCGGCCTAGCGGATAATGGCGACTTTTTTCGTGCTTATTCCAGCAACGGCTTATACCATAACCAGCCAAACTACGATGCCATGCAATTCGGCTATTTTGTCAAAGAATTCGGCATTTATCAGTATTTTAATGAAAATCAAGTGGCGATTCTGTCCTCCCAAAGCCTACTGATCAAAGCGGCCATTGGCTTAAATTCGCTCTTTCTTCATGATGGAACCTTTGATGTACGTTTTATGGCAGCCATCCAATTACTTCTTTTGCTAGGAGCAGTTTACCTACTAGTTGAGGCCCTCACCACGCGTTTTAAAGGGATATTTGCCTATTTGAGCGCATTTATTGTCGTGCTTGTTTTTGGTGATACCGCGTATATTGCCTATTTTAATTCCTTCTATAGTGAAGGGCTTATGATGATTATGGCGCTTTATATGGCGGCAGCCCTCCTCTTAATGTATCAAAAACGCTACAATGATTACTTTTTGCTCGCTGTTTTTTTCATTTCCAGCATTCTCTTGATTACCGCTAAGCAGCAAAATGCGCCGTTTGGAGTGATTATAACGTTCTTCGGTCTACTGCTGCTTTTTATTCGCCGTGAGAAAAAGTTCCGAATTTTAACCGGCAGTCTTTTAGGTGTGATTTTTGCAACAGGGGTCGCCATGTATGTTTTTATCCCGCAAGAGTTTGTCACAATCAATCAGTATCAGACAATGACACGCGGCGTTTTGCTCAAATCAGATGCACCGGAAAAAAGCCTTGAGCAGATGGGCATTGACCCTGAATTTTCTTTATTAAAAGGGACGACCTACTTTGATAAGTACAAAATGATCGACCCAGACAGTACATGGATGCAAAAGAATTTCTATGATCACTATGGTTTTGTGCCCGTTTTGAAATTTTACTTAACCAATCCGTCTGAATTATACGCAATGCTAAACCTTTCAGCTGAGCATTCCTTTACGATTCGACCACTGGAAATGGGCAACTATGAAAAAAGTGCCGGAAAAGATTTTGGCGAAAAAACGCACTTTTTTACAGCCTATAGCTCTTTGAAACATGCACTTTCTCCAGCAACCTTTGCTTTTATCATTTTATGGGCCGCCATCTTTTTGATTAGTTACAGTCGAGGTTTAGGGCAAGCTTTTCGCGAACGGGATTACCGCGGATTTTTACGACTAGATCTGGCCGTAATGCTCGTAATGATTGGCTTTAGCGTTCTCTTAATCACAATTGTGGGGGACGGGGAGGCAGATCTTGCCAAGCATGAGTTTATGTTCAATATCTGTTTTGATATTTCGATCGTGATGATGATAACTTCCCTCCTTCATGGTCTAGCCAATAAAGCGGAGAAGAGGAGGATCAAGCATGAAAATACCTAAATGGCTGGTTCTAAGCGGACTCTTTTTATTGCTACTAATCGGCAGTCCGGTAGTCGCGCACGCCGATTCTTCTTCCAAAGTACTTTTACTGTACGATAGCTTAGACAAAGAGGGCGCTAGTAATGGAAATATCGAAAGTTTGACACGCACGTTGATTACACTAGGCGAAAAAGTTGAGACAACAAGCGCCTTAGAGATGCCAGATTTAAATGGTTTTTCACGCATTGTTGTTGTTCAAAATAAACCAGAAGCACTTTCTGAAAACTTACAGGAAAAAATAAAAGCCAGCCGACTGCCTGTTTTTTATTTTGGCTCAAATCCACCTGAATGGCTGAAAATACAATTAGGCATTCAATTGCAGGCGGAGGACGCTGAACGCGGGACAGCAGTAGCAGAAAACGGCTGGCAAATTCAACTGCTCTTTCCGGAAAATACCCCTTTTATTCAGACAACCAATACGAATACAAGCGGCCAGCTGAACGTTTCAACCGGGACATTTCCTTACGCCGTTTTCAGCGGACAAAATGGCTATGCGGCTTTTGCGCAGACAGAGACAGCGGGACTTTTACTCGCACAGGAAGCCCTGAAAAAATTCTGTCAAACGGCGCAAACGGCGACTAAGCAATATTTGCTGATAGAAGGAGTCAATCCCTTTGTCGACCCCAATGCAGTAAAAGAAACTGTGGATGCTCTTTATAAAGCGGGGATTCCGTTTATGCTTAGCGCCGGACCAGTTTTCCGCAATACAGATTTTCCAGCAGCCAAGCGTTATGCAGAAATTTTACGATATGCAGCAGCACGAGGCGGGACCATCATTTTACAAGTTCCCGCGGTAACAACGGGAAGCAGTGCCAAGGGAGAACTAACAAACGTGATGGAAAAGTCCGTTCACTTTTTGACCGAAAACGGCTTAGCGCCAAGTGCAGTCAGTGCTGAAACCTATTGGCTGTTTGACCGGGTTTATCGCGACGAAGGCCTCGCACCGTTCGATGGGGCGGTCATTTTCCCGAATCAGCAGGTGATTTTTACAGATGAAACGAAGGAAACCGCTGCTTTTCGTACCGCACCATTTTATTTGAAAGGCACGGATTATGAAAAATTAGTCGAGGCGAACCAAAACCCAAAACGGGACCTGCCGCTTGATACAGTCATCAGCTATCCGCTGTTCACTTCTGAAAAAACACGCAAGCAAACCATCAGCTGGCTACAAAATCAGCCGAACCCGTGGGCCGATTTTCGCGATCTGACGCTCCACGTCCAAACGTCGACCGACCAAGTGGAAACAAAAGACGGCACACTCTCGATTGGCGGGAAGCAGGTGGATACCTCTCTCCAATCGGCCAGTCTGAAAAAAATAGAAGAACAGGAAAAAGCTATACAAGAAGGCACCCTGTCGAGCTTCTTTTCCGTTCAAAGTAAAGTATTCACAGTGATTATTTCCGTAACGCTGCTCGTTTTTGCCATATTATTCATCTTTGGCTACCGGATGTATCGGCGGAAGTATATGAAATGAGGGGATTTTATGACCGTTGCAGATTATCTGTCGCTTTTTGCCGTGATTTGCATTTGGAGCCTGCTGTTAATCAATATCGTGCTGATCATCGCCGGGTACGTCTATTATCTGCGAAATGAAGCGCGCCAAGTACCTGAAATCGAAGGAAGCGCCCCCTTTGTATCCATCATGGTACCCGCACACAACGAAGGAAAAGTCATCGTCAAAACCGTCCTGTCGCTGCTTGACTTTGACTATCCGAAAGACCGCTATGAAGTCATCGTCATCAATGACAACTCAGCGGATAACAGTGCCGAGCTCCTCCAGACAATCAAAGACAGGCATCCTGAACGCAACTTTACGATCATCAACACGGACAGTCAGACAGGCGGGAAGGGGAAATCCAATGCACTGAACATCGGGTTTGCCCAAAGCCGCGGTGAATACATTGCCATTTATGATGCCGACAATACACCGGAAAGAAAGGCCCTGCGCTATTTAGTCGGGGAAATCACCCATGACGAGAAGCTTGGAGCCGTGATCGGCAAATTCCGAACGCGCAATCGAAATGCCAGTTGGCTCACCCGATTCATCAATATCGAAACGCTGAGCTTTCAGTGGATGGCACAGGCTGGACGCTGGGCACTATTCAAATTATGCACGATTCCAGGCACCAATTTTATCGTCCGCCGGAGCATTTTGGAAGCAATTGGCGGCTGGGATGTAAAGGCGGTGGCAGAGGATACCGAAATCAGTTTTCGGATCTACATGATGGGCTACCGAATCAAGTTTCAATCGAAGGCGGTCACCTGGGAGCAAGAACCGCAGACATTGGCCGTTTGGTTTAAACAGCGAGCAAGATGGGCAAAAGGGAATATCTATGTGATTCTGAAAAATGTCCCGCTACTTTTTCAAAAATCCGCCAGACGCGTTCATTTTGACATCCTCTATTTTCTATCAATTTATTTTTTACTTTTGACCTCTTTGATTTTAAGCGATACCCTGCTCATTTTAAATGCGCTCGGCTATGTGCATACAACGCTTGCAGGACTAAGTACGACACTATGGCTGCTGGCGATTTTACTTTTTGTCGCCGGAACCTTCATCACGCTGACAACAGAACAAGGGGAAATCAGCCTCTCCAATTTTCTCTATATTTGCTTGATGTACGTGACGTATTGTCAGCTCTGGATGATCGTCGCCGCTTATGGCTTTTATATTTTTTTGAAAGATACCATTTTGAAACGCGAAACGAAATGGTACAAAACAGAGCGATTCTAAAAGTGGGAGAATAGAAGATGAAAAAATTATTTTTAAGCGCACTGCTTGTTTTTGCCGGCCTTTTCTTCTTCCAAATCGACACACATGCCGCAGATAAAAATTACCAAGTCGTATTTGGGACAGATAAAGAGGCAAAAGGCAAGTACACCACCACCAATCAAAATTTTACAATAGAAGATTACTGGAATGCTGAAAGTGTCAAAGTCAAATTTGTTTATCAAATCACCCAGCTGACCGAAAAAGAAATCTCCACCATCACCTTTTCAATCAATGGCCGCCCGTTTTATTCTTTCCGGCCGGATGTCACAGATTCCGGTACCAAAGAAATTGAACTAGACGTCCCGACGGCAAATTTGAAAAAAGGATCGAATCAGCTGTCAATTGAAGGCTTTGTCTATACCAACCTGCCAGATGACCGCTGTACGATCGATCAGACACCGGCCAATTGGCTGCACATCGATAAAACCACCGCGATCGACATCGGCTACAATGAAGAAGCCTTTCAAAATACCATCCGTGATTTCGGCACCCGATTTACCGGTCTCGACACCATCAAAGAAAAAGCCGCGAGCATTCTCGTATCCAGCAAAAAGGAGGATGCTGAACTAAGCGGTGCCCTCCAAGCCCTGACTGCCTTTTCAGCCGAAAACACCTTGGATGATCAAAACATTGCGTTTGGCGAGTATGGCAACACGGCAAAACAAGACGGTAAAAATTATCAGCTGCTTTTTGCCAAATACGCCAACTTGCCGGAAGAGATCCGCGCCCAAATCACCCAAACCGACCAGCTGGACAAAGAGGCGCTGCTAAAAATCCTCACCATGGGCGACACGCATTATTTGGTTGTCACATCTAATAGCGATAAAGCCTTGCAAACGGCGGCCAAACTGCTGGCCAATCACGAACTTGTCAGTCAGCTTTCCCTAGATGAAAAATGGGTCAAAACAGCGGATGACGTTTTAACGCCAGTAACGAAAACCGACCGAACCTTCACCTTGACAGATGCAGGTGATAAGTTAAAAGGAATCGGTCACGTTGAGCAGGATTATTTTATCAAGATGCCTGCTAACCGGACGATTTCCGGGGGCTCAAAAGTGAACCTTGACATCCGCTATTCGCAAAATCTGGATTTTGAGCATTCACTCGTGACCGTCCTTGTAAACGGCAAACCCGTTGGCAGTCAGAAACTTTCAGCCGACAAAGCAAACGGCGATACAGTCACCCTGACGATCCCGCCGGACATGAAAATCATCGGCAATTTCAGCCTGACCGTTGCTTTTGATCTCGTTTTAAAAGACAATTACTGCGGATTTATCAATGATGCAGAAATTCCGTGGGGCTACATTACGCCGGAATCGAATTTCGAGCTGCATACGATGGAGAAAACCGATTTGCTATTCAACCAGTATCCCTATCCATTTATCCAAGATGGGACATTTGACGAAACAACTGTAATCGTGCCGGACAAGCTGGATACAGATACGACGGACGCACTTGAGAATCTATTCAATCTATTGGGCAAATTTGTCACTGGAAATAATGGTGAGCTAAGTGTCCAAAAAAGTAAAAACTTTGATGGTGAAAATAGCCAGCAGAATTTGATCGCGGTCGGCACATTTAAGAATAACCAGGTCATTAAAAAAGCCAACGATCAGCTGTACTTCCAATATGATGATAAGGGGCAGTACTTCACGTCCAATGAAAAACTAACCATCGATCCAACATACGGCGAACGGATTGGCAGTGTCCAGCTGCTACCATCCATTTATCAGGATAATTTCGGACTGCTAGTAGTCACCGGCCCAACAAGCGCCACAACGAAGCTTGGCTCGACACTGCTGGGCACCAAAGAATCGCTCAGCAAGATTTACGGGGATGCGGCGATTGTCGATCAGGACGACACCATCCATGCCTACCGGTTCAAAAAAGCGGCCAGCCAAGAAACCCAAAGCTTCAGCTCGAAAATCGGTGAAAATAAAGCCACCCTTGTGTTTGTGGCAGTAGCCTTTATGGCGGCGCTCCTGCTCATCATTGCAGTCGTCCTGCTCATTCGCAAATATCGTAGAAAGTGAGGCAAGCAAAATGATTAAAAACCGGAATAATTTTTTGACCGATATGGGCTTTTTGCTGTTCATTCTGCTCTGCTTCATCAGCGTAGCCTTTATTGCGAACGATCCCAGCATGTACCTGCGTAATATCATCTTTTTAAATGTGGCCTTTCTGCTCGTGATCATCACGTATTTTACCAATCTAACCTTGGGGCTGATCCTAAATGTCCTCTTTATTTTCGGCTATGCCTCCTTTGTTTTATACGACATGGTGGCAAACGGCTCGGAAAGTCATTTTAGCAGTTATTTTTGGCTGCTCGTTACACCGCTGTTCACCTTTGCCGCTTATTTGTTCACTAAAAACACCTCCCGCCTGCAACTGGAAAATGAGCGCATCAAGCATCAACATCTATATTTAGGCACCATTGATGAAGACACGCTGCTGAAAAATTTAGTTTCCTTCCAAAATGATGAAGAAATTTTCACCAGCATCTCCAATCGTTACGACCTCCCACTGACGCTGCTCGTGATCAAAGTCAGACATTGGCGCGAGCTGAAACGATTCCTGAGCGAGGAAGAAATGCGGCTGGTGCTTCAGGATGTTTCCCGGCTGCTTGAATCGTGTATCCGAACAAGCGACGTGCTCTATCTGCTCGATAAAGAGGAGGCAACGTGGGGCATGCTGCTTCTGACAGATGATCCCGGCAGCAAACTTGTGATAGAGCGCATTAAAAAGCGGATTGAAACAGCCAATCAAGAAGAGTTTGCCGCAAAATATCGAGTGAAACTTGAGCTTCGAGTCGGCGCGAAACAGTACGATGCAAATGAAATCAAAACACCGCTCGACTTTATTGAACAGACCAGCAAAGAATTGGAATACGACGTGTAAAAGGACAGCCGGCACTTACGAATCGTGTCGGCTGTTTGCTATACTTTTTAAAAAAAGGAGTAGGCAAAATGACTGAAATGAGTGTGAAAGAACAGCAAATCTGGCAGGAATTTCTGGCACAGGCTGACACCAAAGCGTTATTTTTCTCCGTTGTCACCCTCAATTATGATGATGAATCGAGCACACATCCACTTGTGCGGCAGATACTGACGGATGAAACCATCGATCTCGCGGTCGTCAAAGCCTTTTATTTCCGATTAGGCCCGGGCTATGTGAAGCAATATGCCACCTTGGATGAGGCGCCCGATTATCTGCACGACACCTATCGACTGTTGGAACAATTGGAAGAGGGTGTTGCCACCGGCTTTTATACAAAAAATGAATTTTACTACGATCCCGCAAGCGACTTTGGCGAAAACTGGCTTACGGCCTATCCAGATATTGTCGTACAAAAAGAGATCCCTGCCATCATGAAGGAGGCGCTCGATGGTGAAGCGGACCTTGTGGTAGATGAACCGTGGGAAAGCTTTGAGGACGGGCTGCCGTTCGATCTGGCTGAAAAACTATACGAGGACTAAACGTTTGGAATTTCCGAACGTTTTTTTATTTGGATGTAATTAATTAGAAATAAAATCCGATTTAACGAATGATATGGAGGCTGATAAGCTTTTTTTTCGTAAAAACACTAATTTTCGCTACTCGGTTAAAGTGTGATATGCTATAATGAAAACAATTATACATAAGAAGGAGCGATAAACTTGAAGGCCATTTTAACCGTGATTGGAAAAGACAATGTGGGCATTATTGCCGGTGTTAGCACAAAATTAGCAGAACTTGAGATCAATATCGTGGACGTCTCGCAAACCATTATGGACGGCTATTTCACCATGATGATGATGCTTGAAATCAGCGAGCACACACCGGAATTTGATGAGGTAGCAGCAGCTTTACATGATTTAAGCGAACAACTGGCAGTCAAAATCAGCATTCAGCGGGAAGAAATTTTCAACGCCATGCATAAATTATAGGAGGGGTATTCGTGGAAACAGCGCAAATACTTGAAACAATCCGCATGATTGAGGAAGAAAAGCTCGACATTCGGACGATCACGATGGGGATTTCACTGCTCGACTGCATCGATAGTGACGGTGAAAAAGCCCGCGAAAATATTTATCGTAAAATCATTGATAAGGCAGGTCGACTTGTGAAAGTAGGCGAGGCGATCGAGAAAGAATACGGGATCCCCATCATCAACAAGCGGATCTCCGTCACACCAATCGCGATTATTGCCGGAGCAAGCAGCGATACCGACTATGTGGCTTTTGCGAGAACGCTTGATAAGGCAGCGCGTGATGTCGGTGTGAATTTTATCGGTGGCTTTTCAGCGCTTGTACAAAAGGGCTACCATCTAGGCGACCAGCGTCTAATCGAGTCGATTCCGCAGGCACTAGCTGAAACCGAAGCAGTGTGCGCCTCCGTCAACATCGGTAGTACGCGAACCGGCATCAATATGGACGCGGTCAAAGAGATGGGGCAGGTCATTAAGAAAACAGCCGAACTTACAGCAGATACGCAAGGCTTAGGCTGTGCAAAACTCGTCGTATTTGCCAATGCCGTCGAGGACAATCCCTTCATGGCTGGCGCTTTTCATGGCGTGGGTGAAGCAGATTGCGTAATCAATGTTGGCGTCAGCGGCCCCGGCGTTGTCAAACGTGCCCTTGAAAAAGTCAGAGGAGCAAGCTTTGACGTGGTGGCAGAAACCATCAAACAAACTGCGTTCAAAGTGACACGCATGGGTCAGCTTGTTGGCATGACGGCCTCCGAACGTCTAGGCGTCCCATTCGGCATAGTCGATCTATCGCTTGCCCCAACACCAGCCATTGGTGATTCCGTTGCGCATATTCTAGAAGAAATGGGACTTGAACAAGTGGGCACCCACGGCACGACTGCAGCACTCGCCCTGCTAAACGATGCAGTGAAAAAAGGCGGCGTGATGGCATGCGGACATGTGGGCGGCTTGTCAGGCGCTTTTATACCCGTTTCAGAAGATGCCGGCATGATTGCAGCAGCAGAAAGCGGCGCCTTAAATTTGGAAAAACTAGAGGCCATGACCGCCATCTGTTCAGTCGGTCTCGACATGATTGCTGTTCCAGGCGACACCTCAGCAGAAACGCTTGCCGCCATGATTGCAGACGAAGCAGCGATCGGCGTGATTAACAACAAGACAACCGCCGTGCGAGTCATCCCAGCATGCGGCACCAAAGTCGGCGATATGGTAGAGTTTGGCGGACTCCTAGGCCGGGCACCCGTCATGGCAGTAAATGAAAAAAGTTCTGCAGACTTTATTGCCCGGGGCGGAAGAATCCCAGCACCTATCCACTCCTTTAAAAACTAAACAAGAAAAATACAGACCGGAAAACAAAGCGTGTAGTCTCCCCAAAAAAGTTGGATTTTGGAGATCGCACTACAGAAAAAGTTTTCCAGTCTGTATTTTTTTAAACGAGAGAGCCGTTTTGGGACAAAAAAGTCTCCAAACGGTTTTTTAAGTCGTCTTCCGCGCAACAAGATGGAACTCGAGCGGTTTTAACGCCGTATTTTTTTCTTCCAGCTGATTTTGAATAATCGTAAAGGCATTTTCGGCCTGTTTATCAATCGGATAATGAATCGTCGTCATATCAAGCAAATAAGCCGATTCCATATCATCAAAGCCGCAAACCGCAAAGTCTCCCGGCACGTCCAGCCCCAGCCGCTTCGCCTCAGCCACAAGGCCTGCTGCAAAAGCATCATTGGCCGTAATGAAAGCATCCGGTCGATTGTCTTCCTCCAGCCAGATATGTGCCATTTTTTCTCCGCGCCGTCTCGACCCCATGCCATAATAGTGGCGGACAGCCTGCGGATCCAGTGCATATTTTTGACAAAAATCTTGGAAGGCCATCATCCTGCTTTGCGTGTTAAGCCCGGTGGTGTTGCCATAAACGTTGGCAATTTTCCGGTAGCCTTTTGCATAAAGATGCTCCAGCCCCAACATATAGCCATCATACTGATTCATAAAGACAGAAGGAATCTTTTCATTCTCCACCCGCTGCCAAGTGACAATCGGTCCATATTTGGTATAGTGCTCAATCGTGGCCCAGTCATTCAGCCGAATCACAAGCACCAGCGCGTCGACCTGCTTTTGCCGCAGCATTTCTAGAGCATGCCGTTCTTTCTCAGGATCGATTTTTGTCATGAAAAGAGACACATTATAGCCGTGCTCCTGTGCAGCCGTTGTAAAACTCCGAATAAAAACCGCCAGCGAATCAGTGAAACTTGGTGCCACAATCCCAATCTGCTTTGTCGCCCCTTTTTTCAAAGAGACCGCATTCAAATTCGGCACATAGTCGAGCTGGTCAATCACCGCCTGAACCTTCGCACGCGTTTCAGCACTCACATAGTCGCTACTGTTGATCACGCGTGAAACTGTCGCGGAAGAAACGCCAGCCAGCTTTGCAATTTCCTGAATATTTGCCAAATGTCACACCTCCTGCCTTCTAAGTATAGCAAAAAAACCGCCAAAAGGGGGATTTTGCTTATTTCTTCATTTTTTTTTTAAAAAGCGCTTGACCTGTAATGCATTACATGAATTATGATGGCCTTGTAGAAAAGAAAACGTTTTAAATTGGAGGTATTCAAATGAAAGATGGAGTAAAAATCGTAACGATCGGTGGCGGCTCAAGCTATACACCGGAACTAGTTGAAGGTTTTATTAAGCGCTATCATGAACTCCCAATCAAAGAGCTTTGGCTGGTGGATATTGAAGCAGGCAAAGAAAAATTAGAAATCGTTGGTAATATGGCCAAACGGATGGTCAAAGCAGCCGGCCTTGACTGTGAAGTCTTTTTAACACTTGACCGCCGCGAAGCCCTTAAAGATGCAGACTTTGTCACAACACAATTCCGTGTCGGCCTACTTGAAGCACGGATCAAAGATGAAAAAATCCCACTTAGCCACGGCATTATCGGCCAAGAAACCAATGGTGCAGGCGGCATGTTCAAAGCTTTCCGCACAATCCCCGTCATTTTGAGTATTGTAGAGGATATGCGGGAACTATGCCCGAATGCTTGGTTGATCAATTTCACAAACCCTGCTGGCATGGTCACAGAAGCCGTCCTCAGATATGGCAAATGGGATAAAGTGATCGGACTTTGTAATGTACCAATCGGAGCTGTGAAAAGTGCCGAAGCCGTACTGGACAAAAAAGAAGAAGATCTATTCTTCAAATTTGCCGGCATCAACCACTTGCACTGGCACCGCGTGTTCGATAAAGACGGCACAGAACTGACCGAGCAAGTCATTGACGGCCTATACGGACCGAATGCCAACCCAACCAAAGTCGTTGAAAATATCAAAAATATGCGTTTCCTTTATGAACAAGTGAAACATTTGAAAATGCTGCCATGCCCGTATCACCGCTACTACTACATGACAGATGCGATGCTAAAAGAAGAACTGGAATCGTTCCATAATGAAGGCACACGCGGAGAAGTCGTGAAAAAACTTGAAGACAGCTTGTTTGAACTTTATAAAGATCCAAATCTTGATTACAAGCCAGAAGAGCTTTCCAAACGTGGCGGCGCACACTACAGTGATGCCGCATGTGAAATTATCAACTCGATCTACAACAATAAAGGCACCATCATGGTCGTTTCGACACGTAATAACGGCGCGATTGACGATGTTCCGTATGATAGTGCAGTAGAAATCACCAGTGTCATCCGTGCCCACGGAGCCGAGCCAGTCAACTTCGGCAAATTCCCACCAGCACAACGCGGCTTACTGCAAGTCATGAAAGCAATGGAAGAGCTAACCATTGAAGCAGCCGTAACAGGTGATTACAGCACAGCCCTACAAGCCTTCACATTGAATCCACTAGTACCAAGTGGCGATCTAGCAAAAGAAGTGCTGGACGAACTACTTGAAGCGCATAAAGAACACCTGCCACAATTCTTTGCAAAATAAAACCCAATAAGAAAACGAAGCCCCACCAAAGTTGCTAGTAATCTATTTTTACAGGCAATCTTGATGGGGCCTATGATTGAACGGACTACGAAAAGTAGGGAAAGTCATCGCAGCAGCAAATGCACTAGGTCCAAAAAGTGAAGGGAAGTTGAGAATGAAAATTATCTTGGAAGAATCCTATGAAAAGTTAAGTGAGACGCTCGCAATGATTATGATTGGTGAGATGTCAAAAGTGGGACGAGTGAATGTTGATTTCACGGACGGCGTTTCACCAGTAGGCGCTTATGAAATCGTGGCCAAGAAGATTCAGGAAGATCCCGAACGATACCGGAATGTTCATTATTATAATCACGGTGAGACCACTTATCCAGCCAATTTTGTATCCGCCATGTTGAAAAAACAGGTTTTCGATCCATTTATGGTGCCAGAAGAAAATATTCATCTGATCGATGTCAATCATCCGCATAAACAAGTGGAGGACATTGAAGCAGCAGGCGGCCTGGATCTATCCGTTTTAGGAATAGGTGCAGATGCCCATTTTTGCATCAACTATCCTGACGCGACAAAATTTGACAAACTGATTTACAAATACGAACCAAAAGACTATGACTGGTATGAGGAATGCTGCCAGAAATATGGTTTAGATGAATTCCGCAGCGTCTATACTTTTGGCTTTAAAATGCTCACAAAAACAAAACGTGTCGTCATGATTGTGAATGGGGCAAATAAAGCACAAGCTGTAAAAAATATGCTGACGCAGCCAATTTCAGCCCACTATCCAGCCACGATTTTGCGCTGCCTGGATAATTTAACATTGATCTTAGATGCCGATGCAGCCTCCCTGCTGACAGAAGAGGATCTTGCCAACGCCAGATTATAGGAAATAAAAGCAGATATAGCTAAAAATAATTTTAAAAAAAGCTAAAGTCATGCAAAAACCATTTTAAGAAATGGCTCTCATGCATGATTTTAGCTTTTTTACTGGAAAAATCGTTATCTAATAGTGAAATAGCGCATTACAACGGTAAATCCTTTTTCTTAAATATAATGGAACCGGCAATATAACAGAGAAGACCAATCGCAACAAGAGCCACAAGTTTCCCTGCAAATGCTTCACCGTTTACAATCGCCTCTGTATCAAACAGAGTATTAATGGAGAGATAGCGCAGGTTTTCAAGGGAGTCACTCATGTCCGATAACTGCTGAAGCGCAAAACACGCAAGCGGGATTCCGGCTCCAAGGGCAAGGGATTTGCCAGATGAATTAAATAGACATGAACCTAAAAAAGAAATCGCACTTATAGCGAAGTGAAGTAGCAAGCAGCCTAACGACAACTGTAAAAATACATCGATGTCAAGCTGACCTGGTTGAGTTATCTCAGCAACAGCAATACCAACACCATCAATACAGCCAAACATCACAATAAGAGAGACTATCATATAGATCGCACTTGTGAAGGTAATTTGTGTTCTTGAAAGCGGAGCCGCTAAATCATTCGCCATGCTACCTTTGTCAACTTTTCCCGCAATCATTTTATTGCCCGTAATAAAAATATAAACCATAGGAAAAATGATAGCGAACATCCCGAAATATTGATTGGATATGAGGGATAGGAGAGAAGACATTTCACCAAGCGGGTTGAAGCCACCCATTGCTTCCTGCTGTGCAACCATTTCGTTGATCATTTCCGGATCGAACACTTTCATAACGATCCCGATTAAAAGACAAAGAACACCTGTTATAATTGCCCATAGCTTTATATTAGATTTAATCGTTCGCTTAAAATAAGTCAGACTAAACATTGCGGCTGCCTCCTTCATAATGGCTCATAAAATATTCTTCGAGCGTATGCTTCACTTCACTAATAAACTTAACCTTATGCTTAGAAAGAGCCAAAAGAAGGTCATTTATATGCGAATCCTCAATATCAATAATCAGTTGGTTTTGCTCGGGCTTTTGCTCCCTAATCGTAAAACCACTGTTAAGCATTGCAAGGTAATCCTCGCTTGAAAGAAACGCTATTTTAAAAGTTTTCTTTTCATTTTGCTTGATATCTTTAGGGCGTACAATAGAAATTATTTTGCCATCCTTAATCATGCCAATCCGGTCACAAGTTTCTTCTACTTCCTCAAACATATGGCTGGACATCAAAATGCTTCGACCGTTTGCTTTTTCTGCCTTGATCAATTCGACAAAATTTGCCTGCATAAGTGGGTCGAGTCCGCTGGTTGGCTCATCAAGAATAAGAATCTCTGGATCATGCATAAACGCGCAAACAATGCCCATTTTTTGCTTCATCCCTTTTGACATGCGTTTCATATCACCTGATGGATCAAGTTCAAACTGTTTAATCAGTCTATCTGCTTTTCTCATATCTTTCAGCTCGCGCAAAGCAGCAATGTACTTGATATATTCAGTGCCTTTCATGTCGCTAGGAAAAGCAATTTCCCCTGGAAGATAGCCAATCTTTTTTTTCACTTCTTTCGCTTTTTCCCATGCATTTAAACCGTTTATGGTTGTTTTGCCGCTCTGTGGCTTGGAAAAACCTAAGAGGTGCCGCATGGTGGTTGTTTTTCCAGCTCCGTTCGGCCCTAAAAAGCCGAAAACCTCCCCCTTATTTACCTCGAAGGACACATCAAAAACGCCTTTATTTTCACCGAAGTCCTTCGTTAAATTTTCAACTGTTATGACAGACATAAAAAGTCTCCTTTCTCAGAGAACGATCGCATCCTCTTATTGACAAAATCCGACGCCGTGTTGTACGATTTAGTTTAGCATGATCAAAATAGGCGAGCAACCAACAATGAGTAGCAGAATGTCGGATTTTTAACTAGGAGGGATTATTTTGAAAAAGCGATCTGCCGTAACAGCCATTACAAAGAAGAATATACAAGACTCTTTTTGGCAGCTTTATTGTGAAAAACGTATTGATAAAATAACCGTGCGTGAAATCATGGATAAAGCGGGATATAACCGAGGAACATTTTACGAATACTACACCGATGTATATGATGTATTGGAGCAGCTAGAAAATGAATTACTCCCCAATCTAGATAATATGCCACTATCTTCTCCAATAACTGACATACCTGCCAATCCTTTTGAATTTCATGTATTTTTTAGATTTTATGAAGAAAATAATAAATATTTCACCGTTCTCTTGGGCGAAAAAGGGGACCCGTCTTTCCTTGCTAAGATGAAAAATGCGGTTAAACCCGTTATCAAGCAGGGATTAATCGCTAAAGGTGCCAAGGATGATTTTGCGCTTGAAGTATTGATTGAATATAATCTCTCTGCCATGCTCGGCGTATTTAATTTCTGGTTCACTTGTGAAAATAGACCATCCATCGAAGAATTTATTGAATGTGTCTATAAAGCGGGAAACTTGGATAAAGTAAATAGTGAAAAACCCGGCAGGCAGTAAGCAAACCGGGTTTCTTTTTCTATAGAATGAGCCGATCTATTTTTCCCAAGCGGCTAAATTTTTCTGAACAAATTGCCGGAAAGTCTGAGGTTTCTTACCCATGATTTGCTCAAATACGGTGGTTGTTTTCTTCGCAGTACCCAGACGTGTCATCATGTACAGCATACCCATCACAGTCGAATACTCCTTATCCAGGCCGCGTATATTAATCCAATATTTTTTAGCAAGGGAAGGCTTAGGATTGGCATAGGTAATCGTTCTGCCCAATTCTTCTGATAAAATTTGAGCCGCTTCAAAGTAGTCAACCGCATCCGGTCCAGTAATCGAGTAGCCATTATTTTGATGCTTTTCCGGTTCAGTTAGCACCTTCGCCGTAATTTCACCAATGTCCTCTGCATCAATAAAACTAGTCAATGCCTTCTTTACAGGCACCACAATCCGGTCAAAATGCTTAATTTCATAAGCATGAACGCCACTGATGTTCTGCATAAAAAAGCTCGGCCGAATATGGCAATAAGGAAGCCCTGCCCGCTCAATATATTTCTCAATTTTATGATGTGGCGGCACAGGATTTTTTTCCACGCCTATAAGAGAAAGAAAGCTGACAAGTTTAATATCGCCTTTTGATTTTAAGGCCTCCACAAAGGGTTTCAAATCTTCCGGTTTTCCCAAATGAGGGGGACGCATGATAAATACGCGGTCAACATTTCTGAGCGCCAATTCAAAGGTTTGGGGATCTGTGAAATCAAAGAATACAGCCTCTGCCTCGTCACCAAACTTATTTTGCAAAGCTTCCACATTAATATCAGCCGCCACAACTTCCTGCTCATTTTGCATTAAATATTTTGCTACATAGCCACCCACATTTCCCAGTGCACCAGTTACCATTACTTTACCCATTTTCTCGTTCCTCCAGTAGAATTTTATTTGCTTTATCAAGCAGAATAATCAGTGTTTCAAAATCATTGCCAAGCTTTGTTGCAAGATGTGACATGGTGCTCAGATACTCTGTAAAGGTTTCCTCAACCAAGGTTTTTGCCTTGCTAGTGGGGCGGAGAATAAAGCTGCGTTTATCCGTTTGAGACGGCACTTTTTCTAAATAGCCCGCCTTTGAAAGAGACGCTACCTGTGCAGCAATCAACGGCTTTTTAACCTTAAAGAAATCTGCCGCCATGACGGATGTGACCGCCACTTCTGTTTTACAAATGTAAATTAATAGCCCCATCTCTCCTGAACGAACAGGCAGATTCTTTTTGGTATTGATATTCAGTCGACAGAAAAGCGAGACGGCTTCTGCCCCATGTTCCAATTTGTTGTCCATAAAAGCCACTCCTTTAAAAAAAGTTAATCAGCTTAACTACATAATAGTTAATCCGATTAACTTTGTCAACTCATTTTACTTATTACATGCAGGTAGAACGACTTCTTAGCTTGATTAATTAATAGCACACAGGCAAAAGTTGAGGCTCTGTCTATAAAAAACTGCAAACCAAGCAGGAAATACTTAGTTTGCAGCCACAGCCCTTAAGAAAGGGATTGTTTATTTTTCCACCACATGAACGTCATCAAGTGTACCGTATTTTGTCCACCAAGGAACAGCACCGGCATCTAGCAACTCATTAAGGGATGTAATATTTTCTTTTCCTTGCGTACGTAGCCACTCGCGCAAAGCGTCATCGCCTTGTTTCCCGTAAACTTCAATACCATCTTTCCAAGTTGCACGTCCGCAAAGCACACCGCTGTATTGAACATTATGCTGATTGGCAAATGCAATCGTTTTATGGAAAAGTTCAGCCGTTACCCCCGCACTCAAATAAATAAATGGCAGTGGGCTCAGATCAGAGCATTCTTCAAAGTGTTCAGCTGCTTCCGCTTGCGTATAAGCCGTTTCACCTTTAGCAAAACCTTCCACATAGTTAAAGTTGACCGGAACTTCTAGTTTTAATACATCCACACCATAGCGCGGTTTAGCAAATTCCTTAATCGCTGCTTTAACTTTAGCCGGTTTTAGTTTGGCATATTCAAGCGAACTGGAATCCGTCACTTTTGAATCATAGGTAATCGGTTCAAGGAAGAAAGGAATGTCAACCGCACGACATTCAGCCCCAATCCGTTCCAAAAAGGCGTATTTGATTTCATTGATTTCAGCAGGCTCATCTGGATCATAATAAACAAGGATCTTCACAGCATCGCCGCCGTTTTCTTTGATCCGAAGTGCAGATAAATCTTCAATTAAATCAGGTAATTTTCCAGCAATCGTAGTATCATAACCAGTTTTCTCATAAGAAGTGAGGAGACCACAGCCTTCGTGGCGAGCCTTAATAGCGGGTGTTCCAAACTCCAAATCAAGAAGGATGGCAGAAGCATAAGGAGTCAACTCTTCAGATACAAGCTGTTTAAAGTCCTCCACATCTTTTTTATCTTCCGTGCCTTTTGCTTCCTTGATCATTTTTTTGAGGGAGCCGCGTTGATCGATCGCAAGTGCCGCAATCACACCATTTTCGTTCGAAAGTCTTTGAAGTCCATCAAATTTTCCTTTAGTAATAGTTACCATATTTATCGATCTCCTTTGAATAAATTTCTGGCCTAACCTGACTATTTTTGTTTACCCTGGAAATATCTGGTTAAACCTAATGATAAAGAGTTTTCAAGATTTCTGCAAATCATAATCTAAAATTTGCAAAACAGAACGGTTTAGACTACTATCTAATCAGGAGTCTGTGCACAGTGGTTTGGGGGAACCAGTTAACTTTCTTGCGTAAAACTTTTCTGAGCGATAAGTTTTGAAATAGGAAGTGATAGAATGAAAAAGCAGCAGATCAGTCGGGCGATGCGAAACAAACATCGAAAAAGAAAGCAGCTGCTTTTCAGTGTTTTCTCAATTCTACTTTTGTTGATCTTGGTATTTGGCGCGGTTAAACTATTCACGCCACAAACTTTGTCAAAAGCAGTAGAGGAAGAGCAGAAGGAAACAGCTAAAAAGCCAAAAGACACCACGAAACCTACCGAACCAACTAAGAAGGAAGAAAGCTTTGTTCCGACAGAAACGATCGTGCAAAATCAGAAAATCGATCAATACCTGCAGCAAATCGGCTTTAGCGGAACGGCAATGGTCGTGCGGGAAGGAAATATCATTATTGACAAAGGCTACGGCCAAGCGAATCGGGAACAGCATATCGAAAACCGCACAGATACTGGTTATTACATTGGCTCTGCTCAAAAAGCGTTTATTGCGACAGCCATTTTACAACTTGAAGAAGCGGGCAAACTAAATGTGGACGACCCGGTCAGTCGCTTTTTGCCAGATTTTCCCAATGGTCAAAACATCAAACTGCGCAATCTGCTGACCCACACTTCCGGTATTGTTGGTCATACAGAAGGGCAGGGGGCGATTACCCCCGAAGAACTGGTGAAGGATATTGAAAAACAAGGAATCAAGCAGCAACCAGGCAAGTGGAATTATTTGGACTCTAATTATACCGTGCTGGCCTATCTCGTAGAAAAAATTAGCGGCATGCAGCTATCTGATTATATTCAGACCCACATTTTCGATCCGTGTGGAATGAAAGGCGCCGGTTTTTACCAGACATTTAATCAGCAAAAATATCCGTCGACTGGTTATTATGTGGCCAAAGACGGGACATATGGAACGCCATCCTTACCAGATTTGTCACAGCTATTTGGCGTCGGGAATATGTATATGCGAGCGATTGACATGTATTTATTTGATAAAGGTTTAGCAGAACGAAAGCTAATAAATGAAGATAGCTATCAAAAAATGTTTACAAAAGGCAGCAGCTCAGGCTACGGCTTTGGCTTCTATGTGGACCCTGGCAGCTACAATAATCACGGGGTATTAAATGGCTGGAATGTCTCCAATAGTTTTAGTCACAGCGGAAAAACCTTTGTGGTCCTCTTGTCGAACGTTCAAAATAACATTCCGTCATTTGGAAAAGTGAATAATGAAATTTACCAATTATTAAATCAAGCAGATACATCAAAGTGACACAAGGTGAGTCGTGTGGGAGCCTTAAATGGTTACCAAGAAAATAACAGAATCTAAAATCAAGTAATAGCACCATTTCTAAGAATGGGAATTACATGATTTTAGGTTCTTTTTTATGATGCTTCCCTTTCTTTTTTGCAAGATTTTGGTAGAAAATGAAAGTTATTATGCCGAAATCTGCCATTATTATGCAGCCAGAAAGCCTATTTATGGTAAAATATGAATGTAAATAAAAGGAAATGATAGATAATGAAAGAAAATGATTGATTTTGGATGATCGTGATGTTAAGATATAAATGGATGGAGGAAATGAAATGTTAAATGCAGAACGAAAACAGCGCATTATTGAAAACCTAGAACGAGTGGGTGTCATTAAACTGGCAGAACTAGTTGAAGCTTTGGACTGTTCAGAGTCTACCATCAGAAGAGACCTGATCGAATTAGAGCAGGAAGGATTACTTGAACGAGTTCACGGCGGGGCTCGACTGCTAAATGCGCATAATATCGAACCAAGCATGAATGAAAAATCCTTCAAAAACATTCAAAGCAAGCAAGAAATTGCCCGATACAGTGCAGAATTAGTGGCAGAAGGCGACTGCATTTATCTAGATGCAGGTTCCACAACGATTGAAATGATTCCGTTTCTAGCAGATCGACGCATTACAGTTGTCACAAATGGACTAGCGCACATTGAAAAACTTGTGCAACTTCGAATTGATGCCTATCTCTTAGGTGGCAAAATGAAAGTGCATACAAAAGCAGTTGTCGGTGCAGTGGCATTAAATAATTTGACGAATTATCACTTCGATAAAGCTTTTCTCGGTACAAACGCGATTCATTTAGAGTATGGACATACAACGCCTGATACGGAAGAGGCATTATTAAAACGTTCAGCAGGCAAGCAAGCAGCAAACACTTTTGTACTGGCTGATCATAGCAAATTCGGACACATTCATTTTGCCCGTATCTTTGATTTAGAAGATGCGACGATTGTGACAGATTATATTCCACAAGAAATGAAAGATTCCTTTATCCAAAAAACAAAAATAATCGAGGTGGGAAAATGATTTATACAGTAACCTTGAATCCATCGATTGACTATATTGTTCAGGTTGAAGATTTAAAACTTGGCGAACTCAACCGAATGAAGCATGATGATAAACTGCCTGGCGGGAAGGGAATCAATGTCTCGCGTGTTTTGAATCAGCTAAATGTCAATTCGAAGGCCACAGGATTTTTAGGCGGATTTACAGGTAGATTTATCAAAGATTGGCTAGAAGAAGAAGGTGTCAAAACAGGCTTCGTCAAAATTTCCGATGATACCCGCATCAATATCAAATTAAAACATGGCGAAGAAACAGAGATTAATGGCTTAGGGCCAACGATTTCAGAGCATGAACAAGCCGTCTTTTTTGAGGAAATGCAAGCGGTCAAAATGGGTGATATTGTCATTCTATCCGGTAGTGTTCCGCCTTCACTTGGAACAAACTTCTATGAGCGCATTATTGCCCATTGTTTAGAAATTGGGGCTGATTTTATGATTGATACGACAGGACCTGAGCTCCTTGAAGCATTACCGAAAAAACCGCTTCTAATCAAGCCGAATCATCATGAACTGGCTGAACTTTTTGGTGTGAACCTTGAGACTAGAGAAGACATTATAACTTATGGGAAAAAATGTCTGGAATTAGGCGCACAACATGTGATCGTCTCCATGGCAGGAGATGGGGCACTGTTTTTTGAAGGGGAAGATGTCTATTTTGCCGAACCTATCCAGGGTGTTGTAAAAAACTCCGTTGGCGCAGGAGATTCCATGATTGCCGGCTTTGTCGGGGCGTATTCCGTCACAAAAGAACCGCTGGAAGCATTTAAAACGGGCGTAGCGACAGGGACAGCTACTGCTTTCTCTACAGATTTAGCGAAAAAGGCCTTTATTAATGAAATGAAACCAAAAGTGAAGCTTATCAAACTTTAAAAAATGGAGGAACTAAAATGAAAATTACGGACTTACTTAGTAAAGACGTTATGATAATGTCACTTCAAGCCCGAACAAAAGAGGCAGCCATTGATGAAATGATCGCTTCTCTTAAAAAACACAATAAAATTAGTGATGTGCACGTTTTTAAAGAAGCCATCATGGCACGTGAAGCCCAAAGTTCAACTGGAATTGGCGAAGGGATTGCCATGCCGCATGCTAAAACAAAAGCAGTCAACACACCAACCGTTGTGTTTGCTAAAAGTGAAGCAGGACTTGATTATGAATCATTGGATGGTCAACCGGCACATTTATTCTTTATGATCGCTGCTCCTGATGGTGCCAATGAAACCCATTTGGAAACACTTGCCGCACTTTCACGTTTGCTCGTTCATCCAACGTTTGTAGAAAATCTGAAAAAAACACAAACACCAGATGAAGTTGTAGCACTATTCGATCAAGAACAAGCGGATTCAGAAGAAAATGCACAGGAAACTCCTGTATCTGCAGACGTCGAAAAAGAGTTCGTTGTGGCTGTCACAGCTTGTCCCACAGGCATCGCGCACACCTATATGGCGGAAGACGCGCTTAAAAATAAAGCCAAAGAATTGGGCGTTGAAATCCGCGTTGAAACCAATGGATCAGAAGGTGTCAAACATCGATTGACAAAAGAAGAAATCGAACGTGCTGCGGGTGTCATCGTAGCTGCCGATAAGAATGTTGAAATGGCTCGTTTTGACGGAAAACATGTATTACAGACGCCAGTAAGTGATGGTATCCGTAAGCCAGAAGAGCTTATCAATCGCGCACTAAAACAAGATGCACCGGTTTATCATAGTAACGGAGCTGTGAATAAAGAAGAATCTGAAGAAAAGTTGTCAGTCGGCAGTAAAATTTACAAAGACCTGATGAACGGAATTTCGCACATGCTGCCATTTGTTGTCGGCGGCGGGATTTTAATGGCTATATCCTTCTTAATTGAAGGTTTTGCACCGGATAGCTCGATCTTTAAAATGCTCGGACAAATTACAGGTGGCGAAACAGGAGCTTTCCTCTTCCTGATTCCAATATTAGCCGGTTTCATTGCCAGCAGTATCGGTGATCGTCCAGCTCTAATGCCTGGTATGGTCGGTGGTTTAATGGCTGCACAAACAGGCGCAGGGTTCCTTGGCGGTTTAGCAGCTGGTTTCCTTGCAGGCTACGTAGTTCTAGGACTTAAAAAAGTATTTGCAGGCATGCCGAAATCTTTAGAAGGCCTAAAACCAATCTTGCTCTATCCAGTCTTTGGCCTATTAATTACCGGCGGCATCATGTATTATGTGGCTGATCCGATTTTCAAAGTTATCAATGATTTCCTTGTGACACAGCTAGAAGGCTTAGGAACGACTAATGCAGTGATTTTAGGGGTTGTCTTGGGTGGTATGATGGCCATTGATATGGGAGGACCGTTCAATAAAGCGGCATATACCTTTGCGATTGGCGTATTTACCTCGACAGGTGATGGCACATTTATGGCCGCTGTTATGGCTGGCGGTATGGTTCCACCACTTGCCATCGCACTTGCAACTACTTTCTTCCGGAATAAATTTACAGAGCAGGAAAAACAAGCAGGTTTAACCAACTATGTCTTAGGTCTGTCATTTATTACAGAAGGAGCGATTCCGTTTGCCGCGGCAGATCCGCTTCGTGTGATTGTATCCTCCGTCATTGGTTCGGCAATTGCCGGCGGGTTGACGCAATTCTGGCATTTGAATGTTCCGGCTCCTCACGGCGGAATCTTTGTTGCACCACTTGCAAATAATCCTTTACTGTTCCTGTTAGCTATTCTGATTGGTACAGTTGTTGCCGGACTTATTTATGGTTTTTGGAAGAAACCGGCGAAAGAAATTTAAATCTATGCCAAACAGTCTTTCTTGTCAAAAGGGAGGCTGTTTTTTATTGAAATAGTCGAATTCTCAAATTTCTGCTGTTATAATAAAAGAGAAGAAGGGGTGGTACATATGGATTTTGGTGAAAAATTAATCAATCTACGGAAAAAGAATCGTATGACGCAGAAACAGCTAGCCCAAAAAATTGGTGTAACAGCATCTACAATCAGTAAATATGAGAATGACAACCATCGTCCGCCAATCTTCATTCTGGCTAAGCTTGCCGAGACTCTCGGTACCACAACAGATTTTCTGTTAGATGATGTGGCGGGACTGCGTGAAAAAAATTCAGTAAATGCTTTTCCATTAATTGGAAACCCGGAACTTGAAAAGTGGTATTTAGAACTCCCATATACATTGTCTGAAAGAGAGTTGCTTCTTCTCAAACAAATTTCTGAGGCGATTGAAAGACAAAAATCTTAAAGAGATAAGCCAGCATGTGAAGAAATGCTGGCTTTTTATGATATTGCCGTGAGAAGTTTGTTATAGTGAGAACATTTTATTTTTCATTGTGTAATTTTTTATCAACTTGATAAATAAGTTGTTTTTCGGCAGCAAGTGTCGCTGGTGGGAAAAACATATTGATATACGGATACTCTGCTTCAATCGCCCGAACCTTTTGCGAATATTTCATATGTAGCATACTAGTTCGCGCCACTTGATTATTGAATGAGTGAAGAGAAATATCAATTTCATAGGTATTTAGATTAGCAAATTGGATAGCAGTCTGATTAATTTTAAAAGAATCATAGTCTCGAATATGCTGAGGAAACACCCAGATGCAGTTTGGATTTTGGGGTGAAGCAGTTGGAAATGCATAAGTAAAAGTAAGTGGATCAATAATTAAAGGCGGTTTGTGCGTTACACCAATTAGGTGTTTGGTACCATCTTTGCGTCCAATAAAACTTGCACCATATAATTTACAACTGGTTTTAATAATTTCAAACGGGGTAAATTTAGATATATAACGAGCGTTCAATTCTAAAATTTCTGAGTGAAGTTCCCCGTCTGTTATTTTAGGCAGGATCATCATTGTATGAGGATTAATTTCGTAAATCGATTTGCTGGAATCTAGTCCCTTTTTCAAATTCATCATCTCCTGGTGTAATATTTTTTATAATGCGTAGAATTAGTGAATGCAGTCTTCTCACAGCAAATTCATTCATGCATATAGTAATTTTGTAGCTATTATAACATGGATTTGAATAGCAGTCACTATAATTTGAAAAAGTTCAATTTTCAATCGATTTATAGAATTTTCAGCTCGTTTTATAAAATTTTGAAGGAAAAGGAGTGATTAGTCGTGGAAATGCGTGATTTCTCTAACTCGTTGATGAATCAGGTCGGAATGTTGAAGGGTGAGAAAGAATTAACGAATGTCTTTATCGAATGCTACATGACGATGCTCCTAGATAAACGAAAAGTCGAGCAGCTTAAGGAAGAAATTGACAAAGCCTTGGATCAAAAGGATAAAGATAAATTCATCGAACTCACTGAAAAACTGCAGCAGGTTGAAAAAGAAATGTTAGCTTTTAAGTGATTTTTATGAAAAACTAGGATAGTATTGAATTATTGAGCTATCCTAGTTTTTTTGTGGATAAAAATAGTATTTTGACGCCTTTTTAATGCTCAAAAAAGAGATGGACGAGCAGCAAAAAAAGTCGTATAATAAAACAAACATATGTTCGGTGGTGAAGAAATGACATTCCAAATGATACTGGGGAAAGCGGGCAGTGGCAAGACAACGTATCTAGTAGCTGAAATTGCAGCGAAAATGAAGAAAGAACAACATAAGAATATCATTTTGATTGTACCTGACCAAATGACTTTTCAAATGGAGACTTATTTTCTTAAAAAAACGGGCAGTGCAGGAATGATGAATTTACAAGTATACAGCTTTAACCGTTTAGCTTTTCGTGTGCTCCAAGAAACAGGCGGTCTATCCAATACATTTTTAACAACGACGGGTATGGAAATGCTGGTGAGGGACGCAATACGTGAAAATGAATCACAACTCAAGATTTTTAAACGTGCGGCCAATAAAAAAGGTTTTTACAAAGAATTAGTTCAATTATTTAAAGAAATGAAACAGTATGAGATTGACAAAGAAACGATGACACAAGAAACGACAGACCATGCAACTAATCAAAAAATGCAGGATGTAGCGTTGCTCTATGAAAAATATCAAGAGAAATTATTTGGCAAATACATGGAAAAAGAGGATTATTTACGTTTGCTAAAAGAGCAGATGGAGAACAGCTCTTTTATGAAAGATACCCTTATATATATAGATGGCTTTGATCATTTTTCTGCGCAAGAAAGATCTGTAATAGGAGAAATGATGAGACTGACAGATAAGGTCACAATATCTATGACGTTGCGTGAGAACCGTTCAAATACCCAAAATTTGGATCTTTTTCAAATGGTTCAGGAGACGTATGAGCAGTTGCGGACCTTGGCGGCTGAATATCATGTGATTGAAGAACCGCCAGTTTTATTATCCGATAATAAGAGGGCGCGTCGACCTGCTCTCTCGTTCTTAGAAGAAAATTGGGGAAACGCCTTTTCACGCCGATATGAAGGAGAAACTGACGGGCTGCATCTCCATCAAGCTAGCAATCGCCGAGCAGAGTTAGAAGGTATAGCCCGAAATATCAAACGTTTAGTTCAAGAAGAAGGCTATCGGTTCCAAGATATGAGTATCCTTGTCCGGAACTTAAAAGATTATACAACGATTATAGAAGCTGTTCTGCTTGATATGGATATTCCTTACTTTTTAGACCATAAACGTTCAATGGGTAGCCATCCGTTTATTGAATTTATTAAGTCGAGCCTTGAAACCATCCGTAAAAATTGGGCTTATGAGACGATTTTTCAAACCGTTCGAACAGAATTTTTATTTCCACTTCAAGAAGATTCTCAGCATTTTCGACAAAAGGTAGATCAATTTGAAAATTATTTACTAGAGAATGGCATTTATAATAAGCAGCGATGGTTTCAAAGTGAGACGTGGCGTTATAGGAAAATACGTGGTTTAATGACAGATATTGGTGTGCAAACGGACGAAGAAAAAGAGATGGAGCAGCTGATTAATGATCTGCGCTCGTCTATTCAGACACCTCTTTTATTTCTGGAGCAACAGTTAAAAGGAGCGAATACTGGCCGAGATTATGCGGCTGCTTTCTATCAATATTTGCAGCGGATAGAGGCGCCTGAAAGATTAGAACTATGGCGGCAAAAAGCTGAAGAAAGAGGCATGCTTGAACTTGCACGAGAACACGAGCAAGCTTGGCGTCAGTTCTGTTCGTTATTAGATGAATTTGTTGAGATTCTTGGAGAGAGCACACTATCACAGAATGATTTTACAGAAATCATCTTAACTGGATTGGATGCGCTTGAGTTCTCGCTTTTACCACCTGCACTTGATCAGGTGATTATTGGTGATATGGAAAAAGCAAGGCTTCTAGATGCCAAAATTGTCTTTGCTATTGGTTTGAATGAAGGTGTCTTTCCAAAGCGTCTAGCAGATGGAGGCGTGCTTTCTGAACAAGATCGTCAGGCGCTTGCTCAAAACGGTATTGAGCTCAAACCGTCTAATCAAAAACAACTGGTTTATGAGGAGTTTATTGCTTACCGGCTATTTAGTTTGCCAAGTGATCATCTTTATTTGAGTTATCCGGCAGCCGACGAGGAAGGTAAGCTATTACCTGAATCTAGCTATCTTAGAAAATTAAAAACACAGTTCCCGCAGTTAACAGAAACCATCGATGTACTCGATCCAACATTGCTTCAACCCACGGAACAATTAGCCTATATCGTTTCTGGGAAAAACGTTTTGAGTTATTTGACCACACAACTACAGCAATACAAGCGCGGTTATTCAATGGATGACGTGTGGTGGGAGACTTATAATTATTATGCTCGCACAAAAAATAAAGATGCTATGCAAATATTGCAAAGTCTTTCTTATGAGAATCAAACACATCGGTTACAAGAAACAACGGCAAAAGAATTGTTTGGTGAAAAAATTCATGCGAGTGTTTCGCGTATGGAGGGGTTCTTTAGTTGTGAGTTTCAACATTTTGCCCAATACGGATTAAAACTAGAAGAAAGAGCGACTTATTCTTTGGAAGCCGTTGATATGGGAGATATTTTTCACGGTGCAATGGAATGGATTGCTATAGAATTGAAGCGGCGTGGACTAGACTGGGGAGCACTTGATTCCGCCATTTGTGAAGATCTTGCGCAGAAGGCCATGGATTATCTGGCACCAAAGCTACAGCATGAGATTTTACTTAGCAGTCACCGTATGGCTTATATTCAATATAAGCTATTAAGAATTATTACGCGTGCCACAAAAGTGCTGAATGAACAAGCGAAATACAGTGCCTTTCGTCCGCTTGATTTAGAAGTAGCTTTTGGAATCAACGGACAGATTCCCCCCATGCGTGTACCACTCAAGCATCAACAGGAACTGATACTTCAAGGGCGTATCGACAGAATTGATGTAGCCGAACAAAATGATCGAATGTTTTTACGGATTATTGATTATAAATCAAGTACACATGACTTACCTCTTACAGAAGTTTATTATGGAATTGCTCTACAAATGCTGACCTACTTAGACATTGTGGTAACGAATGCAGATAAACTAATTGGGCGGACAGCTGAGCCGGCGGGTGTCCTTTATTTCCATCTGCATAATCAGCTTATTCATGCGGACCATCCGTTGACAGAACAAGAAATCGAAAAAGAATTACAAAAAAGCTATCGCATGAAAGGCCTAATTTTATCTGATCCACTAGCTGTCTCACTGATGGATAATTCGCTGGATGATGGTGGAAGCTCATTGATTGTTCCAGCTGAAATCAAAAAAGATGGGACGCTAGGTATGCGTTCGAAAACAGCTACCAAAAAAGAGTTTGAGCAAATGCGGCATTATGTGCGAAAAAAATATCAGGAAGCAGGAAATCGAATCGTCACGGGTCAAGTTTCGATCAATCCGTATAAACTGAGAGAACAAACGCCGTGTACTTTTTGTCCGTTTCGTTCTGTCTGTCAATTTGACCCGGCTTCTGGACACGACCATTACCGCTTTTTAGCAAATGCTCAAGCAAAAGAAGTCTTAAAGAAAATAGCGGAAGGAGAGGAAGACGATGAAGCAAATTCCTAAAAAACCGCAAGATGCGACATGGACAGATGAGCAGTGGCGGGCTATCCACGCAGACGGTCAGAATATCCTTGTAGCTGCTGCGGCTGGTTCAGGTAAGACGGCTGTCCTTGTCACAAGAATTATTGAAAAATTAAAGCAAGAAGACAGCAGAGTCCAAGTGGATGAATTGCTGGTTGTCACCTTTACCAATGCTTCAGCCGCTGAAATGAAGCATAGAATTGGTCAGGCATTAGAAAATGAACTATTGAAAACACCGGATTCTGTCCATCTAAGAAAACAATTGGCCCTGCTTAGTAATACTTCAATCTCCACGCTGCATTCATTTTGCTTAGACCTAATTCGAAAATATTATTATCAAACAGATATTGATCCAGATTTTCGACTAATCGAGCCGATCGAAAGTGGTATGATTCGAGATGAAGTTTTGGATGAACTATTAGAAGAGCAGTATAGTATGGCTGAAAATGACGCTTTCTTTCATCTTGCGGATGCAATCACGGGTGATCGAAGTGATCAAGGGCTATATGATTTGTTAATAAAGCTTTATGAATTCTCAGAAGCGAACCCTGAACCAAACAAATGGTTGCAAAGCTTGAGTGATTATTATCAGACAGCTCAGATGGAGAGCTTGGCAGATTTAGATTATTATCCGCTGATTCTAAAAGCAATCAACATGAGCTTAGATCAAGCCATCAGCGAACTAGCCTATGCGGTTCAATTAGCAGAACAAGCAGGAGGACCAGATGTCTATTTGCCGCTTCTAAAAGAAGAAAAGCAGCAATTATGCCAAATCAAAGCAGCGGAAACAATGGATTTCTCCTCGTTAGCAGAAGTCTGGAAGGCCATTCAATTTAAGCGTCTGCCAACTTTAAAAAAGAAGGAAGAATATGACGCTCTGCTAGTAGATGCGACAAAAAAAGCACGAGATACTGCAAAAAAAGCGGTTCAGCAAGTCATGAATGATTGGTTTACGCGGACAGAACAGCAGTATCTAGATGATTTATCTGCCATGTTGCCAGATGTCAAAGCGTTAGTAAGTCTCGTGCAAGCATTTGCGATACGTTTTAAGGAAGCTAAAAAAGCGCAAGGCGTACTGGATTTTAATGATCTAGAACATTTAGCTCTCGAAATTTTGATGGATAAAGATCAAGATAAGATCGCGCCATCTGAGATTGCACTTCGGCTGAGAAAGCAGTATAAAGAAGTATTAATCGATGAATATCAAGATACCAATATGGTACAAGAGACCATTTTGAAGCTTTTAACACATGATGAGGAAGCAGCAGGAAATTTATTTATGGTAGGTGATGTTAAGCAGTCTATTTATCGCTTTCGACTGGCTGAACCATCCCTATTTCTTGGAAAATACAGTAGATATCGTTTGGATGGAGAAAAAACAGGATTAAGAATTGATCTAGCGAAGAATTTCCGAAGTCGGCATGAAGTACTTGATATCACTAATTTTCTATTCCGCCAGATAATGGACCAAGAAGTTGGCGAAATTAATTATGATGCCGCTCAAGAACTAAAATTAGGAGCAAATTTTGCGGAAAATAGTTGCTATGAAACAGAATTGCTTCTTGTAGATATGGAAAAAGGTGAACAGGCAGAACTGACAGATGATCTGTCTCCCCAAGAATTGCAAAAAAATCAATTGGAAGCAAAAGCCATTGTAAGGAAAATTGAGGAACTAGTAGCTAAGCAATTTCCTATCTATGACAAGAAATTAGGTGAATTCCGACCAGTAACTTACCGTGATATCGTCATATTATCAAGGTCTATGTCTGGAGCTCCTGAAATTGAAGAAGCGATGAAAGAGCGGGATATTCCGTTTTATGTGAACAGTCGTACGGGCTATTTTGAGGCGACAGAGGTTGCGATCATGATTTCTTTATTGAAGTTGATCGATAATCCATATCAGGATATTCCATTAGCCTCTGTGTTACGTTCACCTATTATTGGCCTAAATGAAGAAGAACTCGGCCAAATTCGAGCGATTAAAAAAAGAGGGTACTATTTTGAAGCTGTACAGACTTATTGTCAAGAGAAGCAAGATGGTTTAGCAGAAAAGTTGAGTGATTTTCTTAAGCAACTCAACCAGTGGCGAGAACTATCCATTCGGGAGAACTTAACTACGCTACTTTATCAAATTTATAATGAGACAAATTTTTATGAATTTGTAGGGGGGCTCCCAGGCGGCAAGGAACGTCAGGCTAATTTAAGAGCATTATATGATCGAGCTCATCAATATGAAAATACGGCTTTTCGCGGACTTTTCCGTTTTATTCGCTTTGTTGAACGTTTAGAATTGCGAGGAGATGACCTTGGGACAGCCAAAACTTTAGGGGAAAAAGAAGATGTCGTACGAATGATGACTATTCATGCAAGTAAAGGACTAGAATTTCCAGTTGTTATTGTAGCTGGAATCAATCGTCGGTTTAACATGCGGGATATTCATGCCAAGGTACTCCTAGATAAAGATTATGGATTTGCAGCGAGTTATACAAATGTAGAGAAACGTCTGACGTATCCTACAATCATGCAGCAAGCGATCAAGCAAAAGAAATATCAAGAAATGATTGCCGAAGAAATGCGTGTACTATATGTCGCGCTGACGCGGGCAGAGGAGAAGCTCATTTTATTAGGGACAGTTCCAGACTGGCAAAAGATGCTTCTTCAAATTGAACCAGTCGCCATGCAAGCGGAGGAGATTTTAGCAGCAAGTGAGCGATTTAAGGCTAAAACATATTTAGAATGGATCAGTAAAAGCTTTGTTCGCCACCCGGATTTTGGTAAACAGACGGGGCTGTCAACAAATGGTCATATTCTCCCTACGAATAGCCGCTTGCAAGTAACAGTCTACACACATGAAAACCTTATCCAACAGGCAGATGTGAAAAAGGAGCAGCAAGTCTATCTGGAAAATTTAAAGCAGTTCCAACCTGTTCAAGTGCAGACAGAATATCAGGAAATCATCCGAAATCGTCTTGAGTATGTCTATCCTTACAAGCAGCAAACCAAAATTCGTTCCAAACAATCTGTAACAGAAATTAAACGCCAGTTTGCGTTAGCCGATAGTTATAGTGACCAAGAGTTTATCAAGCAATTACAGCCAGTTTCTCTAGAACGCCCTAAGTTTTTACAAGAGAAAATGTTATCTCCGACAGAAATAGGCACTGCTATGCATACGGTTATGCAAAATATTCCGATTGATCATCATCCGACTGCAGAGGAACTAGAGGCGCTGCTTCAAGAACTCGTTGATCGGGAAGTTTTGACAGAAGAACAAAAAAACGCCATCAATCAAATTCAGATTCTAGAATTCTTTCAGACTGAGCTTGGCGAACAACTGATCGAAAATCATTCATCCGTCCGGCGTGAAGTACCATTCAGTTACCTATTACCAGCACAGCAAGTCGACGAAAATGCGGAAAAAGAAGACACCATTCTCATCCAAGGGGTCATTGATAGTATGATTGAGCTACAGGATGAAATTATTTTGATTGACTATAAAACCGATCGTATTAAAGGAAAATACGCAGCTGACTTTAAAGAGATAGAACCGATTTTAAAGAAACGATATCAGACTCAAGTGAGTTTATATCAGGAAGCTGTGGAGCAAATTACACAAAAGCAAGTGAACAAGGCGTATCTGTACTTTTTTGATGGCGGTCATATTTGCGAGATGCAGAATGAAAGTGAGGAAGAACAATGAAATGGATCAGCTTCCGGTATCAAGGAAAGCAAGATTATGGAGTTTTGACTGAGAATGAGGAGATTTTTAGTTCAGAGCAATTGTTTGGTGAAGCTAAGCCGTCAAGTTTGCTTGCTTACATTGAACAACCGCAGCCCATTTTAAATTTAGCCCAAATACCATGTTTTCAGTTGAAGGATGTAGTAGTAGAGATTCCAATTATACCGCCAAACAATGTGATGGCGGTTGGAAAAAATTATTATGAACATGTTTTGGAGATGGGATCAAAAGAAGATGTACCAGAAAAGATGATGCTCTTTACTAAAAGTAAAAATGCATTGCTCCCCCATGCTGGTCATATTGAACTTCATCAATCTGTGACGAGTCAACTGGATTATGAAGGGGAGCTCGCCGTAATTATTGGGAAAAAAATCAAGAATGCAACACTTGATGAGGCAGATCAGGCCATCTTTGGTTTTACCATCTTAAATGATATTACTGCACGCGATTTGCAGAAACAGCATAAACAATTTTTTATCGGGAAAAGTTTAGATACAAGTGCTCCCATGGGTCCAGTGATTTTACAGAAAAGTCGACCGTTAGCTGAACAATCCTTTTCGATTCAAACATTGGTAAATGGCGAACTCCGGCAAAATGGCACCACTGATCAACTCATTTTTCCCATTGCACAAATTGTGGCTGAGCTTTCGCAGGGACATACATTGCTACCAGGTGATATTATTGCAACAGGTACCCCAAAAGGAGTAGGAAAGGGTATGAAGCCACCTCAATTTCTAAAAGAGGGGGACCAGATAGAGATTATTATTTCTGGTATTGGCACATTAAAAAATACAGTTGTTAGGTCAACTGAAAGAAAAGAGGAACAATAATGTGGAGTTATATGCATTTGATTTCATGGGCGGCCATCATCATTTTGACGTTAACCGCTTGGGTTATCTATCCAAGGAATGCACGTCTATTTACAATTTTACAAATGGTTAATCGCGTATTTTACCTAACCGTTATTTTGAGTGGCGTTATGATGATTCAGTATAGTATTGAGACGAGCTGGGTATTAGCTATACTGAAAATTTTATTAGGTATTACAACAATTGGTATTGTAGAAATGCTTCTAAGTTATCGTAAAAAACAAAAGCGCAGTCAACTATTCTGGGTATTGTTTGTTGTATTGATTATAGCTACTGTATCTCTAGGTTTTTACCTGTCAGGTGGAAGACCGCTATTCTAAACTAAAAGAAAAGCCTTCTTAAGAAAGACAATCTTTCTAAAAAAGGCTTAAAGCGGGAGATTTTCTTCCAGATATAACGCAATGCCATCTTCTTCGTTGGAGGCAGTAATGTAATTGGCAGCATTTTTTGCTTCAGGGACAGCATTTCCCATTGCCACACCTACACCAGCATAATCCAGCATTTCCAAGTCATTTGTTTCATCGCCAAATGCAATAATATCTTTGCGATCAAAACCGAGTGTGTTGGCTGCAGCTTTTACGCCGACAGCTTTATGGATCCCGTGTTTGACAACTTCTACCGCAGGCCAACTTGCGCCCCACGTGTGATATGAAATGACTTCTGAAAGTGAATGATCGAGATGTGTACTAATGCGTTCCAATTCTTTTTTCTGACCGAAAAATAAGAGCGAAGTGGGATCTGCTTGAATATTATTTTTTAAATCGCCGATAAAGATTTGACGCACACCTGACCGAAAAGTTTCTGGAACACTGTCATTACTTTCTTTCAGAAAAACACTGTCTTGAACTTCTGCAGCAATATTGGAGAGCGGAAAATCCAACGTGAAATCTAAAAGCTCCCTGACAATGGCGAGATCAATTGATTGATGATAGCTATCTGCAAAATGACTATCTAGCGGATGATGAAAAACAGCACCGTTAAAATTGACAATAGGCGTAGAGAGCGCTAATTCTTTGTAATAAAGTTCGCTCAGGCGGTACGGTCTTCCAGTTGCAATCATTACTTCATGACCGTAGTTACGAGCTTTTTGCAAGGCTTGAGCTGTGCGCTTGGAAATCGTCTGGTCATCTTTCAAAGTTGTACCGTCAAGATCCAAGACGATTAATTTTTTATCCATAATGAAGCTCCTTTTGGTAGTCTGATTTAGGGTTCTTCTGTAGAAAAGAGCTATGAAGAAGCCTATGTCTATGATAGACAAAAGAAGAGAGTTTGTAAAATGATGCGTATTTAACAGATTCTTAATAAAATGAAATGAGGCGAAGATGTGATACTAGTTGACCACCAAACAATTGCAGAAATTCCCGTTTTAAATATTGTGAAAGAAGATAATCAAGGAAAGTCATTGCCTACCATTTTTTTCTATCATGGCTTTGGTTCACAAAAGGAATTATATCTGCACTATGGCTATTTACTTGCCCAACGTGGATTTAGAGTGATTTTACCAGATGCGAAATTACATGGTGAGCGTCAAGGCGAAGCGGATGAAAGTGAACAAGCTGTTTATTTCTGGCATGTTGTGCAAAGCAATATTGATGAGTTGTTAACATTAAAAGAGGAATTGCTTGCACGACACGAAATTGATCCAGAGCGAATTGGCGTGGGTGGTGTTTCGATGGGGGCCATTACTTCTTTAGGGATGCTTGCGCGATATGATTGGATTAAAGTAGGTGTGAGTTTGATGGGAAGTGCTTATTATGGCCACTTTGCCAAGCAGCTTCTTATACAAGCGACAGATCAAGGCTTGCAATTCCCTTATGATGTGGATGAACGCTTGGCATCGCTAAATCCGTATGATTTGAGTGAGCAATTGGAAAAATTGGGGGATCGTCCACTTTATTTGTGGCACGGTAAGATGGATAATGTTGTGCCTTTTGCCTACAGTGAACGGCTTTATCAAACACTTGTTGAAGACGGGGAAGCTGAAAATGTGAAACTGGTTGTCGATGAAAAAGCAAAACACAAAGTATCGATTGAAGGGATTCTAGGAAGTGTTTCCTTTTTTGAAAAGTATTTGTGAGTAAAATTACAGTGAAAATGATTCTCAAATATGATACAATACAGTTAGAAATGGTCAAAAAGGAGGTTCACACTTCATGGATGAGGAATTGAAAGAAAATATACTTGGGGCACTTGAACAAGTAATTGACCCAGAATTGGGTATTGATATTGTGAATATTGGACTTGTATACGACGTTGACTTGGATGAGGACGGACTATGTACAGTGACAATGACACTGACGACAATGGGATGTCCGCTAGCTGGTATTTTGACTGACCAGGTTCATGCAGCGCTTAGTGATATACCAGAAGTAAAAGACTCGAATGTGAACATTGTCTGGAATCCGCCTTGGACAAAAGATCGGATGTCCCGTTATGCAAAAATTGCATTAGGTATTCGTTAAATTTATACATGAAAAGAGTCCTTTATCAGGTGGAGCGCATCTATTTGATCTAGGACTTTTTTTGCGAGTTTTGCTGATATTCAAGGGCGCTGATTCGTTCTTCCAGCTCGGCTTGAACTTGATATTGGTGAATGATTCGCTTTGCTAAATTGAGCTCGGCTTGGGCGGTCATAATGTGATCTTGTCCATGGATTAATAAAAAAGAAGGGGCGTTTGGATGTACCTGTTCTTGTCTAAGTGCCACAAGTTTTGTTTGCCAGACATGGCCTTTTTTAAATTCTTCTTCCGCCAGATGCAAATGGTGTTCGGCGTCTTTAAATTGATAATTTTCAGCCGCATCAATAGCAGTGTATGCTTCCTTACGTACGTTCCCTCCATGTAAGATTAATTTCACAACTGCTTCTTCTGTTTGAATTTCCATAATTTCACCTCATAAGTTTTTTCTATGTTTATATTTTAGCAAAATTCTTGGGAGGAAAGCAATGATTCATACAGGAAAATCAGTCTATGGGTGGATACAATTTGTATGTGGACTGATTATAATGAGGAAAAGGAGTTGGGAAGAATGGAAGAAAGACTATATGATCTAGAGGATAAAATACAGGATTTAGAGCTGGAAATGATCGATTTGAAAGAGCAGATTTTAAGCCTCGAAAAGCGTTTGGCAACCCAGAAACGCGCATCACAGCCGGGTTGGGTGGTAGTTGCAATCGTCGCAATGATCTGTGGTACCATTATTAGTATTTGGGGTTGAAAATTTTACTAGCTTTTTGGGAATAAAACAAGTACAATAAATAAGGATTTGATTTTTCTTAAGAGAACTTGAAATAATTCTATTTTGTTCGCTTGCTTTTTTTAGAAAGAATAGTAAAATAGAGTGTAGAAGGTGTTATTTCGATGTAAGGAAAGTTACTTTTTAGCTTTGTTTTCATGGGGATAAGACCCTATCATGGTTATAGTGGTTTTCGGTGTATCCATCTTCCAATAGATTAACAATTGTTAATCGTCTTATAGCACCGAGCCATTATTTGTTTTCATTCATCTCATTTGCCGTGTAGTTTCTGTCTACGCCTCATCCCGTTATGCGTAGATAAATGAACATGATGGCGACGCTGAATTTACTTCAGCGTATTTTTTTTGCTCCGAATTAATAAAAAACAGCCGTTTGATAAGTAAGATATCTTATATCAAATGGCTGTTTTTTTATTACATATAATAACTGAGAATGAAACCAATAAAACTTGGGATAGCCGCTAAAAATAGCATGATACTCCAGTGAAGCTGTTTTTTTCGCGCTTCTCGATTTGCACGACCACTCAGAGATACGACTGCAGAACAAGCAATCGAGAAAAAAATCAACAAAGTGGCAACAAAAGATAACATGGTTGAAAGTGTATAGCTAGAAGTGAAAAAGCTCATGAGGAATACCACAAGTGCCAGTCCGATGCCAGCTAAAAAAGATTTCCAATACAAAATACGTCACTCATTTCTTACAGATTGATAGTTCATTTATAGCAAAAAAAGGTAGGTCTTGTCTAGTTAAAAGAGGCTCAGAGTCTTCGGGGGGAAGAATCTGAGCCTCTTGGACGGTAAGCAATTTTAATGTGGTAAGAAGGCAACGAGAATAAAGAAGAGAATCGCAATGACGATTAGGAACCAGTTTAACTCACGCCATTTACCTGTAAACAATTTAAGGATAGGGTAAGAGATGAAGCCGAAAGCAAGCCCAATTGCAATGCTGCTTGTTAGTGGCATGGCTAAAATAACAAGGAATGCCGGAAATGCTTCATCAAGTGTATCCCAGTCAATTTCACGCACAGCACCGATCATCATGCTGCCGACAATGATAAGCGCAGGAGCCGTGATCGCCGAGATACTGGAAACAGCGCCAACTAGTGGAGCGAAGAAAGCAGAGATAATAAAGAGAATGGCTACAGTAAGTGTTGTAAGCCCGGTGCGTCCTCCAGCTGCAACTCCAGCAGAAGATTCAATATAAGCACTTGTAGGCGTTGTACCAAAGATTGAGCCGACAGTTGTGGCTACGGCATCTGCCATCAAAGCTTGTTTGGCATTAGGTAAAGATTCACCTTTCATTAGTCCAGCGCGCTTAGCTACGCCGATCATTGTACCTGTAGTATCAAAAATCGTAATCAATAAGAAGGAAAGAATTACCGCATAGAGACTGTAACTGACCACATCTCCAAATGCATGAAGCGGATTGGTGAAAACAAATTCTGGCATAGGCGGTAATTTGACAATGCCATCTGTAAATTTTAGTTCCCCGGTAAAGAAGGAAATAATCGCTGTGGCAATCATGCCGAGAAAAAGAGCGCCTTTTACGTTTAACGCCAGGAAAATAAGTGTGATTAAAAGCCCAACAATTGCAAGCAATGCCTCGGGTGAATGAAGATCCCCCAAACCAACCAGATTAGAGTCGTTTTGCACGATAATGCCTGTCATTCGGAAACCTAAGAAAGCAATAAACAAGCCAATACCTGCTGTGATGCCTGCTTTTAAATTATGTGGAATCGCTGTAATGATTTTTTCACGAAGCGGTGTTAAAGATAATAAGAGGAAAATAATTCCGGCAACAAAAACGGCTGCAAAAGCAACACTATAGTCTAGATTTTGTGTTGTCACCACAGTCACAAAGTAGGCATTCATTCCTAAGCCTGGTGCGATGGCAATTGGATAATTGGCGAATAGAGCCATCCACAAGGTACCGACAACAGCAGAAATGATGGTTGCCATAAAAACTGTATTAAAAGGAACACCAGCTGCAGATAAAATGGCCGGGTTGACCACGACGATATAAACCATGGTTAAAAAAGTCGTGAATCCTGCAATTACTTCTGTTTTAGCATCGGTCCCATGTTCTTTTAATCGAAACATTCTTATACACTCCCTTTTGTTAATTACGAACAATAATAACCCCATATAAAATAATATTCGTTTTTAAGATGAAATGCAAGTATATTTGATGATTTTTTTTATGGAAATACAAAAAAGTATGAGATATGGTACAATGAAGGAAATGAAATGTGCGGGAGGAAGGGCATGAAAGCGATTATTTTTGATTTTGACGGCACGATGATCGATACGGAAAATTTATGGCGGGAAGCTACAATGAAATATTTGAAAGAGACCTATGACATTGATTTGCCTAATGAAATTTATGAATCGATTATTGGTACTTCTGAAGAGCCGCTTCATCGTTATTTAATAGAACAAACGAAGGGGCAATTTGATATAGACGCTTTTACAACGCATGTAAAGGGCGTTTTGCATCAAGAAAAAGAGGGATTGGTGCTGCGTGAGGGCTTTCAGCAGGTATTTGAGCTTGCTGTTAAAAAGGAGCTGAAAATCGGTCTAGCAACGAGTTCGGGGATGGATTGGGTAGTGCCGGTTCTCGAAAAATTCGATTTGCTGCCTTATTTTTCAACGATTCAGACGGCTGAGAAAGTCGCTTCGATCAAACCACATCCAGCCCTCTATTTACAGGCCCTTGAAGAGCTTGATGTAGCCGCAGAGCAAGCGCTGGCTGTGGAGGATTCGCTCAATGGTGCAATATCTGCTTTAGAAGCTGGACTGCATGTGGTTGCTGTCCCGAATGAAGCGACAAAACGGATTACTTTCCCGAAAGAAGTCCAACGCTTTGAAAGCTTTGATGAACTGGACTTAACCTCATTTTTAGCTTGAAATATAAGAACATGCCAAAAAACTGTCTGATAATGGGCGCATCAGACAGTTTTTTTACGTATCAAAAGGTCAAAGTGGCCATTCGGTTGAACGCTTCTTCCAGCACAGACAAGTCCTGCGTTGCGGCCAGACGCACATATTGATCACCGCTATCACCGAAGGCTCTTCCAGGAATGACGAGCACCTTGGTTTCTTTTAAAAGGTATTCACTGAAAGTCACAGAGTCCATCCCGGTCGCACTGATGTTCAAAAAGGCATAAATCGAACCTTTCAGTGGATGAAGGGATAAATAGGGAATGTCCTGAACTCGCTTGTCAATGTACTCTAGGCGTTCCTGAAAGACGGCTGCTACTTGGGGGATCAGTTCTTCCGCGTGATTCAGCGCATAGATAGCCGCTCGCTGAGAAGGTGTTGGGGCAGAATAAGTAATCCCCTCATTGATAAGCTTGGCAGCCTGATTGATGTAGCTTGGCGCAATCATATAGCCAAGTCGCCAACCGGTCATGGCAAAGTTTTTCGACATGCTGCCGAAAGTAATCGTATGATCTGGTGCATAAGTGGCCATTGGAACAAATTTTTCATAAAAGCTGAATCCGTCATAAACTTCATCTGAAAGAATATAGAAATCATATTTTTGAGCCAAGGCAGCAATTTCTTGAAAGGTTTCTTGACTGAAAACGGCCCCAGTTGGATTGTTTGGCGAATTCAGAATCAAAGCTTTGGTTTTAGGCGTAATGGCTGCCTCTAGTACAGCGGTATTGATCGCAAAACCGTCTTTTTCATAAGTGGGGATAAAAACGGGAACACCGCCGGAATGGATGACCTGATCCTTGTATGGCGAGAAATAGGGCTCATGGATGATCACTTCATCACCCGGATCTAAAATCGTTTGTAACGCTAAATACATCCCATGCAGGGCGCCAACTGTTGCACGAACTTGGTCACGCTGAAAAGATAACTGATAAGTACGATCAAAAAAATGAATGATTGCATCGATTAATTCCACATCGCCGCCAGATTCTGTATATTTGGTGGCACCTAATCGGGTGTCGTGAAAGGCGGCCTCGATAATGGACTGGTCGGTAATTAAGTCTGGATCACCGATAGACAGATCGATAAGGTCCGGTGTTGTTTTGGCCAAGGTGCCAATATCAGCAAGAATATTGACAGGTGGCGCTTGGTGACGTTTAGCAATTTTTGTGATATCCATCATAATAGGTAACCTCCTCAATAAAAAGGAATGTACACCACATACATTCCTTTTTATTGTAGCATAATTTTTTTATAGAACCTTACTTAAGAAGTCTTGCGTACGTTCATTTTGCGGATGATTGAAAATTTCTTCCGGCTTGCCTTCTTCTTGGATAATTCCAGCATCCATAAAGACGACCCGGTCTGCTACTTCACGTGCAAAGCCCATTTCATGCGTGACGACTACCATGGTCATTCCTTCTTTTGCAAGGGACTTCATAACAGAAAGCACCTCGCCGACCATTTCTGGGTCAAGGGCAGAAGTCGGTTCATCAAATAGCATTACGTCTGGATTCATCGCTAAAGCCCGCGCAATGGCGACACGTTGCTGCTGCCCACCGGAAAGACTTGTCGGATAGCTTTCGGCCTTATCTTTCAAGCCAACTTTTTCCAGCAGCTCTAAGCCATGCTGTTTTGCTTTATCCGCCGTTTCATTTTTCACTTTTAAGGGTGCTAGCATCAGATTTTCGAGAACTGTTTTATGCGGGAAAAGGTTGAATTGCTGAAAAACCATTCCCATACGCTGACGCAGCCCATTAATATCTGTTTCTTTGTCGAGAAGATTATTTCCTTCAAACTCAATCTTGCCATCAGTCGGCATTTCAAGAAGATTAAGGCAGCGCAGGAAGGTACTTTTTCCGCTTCCAGAAGGGCCAATCACGACGACAACTTCTCCCGTTTCAATCGTTAAATCAATGCCCTTGAGAACTTCATTTTTACCAAACTGTTTATAGAGATTCGTTACATTAATCACTCGTTCTCATTCTCCTTTCAGCAACACCAAGCAGTCTTGACAAGCTAAATGTCAGTACGAAATAAATCAGTGACGTGATGATCAGTGGGATAAACGGTTTGAAGCTTGCCCCTTGAACCACACCGGTCATAAACATCAGCTCCGTTACACCGATGACCGAAACAACCGAGGATTCTTTGATAACTGTCACGAACTCATTTCCGAGTGCTGGTAAAATATTTTTGATGGCTTGCGGCATAATGATGAACCGCATACTTTGGCTTTGCGTCATTCCGAGTGAGCGAGCAGCTTCAGCTTGGCCTTTATTGACACCTGAAATACCGGCCCGAATGATTTCTGCCACATAGGCGGCACTATTCAGTGAAAGTGCGATACAGCCTGATGCAAAGGCCGAGACGTCCACACCGAGGAGCTGCGTTCCAAAGAAGACCATGAAAATTTGGACAAGAAGCGGGGTGCCACGTACAAATTCAATATACCATGTCGCTGGCCACCGTAGCCATCTTGTATTGGTAAGTTTCAATAAGGCTAAAGCAGAGCCGAATACCGCCCCGCAAAGAACGCCAATAGCAGCAAGGGCAATGGTATAGAGTGTCCCTTTTACAAAATAGCTGCCATATTGAGTGAAGAAGTTACTTTTTTGGAACATAAGATCATTGGCTTCTTTTTGATATTCTTTCAGCAAGTCGTCATCTTTGATCGTTTTGATGGAGGAATTGACTTGTTTTTCAAGAGAAGTAGCGCCTTTTGGCATGGCAATCGCTGTTTGTTTTTCACCATTAACGAATTCAATATCCGAAATGGCCAGCGAATCGTCTTGGCTGACGTAAGCCTCTGCGACAGGACCTTCTAAGACGACACCATCAATTTTATTGCTCTTTAAATTTAAAATTAAATCAGGTACTTTTTGAAGAGAAGTCACAGTCGAGCCGGTTAGTTCATTTTCAGCAAGCTCTTCTTGCGTCGTCTGCTTTTGAGCCCCGACTTTTTTGCCGTTGAAATCATTGGTTGTTTGGTACTTGTCTTTATCTGACTTACGAACGACGACTTTTTGTTGGACCGTCATGTAAGGATCGGAAAAATCAACCTCTTTTTCACGTTCGGGTGTAGGGGACATGCCAGAAATAATCATATCGATTTTGCCGGTCTTAAGCGCCCCAAGCAGACTGTCAAAGCTCATTTCTTTGATTGTCAGTTTCACGCCCATATCATCCGCAATTTTTTGTGCGATTGATACATCAAAACCTACAATCTCGTCTTTCCCTTTAATGGTTTGGTGAAATTCATAAGGCGGATAATCTGCGGATAAACCTACAACAAGTTCTCCTTTATCCTGAATTTGCTTGAGTGAATCGTCTGTAGCTGCTTCGACTGGCTGAAAGAAACTGAATAGAAAAACAAAGATGAAACCAAAGACGGCCAGTTTTTGCAGAATGCTTTTTTTATGCATGAACACAACTCCTTTTTGATGAAATTAATTGAGTAGAATAAGAAGCGGTCCATCTTATTCTTAATATATTATAATAATACATTTAAATGTTTAAATATGCAACTGTTTTTTATTGATTTTATTTGTAAACGCTTTATCCGAAGAGGGTTTAGAGCATGGCAAAGGAGTCCCGTTGAATATAGTAAAAGGGAATGCTTTTCATTAACATTCATTTTTGATTAAATGGAAAATAAAGTAGCTGAGTAGAAAGAAATTATCTGGCATATTCGTGTTATCAACGAGAATTTTAACTTGCAAGTAGGACACTGAGGAGTCGGTTTGCACTTCTTGGATAAAGGCACTTTCCTGTTGATGAAATTTGATGAGTAATGAGCCGGAAGTTGACAGTTCGAGCATATCAATCGGAAATTCGGCTTCTTTGGAATGAATGTGCAGAATATGTGGAGAATCAGGCACGGCTTCAAAAGCAATTTCTCTCTGATTCTTTTTATCGTGATAAACAATAACAGGATCGGCTTTTCCTGACCAACCGAGCTCCAGTGTCAAATACGCGCATTCCTGTTCAAGTATATTTTTGGAAGCAAAAGCGGAGCCTTCTTTTAGATAAAGAATTTTGGCCGCTGTTCTCATGATTTTTGCAATGGTTTGATGGTCGCTATTTTTAATCTCTACGGGTTGATTTTTATTTAGAGTGTCTGGCTTTTCAAAATAATAAATCGTCATCCATTCAGTCCCCCCCTGGGCTATTTTTCCTTTGTTTTCCCTCTTTTTTAAGCGTAAAACAGCACAAAGAAAAAGCCGAAGCTGCAAAAGCCTCGGCCTTGAATATATTATAGGAAAAGATTCAATATGAAGAAAATCAAAGCTGCAATGGTTGCAGAAATAGGCAATGTAATGATCCATGTAATGATCATTCTTTGGGCTGTATCCCATTTAACACCTTTTACACGATGACTCGTACCAACACCAAGAATGGAAGAGCTGATAACGTGTGTAGTTGAAACAGGTAGGTGAATGAATGTAGCACCAAAAATAACAAAGACGGAACTTAGATCTGCCGCAACTCCGTTAACCGGTTTGATTTTCATAATCTTGCCGCCAACGGTTTTGATGATTTTCCAACCGCCGATACTTGTACCGACTGCCATAGCGAGCGCACAGGAAACCTGCACCCAAAGCTGAACATCATCAGTAGACTGGAATGAGCCGGCAATCAGGGCCATCGTAATGATCCCCATTGATTTTTGTGCATCATTCGTACCGTGCGAATAAGATTGAAGTGCCGCTGTCGCAATTTGAATCAAGCGGAAGCGTCGATTGGTTGTGGATAGATTTAAATTCTTCAAGAAAATCTTAAACAATGTATAAATAAGATAACCGACTGCAAATGCTAAGAACGGTGAAACCACTAAACCAATCAGAATCTTGATAAAGCCACTATATTCAATAGCGCCAAATCCAGCAGCTGCAATCGCTGCACCGGCAATCGAACCAATCAATGCGTGAGAGGAACTGCTGGGAATACCGAAATACCAGGTAATCAGGTTCCACGCAATCGCTGCAATCAGAGCCGCGAGAATAACAATTTGACCATTATCGAGTGCAAATGGGTCAACGATATCTTTGGTGATGGTTTTGGCAACCCCAGTGAATGAAATCGCCCCAATAAAGTTCATCGTTGCAGCAAGAATGATCGCATGTTTAGGTTTTAATGCCTTTGTTGAAACACTGGTTGCAATCGCGTTGGCGGTATCGTGAAAGCCATTGATCAAGTCAAAAGCTAGCGCCGCAAGCACGATGACAATTGTAATGAATAACATTCCTTCCATTGGCCGTCCCCTTACGCGTTTTTCATAACAATTGATTCAAGTGTATTGGCCACACTTTGACAACTGTCAGCGATTTCTTCAAGATCTTCATAAACTTGTTTCAAACGAATCAATTTGATCGGATCCTTTTCATTTTGGAAAAGTTGAATTAAAGATTCCCGATAAACGTCATCACATTTGGATTCATAATCCTTGATACCGATCGCAAGCTTGCGGACATCTTTCAGCTTCTTATCGAAAACGAGATCAACTGCTTTTTCGATTTCCACAGTACTTGCTTGAATTGCTTGGATAAATTTCAGCATATATTCATCATAACGTGTGATTTGGCAAATTTCTAATGAGAAGGCGGTTTGTTCAAGACCGTCCATGACGTCATCAAGACGATTTGTAAGTTCGAGCATATCTTCACGTTCAATCGGTGTGATAAACGCGTCATTAAGCTCCATAATCATTTTGTGAACCATTGAGTCACCAGTTGTTTCATACTCTTTCATCTTGTCTGAGAAAGTATGCAAGTCCTCAACAGATTCAATGTTGTACGATGCAAAAAAGTTGGCACCCTCATGCAAATTCACCGCGATGTCATGCAGCAAAGATGCAAAACGGTCTTTCTTATTTTTAAAAGCCATTTTTTACAATTCCCCCGATCTTTTTGGTAAGTAAAATTTGCGTGTCAATGCCCCCGTTCTCTAAGAAAAGAGCGGGTTGTTTCTTTAACAGATTCCTTACAAAAGAATAACAATATGCTGATTGAAATTTACCACAATTCAATACTAACATAGGAAGCAGGCAAATAGGAACCTTTTTTTTAACGGTAATTTGGGGTTCTAAGTCGTAACCGCTTCCAACCTTGTGATAGGCACAATCGTTAAAATATAGCGAGATAGAAAAAATTTTTTCAGCTTTTTGATAGTCGGATGAGGCGAGTTTGGGTATACTAAGATTATGACTTTACCTAACATTCCAGCCTTTTATGAGTAGGAGGGGGCACGTGAAAATAACGAAAAATTTAAATGATCGTCTGACCCTTAGAACGGGCGAACAAATTCCTTATATCGGTCTAGGCGTCTTTCAAATGAGTGAGCAGCACTACATCACTTCCGCAGTCGAACAGGCGATTGAAGTCGGCTATAAATTGTTCGATACGGCGGCTGTATATAATAATGAAAAAATGGTTGGCAAGGCTATTAGTGAAAGCGGTGCCCGCCGTGAGGATATCTACATCAGTTCAAAAGTGTGGAATGGAGATCTTGGCTATGACGAAACGCTATTTGCTTTTGAGCGGACGCTGCGAAATTTGCGGCTCGATTATTTGGATTTATATTTGATCCACTGGCCGATTGCGGGCAAATATCGGGAGGCTTGGCGGGCAATGGAGCGGCTTCATCAAGAGGGGGCAGTGCGATCGATCGGTGTCGCCAATTTTAGGCAGCACCATTTGGCCGATCTGTTGATTGTGGCTAATGAAAAACCTGTGCTCAATCAAGTGGAGACGCACCCGCTTTATCCGCAAAATGAGCTGCGCAAGTATTTGAAGGAGCAACAGATCGCCCACGCTGCCTGGTCACCGCTCGCCAAAGGGACGCTGATGCAGAATCCGGTCATTGTGGACATTGCGAAAAAACACGAGGCCCAGATAGATCAGGTGATTTTACAGTGGCACCTCAATCGTGAAACCATTATTATTCCGAAATCGATTGCCTCAAGCAGAATCAAGATGAATGCTCAGCTGGATCATTTTCGGCTGGATCAGGAAGATATGCACCGGATCGACATGTTGGAAACTGGGAAAATGGTGGGACCGGATCCAGACGACCTGCCGTACTTTTTGGAAAGCTTGGAACGCGAGAAGGAACTGATGGCGCAAAAGTCGGAGGATACGGGGGAATGAGCGACTTACTGACAATATGGACGACTCGTTACAGAAACAACGCCGTTCCTGAGCAGCGGCCAGCCATGGAGGCCTATATGAAGAACCGCTTTCCATTTTTGGGGATTCGGGCGGGGGAGCGAAAGGCGCTGATGAAAGAGCTGCTGAATGAATTGGGTGAACCGGAGGACCTGTTTGCTTTTGCTAAACGGCTATATCAGGAACCAGAGCGGGAGTTTCATCAGCTGGCAGTTGATTTACTGATCAGGAAAAAGAAACAGGCGGATGTGCAAGCGCTTAGTGCGTATGAGTGGCTGCTTCAAACGAATTCGTGGTGGGATACGGTCGACCCGATTGCCAGTCACTTGGTGGGCAGCTATTTGGAACGTTTTCCGGAAAAGCGGGATCCGGCTGTTCAGAAATGGCTTGCTAGCGGCAATATCTGGCTGATTCGGACGGCACTTTTGTTTCAACTCAAATATAAAGAAAAGACCGATGAGCAGTTACTTTTTCGTGTGATCAATGAGGAGCGGCAGTCAAAGGAATTCTTTATCCAAAAGGCGATTGGTTGGAGCTTGCGCGAATATGCTAAAACGGCACCAGATGCAGTTTACCATTTTGTCGATCAGATCGAACTGGCCCCGCTCAGCAGACGAGAAGCACTGAAACATTTTAAGAATGATTAAAAGCGGACGTCTCAGAAAATCCAGAGTCGTCCGCTTTTTTATTGGTCAATTTACCAGTCTGTCGGTAAATGTGCTTCCTTTGTAACAATTGTATCGAAAAACGGGTGGTAAAAATCGATCCTTGCTGCATGGAGCATGACACGTTTTTGACGCACCTTGCTGCCGTAAAGCTTATCGCCGACGATTGGATGACCAATGCTTGCCAAATGGACACGAATTTGGTGTGTCCGTCCAGTTTCCAGTTCGCAGGAAACGAGTGTCTGATTAGTTGCGGCCAAATAGTCAAGCGGTGTAAGATGTGTAGTTGCCTGCTGACCGCCAGTACTAATATGCTGCTTGCCGGATATGTGCCGGTCTTTGCCGATCGGCTTGTCAATCGTTTGCTGTTCCGTTATTTTGCCCTCAACAAGTGCTATATAGCTGCGCTTGATCGTGCGCTTTTCGAGCTGATAGGAGAAAGCGGCCAGTGCCAGTCGATTTTTGGCAAACAACACGAGTCCACTTGTTACCTGATCCAGACGGTGGACATGATAAGCAGAGGCGGACGGCTTTTCAGTTTGGATAAAATAATGCTGCAGCCGATTGACAGCAGTGTCATGATCAGACGAGCTGTTCGGATGTGTTTTGAGGCCAGCTGGTTTACTAACTAGCGCAATAAAATCATCCTCATAGAGCACGTCTAGCGGGCCGGACGCAGGGCTTGGAGTCAGCTCGTTTAAAAGTGGCAATTGTAGCTTTTGACCAGAGACCACTTCTTGCTCAAGTGAAACTGGCTGATTGTCGAGCAGGACACTTTTGCTCATACGATATTCATGTCGCGCTTTTTTTCCAAGATGAAATTGATCGGCTAAAAGATCTTGAATCGTTTTAGCAGCAAAAGAGGGGATAATGGGAATTTCAATAAAATACATCAAAACGCTCCTTTCTTTTTTAGTATAGCAAAATTAGTAAAAGGATGCGCCACAAGGAGGCACCAAAAATTGTTTGCTTTAGAAGGCTTTATAGAGAAGGGCACGCAGCCAGAGTTAACTTTAAATCAGCTTGCAGATAATATTCAAGATTGGCAGATTGCTTCGCAGCCAGTTTTGAAAATGCAGACGATGCCTTTTCCACGAGATAATCCGCGCACATATATCACACTGACATGGGATGAAAAATGGTGTGTATCCATTCATTTAATTAAAGCCGATCAGGATTTTGAGCAGGAGATTGCGGAGATGGCTCGAGCTGTTGCAAAAGTAGATCTTCAAAAAGCACAAGCCATTCAGCATGCTGATCAAATACTTCGGGTAATGATGGGAAATGATCTAAGTGACGATTACATCAGCCATCTGGGCATTCTTTTAACAGAAAGACTTGCGGAATTTACGGGCTGTATTTTTGTTGAACCGAATCAAAAAAGATTGTTTTAAAAAGAGAAGCTACAGTCAAGCAAGGAGCCATTCTGCAAAATGGGTTTCAGCTTGATTGTAGCTTCTCTTATTTTTTCATCATTGCTTGTCTGTTACTACTTGGTCGTCAAGGTGCATCTTGAAGCGTCCAATTCAGCGTGCAATGATAGGTTTCGGCTTTTACAGAATTGCCATCTACCGTGACCTCAGGACCTTCCACACCTTTTTCCCAGTTAGAAGAGATATCCGTAGTTGCATTTGAACGGTCGGCATTTCCAGTCATAACAGGTGCCGAGACCTCATCAGACAGCAGATATTTTTGACCATCATGGTAGTAGAAAACATTAGCGGCTAAGAGCTCGTTGCTACTTTCGCCTGTCAGCGGGGAGCTAAGTCGAACGCTCATATTCCATTTGTGTCCAGTTGAGCGGTCATCCTTCACTGAAAGTGCCTGATCGGGTGTTGCAGCATAGCTTTTGGCTGACAGGGGAATCATTTCACCGCCAGCTTGGCTAAATGTCAATGTGTTGGGCACTGAAGCAAAGGCAAGGCTCCCCGTTTCGACAAGAACATCCGGTGCAGTTGACTGGCAGCTTGTTGAAACGCCATTCGTAAATGTAGCATCCGCACTTATTTGGACACGGATAATAGATTGATCCGCCGTATCTTCTGCAATCGTTCCTTTGAAAGAAATTCTTAGCATCTCATCTCCAGGAACATTCGTTGAGGTAAGGTGGATGTGCATTTTTGACGGATCACTTGCATCAACAGTACCGACGCCCACCTGCTCTCTATCCTCATTTTCAAGTTTTATTTGATCAATCGTAGAGAAATTGGCTAATCCCGTCACTGTAAAATCAGCTGATTGATACTTGGTTGTGGAAGGTTGGTCAAACGGCGGCACAAAGGAGGCGTTATATTGCAATGTGTCTCCTGTATAGGCTTTGGTAATGGCACTGGATCCGTTTGAAACTTTAATGCCTAGAGTAGAAGGCTTTTGGTCATAAATAAATTGAACAGTTTCGCTTGGTGCTGAAAAAGTACCGTTTGCTGTACCCACTGTTTCTTTATAGGTATAACCGTCAATGGTCAATTGGGTGGCTTGATAAGAGGTCCCCATTTGCCCCTTTAATGTTGCATTAGCATGGATAGTATTTCCTGATGCGTCCAGATATTGAACGGTCACCTCGCAAAGCTGTTCTTTCAGTGTAACCTGTTCACTGGAAGACGTTAAACTGGATGTGTCGGTCGCGTAAACTTTGATCGGCACCTGTTTATTTTCAACAAAACCTTCTGCTAGAATCTGTTCAGCGGGAATCGTGTAGGAATAAGCATGTGCCGCACCTTTTTGGGTATTGGCTACTTGGCTGGCAAATTTGACAGGTGATTCACTGCCGATTTGATAATAAAGATCCACGGATTCACTGTCTGCATCTGTCCAAGTTCCGCTAATCGCGTAATCATTGCCATAATAATTAACCGTGTCTGTTCCCGTTGTTGCCTGATCAAGCGAGAGCTCAGGTGCTGATTTTGTCTCCGTTGGGCCAGCGCTGATGGTGTAATTATATGAAACCGTCCCACCATCTGCCGCTAAGGTCAACGGTTGACTTTTGGCATAGATGGCCGTATCTGTTCCACTATATGCAACCGTTCCGGCCGTACCGTTCAGTGCTTCCTGTCCTGTTCCAGCATTGGTATTAAAAGGATTACTATTCAGCGGACTGGTAGAAGAGGCTTGATCTTTGTAGCCACTCCAGTTGGAAAATCCAGAGCCGTCACTGAATAAATAGTTCAATTGATATTTGCCGTCTGGAGAAGTAACGCTCAACCCTTTATTGTCACCAGTATATTGGATTTCGATACCTTCATTTCCTTCCATGGCAATATCAAATTTGTTGATCATACTCATATCTCTTAGCGTATTGTAATGGTTGTTGGTCAGTGTTTCTGTGACTTTTACGCTGCCATCTGTTTGCCCGTCCATTTCGATCGTCATACTACAAGAACCGCGACCGACAGATAGGGGGAAAACAAGTTTAAGTGCTAACAGACCATTCGCTTGCGTTTTATAGTAAAAATCAAAAGACTGCAAGTTCATGTTGGGTATTTCTGTATATTCTAGATAGTTAGAATCATAAAAGCTGATGTAGGAACTGGCCGTTTTATTATCACCGCCAGAAAGCGTATAAATCTTATTTCCACTAGCATCTTTAAAATAAACGTGTGGAATAACATCTTGATCCATTGTAATTGCAGAAGGTACACGAGTTTGCGGATAATCGCCGCCAAACTGATAACAGAGCGTTGTTCCGTCTTTAAGTGGAATCTCGCCTATTTTCAAATGGTTGGTTTCGTGTGTCCAGCCGTCGTCGCTTTTCAAATTGTTACTTGGTACGTTTTGTTGTTCGGCGTTAGGCTGAACGGACATTGAAAGAGTTGCTTTTGCCTCGGCTTGTTCAGCGGCTAATGTTACATCGCCAGTCTGATTTGCCTGAAGCTCAAGATCTGCTTCTGTCGATTGTCCATTTTGAAATTTAATAGAAAGAACTTGCCCTTCGGATTGAACCGTTATATTTGCTGACGGACTGGTTATAAAAGAAACTCCTTCTGGCAAAGTCATCTGAATATCTGAGTCACTATTTGAAGAGAGGTGCAACGTAAATGCTTTGCCCTGATAAATCTCAGATGTTTCTTCTATTGATAAAGTGAGGATGGTTTCTTCGTCAGCCAGCGTCGGCCTTATACAAGTAAACGCCAGTAACAAAATTAGCAGTACTGCTAAAGTTTTTTTCGTGAAATTCATGATTGTCCCCCAAAATAATTTACTAATTGGTGAATTCATTTATATTATAAAGGATAACTAAATAAAACAAGTCCGAATAAAGCACAAAAACACGTTAGAAATGTTACAGAAAAGTTAACAATTGCAAAAAAAGAAATAGCTTGCAAAATAGTGGTTATTTTTTGTATAACGAAAACCATAGACTAGATATATGGTTCAGGAGAGCTTTCAGCCGAAGAATAAACCACCCGTTCTCACAGGTGGTTTTTGATTATTATTCTGGATTTACTTTTTGTAAAATCTCAATATACTCGATATGGTGAGGTTCTGCCTGTTTGACACGGAAAATATATTCTCCATATTCAATCTCGTCCCCAACCTCGACTTCATAATTTTGTGTGAGGAACCAGCCGCCGATAGTATCGACTTCTTCCTCCTCGATATCTGTACCAAGAATATTATTCACTTCATCAATTAATAGCTTGGCATCTACAATAAAGTGTCCATCTTTGATTTTACGAATTTCTGGAATTTCATCGGCATCGAATTCATCGCGAATATCACCGACAATTTCTTCTACAATATCTTCTACGGTGACAAGCCCTGATGTGCCGCCATATTCATCTAACAGAATGGCAATATGGGAACGCTCTTTTTGCATGCGAATGAGTAATTCTTTAATGGGAATTGTCTCAATAACCCGAATGATTGGTTTCACATAGGGGTCAATACTGAACGATGGATCTGAACCGTGTTTGACATAGGCGGATAAAATTTCTTTGAGATTAAGTACACCAATAATATGGTCCTTGTCGCCATCAATCACTGGATAGCGCGTATAACGTTCGTTTTCCATAATATCCGATAAGTCCGCAATCGATTGGCCAGTCTCAACCGTCACAATCTCCGTCCGCGGAATCATGACCTCTTTAGCCATCCGCTCATCAAAATCAAAAATCTTATTTACATAGCGAAATTCCGACTGATTGATTTCGCCGCTCTTATAGCTTTCCCCAACGATGATCCGCAGCTCCTCTTCCGTATGTGCGATTTCATGCTCGCTCGCAGGCTCCAAACCGAAAAGCTTAGAAATTAGTACAGAAGATTCATTGAGCAGCCAGATAAATGGAAACATCAGCTTATAGAAAATATGCAGCGGTCGCGCTACGGAAAGGGCTACAGCTTCTGTTTTGTCGATAGCCAATGTTTTCGGCACGAGTTCACCCACGACTACATGCAAGAAAGTGATGATCACAAAGGCAAGAATAAAGGAAAGAACGGTCACAACTGAGCTTGGTACGGAAAGTAGGTCGAATAATGGATGGAGGGCTGCTTCAACAGTGGATTCCCCCAGCCAACCAAGACCGAGTGAGCTGATCGTGATTCCGAGCTGACAGGCAGAAAGATAGGCATTCAAGTGATTATAGATATGCCGGGCAAGATGTGCGCGCTTATTTCCTTCCGCAAGCAGCTGGTCGAGGCGGCTCGGCCTCATTTTAACAATGGCAAATTCCGTTGCAACGAAAAAAGCCGAAACGCCAATCAATAAGGCGATAATGACAAATTTAATGGTTAATATCAATCGTAGGCCGCATTAGTCGAAACTAGTACGGCAAACACCTCCTATAAGATTAAAATAGTGTGGCCAAAGAGCAGGTGCTGTTTCTGCGTAAATGGATTGGATATCGTTTAACGGAGAAAATATTCAGCGACATGCTTTTGGCGATAATGGTCGTTATTTTGAAAAAGTGAATCAGTTTCTCTGCCCCATGGTGAATATTCCCTCCCAACATTTTTTAACTATACTTATCTAAATTATAAGACAATACGTAATTTATGACAAATAATAGTTACCTGCCCGATGAGGACTTATTTTCTTCAAAAGGCTCGATATGCACAAGTGTATATGTATTTTGGAACTCTTGGCGAATCGTCGCTTCAATTTTTTCAGTGATCGCATGACTTTCGGTGACATTGAGATCTGCTGAAACGGCAATGGTGGCATCAATCCAGATGCGGTTGCCGTTCAGCCTTGCTTTGATGTCGCGCACTTCCTTGACACCCTCGACCGATGCGATCAGACGGTGGATGGTTTCTAGTTTGGATACGTCGAAACCATCTGTCAAACTATGTGCGGCATCATAAAAAATTTTGATGGCTGTATAGCCAATTAGTAGTCCTACTAATAAAGCGGTAAAGGGGTCAAGCCAAGGCAAACCAATCGCCGCTCCCAGTATTCCAAGAAAGGCGCCAAAGCTAACAAAAGCATCCGACCGATTGTCGAGTGCTGCTGCCCGTACTGCCTGACTGTCGATTTTTTTCGCAAGCTGAAAATTAAACCGGTAGATGCCATACATGAAAAAGCCAGAAAAGAGGGCGACAATTGCCGTAAGCATGGAAGGAGCCGCATAATCTTTTGCAAGAAGTGTTTGAACGGCGCTTATGACCACTTGAATAGCAACAAGTACCATAATAATCGAGGCAATGAGCGAACTGATTGTTTCGGTTCTTCTGTGCCCGTAAGCATGATCAGCATCCGGCGGAATCCGCGAAATCCGTAAACCAATCAATAAGGCAAGAGAGGCAATCACGTCCGTTGTATTATTGAGACCATCAGCCAAAAGGGCATCTGAATGACCGATTTTACCGACGACGACTTTTAAAACAGCCAAAAATATGTACGCGGCAATACTCAGCAGCGCAGCTCGCTCTCCTTTACGAATGTCCTGATAGGTATCCATGATGATTTCCTCCTATGTCTAATAAAAATCTCTCCGGCAGGGTTTACTTATAAACCATTCCGGAGAGTCACAAAATCAAACTTCGATTAAATCTTGCTCTAATTTTTTTACGGATAGTGCGATTCGGTCACACACTTCTTGATAGCAGGCCCATTTGACAGAAATTCCTTCCTGCTGTTCAGGGTCTTCAATATCCCAGTAGATCACTTTATCGTGCCATTTTCTGGGGAATGATGGTGCAAGCTCATGTGTGGAATCATAAATGGTCACAATCAAATCAGCATCTTGTAAAAGTTCGCTTGTCGGCGGAAAGGAGCGACTGTCGGGAGCTGAAAGTGCGTATTCATGGAGAGCATCATTGATAAAAGGTGTTTTTTGTTCTTTTTTCCATGAACCGCTGATAAAGGTAACATCTCTAAGCGACAATTTCTTTGCCCATGCTTCCGCGATGGTACTGCGAATATGCGATTGTGATAAAAAATAAATCAGCTTGTGGGTCATGTTCCATTTCCTTTCCAAAAGCATAATCTTGCTCCTGTTTCGGAGTCTTTTGTCAACGGGTGGCTGACACTAATATCTACCCCATTTAAACGGGAGAAAACATTTTTGGCAAAAATATATGCATTTAGTAAAACCTTTTACAATTTCTGAAATTAAATTGTCGATGAATGAAAAAATCATACTTAAGATGGTAGAAAAATTTGTGTAAGTAACGTAAAATATGAATGACCGTGTAAACATGCGGTTATACTATTATAGAAAGACAGGAGATGCTATTTGCAAAGTTTTAAGCAGCTTTTAGGGCGTTTTTTCGGCTTTATTTGGAATGGAATCAAATTGGGATGGCAGAAATTCCGCCGTTTCCTTAAAAATAAGCATATCGTCAAGATTATCATTTTGACGATTTTGATCCTGATTCTAGGCCTTATTATTTATTTAGTTGTTGTTGCCAAGTCAGCCGATATTGATGCACTTAAAAAGGGACTGGAAACTGCCACCATCATTTATGACAAGGATGGGGACAAAGCAGGGGAGCTTTCAAGTACAAATGCGACTTTTGTCAAGATCGATGAAATTTCACCAAATGTAGTAAATGCAGTAGTTTCTATTGAAGATCGTGATTTTTACGAACATAATGGCTTTGATATAAAAGGGATATTACGGTCTGTGTGGGGCCTTGTAACCACGGGCGAAATTACCGGTGGGGGAAGTACGATTACGCAGCAGCTCGCCAAGAATGCACTCTTAAGTCAGGAGCAGACCTTTACGAGGAAAATAAAAGAACTTTTTATGGCGCGAGAGATTGAAAAAACCTATAGTAAAGATGAAATCATGGAAATGTACTTAAACAGTTCCTACTTTGGCGAAGGGGAATATGGCGTTGAGAATGCCTCCTTAAAATATTTTGGCAAGCATGCTTCGGAACTAGATATACCGGAAGCGGCTACCATTGCCGGACTTTTGCAGGCGCCAAGTGCGTATGACCCATATAATCATATGGATAAAGCAACAGAACGGCGCAATATGGTGCTGAAAGCCATGTGGGAAAATGACAAAATTTCCAAAGCAGACTACGAAAAATACAAAAAAACGGATATCGTGCTAAATGATCAATCGAAGCAAAATAAAGATACCAAATATCCATGGTACATCGATGCAGTCATCAATGAAGCGGTGGATAAGGCGGGCATCTCACAAGATGAGATCATGAAACGCGGCTACAAGATTTACACGGAACTGGATCAAAACTATCAGGCCTCTTTGGACAGTGTTTATGCGAATGACAGTTTGTTCCCAGAGAATGCAAGCGACGGGACGATGGTGCAGTCGGGGGCGGTACTCATGGATCCAGCAACAGGTGGGATTCGAGCACTTGTCGGCGGCCGTGGCGATCATGTTTTCCGTGGCTTTAACCGGGCGACACAGATGCAGGCTCAGCCAGGGTCCACCATGAAGCCGATTGCGGTCTATACGCCAGCACTTGAAAACGGCTATCAAGTGGATTCCATGCTGAAAGATGAAAAAATCACCTATAAAGGCGACTATACACCGACCAATGTAGATGGTGTTTATCGCGGCGAAGTACCAATGTATCAAGCGGTTGCCTATTCGATCAATGCACCGGCAGTCTGGTTGCTCGATCAGATTGGCATGGAAAAAGGGTACAAATCGGCACAAGAATTTGGTATTCCAGTAGAAGAAAGTGACAAGACGCTAGGGGCACTGGCTCTTGGTGGCTTGAGCAAAGGAGCCTCTCCAGTGGATATGGCAACCGCCTATTCGACTTTTGCAACTGGCGGGGTAAAACCGGAAAGCTACATTATCAGCAAAATAGTCGACCCGTCAGGCAATGTGGTCTATGAGCATGAGCCAGAGACGAAGCGGATCATTTCTGAAAGTGTTTCGGACGATATGACATCGATGCTTCTGGATGTAATCAACTACGGAACGGGGAACAATGCGGCCGTATCTGGCCATGAGATGGCAGGTAAAACTGGTTCGACTCAAGTTTCCTACGATAAAAACGGAACGAAGGATCAGTGGTTTGTTGGCTATACGCCGAACCTTGTTGGAGCGGTCTGGATGGGCTTTGATAAAACGGATGAAGACCATTATTTAACGACCAGCAGTTCGACGGGTGTGGCCACACTGGCGCATTATGTGATGAATAGCGGTTTGAAATATCAGGAACCAACGGATTTTGACACAAAAGGCGCCAAACAAGAGACGCAAAAAGAAAATAGCAAAGATTCGTCCAGCAGCAGTTCTTCGGATGACAGTGACTTCTGGGGTTCTGTCAAGGAGAAGGCAGATGATGCGGGCGAGTCCATCAAAAAGGGCGCAGAGAAAGTGAAGGAATTTGGTAACGATGTGACTGATAAAGTTAATAAGTGGATCGATTCCTGGTGAAAATAGAGCGGTTCAAAGCAGTGGCAAAGCTTTGGATCGCTTTTTAGATTGCCTTTTTTGGTAGTTTGTTATATTATGTATATAACAGATAGAAAAGGAGCGATAAAAATGGAGGTTTTGGGTGTTAATATCCTTGTTGTCCTGCCCTTGCTAATTCTTTATTTCATTTTACTCATTACGGCTTTGGTCGACCTTGTCCGCCACTGGTCAGATCGGCGTCAACCGATTCTTTGGCTGGTCGTCATTTTGTTTATTAATATACTCGGCCCGATTTTATACTTTATCTTGGGGCGGAAGGAGTACTAAAATGCTGAAAATCGAGCATATCGAAAAGAGCTTTCAAAAGGAGCCTGTATTAAAAGACGTCTCGTTTGAAATAGCCTCAAATTCTTGCACAGCACTTATCGGACCAAATGGAGCCGGTAAAACTACACTTCTGCATCTTATTGTGCAAATTTTAAAAGCAGATGCGGGGGAAATTTTAATAGAAGGAACGCCCGTCTATAAGAGAAGAGGCGAAATTGGCTTCTTACCGCAAACACCGCAGTTTTATCCATGGATGACCGCTCAAGAAAGTTTGCTATTTGCTGGACGCTTATCCGGCATGTCAGAGGCACAGTGCAAAAAGCGGGCTAAGGAAGTGCTGCAAATCGTCGGACTGGATGAGAAAGCGGCGAAAAAACGGGTTTCCCAATTTTCAGGTGGCATGAAGCAACGGCTAGGCATCGCGCAGGCAATTATTCATGAACCCAAATTATTAGTCATGGATGAACCAGTTTCAGCACTCGATCCCATAGGACGACGAGAAGTGATTGCCTTGATTGAAAAATTAAAGCAGCAGACGACGATTCTTTTCTCCACGCATATTTTGGCAGATGCAGCAGAGGTCAGTGAGCATGTACTCATGATTCGGCAAGGCGAAATCATTTTGCAGCGTTCATTGGAAGAATTGACAAGAGAGTCCGCCACCAATCGGCTGTATGTGGTGATTGATGGGAAGCCGCTTGCGCTGGATTTAGTTCAAAAGTTAACGGAACTTTCAGGTGTGAAAATTGTCGAGCAAAAGGGCAGACGGTACGAACTGCAGGTGGAGGACCCAGCAGAAATCAGTCCGCGCATTTTACAAAAGCTGCTCGATTGGAACATTGGCATCGAACAATTCGAGCACGTGCATGAAGATTTAGAGCAGATTTTTTTGAGGAGGTTACAGGAATGATGGCTTTTAAGGCTTTTGTAGCAAAAGAATGGCTGGAAATTTGTCGAAATCTGAAAATTATTTGGCTGCCGGTTGCTTTGATGCTACTTGGTGTTATGCAGCCGGTCATGATGTACTTTCTGCCTCAAATTATCGAAAAGACTTCAGGGATTGAAAATGGGGAGGCGCTGATTGCTCTATTTGAGCAGCAGACCAGCGTGGAAATTTTTAGTCAGACGCTATCCTCGCAGTTCGATCAGTTGGGCATCATGATCATTTTGATTAGTGGAATCAGCCTGATTTCTGCTGATCGTCAAAGTGGCATGCTGAGCTTTATTTTGACAAAGCCTGTTAGTCTGGCTCACTATCTATCCGCAAAAGTCGTAGTTCAATTCGGTTTGATTTTCGTTTCACTGCTGGCGGGTTATTTTCTGGCGGCCTATTATTCAGTGTTGTTATTTGGCGATTTGCCGCTTGCTGCTGTGGGACAGGCCTTTTTTATCTATAGCATCTGGATTTTCTTTTTATTCACACTCTTACTTTTCTTGAGTACCATTTTGGAAAGTGGGACTGTGGCGGGTATTTTAGCGATTGTTAGTGGCATCTTGCTTACGACACTCACCGGTCTGGAAGCTGCTGGGCAGATTTTCAACCCCGCATATCTCAGCAAAGCGGCTGTTTCGCTCATTCAAAACGAGCAGCTTGTGGATTATTTTTGGCCGAATTTATTTGTCACGTTACTGATTAGCATCGCGCTTCTAATTGGCAGCTTCTTTTTGGTAAGTTGGCGACCACTTTCACGTCAATCGAAATAAAGACGAACTATATAGACTTCTTTTCTAAAAATATCCGTGTTATACTGGAAAAGAGGTGAAGCAGAGTGAACCGAATTGAAAAAGATACGCTTGGTGAAATTGAAGTGGAAGCATCCCGGCTTTGGGGAGCGCAAACAGAACGAAGCAGAAGAAACTTTCAAATTGGGGGAAAAATGCCCTTGGAAGTTATTCGAGCAATGGCTGAGTTGAAAAAAGCTTGTGCGATTGTCAGTGGTGAAGCTGGCAGATTAGCACTTGAAAAACAAAAAGCGATTACAGCTGCGTGTGACAAAATTATCTCGGGTGAATTAGACGATCATTTTCCATTAGTAGTCTTTCAAACCGGTAGCGGGACCCAGACGAATATGAATATCAATGAAGTGGTGGCGCATGTGGCGAAGGCGGAGCATGGGGCGGATGTGCATCCTAATGATGATGTCAATCTTTCGCAAAGCTCAAATGATACATTTCCGACAGCCATGCATATTGCTGCTTACGAGGCGATCCATACGAGGCTGATTCCTGAAATAAAGGCCCTTGAAACGGAATTTGCCCAAAAAGTAGCGGAATATCAGACGCTTGTAAAAATTGGACGCACTCATTTGCAAGATGCCACGCCACTGACATTAGGTCAGGAAATCAGCGGCTGGCAGGCCATGCTTACAAGGGCTTTGAAGCAACTTGAAACAAGTGCTGAAGAATTGCTGCCGCTTGCCATCGGAGGAACAGCTGTCGGTACGGGAATCAACGCGCCGCAGGAATTTGGCGAGCAGGTGGCTAGTCAGCTTGAAAAACAAACCGGCCATCCGTTCTGCTCAGATCCGAATAAATTTTTTGCTTTGACAAGTCATAGTCCGCTTAATTTTGTTCATGGCGCGTTAAAAAGTTTAGCGGCAGATCTGATGAAAATTGCCAACGACATTCGCTTTTTAGCGAGCGGCCCTAGAAGCGGGATTGGTGAGTTGGAAATTCCGGCCAATGAACCCGGCAGTTCGATCATGCCGGGAAAAGTGAATCCCACACAATGCGAGGCGGTGACCATGGTGGCCGCGCAAGTGATGGGCAACGATGTCACGATCCAAATCGCAGCCAGTCAGGGAAACTTTGAGCTCAATGTCTATAAGCCTGTCTTAATTGCCAATTTCCTGCAATCCGTGCAGCTTCTGAGTGAAGGACTGCATTCTTTCCGGATTCATTGTGTGAGTGGCTTAAAGGCGAATGAAGCAGTCATCGAGGAGAAAGTGGCACGTTCGCTCATGCTGGTGACGGCACTTAATCCGCATATCGGCTATGAAAAAGCGGCAAAAATCGCCAAGCTTGCCCATCAAAATGGCTGGACATTGAAAGAAGCAGCCCTTGAAACAGGCTATTTAACTGAGACGGAATTCGATCAGTATATCGACCCGTTAAAAATGACCGGACTCGGACTTTAGAATGAACTTCCCCTGATAGCATTGTTATCAGGGGCTTTTTCTCGTATAATGAAACCACTTTAAAAGTGAAGGATGAGTTCATTGCACACTTTATTAGCTGTATTTTTCATGGTAGCGATTGGTGCGCTGATCGGTGCCTTTACCAATTATTTAGCCATCCGCATGCTGTTTCGCCCCTATCGTGCGCATTATCTGGGTCGCTTTCAATTACCATTTACACCCGGATTAATTCCCAAACGCCGCATAGAACTAGCCGAAAAGATCGGACAGGTGGTTTCAGAACATTTACTGACGGGAGAAGTGATTCGCGAAAAGCTTCTTGATCCCAAACTTGAAAAAGAATTAACGGCCACTGCCCGCCAATTTTTTGAAGAAAAAATGAATCAATCCACCTCAACAAAAGAAATCATTCAGCAGCTAGGGTTTCCAAATGGCGATAAACAAATCAGCCAGTTTCTGGAGCAAAAAATAGAAGGCAAGCTGGTTCATTTTTTAGACATGCATCGCACAGAAAAAATAGCAGAGCTTTTGCCCAAAACGGTCATAGAATCTGCCGAGCGCCACTTGCCGGAACTCAGTGAAGCAGCACGTGGCAAGGTGGTCAGATTCTTAGAAAGCCCACAAGGCGCAGAACAGCTTACACGCTTATTAACACAGTTTTTAAATGATCATGGCCGCATGTTCAGCATGGCAAAATTATTTTTAAATGTAGATACGCTCGCAGGGAAATTGCAAAAAGAGCTACTCCAACTGCTTGAGCGACCAGAAATTCAAACAGAACTCGCAACTCTCTTTGAACAAGAATGGCAGAAAATGCTCGAACGGGATTTGACAAGCCTGATTGACCCGGAAAATGAGCAGAAGCTGGCGCAGCAGGTCACAAGTGAAGTGCGAGATATGCTAGAACTAGACGAGCGCTTTTCTCGACCGCTTCAAGACGAAGTGAGACCGTACCAAGTTGTCATGACGGATAAAGTGCTGCCATATTTAGTTCGGCTCATCTTGGAATTTGCAGCAAAAAATAGCTCGGAGTTTTTGGCACGGCTGGATTTTGCCACGCTGATTGAGCAGCAGATCAATGCCTTTTCGCTGGAAGAGGTGGAAAAGCTGGTGGTGGAAATATCGGGACGCGAGCTTAAAATGATTACACTTCTAGGCGGCGTTCTGGGCGGTTTGATTGGAGTCGTACAGGGATTGTTGGCACTTTTGATGTGATAGCTTTTTAACTAGCATCTGTACGGGTCTTTTGTTATAGTGATAAAGTAGAAATAAAATCAGATATCTGGAGGATTTATCATGAGCGAAAATATTTATGATTTAGCAAACGGTTTGGAACGCGGCATCCGTGAAACAGCGGAGTTTAAGAATTTGCAAGAAGCGTATAAGGAAGTAAATGCAGATGCAGAAGCAAAGGAAAAATTCGACCGTTTTCGTGAAGTTCAAGTGACGATTCAAGAACGCCAAATGACAGGACAGGAATTAGATGACGAACTTGTCCAAAAAGCACAGGCTGTTGCTGAAGAAGTACAAGCCAATCAAACAATCTTAAAACTAATGGAAAAAGAGCAAGCAATGAGCACAATCATCAATGATCTTAACCGGATCATCATGATGCCGCTTCAAGACCTTTATAACATTCAAAACGACTAATTTTTATGGAGACACGGAAATCCGGCAGTCGCGTCATTGAAACATGACCATTGCCGGATTTCCGTTTTTTTATCGTGCATCTTCGTAAAGCGTTTTGATCAAATTTAAAAGGGGCGTGGCACTCGCTTCAGTAATTTTTTCAAGTGGCAGCATCACAAATTCGGCAGGTTTTTCAGCAGGCGTTTCAAAAATTAATGGAATCTCTTTTTCACGTGCAAAATACAGCTTCAACTGAAAGACCAGTGCGATTTGATGGATGATCTGCGCTTTTCCGTAGCCAATTAAAAAATCATAGCTGCCTAACTGTGCGGCAGTCTCAGCTTCTGTATCAAACCGATACATATGGCGTTTTAAAGCGTCTACCAACATTTCATTTTCGAGCAGTGTGCCACCGGGCAAGTCATATTTATTTTGAAAAGGTCCCTCTTCTTTTCGTAACACGCTGAAAATTTTTCCTTTTTCCATATAAACACCATACACACCAAGTTGTTGTTTCCAATCCGCCATTTTTGCTCCCTCCAAGCTTGTTTTTCTTTATTGTAGCACAATCAAAACGATTTGCGGACAGCATGTATAGACGCTTGCAACAGAGGGGGGAAACAAGTATAATAAGAACATACATTCGTTTTAGAGGAGACGCTTTTATGAAAAATTTGCGATTCATACATATGGCTGATCTGCATTTGGACAGTCCATTTACTGGCCTTAAAAAAATACCTGAGCGCTTCTTTGCAGAAATCAAGGAAGCCGCCAATCGCTCGTTAGCCCGCGGCGTGGATGCTGCGATTCGTGAAACGGTTGATTTTGTGCTCATCGCCGGAGACATTTACGATAAAGAAGACTTGAGTGTTCGTGCCCAAGTGGTATTTTATCAGGAAATGAAACGACTAGAACAGGCTGATATTCCAGTCTATCTGATTCACGGCAACCATGATTTCTATGCAGAAGGACAGGATCGGTTACAGCTACCTGAAAATGTGACAGTTTTTCCCGCACATGTGGAAGCGGTCCTTTTTCAGCGTCCCAATCGTCCAACGGCGAATATTTATGGCTTCAGCTATGACAAGCGCCATATTCCAGAAAAGCGAATTCAAGAATATCAACGGGTCGGGGAAGCAGATTTTCACATTGGATTGCTCCACGGTTCAGAAATCACACAGTCGGAAGCGCATGATGTATACGCGCCGTTTTCTGTGAATGAATTGAAGAGCAAGCGTTTTGATTATTGGGCTTTAGGACATATCCATAAGCGAATGACTCTGGCGGAAGAACCGATGATTCATTACCCGGGTAATATGCAGGGGAGAAGCCGTAAAGAACAAGGGGCAAAGGGCTGCACGTTGGTTACACTTAATGAAGCAGGTGCTAGTGCGGCTTTTATTCCAACAAGCCCGCTGATTTGGGAAGATGTAGCCGTTCGGTTTAATGAGATTCCGGATAAGACCGAGCTTTTCAAACGGTTAACAGATTGCTTGGCACGCTATAAGGAGCTGCCGGAATCCTACTTTTTACAAATTCATATTGAAATGCCGCATAGCGATAAATTGTTGCGTGAGGACTGGCTTTCCATGCTGCAGGAACAGGCCCCAGTGGAAGACGGGTCATTTGTTTGGGTGAACCAGCTGTTTTTTTCCGAAAACAAAGAGGAAGTGGCTTTCGATTGGTGGAAAAATGGGTTGCTCCAAGAAGAATGGCAATTCGCAAAAGATAAGTTAGATGCAGAAGGCCCTTTTTTCCAAAATATTGAAGCCCTTTATTTTCATTCAAGTATGAGCCGCTTTCTAGAGGATATCAGTGAAGAGAAACGGCAGGACATAACGACCCGTGCCATGCTGCGTGTGGGTCGATTGCTTGCGGAACTGGAAGGTGAAAAGAAATGAAGATAACAGAAATCGCTATTTTAGGCTACGGGAAATGGCAGAACACCACCTTTCGCGATATTCAAGCATTTCAAATGATCTATGGCGAGAATGAGGCTGGCAAGTCTACAATTATGGCGTTTATCCACAGTATTCTATTCGGTTTTCCAACGAAGCAGCAATCCATCCCGCGTATGGAGCCCAAAAATCAGGGCCCTTATGGCGGCCGGCTGACACTTTCTGAAACCAGTCTTGGAACGGTTGTTGTCGAACGACTGAAAGGAAAGGCGACAGGGGATGTCAATCTATATCTGGAAGACGGAACGATTGCTGGGGAAGAGCGACTAGCTGAAATTCTAGCAGATATGGACCGAGCTAGCTATGAAGCCATTTTTTCCTTTGATATTCATGGCTTGCAGCAAATCAACCAAATGAAACAAAGTGAATTTGAAAAATATCTGCTGCAGGCGGGGACTATTGGTTCCGATAAATTGCTGCGGGCAGTGGCCGATTTGGAAAAACAAATGGATCAGCTATTTAAACCTAGCGGACGCAACCCGGTAATCAATCAGCAGCTACAGCGTACAAAAGAAAGCCACCAAGCATACATACAGGCAAAATCAGCCAATCAAAAGTATCAGCAGCTGAAAAAAGAGCTGAATGAGATGGAGCAGCAATTGCATGAGAATCAAGCGGCGGCTACAGCCAATCAGCTGCAAAGGCTTGATTTAGAAACCTTGCGGCGCAAATGGCCGGTTTATGAGGAATGGCAAGGCCTGAAAAGTTTGACTGAAGCATATGGCGAGCAGGAGTTTCCAACAGATGGGGTGATTCGACTGGAGCATCTACTGACAGAACTGGGGCAGAAACAAAATCGACACATGCAGTTGAAAGAACGCCAGCAGACGCTTAAAGAAAACCCTGCTTTTGAACAGAAGGAAGAGGCAGATGCGCTTCTTATTCAGATTGAGACGAGCTTAAATGAATGGCCGCTTTATCAAGATAAAGCAAAGCGACGTGAAGAGCTAAAAAAACGTTTACGCGAAGAAACGATTCTTGAAGGACAATTGGCGAAAGAGATAGGCTTAACCGACTTTGATATTGATGTATCTCAAACGGCGTTACAACAGGCAGAAGAATTAGCAGTTGCAGAGCAAAAATATCAACAGCGGGCAGATCGGCTGAACACACAAAAAAGTGAGAAGGAACAGTTGATTCGCAAAAAAGAAATACAGCTTGAAAGAATCGAAGCTGAACTATGGCCTGCCGACAAGATCGCGCATTTTGAGGCAGAATATCAATCACGGCGGCGAACCAAAGCGATGCCACCAAATGGGCAAAAAGGCGCGATCATCAGTGGGGGAATGGGTGTCATCCTGTTGATTATGGCCAGTTTTCTTTCAGTATGGTGGCTCGGTCTGATTGGCGGTCTCGGTTTGTTAGTCAGTGCAGGCTTCTTTTTCAGCAATAGACCGAAAAGTGGGCAGGAAACAAGTCAAGTTGAAATGATGGCCTATTTTGAACAAAAACAAAAACGGCAGAATTGGCAAAATCTCCTTGCTGAAACGGACGAACTAGCCTTGGCGCTTGCAGAGTATGAAAAAGAGGCCGATAAACTAGCAGCAGATAGCCGAAAGCATCAAGTAGCTGAGCAACAATTTTTGGCTTCGTTAGGACTATCAGCCAAGGGGGAAGATTCACTTGTGCTGATCGCCCAAAAACGTCTCTCCTGTCAAGAATTCCATAAACAAAATCAGCAGAGACGGAAGGAGATTGAGCAAATAAATCTCTTTCAAAAAGAATGGGCGGCTGTGGTATCAGGTCTGTCTGTGACAACAACGAACGCACCTATAGAAGAGCAGGTAGCAGAAATGCGTCATTTTCTCAAACGAAATCGAGCTGAAGCGGAAGCTGGTATTAAAATCCAAGAAAAACTGGAGCAAATTGAGCAGGACATTCAATTGCTTGAACGAGATATGGATAGCTTGCTGGCCGCAAAACAGGCACTTTATCGTGATGCGAAGGTAAAGGATGAAACGAGTTTTCGACAAGCTGCAAAACAGGCACAGGATTATCTCCAAGCAAAAGAACGAATGCAGCTCTTAAAAGGCCAACTGCCCGATGAACAAGTTCTTCAATTGAGTCAGTATGATAGGCAGACAGAGCTTGAAAAACAGGATTTAGCACTTGCCGAGATAGCGAAAAGCTTGGCACAGGAGGAACATGATTTACGCAATGAGCGGATGAAAAACGTCCATCAAATCGAACAGCTAGAAGAAGGCGGAACATACAGCGAGCTAGTGCAGCACTACTATATGGAAAAGAATGAACTGCAGGAGTTAGCGGAGCAATGGATGGAGCTTAAGACGGCACAAGCCCTAATCTACGAGACAATGAACCATCTGCAGGAAGATAAATTTCCGAAAGCCCGCCAGTTTGCTGCCAACTACTTTGCAGAATTAACGAATGGCGCATACAAAGATGTCCGATTCCAAGATGAGAAGCTCGAAGTCGTGCGACAAGATGATCTTCATTTTCGACCGGAAGAATTGAGTCAGGCGACCAAAGAGCAGCTTTACCTAGCTGTACGCTTTACACTGATCGATATCATATCCGAAGACTATCCACTACCACTGCTTATTGATGACGGATTCGTTAATTTTGATGCCAAGCGACTTGATGCAATTATGAAGCTGCTAGAAAAACGCAAAGGAAAGAACCAGATTTTATTTTTCACTTGCCATAAGCAGGCAGATAAATATTTTTCCGAACAAGAGTCACTCGTGCTATACTAAAAGATGAAACCCAGCATGATATAGAAAGAAGGCGATGCAAATGGAAAAGAAATTACTTGATTATGAAGTAGGGGCTGGTGTGGATCTGTTTTTACTGATCAAATCCAGCATAAAAGGAATTGCAAGTAACGGGAAGCCATTTTTAAGTTTAGTTTTACAGGATAAATCAGGAGAGCTGGAAGCCAAACTGTGGGATGTATCGGATAACGATGAGACGAACTACGCTGCACAACAAATTGTTCATATTGTAGGAGACATACAAAATTATCGCGGTCGCAAGCAGTTGAAAATTCGGCAGATTCGGCAAGCGACTCCGGTTGATCATGTAAAGCCCGGTGATTTCATGGAAACAGCACCGATCGATAAAGATGAAATCGCAAATGAAGTGATGCAGTTTATCTTTGAAATGAAGAATGCCAATTTGGTTCGCATTACACGTTCTCTTTTAAAGAAATATCAGGATCGATTTTATGATTATCCAGCGGCCGTTCGACATCATCATGAATTTGTTTCGGGGCTTAGCTTCCATGTTGTGTCCATGCTTCGACTGGCAAAATCCATTGCCGATCTATATCCGACGGTCGACCGTGACTTACTCTATGCAGGTGTCATTCTACATGATCTTGGCAAAGTCATTGAGCTTTCGGGACCAGTTTCAGCTACCTACACACTTGAAGGGAATTTGATCGGTCATATTTCGATTGTAGTGGAGGAAGTAAGCAAAATGGCCGAAGAACTACAAATTGACGGAGAAGAAGTTGTCGTATTGAAGCATGTCCTTCTTGCACATCATGGCAAAGGAGAATGGGGAAGTCCCAAACCACCACTTGTTCGTGAAGCAGAAATCCTACATCAAATCGACTTGATGGATGCAACAATGAACATGATGGACAAAGCTTTGCGTCATACCAAACCGGGTGAATTCAGTGAGCGCGTTTTTGGTTTAGATAATCGTTCTTTTTATCGTCCTAATTTTGATCAGGAATAAAAAAATTATATAAAAAAATAAGAGCTTTGACATGCAGGTTCTAACTGTCCCGCATGCCAAAGCTCTTTTTTCTTGCATAAGAAAACCCCGGTCTCTTTTAGGGAGACCGGGGGAAGAAAAAGCTTATTTGCTGGAAGAACTGTCGTCACTCTTAGAGCTGTCATCGCTCTTAGATGAGCTATCGTCACTCTTTGATTTGGAAGAATCGCTAGAAGAGGAAGAGCTGCTAGTAGATGTATATTGGCTAAGAGCATCTTTCAAATCTTCATCTTCAATCTTCACGTTGGCTTCTTTTAGTTCTTTCGAGATTGCTTTTTGCATGTTTTCAGTCGTTAATTGACTTTGAACATAATCTTCTTTGACTTGTTTCTTATCTTTGTCATACGTTGTTTTTTCTGCTGGTTTGTCCATTTTGATGATGTGCCAGCCGTAAGAAGTTTGAACTGGGTCACTGATGTCACCTTTGTTTTTCAAGCTGTAAGCTGCTTTTTCAAAGGCTTCATCCATTTGTCCAGGACCGAATTCAGGCAATTTACCACCGTTGTCTTTAGTGTTGGTATCCGTAGAATATTCTTTTGCAAGATCATCCCAGTTACCGCCATCTTTAAGTTTTTGTTCCACTTCATTCGCTTTATCTTCACTGTCGACTAGAATATGAGAAACCGTAATTTTTGGTTCCCAAGTTTCATAATATTTTTTCAGTGTTTTGTCGTCAGTCTTCACATTTGCTTCAGTTGCCTTTTGAATTAACAAATTATAGCGGATGTTATCTTTGAAAGTCTCTTCAGTCAAGCCACTTTGTTGAAGAACCGCGCTGAATTGATCGCCATATTGTTTTTCGTATTCTTTGTACTTCGCATTGACTTCATCATCTGTCACTTTGTATTTATCAGAAAGGACTTTTTCGATAGTCAATTGTTGAACGGTTTGTTCACCGTACTTATCTTTCATTGCATCGTACATTTCATCTTTTGTTACATCTCCTGCGTCGGTTTTAACAACAGTACCGCCGCCCCCGCATGCAGCGAGTGAGAACATTGCCACAAGCATGACAAGTCCAAGTGCTAATTTCTTTTTCATATAAAAAAACACGCTCCTTAGTTGATTGGGAATAATCTCCATAAACACATAAATACTATACCATAAAAATCATGGAAAAAGAAAAGATGTTAAAATTTTAATCATATTCTCATCTCTAATCTGAGATTAAAATAGAGAAACCTCGTTCAGCATCTTCCACAAAACAGTTTCTTGGCATGTGCCAAAGTTTGCGAATGTGGATAAAGTCTGGATAACTCATGCCGATATGAACAGAAAGCAAAATCAAGAAAATCGGCGTATTATAGAGCGGATACACAACCATAAGACCAATCAAACACACAGAGATTAGGACGAATGGGAAAATGAGCGAGGCAATATAACGCCACTTTGGAATGATCCGGTGAATCCGTACTTGCATACATGGCATGATATAAAAGTGGCGTTTGAAATGAACAGCCACTCCTGCACGATATTTCCATGCAGCCAGGATGTGAAGCATTTTATGCAGCGGATAAATCAACAGTAAACCGATAAATGCCAAAAGGTTATACTTGGTTGAAAAATCATCATGTGTAAAGAAATTTCGAGCTAAAAAGATGATACAGAGTGCAGCAAGCCAGATTAACAGGCTTTTCAAGAAACGGCGGTTAAACTCATCGCGTCTCTCCGTATTCACCGATTTTAAGCAGCGCATTAAAAACAGTCCTCCGATAACAAGCAAAATTCATCTGCTCCCGCAAATGATACCATCATATTGTAGTATCATAGAACCGACTTTTCAACCTTTTTTTCCAAAAAAATAAATCTTTGGCGAAAGTGTAACAATTTCTTCATAAAAAAAACAGAAACTCCGTAAAAGGAAAACAAGTCCTTTTACAGAGTTTCTATTATTTTGCATCTTTTTTTAATGTTTTTTCAAGGTCAGAAATAGTTTTCTGCATGTCCTTGATTTCATCTTTCAGTCGCTTTTTCTCCGGCTCCATTTCTTCATTCCATTTGGCAACAGAATCTACAATATCGCTTGAAACGTCTTTCAAAAGTGTAGAGCCTTCATTGCCGAGAACTTGAATGGATTGAACCAGTTCATTGGCGTTGTATGCGAGTTCCTTTAAAATAACGCCAGCTTCACCTGATTTTTGTGCGAGATCTTCGCGCAATTCGCGTCCGGATTTCGGTGCAAATAGTATTGAAGCAGCAGCACCTGTTGCAGCACCTGCCAGAATTCCAAAAATAAATGATTTTTTATCCATAAGAATCACTCCTTAGAAAATATGAATCCATAAATAACCGATTGAACGGATCTTGTCTCTGAGCACTACTGAATGTGGGCAGCGATTGATTCAGCCAATTCCTGAAAACTCTCCTGTGTATAGGAACCAGAATTGTCCTTCCATTTTAAGCCAAAATCATCTTTTGCGGAGTAACGCGGCAACAAATGAATATGGGTATGGAAAACAGATTGACTTGCAACCTCTTCATTGTTATTCAAAACATTCAAGCCTTCCAGAGCCAATGTTTCTTTTAATGCATTCGCGATTTTAGGCACGCGGCGGAACACTTCAGCAGCCTCATCTTCCGGCAAATCAAAAATATTGCGCGCATGTGTTTTGGGAATGATGAGCGTATGTCCTTTTGTTACCTGACTAAGATCAAGGAACGCATAGACTTTTTCGTCTTCATAAACTTTAGCAGAAGGGATATCGCCCTTTGCAATCTTGCAAAAAATACAATCATCCATTAAAAAGGCCACCTCTCATTTCATATCTCTCCATTTAAATGTACCATACTTAGAGGCTAAAATCATTCCTCGAAGCTAAAGTTTTGGTAAATTTTTAGGGAAAAGATTCATTTTATGCTATGATGAAAGAAAACACCTGCATGCAGCTTGCAAAAAGCAAAGGAGGAAGTCGGCAGATGACTTTATTAGAAGTAGAACATTTAACGGGCGGCTATACAAAGCGACCGGTCCTTCAGGATATTTCCTTTTCACTCGATGAGAAGCAGATCACGGGTCTGATAGGGCTTAATGGCGCTGGTAAAAGCACGACAATCAAACATATAACCGGTCTGATGCAGCCAAAAGATGGAAGCATTAAGATTGAAGGGATTACACTTTCAGATGATGTCGAAGCGTATCGTTCTAAATTTGCTTATATTCCAGAAACCCCAGTGTTATATGAAGAATTGACACTAAAAGAGCATTTAGAGCTGACCGCGATGGCTTACGGTCTAACAGAAGAAGAACTTGAAGCAAGAATTCGACCGCTTTTGAAAGAATTCCGTCTTGAAAGTAAACTCAACTGGTTTCCGGCACATTTTTCAAAAGGAATGAAGCAGAAAGTGATGATCATGTCTGCTTTTCTTATTCAGCCGAAACTTTATATCATTGATGAACCGTTTGTGGGTCTTGATCCGCTTGGCATCCAATCGCTATTAGACTGGATTAAAGAGATGCGGGACAATGGGGCAAGCATTTTGATGTCCACGCATATTCTTGCTACAGCAGAAAAATACTGCGATCGTTTTATCATTCTTCATCAAGGCAGAATCCGAGCGGAAGGAACGCTGCGAGATTTGCAGGAACAATTCGGGATGAGCGGGGCATCTCTGGATGAAATCTATATTCAGCTGACGAAAGAAGAAGCCAATGAAACTGGAATTTAATAGTCGAGAGTTTTGGAAAAAACGGTTTTCCACCTATTCGGATGAAGTGGTCAAATATCTCCGCTATATTTTTAATGACCACCTGTTATTCGTTTTGATTATCGGCGTGGGGGCACTTATTTTCTATTACTCGGCATGGGTCAAAACTTTGACACCTGTTTTCCCGGCCATTCCTTTAATGGTCGTCATGCTGACCGCTGCTATTGTATTTGGCTCTGTTGCCACACTTCTCAAGCGTCCAGATGCCGTCTATCTGATTGTGCAGGAAAAAGAGATGGCGCACTATTTTAAAAAGGCCCAGATGACGAGCTTTTGGATGCAAGCTTATTTGTATATACTGGTTCTTTTGGCAGCCATGCCGATGTATGCGGCCGTGACCGGTTTTTCTTACGATCGTTTTTTCGTGCTGGTCGTCATGTTGGGACTTTTAAAATTATGGAATATCTTTTTTAGCTTTCAGGCGAGTAAACTTGAAGCAAGCGACACCGGCTGGCTATATTTCCGCGTATTGCTGACCGCACTGATTGTCTATTTGTTACTGGGTTTTTCGTTCATTTGGACGATTCCAGTGACGCTCGTATTGCTGTTCTCAAGCTATTATATGCTGCTGACTAAAACGCGGGAGCTTACGATTCGTTGGGAATACTTGATTGATAAAGAAGAGGCGCGGATGAACCGGTTCTACCGCTTGGTGAATTTGTTTGCGGATGTGCCGCATTTAAAAGGAACGGTCAAACGCAGAAGCTATTTGGATTTTCTTTATCGGCCGATTCCTTATGCAAAACGAAAAACATTCGCCTATTTGTTTAGCAGGACCTTTGTCAGAACGAATGAATATGTGGGGCTTTACGTGCGGCTCACCATTATTGCGGCCATCCTGATGATCTTTATTCAGGGATTTTATCTGAACATTTTATTCTCGCTCATCTTTTTATATCTGACGGGTTTCCAATTTATTCCGATGCTGAAACATTTTGACGGTCAGTTGATGTTGAAACTCTATCCAATTGATGATGCCTGGCGCAGTCGGAGCTTTATTCATTTTGTGCGGATTTTGCTTGCTTTTCAGGCAATCCTATTCGGCATCATTGGCATTGCTCAAAACGACTCCGTTAGCGGGCTGATTATTCTAGCCATCAACCTAGCATTCGTAGGGCTTTTTACTTTCTTGTATGTGCCATATCGTGTGAAAAAATTATTAGAACAATAGTGAAAAGCGCTGAACAAGATAGACAAATCGTCTGTCCGTTCAGCGCTTTTTTTGTATAGCTGAGAGGGTATGGCTCCCAGTCTTTTTCTAGTATCATTTGCTATCATGTGAGAATTCAGGGAAGTGATAGATATCAATGTGGGAGAAACCAATCTGTGAATTATTTTGTGTCATAATCTGAATCACTTCTTTATGGTATTTGGTTCCTTTCCACAGTTGATAGTCCCGCTCTGAATGCCAGAAAGTAACGACTAGAAATTTATTGTTTTTGGTGGACTGACCGAGTATCAAGGCCTGGAAACCAGTAGCGTCACGTAAATGCAAACGCAACCCCTGCACTGTTTTTAAGAAAAGAGGCGTTTCTTCATCGCGAACCATGATATATTCAAAAACGACGGTGCCAAATCCACGGATATCCCCTTGGCGCTGCAACTCACGATAGGTGGCTTCTTCGCGAAAAACACTTGGCCCGGCTGATTCGTGAAAGAGCAGTGACTGATGGAAGTTTTGCAGTAGAATAATCGGCTCATTCGGATGCTCTTGCAAAATTTGGCGAAGATAGTGTTCCGTTCCTGTCGTAATATACATATTTTTCATGATAAAGACTCCGTTCTGTTTATAAAATAATTAAGGATAATCCCATGATAACATTTATCTGACCCTTCTTTTCCACATTTGGTAGATTATAAACTTTTGCACAAGCAACATGTTTGGTTTTGAGTAAGGATTCTAGTATCCTAGTACTGAAGTAATCAGTAGAGATATGTGTGAAACTGAACATAAAGGAGCGAGAAGCTTTGGCAAAAAAAATCACCAATGATCTGTTTTTAAGAGCGGCGAGAAAAGAAGCGGTCGAACAGATTCCTGTCTGGTACATGCGGCAAGCAGGACGTTCTCAGCCAGAATATCGGCAGTTAAAAGAAAAGTACTCATTATTTGAAATCACACATGAGCCGGAATTATGTGCTTATGTGACGCGACTACCTGTAGAAAATTACGGGGTGGATGCGGCCATTTTGTATAAAGATATCATGACGCCGCTTCACGGAATTGGTGTAGATGTTGAAATTAAAAGCGGGATTGGGCCGGTGATTGGGCATCCGATCCGTCAGCTTTCAGATGTGGAAGCACTTGGCACGCTTTCGCCCAGTCGGGATGTTCCCTATATTTTAGAAACCATTCGTTTACTTGCAGAAGAGCAGCTAAATGTGCCGCTGATTGGCTTTGCTGGCGCTCCTTTTACGCTGGCCAGTTATTTGATTGAGGGAGGCCCGTCTAAGAATTACTACCAGACCAAAGCTTTTATGCACCAGGATCCATCTACTTGGCAGCTTTTAATGAAAAAACTGGGCACGATGACGACGGACTATCTGCTTGCCCAAATTGAAGCGGGGGCCAGTGCGGTCCAGTTATTTGATTCATGGGTGGGCGCTTTGTCGGCGGCAGATTATCGTACCTTTGTCCAACCAGTGATGACAGAAATTGTCGCGTCGATCAAGCGGGCGCATCCGGAAACACCTGTCATCATGCAGGCGGTTGCGTCTGGCCATTTGCTGACCAGTTTTAACGAGTTGGCAGTTGATGTCGTTGGCTTTGACTGGCGGACTTCTGTTGGGGATGCTCGGAATTTACTGCCTGACAAGGCGTTACAGGGGAATCTAGACCCGGCACTTTTGCTTGCTCCTCAGGCGTGCTTGGCGGAAACAGATCGAATCTTGCAGGAGGCAGTTCGACAACAGGGCTTTATTTTTAACTTAGGACATGGTGTTTTTCCAGAAGTATCTCCTGAAATGTTGAAAAAATTAACGGATCATGTACATCGTAAAAGTGCTGATTGGTTGCGGAAAGGTGAAGAGTCATGAAAAAAGTAGGCTTACTTGTAATGGCATATGGAACACCCTATCAGGATGCGGATATCGAACGCTACTATACGGATATTCGCCACGGACACAGACCCACGGAAGAAATGATTGCAGATCTGCGAGGTCGGTATCAGGCGATCGGCGGTCTATCTCCGCTAGCAAAAATTACAGAAGCGCAGGCAACGGGACTTGAAAAGGCGCTCAATGCGTATCAAGAAGAAGTCGTTTTCCACGTGTATATTGGATTGAAGCATATTGAACCATTTATTGAAGACGCGGTTCAGAAAATGCATGAGGATGGAATCACGGAAGCCATCTCCATCGTTCTCGCGCCGCATTATTCGAGCTTTAGTGTGGCCGCTTATAATAAACGGGCAAAAGAAGCTGCTGAAAAATTGGGAGGTCCTTCAATCAAAACGATTGAGTCATGGTATCAAGAGCCGAAATTTATTCAAATGTGGGCAGACCGGATCAATCATATAGCGGGGACGCTTTCAAAAGAGGCATTAGAAAAAACAGTGCTTGTTGTATCAGCACATAGTTTACCGGAGAAGATTAAACAGTTTGGTGATCCGTATCCGGACCAGTTGAAAGAGACGGCGGAATGGATTTTTGAGAAAACCATCGTGCCGCATTATGCACAAGGCTGGCAAAGTGAAGGGAAAACGGGCGAGCCGTGGCTTGGGCCGGATGTGCAGGATTTGACGCGTGAGCTATTTGAGACGCAGCATTATGAACATTTTATTTATGCGCCAGTCGGTTTTGTCGCCGAACATCTGGAAGTTTTGTACGACAATGATTATGAATGTAAAGTTGTAACGGATGAAATCGGTGCGAGCTATCATCGCCCGCCGATGCCGAATGCCGATCAAGAATTCTTAGAGCTTTTACGGGATAAAGTGTGGCAAGTTTATAAAGGCTAATAAAAGAAGATGATCAGAACTTTTCTGGTCATCTTTTTTTGGCGGAGACCCTTGAAAATCGCGGGGAATGTCTGATTTGTAAAGCGCTTCCAAAATTATTACCGTAATACTATTTGATTTTAATCACATTCTCATTTTCGATGGGCATAATAGAAAATGTAAAAACGAACGGGAGGTTCGGAAAATGAAAGTACTATCAGAAAAACAAAGAATCGCTGATAATGTTGCCATATATATAAAGTTAAATGCTTATACAAATAGAACGTTTGCCAAGGCAGTGGGTTTGTCGCAGAGTAATGTAACAAGTATTGTAAGTGGTAAGATGAGAAATGAGAAGAAATTTGCGAAATACATACGAACAATGACGGAACAACTAGGACTGGAAGAAAATTATTTCGTACAGCCGACAGAAAAAATTACTTCGCAGCCAATTAATTTTAGAGATACGGCTAAAATTGGCACAGATGATTCAAAACTTCAAACAGGCAATGAAAAATTCAATGCACTCAGCTTGATGTTGAAAATTGGCGAAATTCATTATGAATGACGACTAAATTAATCATGCTGGAGTCAGACGATCGTTTGATTCCAGCATGATTTTTTTGTATGATGAGAGAACCTATAACAGAGAAGAGGGACAAACTAATCATGAAGGTGAAAAATCTAGGGGATTTTGAGCATGTGCCGGATATTCTCCAGGCTATTTCCGCAGAAGATATTTTGCAGCTAGAAAAGAAACAGGCGGACGGCTGGGATATTTTGGCAGAAATCGAGCTCGATGAATATACAATCTATACGCCCGTCAATTTTGCGATTATGATGGATTGCTTTGCAGTCGTCAAATGGCTTGTGGAACGAGGGGCTGAACTAAATAGCAAAAAAGAACCGAGCTTTTTATTAGCAGTTCGATATAGTGAAAATGAGGCGATGATCCGTTATCTGGCAGATAAAGGGGCTGACATTCATGCAGTGAATAATGTGAAGTCAGAAGCATTTACAGAAGCTATCTACGGCAAAAAATTTCACAATCTGCCACTCATTGAAGCGTTAGGTCATTCAGTCGCTAAATACGGCGGAAAGGCATTTCGAAGTGCTGTGAGTGACAGAAATTATTCGCTGCTGGATTTCTTTATTGCGCACGGAGTAGACGTGGATTTTAATCAACCGGATATGGTTTATTCTTTTAAGCCGACTCCGCTTTGTGTGGCAGCAAGATATGTTGATTTAGAAATGTGTCGTTATCTGGTGGCGAACGGGGCAGATGTGAAATTGGCGGAAAAAGATGGCATGCGGCCTTATAGCATTGCTGTTGAACGCGGCGACGAAGAAATGGCCGCTTATTTTCGTGCACTGGAGCCGGTGGAATTTCATCAAAAAGAAAATAAGCTCTTAGCGCTGAAAAGTTATCGCTTGTCAAAAGATGTGAAGGAATTTTTACAAGGGGAGCAGCTGCATATCGAGTTGGAAGGGGATGTGGCGTTTGTTGACTTTTTTACCCTAACAGATACGATTGAAATGAAAATTGGACGGAAAAAATATTTACGGATTTCCAAAAAAGTCGATAATTATTCAGATTTGCACTTTCTTTGGAATCCCCGTACGAAAAAGATCGCCTGCTATGATGAGGAGCATTTAGAAGTAGTAGATATGGCACCTTTTTCCGCATTCATTCAGGATATTTCAGGGCTGATTGAGCGGCTATTTATGGGTGAATTTGACAACTGAGGCAGACGTAAAAATAATATTTTAAACGTGTAAGGGCTTTCTTTGAGAACAGCTATGACTTTGACGTTTTTTTAAAGTCTCGGTGCTTATTGACTAATCGGCTGTTTTCAACTAAAATGAAATCAATTTTTCCGTAACTATTCGATGAGGAGTGAAATCACTTGATTAAAAAGCTAACTGCATCAAATGAACAGGAAGTCATGGATTTATTGAAACCGGAGGCCTTGCAAAATTTATTTATTTTAGGAGATCTTGAAAATTTTGGCTATGAAACTGATTTTCTTGAACTTTGGGGAGACTTTGACGAAGCAGAAAATTTACGTGCCTGTATGTTGCGCTTTGGAAAAAATTTCTTGCCTTATTCGAAAGAGGATTCATTTGATGTGGCCGGTTTTGCAGAAATCATTAAAAATCGTGAAAATACCCCTCTCAATATTAGCGGTATTCCGCGCGTAACCAGTCAATTTGAAAAGGAACTGCCGGAGCTCGTATCGATGCGGCAGGATTCTCATTTTTGTAAGTGTACGAATGCAAGTATGATGAATGCGAATCGTGAAGTCATCATCCGATCAGCAAAGGCCGACGATGTAGCGGCCATTATCGAAATGCGTAAAGGGATTGAAGAATTCGGCGAGCGCAATGATAATGAAGCACTCATTATTGAACAGCTTGAACAAGGATCGAAACGAATCTATACCATTGAACAGCGCGGCGAAATTGTCTCGGTGGCAGAATCGTCTGCAGAAAACAGCTTTTCTGCAATGGTAACAGGTGTAGCAACACGCAAAGAATATCGTGGTCAAGGCTTTGCCAGTACGATCATGAAGCGGCTCTGCTGTGATTTGCTGGCGGAAGGGAAAACGCCTTGTTTATTCTATAACAATCCCGTAGCCGGAAAAATGTATCATCAAATCGGCTTTGAAGATGTCAGTGATTTCGTGCTGTATCGCTAAAGAGTAGCCTTTAAAGAAAGGGAAGAGGATTGTTGAAACCAGAAGCAATTTGTTTTTTTGATATGGATGGGACATTGCTGACTTCTGCATCGACCGTTTCAGCAAAGTCACTTGAGGCGCTGGACATGATGCGCCAAAATCGTGTTTTACCAATGATTGCGACAGGACGGACACTGATTGAGATTGATCATTTGATGAATGAAACGGGCATCGACTCGGCTGTGATCATGAATGGACAGGCAGTTATTTATCAAGGGGAAAAGGTGTATCAGGATGTTTTGGAGGAAGAATTGCTCGGCCGTTTGAAAGTGGCAGCAGATTCCCAAAATGTTCCGTTATGTTTTTATAATGAAACGAAAATCCGAGCAACACAAGATGGAGCGGCACTTGATAAGCACTTTGACTATCTGGGACAGCCTTCCCCAGCAGTTGATCCGAGTCTTTATTTAAAAGAAGAGATTAATATGGCACTCTTACTGCTTGAAAGCGGCGACGAATATTTCCCTGAGCGATTTCCTGAATTGCAGTTTGTACGAAATACGCCATTCAGTAATGATGTTCTTCGGAAAAATGGCTCCAAGGCACAAGGGATCACAGCAATGCTCGATGTGCTGGGGTATCAGGATGTTCCGACTTTTGCGTTCGGCGACGGCTTGAATGATTTGGAGATGTTCCAGGCGGTCGGCTGTGGGGTGGCCATGGAGAATGCAGTGCCTGAATTGAAAGAAAAAGCAACATTTATCACAAAAAATAATAATGAAGAAGGAATCTATTGGGGACTGAAACAGGCAGGACTAATTTGATACCTTTGAAAAACCCGTTTACTAGATGAACGGGTTTTTTTATGCTTTCTTTTGGCGTTTAGCTGAATTTTATTCTGAAAACGAAACTAAAACACGTACGAAAAAACGAGATGTGCAATAAATATTCGACTTTTTGCCAAAATAGGCTTGACTTCACTTTTGAATCTCTTTATCATAAGAAGTGGATTTAAAAAAGGCAAGGAGGATGAAGATGTTTTTCAAAGAGCAGTTTGCGGAAATGCAGACAATTGCTGAACAGATTTTCCATAATCCGGAATTAGGCTACAAGGAATGGAAAACCAAACAGTTAGTCGAACAGTTTCTGAAAAGTAAGAATAGTCAAATTGAATTAACACATTTTAGTACAACTGGCATAAAGACGTATCTATCGAAGGATAAACCCATGACAATGGCCTTTATTGCAGAACTTGATGCGGTTTATGCACCGACACATTTTTGCGCAGATAAAGAAACTGGCGCGGCACATAACTGTGGGCACTTTACACAAATTACGACCGCGCTTTCGTTATATGCCTACTTGGTTGAATCAAAAGCATACGAAAAATATGATTTCAATATTGCCTTTGTTTTTGTACCAGCGGAAGAATATCTCGATCTTGACTACCGGGAAAGCTTGCGGCAAGAAGGAACCATCACCTACTATGGTGGGAAACCGGAAGCGATGAAGCTGGGCGTATTTGATGATATTGATTTTGGGGTTTGTGTGCATTCGATTGGTGAAACTTTTGATGAACCGACGATCGAAATCGACTGCGACTTGGCGGGCTTTCTGTATAAACGCTATCATTTTGAAGGAAAAGCCACACATGCAGGGTTCGATCCATTTAGCGGCGTGAATGCCTATAGTATTTCCACATTATTCAATGTCACGCTTGGCCTTTTACGGCAGCAGGTGCGTGATGACCAACTAGTTCGTTTTAACCCGATCGTGATGGGTAGCGATATGTCGACCAATGTGATTCCCAATCGCATAACTGTAGGCACTGATTTGCGGACAAAAACGGTCGAATATATGCAAGAAACGGCGAAAAAATTAGATCAAGCAGCTATACATAGTGCAGCAGCGCTTTCTGGAACCGTTGCTACAGAGACCCAGATGGGCTATCTGCCATTTGTTCAGGATCGCTATTTAAATACTTTTGTCAAACAAGCTTTTGATAAAAATACAGAAATTACAGGGTTGATTGATGACCGCGGCGGCATTGCAGCAGCTGGCGATATTGGCGACCTGGCCTTTCTCTTCCCATGTATTCAAATTAGTTATGGCGGTTTTACAGGAGCCATTCATGGGGATGATTTCAGAATGATCGATGATCGTTTCGTGCTCGAACAATTTCCACGCTTTGTCAGTCAGGTGCTCGAGGAAATGAACGGACAACTGGACACATCGAAATTTTATAAACGAAGCTACCAAGAATATGAAAAATTGATCCAGTCGATCACAGAATAGGGAGGAAAAGATGAAAAAAGGGTTTATCTATTTAATTGCAGCAGTGGTAGTAATTATCACGATTTCAGAAATGATCGGTCTCCAAACGCTTCAATTCGGCAAAGTGACGGTCACGGTTTTGCCGCTAGTTTTTGCCGTGGCTATCGGAATGATCTTTGGGATTCCATTTTTCCGAAAAGGGATTTTGAAAAAAATCTATAGTAAAGAAAATGTTGGCTTTTCCGGGCAGTACTTGATTATCATCATGCTGCCACTAATGGCGCGTTACGGTGCGGATGTGGCGCCTCATATTAAAGAAATTCTTAGCATTGGCTGGGTGTTCATCCTGCAGGAATTAGGAAACCTAGGAACGGTTATTCTGGGCCTACCTGTTGCCATCATGTTGGGTCTTCGCCGCGAAGCAATCGGAGCGACACTAGGGCTAGGTCGTGAAGGGGAGCTTGCTTATATCTCCGAAAAATACACCCTTAATTCTCCAGAAGGACGCGGCGTTTTGTCTATCTATTTGATTGGGACATTGTTCGGTGCAATCTTCTTTAGTATTTTTGCGCCATTCCTGCTTTATTTAGGCTTTGATGTCAAAGCACTAGCGATGAGTTCAGGGGTTGGCTCTGCGAGTATGATGACAGCCGCTTCTTCTACATTGGCTGCGCAGGTACCAGATCAAAGCTCGACTATTTTATCCTATGCGGCGGCAAGTCAGCTTTTGACCAGCTTCCTGGGGACCTATACAATGGTCTTCCTAGCTGCGCCATTACAAGGATTTATGTATCGTACCCTAACTAGAGGAGGCAAACGTCATGCAGAACGAAACGCTTAGTCGTAAATATATTAAATTAGGTCTGATTTTAGTACTGAGTCTTGCACTCATCCTATTTACACAAGAAGTAAAATTATGGAAAAATCCCGCAAGCACGCCGATTACATCCGATACACTGATTGGACTGGTAGTTTTATGGTTGTTTGCTTTTCTGGGGATTATCATTTCAGATGTCATGAAAAAAGTGCCTGTTGGCTTTTTACGCAACTTTCCTGTGCTTGGCTGGGTGTCACTCGTGTCACTGATTTTCTGCTTAATGTCAAATTTCTTTGTTAATGCAATTGCTGCGGTGGATTTCTTATCTATCACAACACCAATTTTAGCTTTTGCGGGAATCTCCGTTGCCGATCATCTGGTAGACCTTTCCAAGACTTCATGGAAAATCGGCATTGTAGCCGTCTTCGTCTTCATTGGGACATACCTTGGCAGTGCGATTCTGTCACAATTTGGTCTTTGGGTGACAGGTTCTTTATAAGAAATACTTTTAAAACGTCAAATTTGTGCTTAATTTAAGCACGAATTTGACGTTTTTCTTCGTTCTCTGGTCGGATTGGCGAATGGTGGGATATTTGTTATACTTAAGGACAATAAGGATGTACAGGCTTTGTAGAGGAGTGAAGGAAAATGAATGAAACGAGTCATTCAAACCACCAAGCGATGCAAAAAGATCGCGTACAGGCGACCAAAGCAGAAATCATGCAAAAGACACTGAACTGGTTTGTTGTTTCGCTGTTAGTAGCAACGATTGGGGTGGCTTTTGGGAATCAATTGAATCCGGCGTGGTATTTGCCGCTTGTTATATTGGAGTTCGTCTTTTTGTTTGCGGCAATTTTTGCACGGCGCAGTGAAGCAGGGAAAAGGTTTGGCACTCCGCTTCTACTCGGCTTTGCCTTTGTGACGGGAGTGATGACAGGTCCAACGATTGCTTATTACTTGAACGCCGGGGCGGCTACAGCCGTTTTGCTGGCCTTTTCAACCGCAACAGTCACTTTTATTGTACTGGGATTTGTAGGTGCAAAAATCAAAACAGATTTACACTTTATGGGAAAAGCACTGCTTGCTAGTTTACTCATTTTGATCGTGATTTCCTTGTTTACCTTATTTGTGCCGATCAGTGGAGCATACACATTGATTGCTGGGGCGGGTACACTGATTTTCTCACTTTATATTCTGTTTGACTTTAATCAGATGATGAAGCGTGACATTACGATGGATGATGTGCCAATGCTTGCACTCAGTCTTTATCTCGATTTTCTGAATTTATTTCTGTATTTGTTGCAATTACTTACAGGCAGAGATTAAAAAAGCAGTTAATCACCAAAGGGGGCTATTCTTTGGTGATTTTTTTGTTTAAAAAACGTGAAAAAGGGAACATTTTTCATTGGACAAAGAAGGTCAGAAATTCTATAATAAGGTTAAAGGTCAAAAAAGGTCAAACTCATTAAAATGAAACTGTTTATGAAGAAAAAACCTTAGATTTGAGGAGGTAGACAGATGGATATGCAAAAATTTACACAACAAGTTCAGCAAATCATCGCTTCTGCTCAACAGTTGGCAATCCAAAAAGGACATCAGGCGATTGACGTTGCGCACGTCTTTCAAGCGCTGTTAACGGAAAGTGATTTTGCCAAGCGGGTATATGAAGTAGCCGAGGCAGACACAAAACGGCTGGAACAAAAAATAAAAGAAGCGATGGAAAAAACGCCAATCGTCTCAGGCACGAATATTGAATATGGCGCTTCGATGAGTCAAGCGCTGTACCAATTAATGATACATGCAGAACAAGAACAAAAAGAATTAGAAGACGAATTTGTATCAACGGAACATTTACTTCTGGCTGTGATGGACGATAAGAAAAATCCAGTGGCAGAAGAACTTTTAGCCCAGGGGATTTCAAAAAAGAAACTTCGTGAAGCAGTGTTGCAAATTCGAGGAGGGAAAAAAGTGACAAGTCAAAATGCAGAAGAAAATTATGAAGCTTTAACAAAATATGGCCGCGATCTAGTAGCGGATGTCCGCAGCGGCAAAATTGACCCGGTTATCGGTCGTGATACTGAAATTCGGAATGTCATTCGGATATTATCCCGCAAGACAAAAAACAATCCCGTATTGATCGGAGAACCCGGCGTTGGGAAAACAGCGATTGTCGAAGGGCTGGCTCAGCGGATCGTCCGTAAAGATGTGCCAGAAGGACTGAAAGACAAAACGATTATTTCACTCGACCTCGGGGCACTCATTGCAGGAGCCAAATATCGCGGTGAATTTGAAGAACGACTCAAAGCTGTTTTGCAGGAAGTCAAAGAATCGGAAGGACAGATCCTGCTGTTCATCGATGAAATCCACACGATTGTTGGCGCTGGAAAAACGGATGGCGCTATGGATGCCGGCAATATGCTGAAACCAATGCTGGCACGCGGAGAGCTCCATTGTATCGGGGCCACGACGCTTGATGAGTACCGTCAATATATTGAAAAAGATGCAGCGCTTGAAAGGAGATTCCAAAAGGTTCAAGTAGCTGAGCCGACTGTGGAAGATACCGTTTCGATTTTGCGTGGCTTGAAGGAACGCTTTGAAATCCATCATGGCGTCAATATTCACGACAATGCGCTGGTTGCTGCGGCCACATTATCGAATCGTTATATTACAGACCGTTTTTTACCGGATAAAGCGATCGATCTGATTGATGAGGCATGCGCGACGATTCGGGTTGAAATTGACTCGATGCCGAGTGAACTGGATGAAGTGACGCGGAAAGTCATGCAGCTTGAAATTGAAGAAGCGGCTTTAAAAGAAGAAAAAGATCCGGCAAGTGAACGGCGCCTAGAAATGTTACAGCGCGAACTGGCGGACTATAAAGAAGAAGCTAATAAGATGAAAGCCAAATGGGAAAGCGAAAAAGGCGAAATTAGCAAAATCCGTGAAATGCGGGAAGAGATCGATCAGATGCGTCATGATCTGGAAGAAGCAGAAGGCAATTATGATCTGAATAAAGCAGCTGAATTACGCCATGGCAGAATCCCGGCAGCTGAAAAAGCATTAGCCGAATTGGAAAAAGAAAACCGTGAAAAGGCTGCTACGGAAGAACGGCTCCTGCAAGAAGAAGTCACGGAGAATGAAATTGCAGAAATCATTGGCCGCTGGACAGGCATCCCCGTTGCCAAACTTGTCGAAGGCGAACGCGAAAAACTGCTTAAATTGGGTGACGCCTTGCATGAAAAAGTGATCGGTCAGGATCAAGCGGTTGAACTTGTCAGCGATGCGGTGTTAAGAGCGCGCGCCGGTATTAAGGACCCCAAACGACCAATCGGTTCATTTATTTTCCTGGGTCCGACAGGTGTTGGGAAAACCGAACTGGCTAAAGCACTGGCTTATAATATGTTCGATTCGGAAGAGCATATGATTCGGATTGACATGAGTGAATACATGGAAAAACATGCGGTATCTCGGCTGGTTGGGGCACCTCCCGGCTATATTGGTTACGAGGAAGGCGGCCAGCTGACAGAGGCTGTAAGGCGCAATCCTTACTCGATCGTACTGCTCGATGAAATCGAAAAGGCGCATCCTGATGTTTTCAATATCCTACTGCAAGTGCTTGATGACGGTCGGATTACAGATTCGCAAGGTCGCGTGATTGATTTCAAAAATACAGTGATCATCATGACCAGCAATATCGGTTCGACACTGCTACTTGAGCGGACAACGGAAGGCGAAATTTCCGAACAGCTGGAACAAGACGTCCTGCAAGTGTTGCAAGCTTCGTTCAAACCAGAATTTTTAAACCGTGTCGATGATATTATTCTCTTCAAACCACTCACACTTGAAAATATTAAAGGTATCGTAGAAAAAATGGTTGCAGAGCTGCAAGAACGTTTGGCCGCGCAGGAAATCACGATTACGATTTCTGAAGAAGCAAAAGCATTCATTGCCGAAGAAGCGTATGATCCAGTTTACGGGGCTCGGCCACTGAAACGTTACATTGTGCGTCATATTGAAACACCACTGGCACGTGAAATTGTAAAAGGAACAGTTTTACCGCATAGTAAGGTGGAAATCGGTCTAGAGGATGGCATTTTTACCTTTAACGTTTAGAATCAAGAAAGCCGGAAATCTAGCGGAGGCTATCCATTAGATTTCCGGCTTCTTTATGCTTGCCTGAATTTTTCTCTTAACTCTGTCAGCCATTCAGTCGCATTTTCATCGGGAAAAAGTTTTGCTAGAATTTCTTCGGTAAATGGTGTACCGTTCTGTAATTCTTCAAGTATACAACGGTGCCATTCAATCTCATAATAATCTATCAGCCATTCTTGATAAACTGTAAGATCACCAGCAAGCGCTAAGAAATCATCACTTCCATCAAATGTATCAAGTGTTTTCGGAACGGTTGCAAATTGCCAGTTCTGCCCATTAGATGTCCAGGTAACAAAAGTTACACATTCGGGCTCCAAAGCGGGATTCATTACGTCATCTTTTAACTGATCAGGTAAGCCAAGGAAAAAGTCGTGATTAAGCATCCACTCAGGACGGTGTGGGCAGTAAGGCGAGAGGGGACTTTCATGCGCAAATCCCATGATGACAGCAGCATCCTTTTCCATCAGCACATGAAAATGATCACCACTTCCATTATCTATTCGTATATAATCACCGTCAGTAAGCCAGTTTTTATCATCATAATGGTAGTAGGCATCCGCTTCGTTTTCTATGTTGAGCAAAAAATCCAGTTTGGCATAGAGCATCAACCTTCGACGGAGTGTTTCTAAGTTGGGTATTGATGTATAATTTTGAAGGATATTCATATTTTCATCTCTCTTTCAAATTGATTTTAACATAATCAGGTTTACTTTTAAAAGGAAATGGGAAAAATTTGAACGATGGAGAAAACAGGTATATGATGAAAGTATTGAAAAGATGGAAGGATGAGGAAAATGAAACTAGTATTAATTCGTCATGGACAAAGTGAATGGAATAAGCTAAATCTTTTTACAGGCTGGCATGATGTCGACTTATCAGAAGAAGGCGTTGTTGAAGCGCAAACAGCTGGTAAACGGATCAAAGAAGCAGGCCTTGAATTTGATCTCGCCTATACATCTGTTTTGACTCGGGCGATCAAGACTCTTAATTACGTGTTAGAAGGCTCCGATAAGCTTTGGGTGCCTGTATATAAATCTTGGCGGCTTAATGAACGGCATTACGGGGCGTTGCAAGGACTTAACAAGCAGGAAACGGCTGAAAAATATGGCGCAGACCAAGTGCAATTATGGCGTCGTAGCTATGATACATTGCCACCTCTTTTGGAAGAAAATGATGAACGTCATGCGAAAAATGATCGCCGCTACCAACTTTTAGATACACATGCTATTCCAGCAGGTGAAAATTTGAAAGTAACATTGGAACGTGTGATTCCGTATTGGATGGACACGATTGCACCTGAAATTAAGTCAGGTAAACGCGTGGTTATTGCAGCTCATGGCAATAGTTTGCGTGCACTGGTCAAATTCTTGGAAAACATTAGTGATGATGACATTATGGAAGTTGAAATTCCAACAGGTGTGCCACTGGTATATGAACTAGATGATGATTTAAAACCAGTGAATAAATATTATCTGGACAAATGAATCAAAGCGGCGGGGATGTAAACCTCTCCGCTGTACAAAAAAGGAGCGGCTCAATCAGTTGAGTCGCTCCTTTTTTCTTAGGAATGCTTATTTAATATCGTAAATCTCACTGTCTTTCGGCATAAGCAAAGGAATGATTATCATAAAGATAGAAATTCCTACTGTCAAAATAATTCCTCTAGTGAAATCGAATGGAACATATAGCATGGATGATAGAACAAACTCGGCCATCATGGACAAGAAGAACACCCAAATTACTGTTACGATATAACGCATTGCCAACACCTCATTTCACATTATCACGCAATAATTTTAGCACAAATTTCACCTAAATACCAGCTTCAATCATTGGCAAGTCACTTGAAACATTCATAAACTTGTCACATTTTTGTTGTAAGCGCTAAACATAAAGAATGGACTTGATCGATAGGTATAATTAAATAAAAATGAATTTATTTGCAATCTTTTTATCATTTATTCATGTTATTTATCTGTTAAACTAGCAAAAGTTAAATAAACAGGCAGATAAAGGATGTGTACCAAGCAAGAATGAAAAAAATCAAGCAACTAGTTTTGACAACTTCTGTGATTGGCTTATTATTTTCTCCGTGGACTTTTACAACAGTGAATGCGAGTGAAACAGAAGACAAACAAGTAGCAGTAAATTTGACGCAATTTTCATCCAGCCAGGCAGCATTTGTTCAGTCAATTTTACAAGAAGCCCAAGAACTTGAGCGACAAGAAGGAATTTTGACAAGTGTAACGCTTGCGCAGGCAATTTTAGAATCAAATTGGGGAGAAAGCGGCCTATCAGAACAAGCCAATAATTTGTTTGGGATTAAGGGAAGCTATCAAGGAAACTCTGTGGATATGCAAACGACCGAATATGTGAATAATGAACCCATTCAAACGGAAGCCACTTTTCGGGCGTATCCAGATCGAGCGGCCTCTGTAGATGACCATGCGCAATTATTCGTGAATGGTATCTCTGGTAACACGCAGCAATATGCAGAAGTTCTTGGTGAAAAGGATTATAAAAAAGCAGCCCAAGCCATACAAAATGCTGGTTATGCAACAGATCCAGCGTATGCGGAAAGTTTGATAAACACGATTGAAACCTATCATCTTGATCAATATGACCAAGTGTATGATGCAATTGAACAAGATCAGCAGCTGCTAGCCTATGCGACCATTTCAGAGCCAGATGATCATCAAATCTGGTCGGCGCCTTACGGAACAGAAGGTGCTACATTACAGGGCGACGCAGCTGATTATGCAGGGCAACAAGTCGAAATGATCGAAAAAGCGGTCACTAAACGAGCTACTTGGTATAAAATTGTGCAAGGAGATCGTGAAATCGGTTGGATAGATGCAAAGGCACTAACGATTTTCTATACGCCTGATATGGAACAAGCTGTAAAGCAGAAAAAATATGTAGCCAAAACGGAACAAAAAATCTATCGTTTGCCGGTGGAAGATCCTGCACTTGTAACAGGGGAGCTGAAGGATTATCAAGGCAAGCGAATGAAAATCGATCGTAAAGCAGAAGTTAGCAATGAAACGTGGTATCGAATCACCACGAATAATGGGCAGGAAATTGGCTGGACAAAAGCGGATGACCTTTCTAGTCATAAATAAATGAAAGAAACGGTTTGTGGGGAGCAAACCGTTTTTTTCTGATGTGAAAACTGAAATTTGCGTAAAGATGCTTTATCTGTTAATATTATGACCAGGTACTAATAATTGTGTCACTAAGCATAGGATTATAGGACATAGATGGAGGAGAAACAAATGAATGCAGGAATTTTAGGCGTTGGAAAATATGTTCCAGAACGCGTTTTAACCAATTTTGATTTAGAGAAAATGATGGAAACTTCTGATGAATGGATTCGCACAAGAACAGGCATTGAAGAGCGCAGAATTGCACGGGATGATGAATATACGCATGATATGGCTTATGAAGCTGCAAAAAAAGCAATCGAAAATGCAGGTTTGACGCCAGATGATATTGATTTATTTATCGTGGCGACAGTTACGCAGGAATCGACTTTTCCTTCAGTTGGGAATATCATTCAAGATCGATTAGGTGCAAAAAATGCAGCGGCGATGGATGTGGAAGCAGCATGTTCCGGCTTTACTTATGGCGTTGTGACGGCTTCTCAATTTATTCAAACAGGGGCTTATAAACATATCGTAGTTATCGGGGCAGACAAACTATCTAAAATTACGGACTGGGATGACCGCAGTACAGCCGTTCTATTTGGTGACGGTGCAGGGGCAGTCGTGATGGGCCCGGTTGCAGATGACAAAGGGCTGCTTTCCTTTGTGCTAGGTTCAGATGGTTCTGGTGGGAAGTACCTTAATTTGAAAGAAGAAAATGACAAACTTTATATGAATGGACGTGAAGTCTTCCGCTTTGCTGTGAGAAAAATGGGCGATGCTTCGATGCAGGTTCTTGAAAAAGCGGGACTTGAAAAAGAAGATTTAGATTTATTGATTCCACATCAGGCAAATATTCGCATTATGGAAGCTTCCCGTGAACGCTTAGGTTTACCAGAAGAAAAATTAATGAGAACGGTCCATAAATATGGCAATACATCTTCTTCATCGATTGCATTAGCGTTAATTGATGCGGTAGAAGAAGGGCGAGTTCATGATGGCGATAATCTCCTGCTAGTCGGTTTTGGTGCGGGGCTTACTTGGGGTGCACTTGTACTTCGCTGGGGAAAATAATGCAAAAAGAATAGGCGACATAAAAAGGTAAGGAAAACCTTGCCTTTTTATGCTATAATGTAGGCGACGCTTTTTTTGCTTCAGCGTTTGCTTAAATTGAATGAGGAAGGTGTACCTTTCGATCGCCATTATTTATATTTCTTTTTTGAAGCAACAATACTAGAATTGCTTTTGCCTAAAGGGGCAGAAGTTATTTTTTCGTGAGTCCGAAACTAAGGAGATGAAAACATGGAAAAGAAGAGAGTAGTAGTTACAGGGATTGGCGCTGTCACACCAATTGGTAATGACGCAGAAACATCTTGGGCAAATGCCAAAAAAGGTGTGAATGGTGTTGCAGAGCTGACTCGTTTAAATCCAGAAGAGTTTCCAGTGAAAATCGCTGCTGAGCTCAAAGATTTTGATGTTGAACAATTCATCGATAAAAAAGATGCACGTAAAATGGATCGGTTCACGCAATATGCCGTTGTGGGAGCAGACATGGCTCTTAAAGATGCGAATTTTACAATTGATGATTCAAATGCTGAACGTGTAGGGGTCTGGATCGGTTCAGGAATCGGCGGCATGGAAACTTTTGAGAATCAATTTGAAACCTTTTTAAACCGCGGCTTACGTCGTGTCAGCCCATTTTTCGTACCAATGATGATTCCAGATATGGCATCAGGTCAAGTATCCATTCGTTTTGGCGCGAAAGGAATCAATACGACAACCGTGACAGCTTGTGCAACCGGTACGAACTCGATTGGTGATGCCTTCAAGGTAATTGAACGCGGAGATGCCGATGTGATGATCACAGGTGGAACAGAAGCTCCGATTACACGTATGAGTATCGCTGGTTTTTGTGCCAATAAAGCCCTATCGCTAAATCCAAATCCAGAAACGGCTTGTCGTCCTTTTGATGTGGATCGTGATGGCTTTATCATTGGTGAAGGTGCCGGAATTATGATTTTGGAAGAATATGAGCATGCAAAAGCGCGCGGTGCAAAAATTTATGCAGAAGTTGTCGGTTATGGTGCGACAAGTGACGCTTACCATATCACGGCACCAGCTCCAGGCGGTGAGGGGGCAGCTCGCGCAATGAAAATGGCATTACAAGATGCAGATATGGCACCAGAAGCCGTTGACTATATCAATGCCCACGGTACAAGTACCCCGTATAACGATGATTATGAAACACAAGCTGTGAAAACAGTCTTTGGCGATGCAGCTTATAAACTGGCAGTCAGCTCGACAAAATCGATGACAGGTCACACACTAGGCGCATCTGGCGGCATCGAAGCTATTTTCTCTGTCTTGTCGATTCGTGACAACATTGTTCCTCCAACGATTCATTTGAAAAATCCGGATCCAGTTTGTGATCTTGATTATGTGGCGAATGAAGCACGTGAAAAAGAGGTTAAGGTTGCAATGAGCAATTCATTTGGATTTGGTGGACACAATGCAACACTTGTTTTCAAACAAATCGAAGAATAAATAGGTAGATTTATAACAGTATTTGGCGCATCATGACAATGTGATGGCAGCTAAATACTGTTTTTTTAATCAGCATAATGTTGCATTTACAACAATATTCGTTATAATAAAAGAAAGAGCGACACAGAAGAGGTGAAAGAATTGCAAGAAATCTTACGAGAAATTGGAAATATTGCGAGAGCTCTGGATTCCATCAGCAATATAGAATTTAAGGAATTTGATTTAACAAAAGGGCAATATTTGTACTTAGTCCGGATATGTGAAAATCCCGGTATCATACAGGAGAAGTTGGCTGAACTTGTACGAGTGGACCGGACGACAGTTGCAAGGGCAGTGAAGAAATTAGAAGTAAATGGTTTTATCGAGCGAAGAAGTGATCCGGCAAATAAGAAAATCAAAAAAATTTATCCCACGCAGCTTGGAAATGAAGTTTTCCCACATATTAAAGATGAAAATCATTACTCCAATCAAGTAGCGCTTCAAGGATTTTCAGAGGAGGAAATCGACCAAATCTATGCCTTGCTGCAACGGGTAAGCAGTAATATACAACAGGACTGGGAGTATGTAAAAAAGGGCAATAAACGAAATTATGGAACGAAAGCAGGGGAAATCATTGAGCATGATTAAAGAATGCCGGTTGGCGGAAATCGACCAGTTGCGCGCAATCAGTATAAAAACTTTTTCAGAAACTTTTAAAGAGCAGAATTCAAATGATAATTTGACCGCCTATTTGGAGGAGGCTTACAACCTGGAAAAATTGCAAAAAGAGTTATTAGAGCGCGAATCCAGCTTTTATTTTATTTTTGATAGCGAGTGTCTGGCCGGATATTTAAAAATTAATTGGAATGACGCACAAACAGAAATAATGGGTCTAAAGATGCTGGAAATAGAAAGGATCTATATTTTATCTGCTTTTAAAAGAAAAGGACTTGGACAAAAGCTTATTAACAAGGCTATACAACTGGCCAAAACAAAGAAAAAAGAAGCTGTTTGGTTGGGGGTTTGGGAAAACAATCAGTCGGCATTAAAATTTTACGAAAAAAATGGTTTCAAAGTGGTAGGCGCCCATTCTTTTTGGCTAGGGGATGACGAACAAACAGATTTCATCATGCAAAAGCAGCTTTTATAATAGTACATTCTTTTGCAAGGATGGTAACCAAGAAATCTAATATATGCTTTGAAAGAAGCAATATACTTATTTTATAATAGAGAATTAGTAAGAATAATTATAACTTTCTTCTTTCTTAAAGGTCTAAAATTTAAAAAAGAGGGTAAATAAATCAAAGCAACGGCTATTGGTGAAATGTAGCATGTCATCCATAGCTCACATGAGGATGTTACCTGATGACGAAGGCCAAGTGAATTTTTGCAAAGAAAGTAGGAGGAAAAAGCATGAAAAAATTATACGAAACGACAATCGTCAATACAGGCGGCAGAAGCGGAGAAGTACATTCGCCTGATAATGTCTTTTATTTCGATATTTCAGCACCGAAAGAACTTGGAGGAGAAGGTGGCGGCGGAACGAATCCTGAGCAACTATTTGCAGCGGGGTACAGTTCATGCTTTAACAGTGCACTAGAACTGGTACTTGGAAAAGAAAAAATCGATGCCAAAAGTACTGTTACAGCAACCGTTTCTTTATATAGCGATCCGGAAGACGGCGGCTTTAAAGTTGGCGTAGTTTTAGAAGTCGAAATTGATGGTGTGGAAAAAGACAAAGCAGAAGAGCTGGTCGAAAAAGCGCATCAGGTTTGTCCATATTCTAAAGCTACACGCGGTAATATTGATGTGGAACTGAAAATAATGAATTAATGCGTATAAAAAAAGCTGGACGGCCTGAATGGATCAGGTTATCCAGCTTTTTTCAGTGATTAACGGCGTTTTCTGCCAAGTCCCATGGCATTTTCCATTTTGCGTAATGTTTTATTCGCCACGCGAGACGCTTTTTCAGCGCCCTCATCTAAAATAGTATCAAGTTCTTTCGATTCAAGAAACGCATAGTAGCGCTCTTGGATTGGCGCAAGTTCAGCAGCAACAACTTCAGCTAAATCAGCTTTGAAATCGCCATAGCCTTTTCCGTCATAAAGGCTTTCAAGCTCTGCAATGCTTTTACCAGTTAGCGCGGAATAGATCGAGAGCAGATTTGAAATGCCGGGTTTATTTGCCTTGTCGTATTTGACGATACCTTCTGAGTCAGTCACGGCACTTTTGATTTTTTTGATGATGGTGTTTGGCGGATCAAGAAGATAAATGGCACTCTTTCGATTTTCATCAGACTTACTCATTTTTTTCGTTGGTTCTTGTAAAGACATCACGCGCGCGCCTTGTTTTGGCACATAGATTTCAGGAATGGTAAAGACTTCATTGTGTTTTTTATTAAAGCGTTCAGCTACATCGCGTGTCAGCTCGATATGCTGCTTTTGATCTTCTCCAACAGGTACCAGATCTGTCTGATAAAGCAGGATATCAGCAGCCATAAGCGGCGGATAAGTTAAGAGTCCCGTACTGACACCGGCCTTGCCAGCAGATTTATCTTTAAATTGTGTCATCCGTTCCAACTCGCCAATATAAATGTTACATTGGAGAATCCATGCGGCTTGGGCATGTGCAGCCACTTCTGACTGGATAAAAAGGGTCGATTTGGTAGGATCAAGCCCGACAGCCAGATAGAGAGCGGCGAGACTTCTTGTTTGCTGACGAAGCTTCAGCCGATCCTGAGGAACTGTGATGGCATGCTCGTCCACGATACAGTAATAGCAGTCATATTCATCCTGAAATTGTCCAAACTGCTTTAACGCCCCAATATAATTGCCAAGTGTCAGATCACCGCTTGGCTGAATGCCAGAAAAAATAACCTTTTTCATTTTAAAAATTCCTCCCTCTAATGGACTGATAAACGTGAAAAAACCGCCCATCCCTATAAAAAATAGGGACGAACGGTTTGCCGCGGTGCCACCCTAATACTCTTTGAAGAAGAGCACTCGGAAAGATAACGGTCTTTAGCCGCCAGTTGCTACTTATCGCGTTCACAACCAGTCCTCGGAAGTCCATTCATCATTTCATGCTTGATTGCTCTCACCAACCGCAATCTCTCTTAAAAGCAACGAAAATGATTACTACTCTTCCTCATCACGCATCAGTTATAATTAATTTTATTCTAACAATAGAATGTAAAAACGTCAATTACAGGTAATAAAAAAGCAGCGCTATTAGACAAGTTGCTAAAACAACTAGCGCACTAAATAAAATAGCATGGTAGCCGATTCCAACAAGCTCGGAAAGCATCATATCTGAGAAATCTGTTTCCTCCTCATCTTTCCGGCGCAAAATTTTCCGAAAGCTGTCATGTGTTCGATCCAAAAAACCGCTTTTCATAACATAAATGATTAATCCAACTAAGAAGAAGAAGAAGGAGACGCCAAAAGAGATATTGATATAGTGGAATAGAGAAACCTGACCTTCTTGAATCAACATCCAAATGAAAATTAAAACTTCTTGAATACCTGCATAAAGTAAAATACGTTTTAGCAAAATGGTTCACCTCAAAAATTCTGTTCTTACATACTTTACCATAAATGAAAAAAGTTGACTATTGGAGAGCGATCAAAAAAAGATTATGCAATATTAGGGTGTATTATTTTCCGAAAAATTAAAATAAAAGGGAAAAACGAACGATATTTTTGTTTCAACGCAAAAAAGTTCGTTCTTAGAGCGAAAAAAATTTAAAATCCGTAAAGACCCATTCTATCAGGCTTTCATTAGAAAATTAATAGATTTAAATAAATTTTTGGTGTTTTTATCTAGACAAAGCGCGAAAAAAAGTATATAAATAAATATAATCCTAAAATTTTTAGAGGATTAAGTCGCTTGTTGTTATACTTTTAGTTTTTTGTTTTTGCAATTCAAACTTGCCATTGACTAAAATGGAGAAGCAAGTTGTTAGACTAAACTGAACTTATTTTCAGAAAACTTAATTAACATTTTTCTGGAAATGATTCAGGAAATGAGTTGCTTGATTTGTTTAAGTGTTTATTCAGACTTTTCAAGGAATAATCTCATTGGTCACTAGCAGCCTACTTTATTTGTTTTAACCATATGCTTGTTTGATTTACAAAGAGGAAAAATTTAGAGTATAATAGTGATCGAACAAATTTTTCAGAAAAATAAAAAAGGAGGTATACTTAGTGAAGAAATCTAAATTATTTTTGACACTTGGATTTACACTATTACTAAGTTTAGTCTTAGTAGCATGTGGCGGGGGCAGTGATTCTTCTTCCGACTCAAAAAGCTCTAGCAAGGACTCAGGAAAACCATCAGGAGAGCAAGTACTTAATTTAGCTGAATCAGCTCTAATTCCTTCAGCAGACAGCTCAAAAGCGGATGACCAAGTTGGTTTGAACGTACTCAACCAAACGAATGAAGGTCTTTATGCACTTGATAAAGACGGCATTCCAGCAATCGCCGGAGCCGCTGAAGAACCAAAAATCAGCGATGACAAAACTGTTTATACCTTCAAATTACGCGAAGATGCGAAATGGTCGAACGGTGACCCTGTAACAGCAAATGACTACGTGTTTGCATGGCGTCGCGCTGTAGACCCAGCAACAACAGCAACATATTCTTACCTGTTTGATGCAATCAAAAACGGTTCTGAAATCGTAGCAGGCGAGAAGAAACCAGAAGAATTGGGCGTTAAGGCTGTAGATGACTACACATTGGAAGTTACTCTAGCTAAACCAACTACTTACATCAACTCGTTGTTCGCATTCCCAACATTCTTCCCATTGAATGAAAAATATGTAACTGAAAAAGGCGACAAATACGCACAAGATAGCGACAGCATCCTTTATAACGGTCCATTCGTATTAGAAGATTGGACAGGAACAAACAAAAAATGGACTTACAAGAAAAATGATAACTACTGGGATAAGAAAAACGTAACATTGAAACAAATCAATGTACAAGTTGTTCAAGATTCCGGTACTAGCTTGAACCTATACAACACTGGCAAGATCGATCGTGCGCTTCTAAGTGCTGAATATGCTGCACAAAACAAAGACAACAAAGACTACACAGTTGTGAACGATTCTTCTACTTTCTACATCAAATTTAACCAAAAACGTGATGGTAAAGCTACACCACTTGCAAACGAAAATATTCGTCGCGCATTGGCTCTTTCCATCGACAAACAAGCTTATGTAGATACAGTGCTTCAAAATGGTTCCACACCAGCAAATAACTTGGTGCCACCAGAATTCACATTTGATCCAGGTAACAAAGAAGACTATGTGAAAGAATCTGGCGCTCACCTAGAATATAATAAAAAAGAAGCTCAAAAATATTGGAAAAAAGGACTGGAAGAACTTGGTGTAGACAAGTTGGAATTGGAATTCACTTCTGATGACACTGAAAATGCGAAGAAATCTTCTGAATTCCTACAAAACCAATGGCAAACAAATCTTGAAGGCTTGTCAGTTAGCTTGAAGAGTGTACCATTTAAAGTACGTCTTCAAAATGACCAAGACCAAAACTATGACATGTCTATGAGCGGATGGGGACCTGACTATCAGGATCCATCGACATTCCTAGACCTATTTAAAACAGATGGTTCTCAAAACAGAATGAGCTATTCGAACAAAGATTATGATCAAATCCTTGAAGATGCTTCTGTAACTTATGCTGCAGATGATCAAAAACGCTGGGATGAAATGGTCGGCGCTGAAAAAATCCTTCTGGATGATGATGTAGCCATCCAACCACTTTATCACCGTGCAAATGCTTACCTTCAACAAAGTTACATCCATAATCTGCAGAAGAATCCATTTGGTCCAGACTATACTTACAAAAACGTATACTTGACTAAATAAGAATCTTTAAGAAATGCTTGATTTTAGAGAGAGTATATTTCGATATACTCTCTCATTTTGCTGATATTTTAGGCGGATCATTATTAGACAATTTAATTTCTATAATTTGACAATAAATGATAAAACTTAACTTAGAAAAATCGTTTGGTTTCAACTGGTTTCGCGTACGCCCGAGTATTGGGAAACAAGACGAGCCTTGAAATAAACTTGCGATATAAAAAATACTTAGGAGGTGTCGAGATAGATGGTAAAGTATACATTAAAAAGGCTGCTTTATATGTTCATTACATTGTTCATTATTGCTTCTGTTACGTTTTTCCTGATGAAGTTCCTACCCGGGACACCTTATCGTAATCAGGAAAAAATGAGTGATGAACAAATTCAAATGATGAATGAACAATACGGCTTGAATGATCCACTACCAGTTCAATATTTCGACTATATGACAGGACTACTGCATGGTGACTTAGGTGTGTCGTTCCAATTGGATAATCGTCCTGTATCAGAAATTCTTGGAGACTTGATTGGACCTTCCGTTCAACTAGCTCTAGAGGCAATGGTGTTTGGTCTTATTTTCGGGGTGATTCTCGGGATTATTGCGGCCATGTATCAAAATAAATGGCCGGATTACACCAGTACATTTATAGCAATTATCGGTAAATCGGTTCCATCGTTTGTATTCGCAACAGTCCTTCAATACTGGATTGGTGCCAAACTGCAATGGTTGCCAGTAGCTGGATGGGATGGTTTCTTATATACAATCCTACCTGCATTTGCACTGGCCATGTTCCCACTTGCAACAGCAGCTCGTTTTATGAGAACAGAATTAATTGATGTATTTGCATCTGATTATATCTTGCTTGCAAAAGCGAAAGGGAATAGCAAAATGTCGATTGCATTCAAGCACGCCCTTCGTAATGCACTCATTCCACTTATTACTGTGTTAGGACCACTTTCAGTATCCCTGATGACTGGTTCACTTGTTATTGAAAATATCTTTAGTATCCCTGGGATTGGTAGCCAGTTTGTTTCCTCGATTCAAACGAATGACTATCCGGTCATCATGGGAACTACTTTACTATTTGCGGCAATGCTCGTTGCGATTATTTTCGTAGTCGATGTATTGTATGGATTGATTGATCCTCGTATTCGTGTGTCAGGAGGGAAGAGCTAATGGCAGAACATAAGATTGCAAAAGAATTATTTCAGCCTGCTCACCTGCAGGACTCAGAAGCAGAAAAAATTCAACGTCCCAGTCTGACTTTCTTACAGGATTCATGGCTTAGAATTCGTAAAAATAAGGCAGCACTGATTTCCATCATTGTATTAGCGATAATTATTCTAATGGCTATTTTTGCACCAATTTTTCGCGGGCATGGTATTTATGATGAAATGGTTAATACCAATGCCAGCTTGCCGCCTAAAGTGCAAGGCTTTGAAAATATGCCTTTCTGGAACGGGAAGCAAAATATTGGCGGGACAGAAGTAGACGTATATAAACAAAAAAATATCGATAGTGATGTTTATTACTGGCTTGGAAGTGACACGCTCGGTCGTGACCAATTCTATCGTATTTGGGAAGGAACACGGGTTTCATTGCTGATTGCAGTAGTGGCGGCTCTTTGTGACCTTGTAATTGGGGTTGCATACGGCTTGATCTCTGGCTATGTTGGCGGTCGTGTGGATAACTTCATGCAGCGTGTTCTGGAAATTATTTCTGCCATACCAAACCTTGTAGTTGTTATTTTGATGCTACTCGTGCTCGATCCGGGGATTGCGTCGATTATTATCGCCATTGCCATGACCAGCTGGATAACCATGGCCAGGGTTGTGCGGGGGCAGGTGCTCAAACTCAAGAATCAAGAGTTTGTCATGGCTTCCGTTACACTGGGTGAATCTGCACCGAAAATTTTAGTTAAACACTTGCTACCGAACGTATCAGGGATTGTGATCATCAATGTCATGTTCAGTATTCCAAGTGCCATTTTCTTCGAGGCTTTCCTAAGCTTTATCGGATTAGGGCTTCCGGCTCCAGCAGCATCGCTTGGTACGCTCATTAATGATGGGTATAAGACGATGCAGGTGCTACCGTATATGGTTCTATATCCGTGTATCGTACTTTGTTTGATTATGATCGCTTTCAACTTGATTGCTGATGGCCTTCGCGATGCGTTCGATCCGAAAATGCGTGACTAAATGAGAGGTGAGGAGAAATGGAAAAACTATTAGAAGTGAAAGACCTGAATATTTCTTTCCACACATACGCGGGGGAAGTAAAAGCAATCCGTGGTGTGAGTTTCGACCTCTTTAAAGGGGAGACTCTCGCGATTGTAGGAGAATCAGGTTCTGGTAAATCCGTTACAACAAAAGCCATTATGCGTTTGTTGCCGGAAAGTAATTCAAAAATTAAATCGGGACATATTTTGTTTGATGGAAAAGATTTGGCTACTGCATCAGAAGCCCAAATGCAAAAGATTCGCGGGAAAGATATTGCGATGATTTTCCAAGATCCGATGACATCACTCAATCCAACGATGACAATCGGCAAACAAATTGCTGAACCGCTTATTAAACACCAAAAAATCAGCAAAAAAGAAGCGCATAAAACAGCACTTCGCTTGCTTCAACTTGTTGGGATTCCAAAAGCAGAAGAACGTATTAAACAATACCCGCACCAATTCTCTGGTGGTATGCGTCAACGGGTAGTTATTGCGATTTCACTTGCTTGTAATCCACAAATATTGATTGCTGATGAACCAACCACTGCGCTGGATGTAACCATTCAAGCACAGATTCTTGACTTGATGAAAGATTTGCAAAAGAAAATTGATACGTCAATCATCTTTATCACCCACGATCTAGGGGTAGTTGCGAATGTGGCTGACCGGGTAGCTGTTATGTATGCTGGTAAAATCGTGGAGATTGGTACAGTGGATGAAATTTTCTATAATCCGCAGCATCCATATACATGGGGACTCATCAGTTCGATGCCGACTCTTGATACGGATGATGAAGAGCTATTCGTTATTCCAGGTACGCCACCAGATCTATTGAAGCCGCCGAAAGGGGATGCATTTGCACCGCGTAACCAATATGCCATGCAAATCGATTTAGAGGAGCAGCCGCCAATGTTTAAAGTGTCTGATACACATTTTGCGGCAACTTGGCTTTTGCATCCGGATGCGCCGGAAGTAACACCGCCGGAAGCTGTTCTTAGACGGCAGGAAGAGTTTGCAAAGCTTCACCCGGGAATGCAAGCAGTTCATGCAAAGGGGGTAGAAGTCGATGAGTGAACGTGAAAAATTAGTAGAGATTCATAATTTGAAGCAATACTTTAATCAAGGGAAACCGAATGAAGTGCGTGCTGTTGACGATATTTCCTTCGATATTTATAAAGGAGAAACGCTGGGCTTAGTAGGTGAATCTGGTTGTGGGAAATCGACAACTGGTCGGACGATTATTCGTTTGTATAATGCCACTGGTGGAGAAGTCCTTTATAAAGGTAAAAATGTTCATGGGAAAAAATCGCGCAAAGAGATGCACGAATTCCGTCAAAAAATGCAAATGATTTTCCAAGATCCGTATGCGTCCTTAAATCCGCGGATGAAAGTTCGGGATATTATTGCTGAGGGAATCAATATTCATGAGTTGGCCAAGACGAAAGAAGAGGCAGATCAGCAAGTGTATCGCCTTTTAGAAACGGTTGGCTTGAGTAAAGAACACGCAGGTCGTTATCCACATGAATTTTCAGGTGGTCAAAGACAGCGGATCGGGATTGCCCGTGCCCTAGCTGTTCAACCAGATTTCATTATTGCAGATGAACCGATCTCTGCACTAGATGTGTCTATTCAAGCTCAGGTGGTCAACCTTTTGAAAGAGCTCCAAAAAGAAAAAGGCCTGACCTACCTGTTTATCGCCCATGATTTGTCCATGGTAAAATATATCAGTGATCGAATTGGTGTAATGTATTATGGTAAACTGGTTGAACTGGCAGATGCTGATGAACTTTATCGTGCGCCGCTTCATCCGTATACAGAATCGCTTTTGTCGGCGATTCCACTACCGGATCCTAATTATGAACGGACGCGTGTTCGGAAGACTTATGATCCGACTATTCATTCTTATCAAGAGAATGAAGAAGTTAAAATGCGAGAAGTTTCTCCAGGACACTTTGTTTTCTGCTCAGAAGCTGAACTTGTCACTTATAAGGAAAAACACGCTTCGCTTATTGCAGCGCAGCAAAAATAAATGGAATGGCATGCTTGGAAAATCTCTAAGCATGCTTTTTCATACTGTTTTCATTTATTTCTCATGATTTTCTCATTTTAAATGAAATTTTTTCATGTAATTCTCGTTTAAAGTGAGTATAGTAGGGGTAAGTTATTACTAACGGCTTACCTAGACAATTTCTGCATATTTAGGAAGAAATTTAAAATTAGTATATTTTATTTCACAAATTTAGTGTATAATGAAGGAGTGAATTCTTCTTTATTCTTCCAAATAGAGAAATGGATAGAATTTCGTTAAATGAATGAAACAATAAACCCTTATAAGGAGTGTGAATGTCTAATGGTAACGTTATACACTTCACCTAGTTGTACATCTTGCCGTAAAGCACGTGCATGGCTAGAAGAACACGAAATCCCATATAAAGAAAGAAATATTTTTTCTGAGCCGCTTAGTTTGGATGAAATCAAAGAAATCTTACGTATGACTGAAGATGGTACAGATGAAATTATTTCAACTCGTTCAAAAACCTTCCAGAAATTAAATGTCGATTTAGACAGTTTACCACTACAAGAATTATTTGAACTGATTCAAAAAAATCCTGGCTTGCTTCGTCGTCCAATCATTATTGATGAAAAACGCTTGCAGGTAGGGTATAACGAAGATGAGATTCGCCGTTTCTTGCCACGCAAGGTGCGTACTTATCAACTTCGTGAAGCTCAAAAATGGTTAATTAAATAAATAGTCGTTAAAGCTGTCGATTTCATAATTGGCAGCTTTTTTTTACTGATAAAAATTTTAAGCGGATATTCTTGTAATTTTAATTCTTTTAGTCTATATTAGGTTTCACCAAGGTTGCTGATAACTTATGGTGGTATAAATCCCAATTTTAGGCTACAATGAAAGAAGAAATAATATTTACCCTTCATTGTCAATGACTAAAGAGGAAGGGAGAGTGTGACGATGGAAATTGAACGCATTAATGAAGATACGATCAAGTTTTACATTTCTTATCTGGATTTGGAAGAGCGTGGCTTTAACCAAGAAGATGTCTGGTATGACCGTGAGAAAAGTGAAGAACTTTTCTGGGAAATGATGGATGAACTGAAGTATGAAGAAGAGTTCGCTCCTGAAGGTCCGCTCTGGATACAAGTACAAGCGCTGAAGCATGGTCTGGAGGTATTCGTTACAAAAGCCAGCATTGCAGGTAAAGCGGAAGGCGGTTTTGATATAAATATGCCGGAAGCTGGTGGTATGGCTGATGAGCGAATTGAAAAGTTGCTTGAAGAAAATTTCAATCCAAACAAAAAAGAAGAACCGGATGAAGAGGACACGCTAGAGTTTATTTTAGCGTTTAGCGATTTTGAAGATATTATCACGATGAGTCAAGCAACAGGTTTAAAAGGTATCGCTTCAAAACTCTATCATTATCAAGATAAATATTATCTGTATGTAGAATTCCCAGAAGCACAGTATGATGAATCAAACATTGACAATGCGGTAAGCATCTTACTAGAATATGGAGCCGAGTCGAATTTGACTGGTTACCTGCTAGAAGAATATGGTAAAGTTATTTTTGCTGATGAAGCTTTAAGCCAAATTCAGCAGTATTTTGGAAAATAATTCATTTTGACCCGATTTTTGCTTAGAAAAAAGCAGAAATCGGGTCTTTTTTTAACTTTGGCAAATTTAGAAGGAAAACAAAAAGAAAGGGGGAATTAATAAAGTAAAAGGAAAAGAGGCGAAGAGATGTTTACAGCACAGGATCATCAAGGCAGGTCTTATACGGTAACACGCGCGAATGTGGCCTATTTGAAGACGCAACAGAGTGCCTATTTTTGTCAGGCGTGTCAGGAGGAGCTAGTGATTAAGGCGGGGCCGCTTAAGACGCCTCATTTTGCTCATAAGCGTTCTTCAAAGTGCAGTTTTGCTTCGGAAGGAGAAAGTGAACGACATTTAAGCGGGAAGTGGTTGCTAGCGGATTGGTTTTTACGGCAAGGGCATGAAATTTCCTTGGAGCATTATTTGAAAACCATTGCGAGACAGGCGGATATATTAATTGATCAGAAAATAGCGATCGAATTTCAATGTGCGACAATTCCTATTAGCCAATTGATCGATCGGACACATGATTATATGCAAGCTGGACTTCGGGTTGAATGGATTCTTGGACAACCGCTTGAAATGTGTAAGGGTCGCTATCATTTAACCGCTTTTCAAAAGGCGTTTATTCGTAAGTCTGATGAGTGGGGGTATTATCTTTGGAGCTTCTCTGTCAGCGAGCAGTGTTTACGTCTTTATTATCATTTAACTTATGAAGGGGGCAACCGTTTTTTTGCTTCGGTGATGGATTTGCCGCTCGATTGGTGCGAGACGGATATGAAAAAAGCAGTGGGACGAATCCGGTTTCGTCAATTTTACTTAAAACAGAATCTGCAACTGGAGCGTCAAAAAACTTGTTATTACTATGCAAAATATAAAGCTAGAGGAAATTTTATGCGCACTTTATATGCAAGTGGCTTGACGCTGCATAGTTTGCCAAAAGAAATAGGCGTACAGTTAAATAGTCAATTTTTGGTTATTACTCCTGCAATTGAATGGCAGTATCAGCTTTATAGTCACTTTTTTGAGCAGTTATCCGCGGGAAATATTTTTACGAAACGACAGGTTGGGGCATGCTTTCAAAAAATTGTTCAGCCGATTAAAACCATTTATTTATCGGAGCGGGCTTGTTGGTCTTTGTTAGAAGAATATCTGCTTTATTTGGAGAAGCAGCAGGTGCTTGTGCAAATAGATGATGAGCAGTATTTGTTTAAAAGATTGATACAAAGAGCGAATTGGCATGCTAGCAAGTGAAAAATTCTGTTTTTTTGCAATTTCGCGTGTTTTGGCTCATAATTAATGAGAATATTGTTGTAGGGGAGTGATCGGCTGATGGCTGAAAACAAGGCAGCAGCTCTTCCATTGCGTGAAGAGGTGCCGGAAAAGATGAAATGGGATTTAACGCCTATTTTTGCTACAGATGAAGCTTTTGAAGAGGCTTTTAAACAAGTAGCAGCAAAAGGTGAAGAAAGCGCCGAGTGGCAAGGTAAACTAGGCGAAAGTGCAGAAAATTTATTAGGTGCACTAAAGTTTCGCGATGAGCTGTATGATCAGCTGGAAAATTTGTATGTTTATGCCCATTTGAAAATGGATCAAGATACGACGAATGCGGTATATCAGGGCTTGTACAGCCGAGTAGGCAGCCTTTTTACCAAAATTATCTCGGGTCTGGCTTACTTTGATCCAGAAATTTTAGCAATTGATGAGGCGAAGCTAGATGGGTTCTTAGAGGAAAATGAGGATTTACGTCTTTACAAGCATCTGCTGGAAGATTTAAATCTAAGTCGGCCTTATATTTTGAGTGAAAAAGAAGAAGCGATACTGGCAAGTGCTGGCGAAGTGATGGGGAATGCATCAAAGACTTTTAATACATTGAATAATGCGGATCTGAAATTCCCAACAATCAAAGGTGAAAATGGGGAAGAGATTGAGATTACACATGGTCGTTATGGAAAATTAATTGAAAGTAGTGATCGTCGGGTTCGTCAGGATGCTTTTAAAGGTATGTACGAGGTGTATGAAGGACTGAAAAATACATTAGCCTCGACACTTAGCGGTCAAGTGAAGAAATCTAATTTTTACGCATCGACAAGAGGCTATAAGTCGGCTAGGGAGGCAGCACTTTCTGGCAATTATATTCCAGAGACGGTGTATGATGCGTTACTGGATTCGGTCAATCAGCATATGTCGTTACTGCATCGGTATTTAAAATTGCGGAAAGAACTTCTGGGGCTAGAAGAGTTGCATATGTATGATCTCTATACGCCTCTTTCTAGTGAGGTTAAGATGGAATTCACTTTTGAGGAGGCCAAAGAGCTTGTTCTAGAAGGTTTAAAACCTCTTGGGGACGAATACCAGCAAATTCTTAGAAAGGCGTTTGACGAGCGCTGGATCGATGTAGTGGAGAATAAAGGAAAACGTAGTGGGGCCTATTCATCGGGTGCCTACAGTACGAATCCGTATATTCTGTTGAACTGGCAGGATAATATTAATAATGTGTTTACGCTGGCTCATGAGCTGGGACACAGTGTTCACAGCTACTACACGAGGAATTATCAGCCCTATATTTATGGGGATTATTCGATTTTCTTGGCAGAGATTGCTTCTACGACAAATGAAAACTTGTTAATGGATTATATGCTGAAGAAATATGAGGACAAAGAAGTTCGGGCTTACTTGTTGAATTATTATTTGGATGGCTTTAAGGGAACGGTTTTCCGGCAGACGCAATTTGCCGAGTTTGAGCATCAGATCCATGTAGCAGACCAAAATGGTGAGGCGTTAACAGCTGAATATTTAACGAACACGTATTTTGAAATCAATAAGAAATATTATGGGACGGAATCAATGACCTATGATGATGAAATAGGATATGAATGGTCGCGGATTCCTCACTTCTATATGAATTACTATGTATATCAGTATGCGACAGGATTTTCAGCTGCTTCGGCTTTAAGTGCCAAGATTTTGTCAGAAGGTGAACCGGCTGTGACTGGGTATTTGAATTACTTAAAGGCGGGAAGCTCAGATTTTCCAATCGAAGTTATGAAGCGTGCAGGGGTGGATATGTCGAAGCCTGCATTTGTTGATGATGCTTTGAAGGTTTTTGAGCAGCGTCTGGAAGAATTGGAAAGCCTCGTGAAATGATTGTGAAAAATATTTTTTTAGTAAAAATATGAAAAAAAGATAGCTACTTTCCAATGAAAACTGAGACTTTCTAAATGAGAAGTCTCAGTTTTTTTATATTAGGGGAATCTATTGTTATGATTTGAAATGGAGAGTGAAAAACACTTTTTTGGCTATTTAATGGATTGAGATGGAGTGCTGTTTTTTTGTTTTGAGATGAGGGTATAACAGTTGGAGGTTGTAGTAGTGATTTCTTTTTGATAATTGGAGTAAAATGCTAAGAATTATTAATGTTGGCTTTCAAAAAAAAGTTTGTGAAGTATTGAGTTTGTAAGGGAAATATGATATATTAGTACCGTGAAATAAATCACAAACAAATACCCCCTTTATTTGATTGTGTGAATTTCTCCTTTTGATTGCGCTGAAAGAGGCTGTGCCATTTGGTACAGCCTTTTTCGTTGTAGATGGATTGTTCTGTGTCACGAAAGAATTTAAACCGCTGTTTGAGGAAGTCAGGATTTCTCTCAAACAGCGGTTTTTTTAGATTTCATGATGATCTAGAACGACAAAGCTTCTAGTGTCATAGCGATGGCGTGAACGGGAATATTCAATTGGTCGGCCGTCTTTCAGATAGACGACTTGCTCAACTTCGAGAACCGGATCGTGTTCATCACAGGCTAAAAACTTTTGATCATAGTTGGAGGGTTTATCTGCGTTGATTTTTCGGAAGGCACCGCTCATTACAAGGCCTAAACCTTCTTTCAGATAAGCGTAAATCGAGCCTAAAAGAATGTCAGGGGTCAGATCTGGCACAAGATCCACTGGCATATAGGTGTGTTCCAAAACATATGGCTGACTGTCTAAAAGGCGTAATCGAATGAGGGAATAGACGGGCTGGCTGGTTTTGATGAGTAGTTGTTCGGCGATTCGCTCGTCGGGAAACAAAACGTCAAAACGAATGATTTTACTGGTGATGTGTTCTTTGCCCATCATTTTTGTCAGGCCGTTATATTCACGTAAGGTAATGTCTTTTTTATTGGCAAGCGCATTTTTCATGACATAAGTTCCTGAACCGCGCTGTCTGTATATGAGCCCTTCCATTGCCAAAATATCAAAGGCTTTTTTGATGGTCATTCTGCTACAGTCAAAAGTCTTGCAAAGAGTCAACTGATCAGGTAGCAGAGCTTCTGGCGGGTAGTAGCCTGAGTAAATTTTTTCACGAATATCAGCTGCGATTTGTTCGTATTTCACCATATGCTATCACCTAGCTTTCCGTAAGTTCATAAAATGTCTAGTCTTTTCTAGGCAAATTATAGCATAGGGGATTAAAAAAGCAACTATTTATCGTTTTCTGCAAGGGTCTCACGGGCTAAATTCGTTTTGTCGAGCACTTTTAGGAATGGATACCAGATGATAAAGACGATGAGAAAATCGACAATTTGTAATGCTCCGCCAAGCCAAGAGTTGGTGGCTAAAATACCATTGATGACGATTGGAACCGTCCAAGGAACGGAGACACCTGTTGGCGCTGGAACGAGTCCAATGCTCATGACAAAGTAGTTGAGTGCAGTGACAACTAGTGGCGCTAGGACCCATGGAATGAGGATGGTGGCGTTTAAAACGATTGGCAGGCCGAATAGGACGGGTTCATTGACATTGAAAAGTCCGGGGCCGAGTGCAAGTCGACCGATTTCTTTACTTTGTTTGCTCTTCATGAAGAAAGCAAGTGTAATCACGACGGCCAGTGTCATGCCTGAACCACCTAGTCCAACAGTGAAGACTTCCAGGAAGGGTTTTGAAATGATGTGCGGCAGTGCATCACCTGCTTTATAGGCGTCTAAATTTTCAAGCATTAGGGTATTCCAAATCGGGTCCATAACAGAGTTGACGATAATTTGTCCATGCAGACCGAAGAACCAGAGTACTTGGACAAAAAACAGGGCAATCAGTGTTGGAATGATGCCAGAACCTAGGCCAACGAGCGGTTTTTGGATGACAGAGTAGACGACATCATGCAGATTGGTTTGAAATCCAGCTTGGACAATAAAGTTGATGAGCAGGAAAATGGAAAGGGTCAATATGGCAGGAACGAGTGCTGCAAAAGATTTGGCAACTGCTGGCGGAACACCATCGGGCATTTTGATTGTCCAATTGCGGCGAACGAAAAAGCGGTAAATCTCAGCTGAAACAAATGCGGACAGCATGCCGATAAACATGCCTTTTGCACCCAAACGGTCGAGTGAAAGTGCGCCTGTGATGACTTCACCGTTCGGACTGTCAAAGTAAAAAGGTGTCAGAATAAGAAAACTGGCAAGGGCGATGGCACCGCCGAAGATGGCTTCGACATGATAATATTTGGATAAGTAATAGCCAATCCCGAACACAACGAATAGCGTCATAATGCTCATGGTGGCATTTTGGGCGTTTCCTAAGTATTGATTGAGTGTTTCGCGAAATTCATCACTCCAAAATGGCAGGTTGATCAAGACGACCGCAATGGATCCAAACATTGTCAGTGGAAATGCGAGCATGAATGCATCACGTAAAGTGCTGAGATAGCGGTTCTCTCCAAGCTTTGCTGCAATGGGCATTAATTTGTTTCCAAGCAGCTCCATAAATCGATTCATTTTAAAACTCCCCCAGTCAAGATAATCTGAAAACGTTTTCTGTTATAATTATACTCATTTATTTTTAAATGTCTAGTCTTTTTGTTTTTAATGAGTGGACAATTTTAAAAAGGGATAAAAAAAACAGAACTTTACTTGATCAAATTGAATGATCAAATAAAGTTCTGTTTGATGTGCTAGATTATTCGCGAACGATTTATTTGCCGAGAACGGCTACTGCTAGTGCTTTGTGGATATCATCTACATGTTTATCTTTAGAAAAAGTAAGGACTTCTGCTGGTTCAAGAGCACTCGAAATCCAGATTTTTAGTTCAGCGTCCAAATCAAAATGACCAGTTGTTTCTACGCTGAAACGGCTGATGCTTTTGAAAGGAATCGATTTATATTCTGTTTTCTTGCCTGTAACGCCTTGTTTATCAATCAAAATTAAACGATGATCGGTAAAAATAATCATATCTCGAACAAGTTTGTACGCCATTTCCACGTTCTCGCCGGGAATTAGTACATCTTTCAGTGCTTCTTCGGCATCATGAATCTCCATTCCGCCTGCGTTGCCTAATATGCTGTTAAATAAACCCATAATTGAAAAGCTCCTTTTGTGAAAAATTTAGATTACTGTTTTATTGTAGTGCAAAGAAGGCATGGGTGCAACTATTTGCCAAACAGATTTTTGACTGAATCGAGCAGTTCACCGGCTCCGTTCAGCTGGTCACCGGCTCCGTTCAGCTGGTCACTGGCTTGATCTGCTACTTGGCCAAAGTGATTCGCTGCTTGATCGATATAGGAAGTGGGATCGAGTTGGTCCTTCATTTGGGAAGCTCCTTCTTCGATGCGGTTGGTGAATTCTTCGGGGGGAAGCTGGTCGGTCAGATTTTGTGCTTCCTCAGTTACATTTGTTGCGGTATCTTGGATTTTTTCACCGCTGCTGTTCATAAAATCAGTCATTTTTTCCCCAGCCAGATTTTTGAAAAGGTCGAATAGGGGCATTAGAATTCCTCCTTTGGACTTTTTTTCATTATAGAGGAAATGGAGGAGCTTGAGGAACTTTATGCAAAGTTGTTAGTAATTGTAATGAAATTGTTAATAAATTTACAAAAAATAAAAAGAACCCCAAATCGCGTTGGACAATTTGGGGTGGGATATCTAATTAACGGATTCCTTCGCCTTTTTGGAAGTAGGCAATTTGAATAGTGTTAACAAAGTATGTGAGGTCGTATTTGGTCAGTTCAATGCATTTTTGGGCGAACAGCGCTTGAATTTGTTTATTTGTAAGCTCATGGATGAATGTGCCGTCAATTTTTGCATCATCGTCAAGGCGAATGGATTCACCGTTTGTTAGATAGATTTCGATATACATGACAAGATCCTCCTCAGAATTGTTACATGTCTTTGTAATTTTCTTTAAATACACCAAGCTTATTAAGTGCGACGATCGACTCTTGGGTAAATAGCGGTAAGGCACTGATTTGCTCTACATCGTCGGCATAGACAAATTGAGCCACCTGCTTGGCCAAAGTGTGAAATTCTTCTGTTAAGGCTTCGTTTTGCTGTTTCAGGGTGAAAATTTGCTGTTCAAGTTCGGCATTTTCATTTTGAAGTGTTTGGTATTTTCGATCGAGTTCCTCTTTTTGGACGGCTAGAGAGGAGAGCGAATAAATACTTTTCAGTAAATCATAGACGTTGTGGTTGCCGGTTGTTTCGCTTAAGATTTGGACGTTGCTTTTCATGCCGCTAAGCAGATCGACTAGATTTTTTTCCTTGTTCTTGTCGAAGTGAATCTTTTCTTTCAGCGACGAGGGTGTAGCCGATGAGACTGGAACTGCTTGTCCAAAAATATTTGTTTTTTGCTTTTTATCTTTTTCAGATTTTCTTTTGCGTCCAGGTTTGTTTTTTTGGATATCTTCAAATTGAATGATTTCTTTTTTTAACTTATAGTAGGTGTTTTGTAGCTGGCTAGGTGTTTTTGGAAAGATTCTAAGATCATTCAAGCTGAGCATCTCCGAAATATCCATTACTTTCATGTCATGTGAGATGGCAATTTGATAACAGGCGTTTAAGAGCTCAAGTTCGATTTTAAGCCAGCTGATGGATGAATGAATGTATTTTTCTATTCCGCCGCGATTTTCAACTTCTTTATAAAAATCGCCCATCATTTGGTATATGGCAGTGGCTTCATCCACATTTGTAGCAGTTTCACTTGCGATGTCTTTAATCTGCTGTTCGGGATTGGAACTGGGATTGTCTACCTGTTTTTTTATTTCATCGAGTAATTTTCTTATTTCAGTCTTAGGCATAGAATCACATACCTCTCTTATTATTATCAGTCGTAAATCTGCTTAGGTTAATAATACCAATATATGGAAGATGTGTAAAGTGAACACAGATAGTTAGTATGGTTTAGGTCTATTGAATTATTTTTAAAAATAAAATAAAAAAATAATTCAATAATAATAAAGCGGTTAAGCGGTTTAACAGGATAAAACCAGTTATTTTTATGTTTTTTCAATAGATAAGTATTTTTCAAAAAACAGTAGATTTTTTTCGTATTTGGTGTAAAATTTACTATTGCAACCACCAAATTGTGACAACTTGGTGACGAAATATAAAAAAACGTTAAATTATCGTTCTTGAGGGGAGGAAAGGGTGTTTTAATCATCATTTAAACATGGACTATTTTTTATCACTTGCAAAAATTATTCTGTTACTTGCATTTCTTGCTGGAATTTCCTATTTTCTTGTTAAAAAAAGTCAAAAATCAACTAAATTTAAGAAAAGTGAAAATGGTCAGTTGATTGTGAAAGATGCCTTGCCACTGTCACGAGATACACGTGCGGTGATTCTGGAAGTGAATGGAAAGGAATATTTAACGATTCTCTCACCTCATGCGATAAAAACGATGGATCTTCAGAAAAATGCTTCGTTTTCTGAGCGATTACGGGAAAGGGAGCAAGTTCATGAAGAAAGTTAATCGGAAGAAGAACGTGTTTTTTTTCACATGTATTTTTTGCTTCTCCTTTTTCAGTGGTTTGTTGTTATTTAGCCATCCGGTTCACGCGGCAGAATGGTTGGATTCGCTTGGGCTAGATGGAAGTGGCGGTTTTAGTTCGGGAGTGGGCCTTTTTGTTTTAGTAACCCTTCTTTCGCTTTCTGCCTCTATCGTATTGATGTTTACGCACTTTACTTATTGTGTGATTGTATTAGGCTTAACGCGGCAGGGGCTGGGGGCGATGAATCTTCCGCCGAACCAAGTGCTTGTCGGGTTGGCACTTTTTCTATCGATTTTTATGATGCAGCCGGTTGCTAATGAGTGGTATCAAGAGGTGTATAAACCTGCTGAAAAAAATAACTGGTCTGCTGAAAAAGTTTGGGATGAAACTAAACCGATTCTGTCAACTTACATGGCAAACAATACTTATCAACATGATATCAACATGATGTTAAAGGCTGAGGGTGAAAAACCGGTGAAGGATAAAAAGGATGCACCACTTTTGGCGCTGATGCCGGCTTTTATTTTAACGCAAATCACGCAAGGTTTTTTAACAGGGATGTTTATCTACTTAGCTTTTATTTTTATTGATCTGATTGTCAGCACGCTTCTTATGTATCTGGGGATGATGATGGTTCCGCCGATGACGATCAGTCTGCCATTTAAAATTTTGGTCTTTATATTTATTGGCGGATATGGACTGATTACCAATATGATGCTTGAGACGGTGCATTTTTAGAAAGGTGTGCAGAGGATGAATTTAACACCGATTACAGAAGTTTTTCAGCAATTTTTTTATGAAGCATTGATGTTGATTTTGCCGGTATCGATTGTGTGTATGGTGGTCGTAATTATTGTGGCAGTCCTGATGGCTATGATGCAGATTCAAGATCAGTCGCTCACTTTTTTACCGAAAATCATCGCTTTTGTGGTAGCCCTGTTCATTCTGGGGCCGTGGATGTTTGAGCATATGTCCGATTTATTTATCAGCATCTTTTCCAAAATACCCACGATGATTCAGGTGTAAACATGGAATTTCAGTATTTATTGCAGCTTTCGGTTGCTTTTTCTAGAATTGCTAGTTTTTTATTCTTTTTTCCGCTTTTAAAGGGGAGAGGGATTCCAAATAGTGTGAAAACGATTTTTGGGGTCGCGCTTGCGATGGCGGTGGCGGATCAGGTGGATGTTTCTAGTTTGAATAATCTGATTTCACTTTTTATTCGGATCGCGAGTGAGATTGTGTTCGGTCTGGCGCTGGCAAAATTGGTGGAAATGTTAGCGCTGGTGCCTAAAATGGCTGGCTTTATGATTGACTATGATTTGGGGTTTTCACAGGTGAATTTGATTGATCCGGCTTATGGGACGCAAAATTCGATTACGGCGGCTGTTTTGGATACCTTTTTTGTGGTCATTTTTCTGGCGCTGGGCGGGCTTGATTATCTGATTTATTATTTACTGCAGTCTTTTGCGTTTACAGCGAATATCGGGTTTTTATTTGAAAAAAGTTTTATCGATCTTTTGGCGGCTACACTGGCTTTTTCTCTTTCAGCTGCGGTATCACTGGCTTTGCCAATTATGGGGAGTATTTTTATTGTCAATACGATTCTGGCGCTGATTTCAAAGTCGGCGCCGCAGATCAATGTCTTTATGAATGCGTTTATTGTCAAGATCACTTTTGGGATTTTTGTTTTATTTTGCGCTGTGCCGATTCTCAGTCTGGTTTTTAAAAATTTGACGGATGAATTGATTCAGCAGTATATGCAATTTTTTGGAGCGCTGGTCTCGTAAAAGGAGTGGGGGTTTTGGCGAAGGACAATAAAACGGAAAAAGCGACGCCGAAACGAATCAAAAAAGCGCGGCAGGATGGTAATGTGGCGCGCAGTAAGGAAATGACGAATCTTTTTTCAACGCTGGTGATTGCGGGGCTGCTTTACTTTTTCGGGCATCTGTTTGTAGAAAATACGGTAACGGGGTTTCGGATGCTACTGGAAGAGAAGGCGAGTCTTGCGGGGCTTAGTCATTATGCGTATACATATGTAGGACTGCTTGTTCGGGTATTGTGGCCGGTGATGGCGATGGTACTTGTTCTTGGAATCGTCAATTATTTGGCGCAGGTGGGCTTTTTGTTTACTACAAAGGCGATCAAACCGGACTGGAAGAGAATGAATCCGGCGAATTATTTTAAACGGGTGTTTAGTTTGAAAGGGATTGTCGAGATTACGAAATCACTTTTAATCATTGGCTTGCTGACGTATGTGGCCTATGTGGGGTTTCGGGATCATCTGGATACACTGATCAGTTATACGGGGCAAAATTGGCTGTATTCACTGCAACAGATCATCGCGCTTTTTAAAAATGAGTTCTTGGCTTTGCTGCTGATTTTGGCGGCGATTGGTTTGCTCGATTATATCTATCAGAAATATGAATATAAAAAGGGTCTTAGAATGTCTAAGCAGGAAATCAAGGATGAGTTTAAGAATACGGAAGGGCGACCGGAAGTGAAGCAGCGGCAAAGGAGCATCGCACGTGGTCTTCTCCAAGGGGCGATTACGAAAAAAATGGCGGATGCGACGTTTGTGGTGAATAATCCGACGCATTTGTCGGTTGTGATGCGCTATGATAAAACGCGTGATCATGCGCCGTTTCTGCTGGCGAAGGGAGAGGACGAGTTGGCGCTTTTTATTCGTCAGGTTGCGGAAGCGGAAGGGGTGCCGATGATAACGAATCGGAGTGTGGCGCGGACGATTTACTTTACGATGAATCCGGATGAATACATAAATGAAGAGCTGTATGCTGCAGTGATTGAAATCATGAAGGAACTCATGGATCAGGGCGAGCTTAGCTTGTAAAAAAGGAGTAGGGGAAAAATGGCACAGTTGAAAAAATATTTTGCGATTCTTATCGCTGTATCATTTGTGATTGCGCTGATCGTACCGCTTCCGCCGTTTGTGCTGGATTTGGTGATTGTGACCATTTTGGCGCTTTCAGTGCTGGTTTATATGCGGGCAACTTCTATCAAGGAATGGAGTGAGCTCAAGAGTTTTCCTACTTTACTTCTGCTGATGGGAATTTTTCGGGTTTCCATCAATATTTCAACGACGCGAGCGATTCTGACGACGGGAGATCCGGGGCAGGTTATTCAGCAGTTTGGTAATTTTGTGATTGGCAGTAATTTTGTTGTTGGGATTGTGATTTTTATTATCCTGATCGTGTTTCAGTTTATTGTGGCGAATGGTTCGTCGCGAACGGCTGAGGTGGCGGCGCGTTTTACGCTGGATGCTTTGCCGGGGAAACAGATGGCGATTGATGCGGATTTGAATCAACGGATGATTACGGAAGTAGAGGCGCGAAACAAGCGGGCAAGTCTTAATATGGAGACGGAATTCTACGGTGCGATGGATGGCGCGGGGAAATTCGTAAAGGGGGATGTGCTCTTTACGGTGCTTCTGGCGATTGTCAACATTGTTTTTGGCTTAATTGTGGGAATGATGCAGGGGGGCCTGAGTTTATCAGAGGCAGTGATTAAATATACGGAGCTGACGATTGGAGACGGGATTGTTTCGCAGATTGGTTCCCTTTTAATGGCGATGTCAACGGGGGTTATCGTGACGCGGGTCTTTGATGGGAATGAGGATAACGTTGCGGTTGGTATTTTTAAGGAATTGATGAATAATGCGATCGTTGTTTATTCACTGGCGGGCATGTTTATTCTGATGGGTGTGTTTAGTCCGCTGCCGCTGGTTCCCTTTGCGGGGATTGGCTTGCTGCTGCTTGCGCTTGGTTACCGGACACAACAGGGGTTAAAGAAGGCGCATGAAAAGGAGCTTGCTGCTGAAATGGCGGAGATTCAAGCGGAAAATCGGCGTCAGGAGGAAGAACATCAGCAGGCATTTGGTGCGAGTCAGGAAAAATATCCGGTGGTCGTGGAGCTGGGACTGAATATTGCGGCACTTGTGAAGCAGAAGGTGCAGGGGGAGACGGCAAAGGATAAAGTGATTCTGATGCGGAAGTCGATCATGCAGGATTTGGGGATTGGCGTACCGGGGATCAATTTTAAAGATAATACGAGTTTTCGACCGCGCGGCAAATATGTGATCAAAATCAAGGGAGTCAAGGCGGCGGAAGGGGTGCTGAAAGCGGGGCAGCTGCTTGCGCTTAAGACGCCTGGCGTGATGGAAGAGCTGAATGCCGAGCCGACGAAAGATCCGATTTTTGGCGAAGAGGGCTACTGGATCATGCCGAATGATTTGGAAGAGGCGCAGATGAAGAATTATCAGGTGCTGGAGCCGCTGAGTATTTTGATTACCCATTTGGATATGACGGTGCGGAAGAATTTATATGACCTTTTGATGCGGCAACAAATTAAGGAGCTGCTTGACGGGCTGGCGGATGAGAATGAAGTACTGCTTGAGGAGATCAAGAAAAAAGAGATTGATTATGCGCTGATTCAGGGCGTTTTGAAGCAGCTTTTAAAAGAGGGCATCTCCATTCGCGACTTGCCGACGATTGTGGAGGGCATTATTGATGGACAGACGATCTATCCGAATGATCTGGATGGAATTACATCTTTTGTGCGGGAGCGGATTTCCAAATCGATTTGTGAACAGGCGAAAAATGCAGATGGGAAAATTTATGCCATGCTTTTGGATGACCAAATTGAAATGGAAAGTGAGATTGTTACGACGCCTTATTATGGCTATGCACTCAACTGGGAACTTGATAAAGAGCTTCGAGTGATGAAACATTTGCAGGAAAAGTTGGAAAAAGCACAGCTGACGGGACGGGAGCCGGTTGTTTTGACGAGAAGAAAAGATTTTCGCTTTGGTTTTGTTCGGGCGCTTGAACGGTATCAGATCGAGATTCCGGTCTTGTCGATCAGTGAGCTTTCGCCAGAGACGGAGGTTGAACAAATCGCGCTGATTGAGGCGACTTAGGGAGGTTTTGAAATGGCGACAGAAACGGTGGAACGTATTGAAATTTTTAAAGCGACGTCTAAACGCAAGCTGCATCAAAAGATTCGGGCGGTCTCAAGTGGGCCGTATAAAATCACGGATGAACGGGTGACAAGAGAGGGCTTTTTCAAAAAGACCTATGAAGTGACGGCTGTCATTACGCAATATGTGACGATTGCCCAGCCTTCTGCTGCGGGATTTGAAGAGAAGCTGGTGCAGGCGGCGATGCCCTCCTCAAAGCGAACCCAACCAGCCTTGCTAAAAAAAGAAAAATTGATTGAGATGTTGAAAAATGGAGCTGAATTGACACAAAGTACGCCGCTGCTTGAGAAAAAACGGCAGCAGGAGGAGGAACTGGCGGCACTCAAGGCGGAGCTGGCTAGTGCGAACCAGGTCCTTTCGGAAAAGCTGCGGACGGAACGGGAGGCGAATAGTGCTTTTGTTCGGCTGTTGCGTGATGCGGGCTTGGCGGATAAATATATTGCTGATTTTACTAAAGCGGGTCGCGTGGTTTTTCAATCGGTCGAAAATATGCATCCTGATGATATCGGGGAATGGTTTGTACCGTTTTTAACGGGCAGGCTTCCGGAAGAGGCGGCATTTGATTTAAAGAAGCACCGGGTGATTTCACTGGTTGGGCAAACGGGGGTCGGGAAGACGACGACGCTTGTCAAGCTGGGCTATCAGCTGATGAAGCAGGGGCGATCGGTGGGCTTTATTACGACGGATACGTTTCGTTCAGGGGCTGTCGAGCAGTTTAAGGGCTATACGGGAAAGCTTGATGCTGAGCTGATGGTGGCTGAGACGCCGGCAGAATTATACGAGGCGATTGACTATTTGAAATATGTACATCAGGTGGATCATATTTTAATCGACACGGTGGGGCGCAATTATTTGAAGGCGGAAGCACGAGCGGAACTGCTTGAATATAGTCGCGAGGTTCGGCCGGATTTGACCTGTTTTGTCTTTTCATCGGGTTCAAGCAGCCAGGATGTCTTGGAAATCTTGCCTAAATTGAATGAGATTCCGCTGGATGGTCTGATTATTACGAAAATGGATGAGACGAGGCGGTTTGGTGAAGTCTATACCGTGATGGAGGAGTGCTCAATGCCGGTTCTTTATATGACGGACGGGCAGAATATCAGTGCAGATATTTTTCAGCCGAAGCGGCGCTGGTTTGCCGAGGCGCTTTATCAGAATGCAAAGGGGGAGACGGTGACGTGAAAGGCTTATACATTGGCGCGGCAGGTATGATGACGAATATGCAGAAGATCAATGTCCGGTCGAATAATATGGCGAATAGCAGCACAAGTGGATTTAAATTCGATCAGATGACGACGACACCAATTTCTAAGAAGACGGTGATGTTTCAGGATAATGCGAGTAGACGCGCGATTGGGACGACAGAATATGCGGTTCGTCCGGAAGAAACATATGTGAATTTGAAGCCGGGTAGCACGTATATTACAGGGCGGGATCAGGATTTTTTTATTCGTGATCTGGATCCGGATGCTGGGGCAAGCTTTTTTGTCACGGAGCTTAGAGGGCAAACGTATCTGAGTCGTGGCGGTCAGCTCCATGTCAATGCTGATGGCTATTTGCATACGGTGGAGGGCGCTCATCTTTTGGATAAAAATGGTGCACAGATTCGTGTGGGTGTCGGGACAAAGCTGCAGGTTTCAGCGGATGGTCGAATTTATAATGCGGAAACGGGGGCCTTTTTGGCACAGCTGGCCACGAAGTTTGTTCAGACGGCGGATAAGGGGCGTTTGGTTCAGTTTAGCGGGGGCAAGATGCAGCTGGAAGGAATGGATACGCTTGCACTTCCGGATGGGCGCGGCACGATTCAAAATGGCGTTCTGGAAATGAGCAATGTGGATTTGGGTGCCCAGATGGTTGGACTGATGGAAGATCAGCGGATGGTGCAGGCTTCGAGCAATGTTATGGCAATGTTTGACAAGGTGTATGACAAGGAAGCGACGGGGCTGACTCGTCCGTAATTTAAAATGGAGAAAGGGGCCGCACATGTATACGGATATTCGGCAGGATTATGCAGTTTTTGCACAGGCGATCAAACAGGAGATGGGGCTGGATCTGACTTTTTATAAAGAAACACAGATGAAGCGGCGGATCATGGGGTTTATGGAGAAGAAGCAGATTAAAAATTACCATGCTTTTTTACGAAATTTACGGGCGGATTCGCAACTGCTGGCTGAGTTCATGGCGATGATCACGATTAATGTCACCCAATTTTTCCGCAATCGTGCCAAATGGGATACGCTGGAAAAACAAGTGCTTCCAAGGCTCATTGAGGAAAGATATGCGCGGCTTCGGGTTTGGAGTGCCGCATGTTCCAGTGGCGAGGAGGCTTATACACTTTCGATTATTTTGAAGCGCATGCAGGCAAATTTGAATTATGAAATCTTGGCGACTGATCTTGAGGCGGAGATTTTAAAGCGGGCGGTTTTGGGGCATTATTCAGAAAAACAATTGAGTGAAATGACGCATGCGGAGATTTTGACGAGTTTTGAAAAGAAACCGACCTATTATCAAATTAAGAAGGATCTTCAAAAACATGTGCGTTTTCAGAAGCATGATCTTTTGATGGACAGTTATGACAATGGGTTTGACTTGATTGTTTGTCGAAATGTGTTGATTTATTTTACGGCGGAAGGAAAAGAACTGGTGTATCAGAAGTTTCAGAAGGCACTTCGTCCGGGTGGTATCTTATTTATTGGCGGCTCGGAGCAGATTTTGAATCCGTCTAGTTATGGCTTTGAGTCGGTGGATAACTTTTTTTACCGAAAAATATGTTGAAACGGGAGGAAACACATGTTACGAGAAGAGAAGTTGGCGCAACTGGCAGTATTTGAGGACAAGCCGAATCTGCTTGAACAAGTATTAATGCTTGAATTACAAACGGGCGATTATTTGCCTAATCAATTTGAAACGGTACAGACGGCGGGCTACCATCTTGCGGAAAAGTTTATTCAGTTGGGGCGGGTGGGTTCCTTTTATTATTTGGGGATTCGCGGGGAAAGAGAGACGGAATTTCGCACGCAGGCTTTCCATGGGCCGGAAAATATCAAGAGTTTTTTTGTCCATTTGCCGGATATGGAGCAAAAGTTGCTGGCGTTTTGGCTGAATGAAGTAGAACGTGTAAGTTAAAAATAGCGGGAGAGGAATGAAAAAAATGGAGATCACGACGATTATTGGCTTGATTCTGGCAGTTTTGGTCATTGTTGCGTCGTTTACCATCCAGCATATTTCGCTGGCGATGCTTTTTAGTGCAGAGGCGCTGATTGTCATTTTGGTGGGGACGGCTACAGCTGTTTTGATGGCGCATCCGTGGAGTGATGTCAAGGTGACGCCGAAACTGTTTAAGATCTTGTTTATGAAAGATCGCGGGCCGTCAAAAGTAGATATTCTGAGGGATTTTAAGAATTATGCAGATACTGTTCGACGAAGTGGTGTGCTGGCGCTTGAAAGTGAAATCGAGGAAATCAAGGATCCTTTTATGAAACGCGGCATGCAGATGGTGGTGGACGGTCAGTCGACTGCTGAATTTTTGCGTGATGTCATGGAAGAAGATGTGGCCAGTATGGAGGAGCGACACGCCAGGTATGCTAAAATTTTTGCGTCGGCGGGGGCCTATGCGCCAACGCTTGGGGTGCTTGGGGCGGCGATGGGGCTCATTCATGCGATGGGGCAGATGTCGAATCCGGATAAGCTGAGTGAGGCGATTGCAGCGGCTTTTATCTGTACGATTTTTGGGATATTCACGGGGTATGTGATCTGGACGCCGTTCAGTAATAAGCTGAAGGTGAAGTCGGGGATTGAGGTTCATACGCGTTATATGATGATCGAGGGGCTGGTTTCGATTCAGGAACGAAATGCACCCAGAACGGTGGAGGAGCGCTTGCTGTCTTTTTTAAGTCCGAAAGAGAAAGAAGTGTTACTGAGTGGAAAAGGGGAGAAAACGAAAGAGATGGAGGGAACAATCGGTGGTCAAGAGGCGCAAGAAACCGCATGATGAGCATATTGACGAAACTTGGTTGATTCCTTACAGTGATCTTTTGACGCTGCTTTTGGCACTATTTATTGTGCTCTTTGCATCCAGCGCAATCGATGCGAAGAAATTTGAGCAGATGGGAAACGCTTTTAAAAAAATTGTGGAAGAAGGCAGCGCGGGGAATCAGGCGTATGTTTCCAAGGGGGATGCGCCAAATGATCCGAATGTGAATGCGGTGATTAAAGCCATGGAAGAAGAGGATAAGAGGAAAAAAGAAAAAGAGGATGAGGAGAAAAAGAAGGCGGCTGCAGATCTTGCCAAAAAAGAAAACGAGAAGCAGCTGGCAGATTTTAAAGCACAGCTGGATTCATACATAAAAGAGGCCCATTTGGAGGCGAAAATGACGACGAAGTATTCTGGGGAAGGGGTGCTGGTAACCATTCGGGATGATATTCTTTTCCAGTCTGGTAGTGCGGAGCTAAATGAGGACAAGCGGGCGATTGCAACGGAGCTGGGGAAAATTTTTGAAAAAGGCAACGGTTCGATGGAAGGGATCATCTCTGGGCATACGGATAATGTGCCCATTCATACGAGTCAGTACGGCTCAAATTGGAAGCTTTCGGCTGCGCGAGCGGTGAACTTTATGGAGGCGATTCTAACGGGGAACGAGCATCTCGATCCGGGGCTTTTTAGCGCTCGGGGCTACGGGGAGTTCAAACCGATTGCTGGGAATGACACAGCGGAAAATCGTGAAAAAAATCGACGTGTTGAAATTTTTGTTCGGCCGGTTGATCAAGCGAAGGAGTGAGGAGTGTGCAGGTTCTTCTGACGGGATCGCATCAATTGACGGAATTTGATCAGGCGGAAATTCAGGCGTATTTGAAAAAATATGCCTCGCAGAATCAGATTCATCTGCTCGCCTATAAATCAGTTGAAAATCCAGTGCTGACATTCTTTTTGGAAAATGAGGCACTGGCTCCGCGATTGTTTTTGTACACGCTGGCCGAAACGGAGGTTATGAGTGAGCCGTTCAAGACGTGCTTCACCTATTTGACGGCACTTGGCGCGACACATCAGGTATTCGGTACGTATAAAACGATGCTGGAGCGGTCGGTGTATGCGCATTTTTATGAGCAACTGATTGCGAAAATGGACTTGGTAACTTGTTTTTATAATGGGGATAAAGCGACTGATTTGATTGCAGTGGATCTTGCCAAAACGGCCGGGGTCCAGAGTATGATTGTTGATTTGCCAAAAACAAAAAAGCATCTGATTCATCGAAATGAATTGGATAAATTTAAGCTGATAAATTAAAGGAAAGAGGGAAAAAAATGCGGCCACTTGTTTCGATTTGTATGATTGTCAAAAATGAATCACATATTTTAAGGCAAAGCTTAGCCTCCTTTAGAAAATTTACGGATGAAATCATCATTGTAGACACGGGATCAGAGGATGATACAAAAGCAATCGCACGGGAATTTACGGAGCATGTCTATGATTTTACCTGGACGGGGAATTTTTCCGAAGCGCGAAACTTTGCTGCGGGAAAGGCTAGTGGAAAATGGATTTTGGCGCTGGATGCAGATGAATGTTTGGAAGAGGCGAGCTATCAGAAGATGGAGGCTGAGCTGCGTTCTGAGAATCGGGCGGATGCAGAAATTTTTGCGGTAGAGATCATTAGTTTTACGGGTGAAAAAGGGGCGCATACGGTTACGAGCAAGATGGCACGGGTGTATAAAAATAATCAGAAGATCGCTTTTTTCGGTGCGCTTCATGAACAGCTTGATCATGTGGACGGGAAAACGATGCCGCTATATGAGCTGGGCCTAAAAGTGTATCACTACGGCTATATGGTGAGTGTTGTTGATAAGCAAGGGAAATCGGAGCGCAACTTGAAGATTCTTGAAAAAGAGCATTCTAATAAACAGGGTGGCTTTCATCACTTTAATATGGGGCAGGAAATGCGCCGGTTAGGGAAAAATAAAGAGGCCTTGCAGTGCTTTACAAAGGCATTTAAGGCGCGTGAGCATAATCAGCTTATCTGGGCGAAGCTGAGTGCTTATTATATTGCAGAGCTGCTTGGTTTTGAAAAACGTTTTGACGAGGCTTTGCAAATTTTAGAGGAAGCGCGGATTATTTGGCCGGATGTACCGGAATTTCTGTTGAAAAAAGCCGATTTGTATGATGTGACGCACCAGTTGGAGGATGCCAAGGCGATTTATCATAAATTGATCGAGCCGGCAGATGTGACGTATCATCCAATCGTTTTGTATGAGGCAACGCGGTTTTTACCATACAAGAGGCTGGGACTTTTATACATGCAGGAAAAAGATTACACGCGTTCGATGAAATATCTGGCGCTTGCTTATCAGGAAAATAGTTCAGACTATGTGGTGATGTTCCAGATGATCACGCTTTTGAGCAAGTTTCACCGTCCGGATGAAGTGTTTGACTTTATCATTCGGCATCAGTTTGTGAAAAACCTGGATGTGGGGATTAAGCTGCTTTCCATGATTATTCAACAGGGGCTGACAGAGCTTTCACGACTGCTTTTCAATTCGCTGGAGGGGCTCGAACCGCTGCTTGTGGAAATTTTTCAGACGCGAATCGGGACGATGCAGGATTTTTATCCGGTCATCAGTGAACGGGCGGTGATTGCTGGGATCAAAACGAATTTGGTGGATGCGGGTGATTTGGCGATCTGGCAGTTTGAAAATCGGTCACTCCATTTAGATGATGTGATGAAAAATAGTAATGTGGGTTCGATCTATCGCTTTATTTTTGAACAGGGAAGCCAGGCGCCGCGGGACATGTATTTATTTGTGCTGGAACGGGCGATTGCTTTAGGAAAAGGGGCATTTGTCGATCATTTACTGACGTTTCGCGGGGTATATCCTGAGCAGATTCAGGCAGAGATTGCAGATATTTTCTTTAAATATGATTACTTTGATATTGCACTTGATCTTTATAATGTTGTGGATGCAGATGAGGTGACGAAGCAGGGCTATATCAATTTGATTGGTTACTTGACGGAACATGAGATCTATGACGAGGCGCTGGCCATTGCGGAACGCGGCTTGGAAAATTTCAGTGATGATTTTCGGTTTCATCGTTTTGCCATTCAGTTGGATGAGGAGAATCGGTTGAAGCGGATTGGCGAGGCGATCGATGCTTTTCCGAATAATCGCTATTTGGCAGAACTTTTAGATGCAGAAACAACGAGTGTCTATTAAAGGAGGAAAAAACATGAGTGAAGAAAAAGGAATTTTGTTACAAAGTGGTACAAATGAGCTTGAAATTGTTACTTTTACAATTGCAGAAAACCTATTTTGCATCAATGTCTTGAAAGTGAAGGAAATCATTCATCCGCTGGAAGTAACGCCGGTTCCAGAATCACATGCGGCGATCGAAGGTGTTACACAGGTGCGTGGCGAGATCATTCCGGTTGTGAATTTATCGCGGGTGATGGGGCTTCCGGAAAAAGAATTGGCGGATACTAAATTTATTATTACCGAGCTGAATAAAATGAAAATCGTTTTTCGTGTGGATGAGGTTCATCGGATTCAACGGATTTCTTGGGAACAGATTGAGGAGCCGGAAAAATTGTCGATCGGTTTGGAAGATCTGGCTGTAGGTCTTGTCAAGCTGGAGGGGAAAATTATTCTGCTGCTCGACTATGAAAAAATCATTTATGAAATTAGCGGTCATGGTGATTTTGCGATTACGGCGCGAGAAAAAGAAGGCGGACAGGTGAATCGGGCGGAGAAGGTCATCTATATTGCGGAGGACTCTCAAATGCTTCGGCAGCTTCTGGAAGATACGCTTCATGAGGCTGGCTATCAGAATCTGCATTTCTTTGTGAACGGGCTGGAGGCGGATGAGCATATCCAGAAATTGTTTGCTGAGCAGAAAATGAAGACATTCGATAATTTGCATCTTCTGATCACCGATATTGAAATGCCACAAATGGATGGGCACCATCTGACGAAAAAAATTAAGGAAAATGAAGTGGGGCGCAACCTGCCGATTGTTATTTTCTCTTCGCTGATCACAGAGGATCTTCATCATAAAGGAGAAAATGTCGGTGCTGATGCGCAAGTAAGCAAGCCAGATATTCATCAGCTGATTTCAATTGTGGACGATCTCGTATTATAAAATATAAAAAAATGGCGCTATCAAACGAATGATAGGTGCCATTTTTTTATTAAAAGTCCTATTTTTATATTTTTTAATAAAAATTATTGATTTTTTTAAAAAACAAATATATAATAGAGCATATAGAAAAGGAGCGATGCCTTTTCTAAACTGAATTTAGGAGGGAAAAATATGCAAGTAAACACGAATATTATCAGCTTGAAAACACAAGAATACCTTCGTAAAAATAATGAAGGTATGAATCAAGCGCAAGAACGTCTTGCATCCGGTAAACGTATCAATAGTTCACTAGACGATGCTGCAGGTCTTGCTGTAGTAACACGGATGAATATCAAAGCAACTGGCCTTGATGCAGCAAGTAAAAACTCTTCCATGGGGATTGACTTACTGCAAACAGCTGACTCAGCGTTAAGTTCGATGAGCTCGATCTTACAACGTATGCGTCAATTAGCTGTTCAATCTTCCAATGGTTCGTTCAGTGATGAGGACAGAAAGCAATATACATCTGAGTTCAACAGCTTGATTAAAGAGCTGGATCACGTGGCGAATACAACAAACTACAACAACATCAAACTGCTTGATCAAACAGGCGGCGGTAGTGCTACGGTTAAAGTTCAAGCTTCGGATAAAGCGAATGACACAATTTCTGTCAGCCTATTCGATGCAAAAGGCTTGTCGAGTGCAGAGCTTGAAGTTAGTGCAGCAACACCAACTGTTTACGAGGATCCAACAGGTGTTAATACAACAACAGTTGTCACTTCAGCAGTTGCAGCGGCGACAGTTGCCGGCTATAGTGCGCTTCAAGTGGGCACTGCAGAAGATGCTCAAAAAGCCACTCACGCAATCGATCAATTGATCAATAAGATTTCTGATGGTCGTGCGATTCTTGGTGCGGGCATGAGCCGTTTGAGCTACAATATCTCAAACGTTAACAACCAATCTGTTGCAACAAAACAATCGGCTTCTTCTATTGAAGATGCAGATATGGCGGCAGAAATGTCCCAAATGACGAAATACAAGATTTTAACGCAAACTTCGATCAGTATGTTAAGCCAAGCGAACCAAACGCCGCAAATGCTAACACAACTTATCAACAGCTAATTTTCGTTTTTATCTATAGAAAGTTCACCCACAATGGCCCCTTATCTCCCCGGATAAGGGGCTTTTTTACAAAAAAAGTAGCAAAAATAGAAGATATCCGTTATATTTTATTATTAAACATTATTTTTTTTATAAAAAGGTAGTAATTAATTTTCTTTTATTATAAAATGATATTATGAGGTTTATTGAAAAATAATTGAAAAATGTTGTTTTAAGGGAGTGTTTCTTTCGTGAAGTTGTTAATTGTTGATGATGCCATGTTTATGCGAACGATGATTAAAAATATTGTCAAGGATAGTCAGTTTGAAGTGGTGGCTGAGGCTGAGAATGGTCTTGAGGCGGTCAAAAAATATGAGGAATATAAACCGGATATTGTGACGCTTGATATTACGATGCCGGAAATGGACGGCCTTTCTGCATTAAATGAAATCATGCAAAAGGATCCAAGCGCTAAAGTTATCATGTGTTCGGCGATGGGGCAGCAAGGCATGGTTGTAGATGCGATTAAAAAAGGAGCGAAAGATTTTATCGTAAAGCCCTTTCAGGCAGAACGGGTATTAGAAGCGCTTGAAAAAGCAGCCAGATAAGAGGATAGGAGAGAAGTCAAGTGACAACAAATATGCTTGATTTATTTATCGAAGAGGCATCGGAGCATTTGCAATCGCTTAACGACAACATGTTGCAACTTGAAAAGGAACCGGAAAATGAGCTGCTTGTGAGTGAAATTTTTCGATCAGCGCATACGTTTAAAGGCATGTCTGCAACGATGGGCTTCCAAAATGTGGTCGATCTGACACATGCGATGGAAAATGTGCTGGATGCTGTTAGAAATCATGAACTAGCTGTCACGGAGCATTTAGTTGATATCATCTTTACGTGTACATCCCATCTGGAAGAGATGGTAGCGGATATCAGTCAAGGCGGGACGGGAATGATTCAAATTGATCGAACGGTTGCGGCACTGAATGAACTGCTGGCAGAAGAAGCTGCTCATTTGCCGGGGATGACGAATTATAAACTGACGATCAAAATTGATTCGGCGGCTGTTTTGAAAGCAGTGCGGGCAGTGATGTGTCTGGAACGGCTGGACGGGTTGGGCAACATTTTGGAGACTTCCCCGAGCGTGCAGGAAATTGAAGAAGATGCTTTTGGGGATTCCTTTATTGTACAGTTTGAATCGGAGTTTTCGGCGGCTGAAATTGAAGCGGCGCTACTAGATATCACCGAGATCGAGACGGCAGATGTCAAAGCGGAGGCGGATACCCATCTGGTGCAGCAAGCAACGAAAAGTCCGCTGCCTAAAACGGCGGTCAAAAAAAATGTCGCACATTTGGAAAATAAAACGATTCGCGTGCAGCTGGAAAAAATCGAAAAATTGATGAACATGTTTGAGGAAAGTGTGATCGAGCGGGCCCGGATCGATGAAATTGCTGCCAGTACGGATAATAAGGAACTGGTTGAGCATTTGACAAGGCTGGGGGCGATTTCCAAAGAAATTCAGAATGGGCTGCTCAACATGCGGATGGTTCCGATTGAAAATGTTTTCAACCGCTATCCAAAAATGGTGCGCGGGCTAGCCAAAGAGCTTGGCAAGAAGATCGAGCTGGAAATAACGGGTGCCGATACGGAAGTGGACAAGATTGTGATTGATGAGATTGGCGATCCGCTGGTCCATTTGATTCGCAATTCTGTTGATCACGGGGCGGAAACGCCAGATATTCGCCGGGCAGCGGGCAAATCGGAAACGGCTACGATTCGACTAGAGGCTTTTCATAGCGGCAATAATGTGATTATTCAAATCAGTGATGACGGCGCCGGGATCAACCGGAAGCGTGTGCTTGAAAAGGCGATCGAAAAGGGTGTCATTGACCGGGCAGATGCGATGAAGCTTTCAGACCGGGAAGTTTTTGAGTTGCTGTTTGACTCTGGTTTTTCTACGGCGGAGCAGGTTTCAGATATTTCAGGTCGTGGCGTTGGGCTTGATGTCGTACGTAATACGATTCTGAAAATCGGCGGCAAGATGACGGTCGATTCGGTGGAAGGCTCGGGCAGTACATTCCGGATTGAAATTCCGCTCACATTGTCGATCATTCAGTCGATGCTGGTCGAAACGCGGGAGCATCGCTATGCGGTTCCGCTTGCAGCTGTGCAGGAAGTCGTGACGATCGAGCGTTCCAGAGTGGAGAACATCCATGGCAAAAATGTGCTGCAGTACCGGGACTCGATTATCGAGGTGATCGATTTGAGTGAGCGGCTGCTTGAAGGACCACTTGAGGCGGCGGAAGAAGAGCTGCTCTTGGTCGTGAAGAATGCCGAGCGGACAATTGGTCTCAAAATCAGCGAGGTGATCGGTCAGCGGGAAATCGTGCTGAAAACGCTGGGCGGCTTCTTTAGCGAAGCAGAAATTGCTTTTTCGGGTGCGACTATCCTGGGAGATGGCCGTGTGGTGCTGGTCTTAAACTTAGAAACGTTTTAGGAAGTGAGTAGAGTGACGGAAGCTTATCATGTGGATCTGCCTGAATGGAATCTGGCAAAAAAGAATGAGGAAATGCCCTCCAAGGGAATCGAACAGGTAGAGAATATTGGCGTTCATTTGATCGTTCGGCTTGGGCGAAAGGAAATGACTGTTGGGGAAATTCGCGAGCTTTCCGTTGGTGATGTGCTGGAAGTGGAAAAAAAACCGGGTCACAAGGTGGAAATTTTTCTGGACAATCATAAGGCGGGGATTGGTGAAGCGATTTTGATGGATGAAAATTTTGGCATTGTGATTTCCGAAATCGACTAGGGGGAGGCAACATGAAAAAGGAGATACTGGAAGCGATTCAATTCAAAATCGAACAGGAAAAACAACAAGTTTCTGCAGAGCTGGCACTTTTACTCCAAAAAAAGGCGCAGAACGAATGCCAGATTGCCCATGAGGAGGCCGTGCTTTTTTCAAGAGAAAGAGGGATTGGAGCTGGTCGAGTCATGCGGGCGGGTGCATTGCAACTACATGGTTTTTCAAAAAAGAAATTTGATCAGCTGCAAAAAGAGGCGGAGCAACTGAAGCGCTATATTCGCCAAAATGAAGCCATCCTTTTGCAGTTGGACGAAACGGAACGAGAGGCATTAAAGCTTTATCAGACGGAAGCAGCCGTTTATATGCGGCAGGAAGAAAAGAAAGTGGAACAGGACCGTTTGGACATGCAGCTGATTTTAAACAAATAAAGAGGGGGAGAAGTTTTGAACTTGCCACCGATTCAATTAAAGGATTTTTTTGGAGAATTTGCAGCACTGGAAACGGAAGAACAGACAGAAAAGGGAGATGGGGTCAAAACAGACGGCTTTAACGGGCTTCTGGCAGAGCTTTTTACAGCGGAACAGAAACAAAATGCGGAGAAAATGCCACGGTCAGAAGAGAAAGCTGTTTCCCACCAGTTGGTGAAGGCGATTCCCGAAAGACAGGTTGAGCAGACGGAGCTGGCGGTTCTTTTTGCGGAAATTCTGCAGAAAACCGATCTTCAAACGTTTTCAAAAGGAAGTATGCAGCCTGTCCAGACAGAGAAAATAGAACTCGGGAAAGCGGGGCAAGTCATACCAACAACGTTAGAATCGGCGGGGAAACGGGATGAGACGGCGATTAAGCTGGCTATACCGGAGGATGTCCCTGAGCGACTGCCAGATGATCACAAACGAATGACGAAAATAACAGAGCCGGAAGTAAGAACAGACCGACTTTTGATGAAACAACCGGAAGAAACCATCCTTCTTTCAAAAAACGAGCTGGAAGCGGCAGTACCGTTGAAGCAAGCAGACATGGTGGTGCACAGCAGTCGGGCGGAACAGATGAAAGCGGCTCCTGCTGAAGCAAAAACGCTGGCAGAAGTGAAAAATGAGTTGGAAAAACAGGTGGCTGAGCTTGAAAAAATGAAGGTGGGGCGGGAGCAGTTGTTTATTCGCTTGAAGCCTGCGCATTTGGGGCAGATTGAGCTCATTTTGAAAAAGTCGGCCGACCAGCTGATCATACGAGCGGAGTATACGGAAAGCGGTGCGAAGGAAAAAGTGACGCAGGTGATGCAGGAGCTGCGGACGCAATATAAAGAAAAAGGGATGGATATTCAATTTGTCACAGCTGAACGTGTGCCGCCGTCTGCTTCAAAAGCGGAAGCCAGTCTGGTTGCGGAAGGGAATCAAAGACGTGAGCCGGATGGAGACCGCGGACAAAATGGTCGAGAGCAGCAGGAGAAGCGGGAGCATAGGGAGCAAGCAGAGAAAATAGAAGCGGATGAGGAGGAACAGGATTGGATTTTCCCGTTGTAGGTGCAGATAGTCAGACGAATAGTGTGACCACTGCTGGAACAAAGACGCTGGGTAAGGACGATTTTATGAAGCTGTTTTTGACAAGTTTGCAGTATCAGGACCCATCAAGTCCCATGGATACCAATGAAATGATGAGTCAGATGGCACAGCTTTCCCTGATGGAGCAGGTCGCCAATATGACGACGGCTGTGGATAAATTAGCAGAAACGACGCAAAATTCGACATTTCAACAGGCGGCTTCCTTTTTGGGGAAGGAAATCAAAGGGGTTGCCTTGAGTGGTGATATTATCAGTGGTGAAGTGGAAGGCATTCAGCAGACGATGAACGGCGTCATGTTGAAATTGAAAGGGAAAGAATCACTTGTACCACTGACGTATGTGACGGAAATCAAGCAAAAAAGCTGACAAAATTTAGGGTGAATTTTAAAGGAGTGGGTAAAAATGAATCAATCCATGTATACCGCAATTTCGGGGATGAATGCCTTTCAACGGGCACTCGCAGTAACATCTAACAACATTGCCAATGCCAATACAAGCGGCTATAAAAAACAATCGGTCGTTTTTAATGATTTGCTGTATCAAAATACGATGGGGTCTGTTGCAGGCAGCAGCTATGCTGGAACCAATCCGATGAGTATCGGCTCGGGGACCAAGATTGGCGCTGTCATCACGGATTATACGGCGGGTTCGCCAACAGCCACCGGGCGCAACAAGGATGCGGCACTTCAAGGAAAGGGCTTTTTCGTTGCAGGTGACAAAACGGGTGGCAACACGGTCTACACGCGAAACGGGGCCTTCTCGATCTCCTCGGATAATTATTTGACAACGCAGGGCGGGAAATATATTTTTGGCTATCCGACTGACAAAAATGGCAATGTGCTTAGTACGAATTTGCAGCCAATTCAAATTCCGCTCAGTGGGGCGATTCCAGGTGAAGCAACGAAAAATGGCAGTCTGAGTGGCAATATTCCGCTCGACTGGAAGGGGAAAGATACGATCACGACAGAGCTTTCGGTTTATGATAATGCGGGTGGCAAGCATAAGATGGGGCTTTCGATTAAAGCGGCAAAACCGGATGCAAGTGGCAATATTTCGTATGCATTTGAGATTCAAATGGACGGAAAGGCTTTGACACCGCCTGTGACCGGGACGCTTCAATTCAATGCGCAGGGGCAGCTGCAAAATCCGGATGTGCTTAAAGCGATCAATATTAATCAAACGGTGGGCGGCAAAACGATCAATTTGGACTTTGATTTGAGCAAGCTGACGAATTACGGGACGGAGCAGACTTTTACGCCGACGAGTGATGGCAAGGGTGCGGCAACTGTGAAGGACTATGCGATTACAGATGCGGGCTATATTGCGGTCAGTTATTCGGACGGGACGGTCGTTCCGGTGGCGCAGCTGGCAGTGGCTGTTTTTGCGAATGAAGACGGTTTGGTGAAGATGGGCGATGGGGAATATGTGCCGGGGCTTTCATCTGGAGATCCAACATTCGGAGTTGCGGGACAGAATGGCTCAGGCGGGATCAGCGGGTCAGCACTGGAAGGCTCGAATGTGGACTTGTCGCGGGAATTTGTAGACCTGATGACTTTCCAAAGTGGCTTTCAGGGGAATACAAAAGTCATCCGAATTGCAGATGACATTATGAAACAGATCGTCAACTTGATTCAATAGGAGCGGATGAGGAATGTTAAATAATCAGATTCCGCTTGTGATTGATTTTGAACTGGGCCGCACGAAGCAGCAGATCGGCAATTTGCTCGATGTAAAAAAAGGGACCGTCTATCGGTTGGAAGATTCTACGGCAAATGTGGCGAGTATTATGATCGGCGGTAAGAAAATCGGTTCAGGAGAAATTTTAACCAAAGACGGCAAACTGTTCGTCAAAATTACCGAACTGGGCAGTTGACAGGCGATGACGACAGGAGTGAAGCAAAAAAATGAGCGATAAATTAAGTCAGGAGCAGATCGACGCGCTGCTTACACAGATGAATGCAGGAGAAGTGGTGGACGAGAGCACGGAGATTGGCGACTTCGGCCGGCTGCACCCGTATGACTTCCATAAGCCGGAAAAATTTGCATCTGAGCACTTGGAAAGTTTGAAAACGGTCGCTTCGACTTTTGCTAAAAAATGTATGGAATATGTGGCTCAGCGAATTCGGATTCCGATTCACACCGAGGCGACACTCAGCGATCAGGTTTCATTTGCGAGTGATTATACGGACACAATGCCAAGCGACAGCTATTTATTTGTCACCTTTGATCTGGGGGATGATCGACTGGGAAAAGTGATCGTTGAACTGGATTTGTCTTTTATTATTTACATTCATGAATGCTTATCGGGCGGCAATCCCAAACGCAAGCTGAGCGAGCGCAGGCTGCTGTCGTCTTTTGAACAATTAACACTCGATCATTTATTGAGTAAATTTTGTGAGGCGCTAAAGGAAAGTTTCAAAGCCGTTTATCCGATCCATCCGACAGTGGTCAGTGTGGAAACCAATCCGGCGCTGCTCCGGGTCACGTCGGCCAATGATATGATGGCGCTTGTGAATGTGGATGTGAAGTCGGAATTCTGGATCAGCACTTTCCGGCTGGGCGTTCCGTTTTTCTCGGTGGAAGACATTATGAACAAGCTGGAAAATGTGGTCGAGTATACCTTTGATAAGCGGCAAAATTTTGATCAGGAAGTGGAAGAAGAGATCAGCCAGATTGAAAAAACGGCGAAAATTTCGCTTGGCACGGTCACGCTGACATTGAAAGAACTTTCCGAGCTGGAAAAAGACGACTACTTGCTGCTTGATACGCATGTGAGTGAGGCGCTTTCTGGTTACCTATCGGATAAAAGGAAATTTGAATGCCTGATTGGCAGAAGCGGGACGCAAAAAGCGGTAAAATTCAAGCGCCACTTTACGTGAGTGGAATGGGGAGATAGGAAAAGTGGAGCAAATGATCGAGAAAGAAAACATGCAAATGGAGCTGGATGTGATTGGTGAAATTGCCAATATTTCCTTTGGTTCCGCGTCAACCGTGCTGTCTAATTTACTCAATCAGCCGGTGACAATCTCGACGCCGCATGTCGAATTAGTCAATCTGTACGACACAACGGATACGGCCATTCCGCATGTTGTACTGGGCGTGGAATTCCATAAAGGCATCCACATGAGCAATTTATTTGTGCTCGAATCAAAAGTGGCCCTCCTGATCGCAAACTTGATGATGATGGGTGACGGGCAGGTGGCAGAAGATGCTGTGCTCACGGAGCTGGAGCTAAGTGCGGTTCAGGAAGCGATGAATCAGATGATGGGGCATTCGGCAACTGCGATGAGTGATGTCTTTCAAGATGTAATCGACATTACGACACCTGAAATCAAAATCGTTTCCATCCGTGAAGAATTGCAGGATTCCGAGATGCAGGAATTGATTCAGGTTTCCTTTGATCTGGTGATTGGTACGCTAGTGAAAAGTTCGCTTGTCCAGTTGATTCCTGTTCAAGAAGGGCTCCAGATGGCCAGAAAGCTTTTGGGCGAACCGGCTGCGGCTCTGGAGGCGGAGGAAATCGTGCCGGCTGTCAACCAAAAAACAGAAATCGATTTGACGCCGCTTGAACTGGATGTCTTTTTGGAGGTCTGCAATATCGGGATTGGTTCGGCATCCACCGTGCTGTCCAAGCTGCTCAACCGGAAAGTCTCGTTGCAGATTCCCACGGCGAAAATTATTTCTTCCAAGGAATTTGAGTACAATGAGCGGCCCTGCCTAATCACGACGGTGGCATTCGTGGAGGGGCTCAAGTCGAGCAATACGTTTATTATCAGTCAATCGGCGGCTTTGATCATGGCAGATTTGATGATGGGCGGCAGCGGAGAGGTCTCGGAGCAGCAAGAGTTGACCGATTTGGAAATCTCGGCTGTGCAGGAACTGATGAACCAGATGATGGGCTACTCAGCAACGGCAATGTCAGAGCTGCTGGGCATGACGATCGACATTAGCCCGCCAACGGTTGAGGTCTGTCTGCTCGACAATGATGTGATTGAAAAGGACATCCAAGAAGGCAAGACGGTCGAGGTGATTTTTCCGCTTGAAGTAGAGGGGCTGCTGAAAACGCCGCTGTATCAGCTTTTCAACCCTGAGGCAGCGCGCGAAATGGCGCAACTGATGCTTGCAGCACAAGGCGGTCTGGGAGAAGCGGATCAGCAGGTGGTCGAGAAGGACGCGGCGACTGAGAGGGAAATAACGGCTGATCAGCACACGCCAGATAATGCGAAAATGACTGCTGGACAGGGCGGGGCAACTGATGCGAAGGTGCACGCTGGAAGGGATGCATCCACTGGCGCTGGGGTAACTGCTGGGCAAAATGCAGGGGCACGGCGCGGTGATGGAGCGACTTTTTCGGCTGATCTGCCGGAGTTTCGTGCGGAACAGCCTGATTTCAAGGCCGGGGAAATGGATCAGATTTTAGGCGAGGTGCCGGTCGAGGTGGAGGTCGTTTTTGGGACAGCCAAAATCAAGCTGGATGAATTCATGCGTTTTCAAGAGGACGATTTACTCATTTTAAAAGAAAGTGTCTCTGAAACGTTGGCAATTTTGGCGAATGGCAAGTTGTTCGCATACGGGGAGCTTGTTAAGGTCAATGATCATTTTGCGGTAAAATTGACGGGAATTGTGGAGTAGATGATGCTGAAAAAATGGGTATTTATGGCAGTTTTCCTGATGATATTCGGAGGTGTCCAGCAGTCTGTTATAGCTGACGAAAACGCAATGCCGGTTCGTGTCTATCAAACGGGTGATGTGGTTTCCTTCGAGGTGGAGGTACATACAGGGCAGCTTCTTTTGAAAGGTGCGGCGGGGCAGGTGCGCTTTGTGTCTTTGGGAGAAGAGGCGACACCGAGCTATACGATCAGCCCGTATGATGAGAGCGGGCTCTGGACGGTCTGGCAGCAAAACGAGGAGGAGACGGTGGAAGTCGGTTCTTTTCAAGTGGCGGACCGGATGCGTGAAAAAGATGAAGTTCCGCCTACAATCGATGAGATGACTTGGCAGTTTGAAAGTGAGGACAAACTGCTGATCCGTGTTGCGGCAACTGACCTGGAAACCGGCGTGATGACCGTTCAAGCGGTTGTGAGGCCTGGAGAAGAGGCAGAGTCATTCAGTCGAAATGAAAAAACGGGTGCATTTGAGCTGTTGCTTGATGTGGGCACGCGGCAGGAGCGGCAGTTGCAGCTGGCAATCACAGTCAGCGATTTTGATGGGAATGTGACTCGTGAAACGAAGGAAATTCAGATTCCGGCGGCTGTTTTTGCTTATCAGTTGAATGGGCAAAAATTGGCGAAAGATGCGATCGTTACGGCGGGGGACCGCTTGCAGATTTGGACGAATCGGCCGAAGCAGGTGATCGAGCCGTTTTCCTATGTGTGGCAAACGGAGCCGCTAGCTGGGGACTATCTTTTCCCTAAGAGTCGGTTGGGGGAAGTCTTTACGTTGTCAAATGGCACGAAGCTCCTTTACCGTGAAAATCGGCAGCCGTTTCAGCGGATGTCACTGTTAAAAAATGGGCGACGCATTACAACAAGCAAGCAGGAAAGTTTTCAAAAATCAGATGGCTGGTCGCTTCGGGCTGTGTTGCATCCGGATTATTTGGAAACGACGGACTGGCGGCTCACAATCGGCGGGCACCCTGTCGAGCTGAAACGTCAAAACGACCAGCTGGCGGCGGATTTTCGCGGTCAATCGGGCGAACTCGCACTGCAGTATCGGGATTTTGATGGCAGCATGCATCGGCTGGTTCTAGTGGAAATGGTCGATCCGCTTCCTGTCACACCGGTCATTCAGCCAGAACTGCCACCTGTCGAGCCGCCCCCGCCCCAGCAGCCAGAAATCCAAAAGCCAGAGCCACAGCCGCAGATGAAACTTGGTCCAGCAGCCCAGCAGTACGCACTTGTCGAGCCGCCGGTGACTGAATCAGCCAAACATGCGGGCAAGCAGCCGGAACCTGCCAAGAAAAGCGCTTCATCTTCTATGCCTTTTCCGCTTTGGCTGCCGGTTGGAGTCGTTGTAGTCATTTTGATTTTTGCACAGAATAAAGGCAAATAGAGAAAAATGGGGAGGGACTTGGGATGAAAATTGAAGGAATCATGGAAGCGGAACAACTGAACCAAGAGAGCAAATTAGCCAGCACCCCGGAAGAACAGAGTGAATTAACTAGAAAAATGACGAAAGAGCCGAACCGTTTACCGCCTGTCTCCTTTTCAATCAATGATTTAACGGAGATGAAGTTGGCGGGGGAAAATCAGGAAATTGCCCTGCGAATCAAATTGATGATTAGTAATGCTACAAAAGCGGGCAAACTGATCGATTATTTGATGAAAGCGGGGGTTAAATACGCCACCGATTCGGCAAAATGGCAGCAGATTACACAGGAGATCAGTGGCCAGATTAGCACGATCCTGATGAAACAACGCAGTTTTAATGGGTATTTTACCACGGACGCCTTTGAAAAAAGTTTGCTCGCGGCGAATAATAAAATCACCGATGAGCTTAGCTTCCTTTTGACGAACATCCGCTCGCTGAAGTTCGATGTGACGGGAAAGGTGCCTTATTATAATATGCTGCGGCTGGCTGCGCGAAGTACGGAAAGTGCGATCGCGGAAATGAAGCAGTATGAAAATGAAAATGTGCCGCTCGAGGTCAGCAAACTGCTGGCAAAAGCGAAAGACGAGACGAGCTGGCTGATCAAATTAATGCGCGAATATAGTATTTTGTTTCACTCGCGGCATTTACTTACATATGAACTGCAGGCGGAAAATATCAATTTATGGAAGCTGGGCAATGAATATCTGAAAACGATGAATGAATGGCTGCCGATTTTTGCCAAACATCCCCATGAAAAGATGGGCGAGCTTAGCCGTGCTTCTGCTGGACCACTAGCTGATTTTCTACAAGAGCTTGAAACCATGGCGACAGGGCATCTCAGTCAAGGAAATATGGCGGTGATGATGGACCGCGTGCAAGGGCAGTTGCAGCGTCTGTTTGTCTATTTTCAAAAAATGGAGCAGCATATCGGGACGGGAATTGTGAGCTCGGATCTTGGTGCGACGGAGGCCGAACTTGCCAGCGACATGACGAAAATGATGATGATTTCGAGTCAGGAAATGAGCTTTTTTGATTTGTTATGGAAGGACTTTCGAACGGCTTATAAAGATCCAAGTGTCAGGATTATCAGTTTGGTTTTTTTAATGTTCATTTTCGTTTTATTATTAAAAATATTTTTTTAAAAAACCATATACATTTCTCTATTTCTTCCGTATAATAAAAGTATGAAACCCTTGGGGGAGAATGATGGATAGTATTTATATCAACCATATTTGGCAGGCAAATAAAGCCCAAAATCATCCACAAAAGCAGGCAGAGACGAATACTTTACAGTCAGGCGGTTTTTCGCTTGCGGCGCTTTCCAAAAAGCAGGACACTTCCAAGCTGCGCAGTCAGGAGATTGATCGACTGCTTGGTCAGGTGACAGAACAGAAAGAAAAAATCGAGCTTGAGATGACAGCTGAAAATGTCTTGCGTTATAAAGAAGCGGTGAAGGATTTTTTGAATTTTTATGTTAGCCAAGTGATGGATTATAAAGATTTGGAATCGCGCCATCCCAAATACGGCTACTTGCAAAAAATGACGGTTGCCAAGGAAATTGAGCAAAAAAATGAGCAGCTAGAAGACGTGCTGAATTTAATTGATACGCGGACTGGCCATTTGGATATGCTGAACCGAATCGGAGAAATCAGCGGACTGATCTTAAATATCGTATTGTAGGTGATAAAATTGGAAATCTTGAGGATACTGGAACAATTAGTCGAGCGGAACGAAGCCCTTTATGAAACGGCCGGGAAGCTGCAAACGGCCTATGAGCAAAAAGATGACAGTGCAGCTGAAAGCTATCAGCAAGAGATCGATCAAGAGCTGTTTGAACTGGAGAGAAGCTATCATCAAGTTGATGCCTGGCGCGTGCAGGTTGGGGTGTCAGGGATTGGCGCCTACATGGACCGGCTAGATGCGGCGACGCAAGAACGCTTTGCTACCTGCAAACAACGTCTTTTGGAAGCCGAGAAAAAGGCGCGCATCCAACTGATCACCAACAAAAAACTGATGGAACAAAAATTGACCTTTACGGAGCACTTGTTTGAGCTGACGGCAGGCCTGAACGGGTCGGCTTATCAGCAAAATGAAGCACGGATCATCAATGAAACTTTTTAAGGAGTGAGTAGTGATGCGACTGAGTGATTTTAATGCCTCACTTTCGGGCATGTCGGCGGCACAGATTGCCACTATGGTTGCCAAACAGAATATCAGTAATTTAAATACGGCGGGATACGTGCGGCAGACGGTCGAGCAAAAAGAACTTTTCGGCGACTCCGGCATGATTAGCGGACGCCAGACGGGATACGGCGTGAAAGTAACGGACATCAGCCGCGTTACGAATCAGGTATTGACGACTCAATTCGATGCGCAAATTGCCAAACAGTCGGCCGCGGCCTTCAAGGGCTCGACATTGGGGCAGATCGTCAATTTATTCGGCACGGTTGGGAAAAATTCACCCAGTGATTCGCTCGATCAATTTTTTACGGCATGGGGCGTGCTGACAAAGAATCCGGATCAGGAAACGAATGTCACGGCACTGCTTTCAAGTATGAAAGTTTTTACCGCCCAGCTGGGTCAAATTAAGGCGGGGCTGGATGATTTGAAAAAAACACTCACGCAGGATACGGCCAATCAGGTCAAGGGGCTGAATGATGTTTCGGCCAAACTGGCGGCGGTCAACCAGGCGATCGGTTCAGCTGGAAGCAATCCGCCGAACAGTCTCTTGAATGAACGGGATCTACTTCTAGGGCAGCTGTCACAGTTTGGGACGATCGAAACGACCAGCCATCCTGGTAATCCGGAGGTCTATGATGTGACATTCGGCGGAAAGCTAATCGTTCAAGGTGCCGAGGCTAGTCGAGTAGACATGACGCTGCAAGGGGATACCTATATTTTTTCCATTGACGGTCAGTCGTTTGATTTACCAACCGGCAGTTTAAAAGCCAGCAGCAGTGTGCAGGAACAGGAACTTGCACAGTATACGAACCAGCTGGCCGATTTCACGAAAAGCCTGAAAGCAAATGTCGACCAGCTGCAGGTCGGGAAAATGAACCGTTATTTGAGCGATATTGCGGCCATTAATGACAAGCTGAAAACGGATCCGACCAATGAAGCGCTATTGAATGAGCGTAAAAGTCTGTTGATCGAAATCGATAAATTTCCAAAAGTGACGGTCACAAATGATGTCGTGACGATCGGTGGGACGGATTATCCAGTGGACAGCATTGACAGTCAGGTGCAGGTGGCAAATGTCGACGAATTTTCTTTGTCCCTGTTTCAAGTGGATGCAAATGGCAATTTGAGCTTGAACAGCAAAATTGAAGAAACGGGCGACAATAAACGCTTCCTCGGTGTGATTGCAGCAGATATGAAAGCACTGAAAGATCAGTCGGCTATTGGCGGCATGACCTATTCGTCTTATATGGATAATTTGATCACGACGATTGCGACCGACGCATCGAAGGCGAGTGCAGAAGCCGTTGCCGAGCAGAAAGTGCTGGACGGCCTGACCAGTGCGAAGTCGTCGATGGAGGGTGTGAATCTGGACGAAGAAATGACGCATATTTTACAGTATCAAAGTTACTATGTGGCCAATACCAAGGCGGTTAATGTTGTGAATGAAATGTTCCAATCACTTTTAGGCATGCTCTAGTTTAGGAGGGGAAAAATGCGAATTTCAACCAATCAGCAAACGAATACGATCATTCAGCAGCTGAATAATGCCAGTGTCGAGCTGGCCAAATATCAAACGCAGGTATCCAGTGGGAAGAAATATGAGAAGATCAGTGATAATCCTTCGGCGACGGCACAGATCCTTTCTTACAATCATGTGCTGAGCCAGCTGAACCGTGAAAAATCAGATGTGGATGAGGCGCAGTCTCTTTTGACGAGTGCAGATACCGCCTTGTCGGGCATGAATAAAACCATGATGCGTATCAATAATCTGCTTCTTCAGGCAGTCAATGGAACGAATGATGAAAAAAATCTCAAGCAGACGGCGCAGGAAATCAAAGGGCTGCTTGATTCAATGATCTCACTTGCCAATACGGATGATGACGGCCGTTATATTTTTAGTGGAAGTAATACGACGGTGAAGCCATTTGTCGTGGATCAGTCGACAGGCGAGCTGACTTATCAAGGAACGACCACCCCTAAAAATTTCCAAGTGACCGATACGCATGAAGTGGAAGTATATCATAATGGCGATGTATTCACAGAGATGTTCCGAAATATCCAGGATATCGTCAAAACCATGGAAGCAGGCGACATCGATACCCTGCGAAATTTGCAAGGGAAGCATACCGAAAATGTCAATATTGTCACGGACTTGATGGCGACAGTCGGCGGCCATAAAACCGCGATTACCAGCTACAATGACCTCTTGGCGAATCGGGTGATCGATTATACAGAACGGCGCGCCAATGTGGAGGAAGTGGATATGCCAAAAGCAGTCAGCGATTTAAACAGGTCGACGATGGCGTTTCAGGCGGCCCTTCAATCCAGCATTATGGTCCAGAAGCTTAGCATTTTAAATTATATGTGAGGTGAATAAAAAATGGGCAGCTCCATTGCAAGCAGTTTAATGGATCCGACGCAGTACTATTCGCAGTTTATCCAGCTTGAACAGGCCAATTTGGCAAAAGCAAAAACGCCTTTTCAGCAGCAGATAAACGGCTACCAGACAAAGATTGATACATATAAGTCCTTGAAGAATGCGCTCGACAAGTCGCTTACAACGATCAAAGGATTTTCCACTTATGAGAGTGCGACCAAGCTGGCCACTTCTTCCAACGAAGCTGCATTTTCGGTTTCGGCAACGAGCGGTTCGATTAATGGCTCCTATTCGATCGAGGTGCTCAACTTGGCGACATCTGATACCTATAGTAAAGGTGTGCCAGACATTAACCAGCCGATTGGTGTAGCTGGAAAAGTCAAACTGAATGGGACGGAAATCGAAATCAATGCCACGATGACTTACAAGCAAGTGATGGAAAAGATCAACGCGGCGGGGGCCAAAGTGAATGCCTATTCACTCGGCGGCAATATGGTCATCAGTGCGAACAATACCGGCGTGGCGAATCAGCTTAAATTTGAAGGGGATGCGAATGTTCTTCAGGCACTTGGGCTCGACAAAAGTTCCGCTGGGTACATGGCGGCAAAAGATGCGACAGTCAAAATCAATGGGGCAACGGTCACAAGTGGTACCAACAAAATTACGAACTATATTCCCGGCGTGACCATCAACATCAAAAATCAGACCGAACGAAGCGAAACCTTGACCGTGCAAGATAAAAAAGATGATAATGCCGCAACGATGATCAAAAATTTTGTGCAAACGATCAACAATATGAACAGTATGCTCAAAGCTTATACAAGTAAAGGCGGGGCTCTTCAAGCGTCGGCCGTGGACCTTGAGACATCAAGAGCGCTAAATGCCATTTTTTCTTTTAGCCGTGGCGGACACACGCTGTTTGATTTTGGCATCAGTGTCGACAAGGACGGCGTCATGACTGTGAATGAAGAAAAAATGAAAGAAGTGGTTGCGGAAGATCCGGCCGCTGTTGAAAAATTCTTTTTTGGGATTGGCGGCGTGGGTGATACTTTATACCAATCACTCGACAAGGTTTTCGGCACATCAGGCTTTATCAGTGATGAAACCAGCTCGATGAACAATGAAATTACGAAGCTGAATAAAAAAATTGATGATATTGAAGCCAGAAATTCCAGCATGCTTGATAATATTACCTCACAATACAATAAATGGCTGAAAAGCATGCAATTGATGCAGTCAAACGCCATGACACTTGATGCTTTAATCGACGGGATGAATGGAAATAAAGATTAAATAATGGGGTGAAAAGGGATGCAGGCATGGAAAAGATATACACAGAATGAGTTTGAAACGAGCAATCCAATTAAAAATACCATTTACATTTATGAAAGATGCATCATTGAATTTAAAAAAATTGATCAGGCCTTTGCGGGGCTTCATTTCTCCACGGCAGATCTCCTTTTAGATAAAATGGAAAAGATTTTTGAAGAGCTTAAATTGCAGCTGAATCCAGAAGTAGACGCGGAGCTTTATGAAAATATCTACCGGCTGTATACTTGGATTTCCGAGCAGATTCGTGAAATGCAGGTGCTGCGCCAGGCGGTCAATATTGATCCAATCATTCATGTGATCACCCAACTCAAAGAGGGCTATGAAGGAGTCATGCAATATGCCAAAAACGACCACTATCTTGGCTGATTTTAGGCGCTGTTTTGATGAACAGACAGGCGCCCTGCTTGTAGCGGAAGAAGAATATAAATGCCGCTTTGAACGATTGAAAACAGAGGCGGTGAAACTAGACCGCGAAGAGGCACTCTGGACTTTAAAGCAGGCACGCGCATTTCTAGAAACAGCCATCCACGAAGCCGATTTAAAAAAGCAGCAGGCAAAGACCGCTTTTCAAAATGGTCGAAAACAAGACACAGCCAACCGCCAGTATGCCAAATTTTTTTAAGAAGAAGGAGTGCTTTGCTTGGAAAATTATACAGCGTCACTCGGCCACTATTTAAACTATTTGAACGCGTCCAACCAGCTGACCTCAGCCAATATCGCCAACAGCAACACGAGCGGCTACCGGGCGAAAGAAGCCAGTTTTGACGAAGCGCTGACAGGCGGGCTGTCAATGAATCGAACGCATCGAGGCCACATGGCGAAGAATGCAAGCGCAACCGCCTATACACGCGTCACGGAAAAGGGCGGCACGATCAACGAAGATGGAAACAATGTCAATGTGACGGATGAAATGATTCGCCTGACGAAAAATAACCAAATGTATGCCATCGCCGTAAACGCACTCAATTATGATTCCGGCATCAAGACGGCAGCGCGTGGAAAGTAGGAATGATCAATGTTTGAAGCAATCAATAGCAGCGGCTCAGCTTTGAATGCTGCGAAAACCTGGATGGAAATCAGCTCAAATAATATTGCCAATGCCAACTCGACAGCACCGGCCGGCCAATTGCCCTACATGCGCCGCCGGGTGGTGCTGGAAAATAATGCCTCGTTTAGCAATCAGCTGATGACTGGTGGCTCAAAAGGCGTCAAAGTTTCAGCCATCGAGACGGATACAGCGAATGTCAAAATGGTCTATGATCCAACCCATCCGCATGCCGATCAGGAAGGCTATGTGCGCTACAGCAACGTGGACTTGACCGCCGAAATGACCAACCTGATGATCGGTCAGAAAATGTATGCAGCGAATACCTCAGCCCTGCAAGCCAATGAAAAAATGATGGAAAAAGACCTGGAAATTGGTCGAAATTAAAGGAGAGAAAGAATATGGAACTAGCAGCTGCCGGACAGGTCACAGCACTTGCCAAGTCAAATTTGTCACTGGAAGGAAATCAGTCAGCCGCAAAAACAGGTGGAGCTGATCAATTTGCCGCCCTTTTTGACCAAATGAGCGGAGCAGAAAACAGCGCGCAAAATGCGGTCTACAAATTGCTTACAACAGGCGAAGGAAACGCAAGCGATGTGTTGATCCAAATGAAATCAGTCGAGTCGCAAATGAAAACGGCAGCTGTCGTGCGCGATAATGTCATTGAAAACTACAAGCAGCTTTTGAATACACAAATTTGAGGCTAACGGGGACTTTAGCCGAATGAACTTGCCGATAAGCCAAAACTTTATAAAAATTGGAGCGAAGGAAAGACATGGCAAAAATCAATTCGATGTATCAAAAATTAAAAGCTTGGCACAAAGCCGCGATAATCGTCGGCCTTTTTGTCGTTGTAACAATCGTTCTCCTTTATATGAACAAGCCGAGCGAAGAAGTCGTGCTTTACAAAAACTTATCGGAAAGTGCGTCAAGTGAGGTCACAACCGAGCTGTCCAAACTTGACGTCGACTACACCATCGATAAAGATGGAACGATTTGGGTGAACAAGCGTACAGAAACACTCGTCAGAAATACGCTGAATGAAAAAGGGATTCCCTATACGGGACAGGATGGCAGCGAAATTCTGCTCAATAATACGCTCGGAGCTAGTGAAGAGGATAAAAAAATGCAGGAAAAAGTCGGGACAAAGGTCAGCCTGGAAAAAGAGATCCTTCAAGGCTACGGCAATGTAGTCGACCATGCGACGGTCCAGTTGACACTTCCAAAAGCCAATTCGATTTTCGAGGAATCCAGTCAAAAAGGAAGCGCGGCCGTGACACTTAAGGTTAAAAAAGGCGAGACACTTTCCGCCAATCAGGTGGCAGGCATTCAGCGAACCGTCAGTGCAGCCGTACCGAATATCCAAGTGGATGATGTGGCGGTGATCGATACGACACGCGGCGTCATCAGCGAATCAGCGACAAATCAGCAGGAAGGCAGCACTGATTACAAGAATGAAGTGGACATTGAAAAAGGGGTTGGACAAAATATCCAGACAGAAATTGAAAGCACCCTGTCGAGCATTTTCGCCTTGGATAATTACCGCGTCAATGCCAATGTGACCATCAACTTTGATGAAATCAAGCAGCACACTGAAAGCTACCCAAATGACGGCAAGACGCGCAGCGAATCCAAGGAGAGCGCCAAGGATACCGCAAAGGGCAGCGGCAATAAGACGGAAGCCGGGACAAATGCCAATGCAGACGTGCCGAATTATACCGATGAAAATGGCAGCGGCAGTTCCGACTACAGCAGTGAGAAATCCTCTGAGACGCGCAACTATGAGCTGGACGCAACCATTCAGGAAATCAAAAAGCATCCGCAGCTGGTGAAAACCAATGTTGTCGTCTGGGTTGATCAGGCTGCACTCACAAAAAACAGTGTCGACATGAATGAATTCACAAAAGCAATCGGCGTTTCGGCAGGTCTGACACCGAATATGGAGACGAATGATCAGACGGCAGGCGCGGATGCAAAGAACCGGAAAACTTTCAGCGGCACCTTCCAAAACGGAGAGGTGACGATCATGCCGATTCAGTTTCTTGATCAGGAAAACGCGACAGAGAAGGCGCCGAAGAAGGAAGAAGAAACCAGCCGGGCGTGGATTTACTGGCTGATCGGTTCGCTGGCACTTGTCCTTGTGGCAGGCGGCGTGGTCGGCTATATGCTGTACTTGAAGCGGAAGGAGCAACTGGCCGAAGCGCTCGACGATGAGCAGTTTGGCGGACACGCGGAAACCGGGCCGGAAGAAGAAATCGAACCGGAGGCACGCGACCTCTTTTCCGAAAATATCGTCATGACCGAGCCGTATATGACTGCTCAAAAAGAAAATCTGCGGGCGCAACTGGCCGATCTTGCGAAAGAGGATCCGGCCCGAGCTGCCGCAGTTATCAGCAAATGGCTGAATGAAAGGTAGGGAGATTCATGGCTGAGACACTAGCCGAGGTGCTGAACGAAGAAGTTGAAAAAGAGGGACAGACAGAAGCAGAGGAAACCGTCAAAAAAGAAGAGGATGCCGCCTATGCCAAAATTTCAAAGCGTGAAAAAGCGGCGATGATCATTTGGAATCTGGATGAAGCGGTGGCTACAGAAGTTGTCGATCACCTGCCAGATCTCGCCAAGCAGCGACTTGCACGGGAAATGGCTAAAATGAAAGACATGGACGGGCAGACCGTCGATCAAGTCTCGCGGGAATTCATTTCAGAAGTTGAACTCTTGTCCGGCGGCATTGCCAAACTGGACCGCGAGCACTTGGCCCGACTTTTCCCTAACATGAGTGCAGAGGAACTGAATCAGCTGATTTACGGCGTGGAAGCCGAAGCAAGAATCGGCGAAACCGCCCTCGATATTTTGCGTGAGATTGATGATGTCGATTCCCTATTCACGATCATCAGTGACGAATCAGCCCAGACCATCGCGATGATCGCTTCTTATATGAGACCGGAAGAGGCATCCCAGCTTCTAGCACTCTTACCGGAAGAAAAAATGATTCATACCGTGATTGGGATTGCCAAACTGCAGCAATTCGACAGCGAAGTCATGCAAAATGTTTCCAATCTGCTGCGCATCAAGCTCGACACCATGGCCAGCAGCTCGCTCAATAAAACAGATGGCATTAAAAATGTCGCGAACATCCTGAATAATGTTTCGCGAGGACTGGAACGAAGCATTTTTGAATTTCTCGATGAGCACGATAAGGACCTTTCCGACCGAATCAAGGAGCGGATGTTTGTCTTTGAGGATATTCTGATACTGGACAACATGACCTTGCAAACCGTTTTGCAGGAAATTCAGGACAACAACAAAGTCGCCCGTGCGCTTAAAAATGAGAAAGAAGAACTCAAGGAAAAAATCCTTACCTGTGTCTCTAAAAATCGTCGCGATATGATCATAGAAGAAATTGAAGTTCTCGGTCCGATCCGCTTGTCCGATGTGGAGCAGGCGCAGCAGGACATTGCATCTGTCGTTAAAAATATGGAAAAAGACGGCAAAATCGTGATCGAGCGGGGTGAACAGGATGTCCTCATCTAGCCGGCATATCAAGAAAGAAGCGATTTCGCTGCAAAAGGAAGCCGTGGAACTCGTTTACTTGGAAGCCGTCCGGCCAGGTCAGGCGCCCCCAGAAGAAACGGATCCCCGTGAACGCGAATTCCAGCAGCTAGAAGCGAACGTAACCGCCGCAAAAGCTGCGCTGCACCAAGAAAAAGCCGCTTTTGAAGCCGAAAAAGCCCAGCTTCAGGCAAGTCTGGCAGCTGATCAAGCGGTACTCGCCCAGGCGCGCCAAAAACTATCTGCCGAACAGGCTGCCTTTGAAGCTGAAAAAAAGCAACTTTTCATCCAAATCAATGAATTTCTCTATGAAAAAACGATCGACCTTGCCGAACAAGTGGTTCATCAGGCACTCGACCAGCGGAGCTTGCAAGTAATGCCGCTGCTTGCCGAAACCATCGCCCAACTGCCAATATCCTTTGAACGCCTATCCGTCACCGTACATCCAGAAACGCTTGAAGCCCTGAAGCGTGAGGAAATGGATAGCCGATTTGGCTGGCTGTTTGAAAATATTGATTGGCATTTTGACCTGCGGCTCGCATTTGGCGAATTTACCGTGGAAGAAGAAAAAGAGTTCTTTGATTATCACTTTGGAGCGATTTTTGCCGCCCTACGTGAGCAGAATCAGGAACGTCTGCTAACAGGTGAGACGGATGACTAAAAAATTAGCCCCCGACTGGCCACTCGTCACCCAAGTTCCACCATTCATCCGTCGCGGCAAGATTCACACCATCCACGAGCAGGTCTACATTTCCAAAGGCCCGCAAGTCAAAATCGGCGACCTGGTCATCGTAGGAGAAAATCAAGTGCTCTGCGAAGTGATTGCGATCGAAAAAGAAAACAATCACCTGCTGCCATTTGGCCAGACAGACAAAGTCAGCTACGGGGATGCCGTCTTTTTGACCAGCAGCGCCTCCCTAATTCCCAATGATCACGACTTATTAGGCGCCGTCTTAAATGCCAAAGGAGAAGTCATCAATCGCCCGAAAACAGCGAATCAAAACGGCGGGCAAAGAGTCAGCATCGATTCACCGCCAATCAGCGCCTTCGATCGACTCGAAATTACAGACATTCTGGAAACCGGCATCAAAGCCATTGACGGCATGCTGTCGATCGGTATCGGACAGAAGATCGGTATTTTCGCCGGATCCGGTGTCGGCAAATCCACACTGCTCGGCATGATCGCCCGTAACGCCAAGGTCGACATCAATGTGATCGGTCTCGTCGGCGAACGGGGACGTGAAGTCAAAGATTTTTTGCGCAAAGATTTAGGCGAAGAAGGATTGAAACGCAGCGTGATCGTAGCCGCCACCTCGGATGAAAGCCATTTGATGCAGCTGCGCGCCGCAAGACTTGCCACCTCGATTGCCGAACATTACCGCGATCAGGGGGCGAATGTGCTGCTCATGATGGATTCCGTCACACGGTTTGCGGATGCCAGACGAAGTGTCGATATTGCCGTCAAAGAGCTGCCAATCGGGGGGAAAACACTCCTAATGGAAAGCTACATGAAGAAACTTTTGGAACGCTCCGGACGCACGGAAAAAGGCTCCATTACAGGCATCTACACCGTGCTCGTAGATGGAGATGATATGAATGGCGCCGTACCCGATCTGGCCCGCGGTATTTTGGACGGTCACATCGTTTTAAGCAGGGATTTGGCCACACTGAATCACTACCCGGCGATCGACGTACTCGGCTCCGTTTCCCGTGTCATGGAAGAAATTGTCACAAGCGAACATCAGCAGGCGGCGGGCAAAGTGCGAGAATATTTGAGTACCTACAAGGAAAATGAACTTTATTTTAAACTTGGAACCATCGAAGCGACCGAGCAAAACCAGTATATTTTCAAAAGCCGTGATAAAACGCTGCAAATCAACCCCTTTTTGAAACAAGACAGAAGTGAAGCCGTTCCGTTTAGCGAAACCGTCGCGGCACTTTCTGAAATCAGCGAGGTGAAATCATGAACCCAGTCGAACAGGCGCTCCAAACCAAACGAGCCGCCTTTGAAGCCGCTTTTCAACCCAGTCAGGAAGCAGCCCGTTCCAGCCATTTTTCCAGTGAACTAGCAGAAGCAGTCACCAGTCAAACGAGCACCAATGCCGCAAGCAGTCCAAACACCACTGATTTGAGCTACCAAATGGCCCGCGCAAAAGAAGTCTACGATAAACTGCTGCAAGGTGTGGCCGCCCCGCCTGCCAGTATAGCCAACCAGCCAGCTGCCGAAAAAACCGCCACATCCTCCAGCACAGACGACCGCTTCCAACCGATTTCAGCTCAAAATGAAGGCAAATATCAGGAGCTAATCGCTAAAGCCGCCGCCACCTACAACGTCCCGGAAGCACTCATCAAACGAATCATTGAAGTAGAGTCTGGTTTTAACCCGAATGCCGTCTCCAGCGCCGGAGCAACCGGTTTGATGCAGCTCATGTACGGCACGAATCGAACCGACCCGGAAACCAATATCATGCAGGGAACGAAGCAGCTGGCCGGCTATATCAAGCAGTACGATGGCGATTTGAGCCTTGCGCTGGCTGCCTATAATGCAGGGCCGGGCAATGTGAAAAAATACGGCGGCGTCCCACCATTCAAAGAAACCATTCAATATATCGATAAAATTTTAGCAAAATAAAGGAGGAAACCAGTTGGCAATTTGGCAGGATACATGGCAAAAATGGCGGGAGACAACCGCTGAAATGGAGACGGAAATTAAACGCGAGGCCGCTGAAAAAGTCAAGCAGGCCATCATGGCAAGCGATTTTGACCGTGCGACTGGCCTGATCGCGCAAACCAAGAACCTATTGCAAGAGCTGGATTTTGAGACGAGGCTGCAAAATATCGAATCCGAACTGGCGCGCTTTTCCGACAGCATAGCGGATACCAAGCCTTTTGAAGCGGCCCAGCTCAGTGGTGTCCATAAACCCGAACAACCGGCGAAAGACTTTCCGACATTTAAAAAGACCGCCCTGATGCAGCTCGGCAAAAATGATTTTCAGCTCATCCAAGAAGACGAGGCCAATCTGCAACTTTTGCGCGATAATCGCAATTATTATTTAACCCTAATTCAGCAATTCGATGCCGCAGCTCTACGCGAAACGCTCGCTGAAAAACAAAAATATAAAAATATCGGATTTATTTGCGAAAATGAACAGCTACGTGAAAAAGTAAAAGATTTAACACAAGATTGGCTAAAGACGATCGATGAAAGCAAACGAAAATTCCTCAAAATCAATCTGACTGACCTAGAACTATTACGTAAAAAACAAGACTTTATCGAATTGTAAGCAGGATGAAAAAGAAACATGGCTCATTTTCCATGTTTCTTTTATTTTTTTATTTGTTAAATTTTATAATAAAATATAGTATTTTTCTAAAAAATATGAGATAATAAATACGAAATTGAAAAAAGGAGTGAGACCGTTAATGGGGATTAATAAACTTTCAATTAAAGCAAAATTGCTGGCAAGTATGGTGCTAACCGCATTATTACTGGTGGGGCTGGCGGTCACGACTTATATTGGTTTTAATCACGTCGCCAAATTGAGCGATAATATGGTCGTCAATAATGTCAAACCCATGAAAGAAGTCGCAAGTATTCAGGACAACATGTCAAAAATCAATATCGATATTTTGACCATGTTCGATTCCATGTCTGAAAAAAATGCCATGATTCAAGACATCGACACGCTATATGCAGAAAATGAGGAAGCGCTGACAGCCTTCAAACAAGTCAATCTAACCAGCAGAGATAAAAAACAATTAGCGAGTTTTGAAGAGAAGTATCAGGACATGAAAAATGCCGCAGCCGAAGTCATTCGCGCAACAACAAGTGCCACAAATGACATTGAACTCCTAGATGCACAGAATACCTACTATACAAAAGTGAAAGCCAAATTTAACGATGCAACACGCCAACTTGCTGCAATCGATGAAATCAATTACCAGGAAGTCATCCGCTCATCTGATGCCATCGGTGACTTTGGCAATACCATCAGCGTCATCCTTTCCGCCGTTATTTTCGTCATCCTGCTCGCACTGCTCATTTTAAACAGCATTATCAGCTCGCGGATCGTAAAAGGCATCCAAGCACTCAAAGTTTCCGTCCACAAAATTTCAGACGGCGACCTCTCCTACAGAAGCAGCTATAAAAGTAAAGATGAGCTTGGCGAAATTTCCACTGAGCTCAATCTGATGTCCGAAAAACTCCGTCAAATGATGCTCGAAATGAAGGACGCTTCCCGAGCCGTCAAAGAATCCAGCGACAATGTCATCATCAATACCGAAATTATTTCGCAAATGACAACCGAAATGGATCAGGAAATGAATATGATGAGCGGTCAAATTACCAAACAAATCAGCAATATGACCGAAAGCACCTCCGCAATGAACCAAATGACAGAAGGTGTTCAGAACGTAGCTGAATATGCACTCAAAGTATCCGACCTCACGAAAGACTCCGCTGAAAAAACCGGCGAAGGCATTCAGGTTATCAACAATCTGGTCAGCCAGATGAACCGAATCAGTGACGTCATGCGCCAAAGTACCGATGTAGTCATCAAGCTCGTCAAACGCGTTGCAGAAGTTGAAAAAGCACTCGACACCGTGACAAGCATTGCCGACCAAACGAACCTGCTCGCCTTAAATGCAGCCATCGAATCCGCACGAGCAGGCGAACATGGCCGCGGTTTTGCCGTTGTGGCAGAAGAAGTGCGGAAGCTGGCCGAACAGTCTCGCCTTGCCGTAATCGACATTAACGGCGTCTTGAAAAAAATTCAGCTGGAATCCGAAGAAACGATTCACGTGATGAATACCGGACTCAATGAATCCGAAGCCGGCCAAACCATCATCTCCGAAACAGAAACGACTTTCCGCGATCTTTTGGAACGCGTCAATGAAATTTCCCGCCAAATGCAGAACGTCTCCCAGGAAACCGAAGAAATGGCGGCCGGAATCGAAGAAGTGGACAGCTCCATTACAGATGTGACCGGCATTTCCGAACAAATCGGTGAAAAATCCGTGACCGTGCTGGAATTCGCCAATATCAACAAGCTGAAAGTGGATGATCTCATGGGCGTATCCACAGAAATGCAGCAGATCTCCGAGACACTCGAAATGCAAGTCAATCAGTTCGTGACAGAACTAGAGGAAAAAGTGGTCGAACCGGAAGTAGAAAACGATCCACCCGAGTTAGCCCCAGAAGGACTCGTTTAAAAATGGCCAAAAAGCTTTTCAAACGGCTCCTTGTCGTGGCGCTCTTTGTCGGACTGTTTCAACTCAATCACGAAAAGCTTCCGGTCATTCAGCGCGAAGAGAAATTATCACGAGCTGAGCAGATTTACCAAATCACAGCCAGCAAACAGGCCTACGTCTTGGAAGTACCGCTTTACAACCAAATGGACGAACCGGCACTGTACAATGGTTGCGAGGTCACAAGCCTTGCCATGCTGCTCACATATTCAGGCCATACTGTCACGAAAAACGAACTCGCCGCCCGCATTCCCAAAGTCCCCTTGACGAATCGAGACGGCACAAAAGGCGATCCGCGCGAAGGGTTTGTCGGCAGCATCGAAGGCAAAAGCCGCGGCCTAGGCGTGTATCTGCCGCCGATCAAGAAGCTCACAGAAAAATATGTTGCCGCTGCTCAGATTGGCACCCTCGACAGTCTGGATGATGAGGCCGTCGAAAACTTGATCATGACCGGCCATCCCATTTGGATTATCACAACGACCGACTACGCCCCGCCCAAAACGAGCGAGAACTGGCAGACGAAAAATGGGGAAGTCCGCGTGACATATAGCATGCACAGCGTGGTAATCACAGGCTTCGATGATGAAAATTTTTACGTCAACGACCCCTACGGCTATAAAAACCGCCCAGTCGACCGCGCCCTTCTAAAAAGCAGCGTGTCCGCCATGGGCAATCAAATCATGTATCTAAATCGATAAGAACTGGAAGGCATCCGCTTTCCGGTTCTTTTCTTGTGTTATAATAATGAACGAAAAGGAGGCGAGCGCCATGCCAAAACGTTTTACCGACCTGACGCCTTACCAGTTCGACTATTATCAAATTTTGCGCCATGAAGAAATCCTCGTGACCTGCAAAAATGGCGATCATCCTGCCTATTTGACTGAAAGAAACGGCGAAAAAATGCTTTTCTGCCCGACCTGCGCCTATCGAAACCAGATTCAGCTGGAAAATCATCCACATATTGTCCACACATTCCGCTATCGTTTCACCTGCAAAAATTGTGGCAAATATCACCGTCATGATGAAACCAGCCGATCGACGCTTGCCAAAAGCCGCCCATGCCCCGCCTGTCGGCAAGAAAACCAACCATTCACCGTCGAAAAAGTCACCAGCCAGTTAGCCCACCCCGTCGCCAGCTACTTAAAAAGAGGCATCGACCCATGGGCCGCACGACCGCTTTACTTTCAGGATAGCATCCGCGGCGAGGTCTTTTTCGCCTACAACAGACGCCATCTGACCTACCTCAAAAAATACATCGAAGCGGATCTCCGTGAGCGTCCCATTTTCCCAGTAGCCAAAACGGCCGCCCACACGCTGCCCAAAAGCCTAAAACAAGCCAAAAACCGCCCCCAGCTGCTGCAAAAAATAGCAAAATTGGAACGAAAACTATAAAAACTACTGTTAATGAAATTCAACATACAATTTATAGAAGAAATAGAGCCGAATTTTTATAGGAGGGGCATTACTATGAATTTTATTGATAGAGCATTTCATCAAAATTTAACCGGGGATGATTTTTTACAGGCAATGTCGTCTATTTATGCAGAGCCAGAAGTCTATAAAATATTAAATCAATATCCGGCTTTTGTAGCAGATGTAATTTCGATTATTGACTATGATACGGTCATGCAAATGGACGGATTTGATGCTATGATAAATGGAAATCTAAGCGACTGGCATTTAGAAATCATACATGCACTTGATCGATGCGGGGCAGAACGTGAAGCAAGCATTTTGAGGGAAGCAAAAAATTTATCTGATCTGGATAAAGATCGTTATGAAGAGCAGTATGAAGAATTTAGTCATCAAATTGCTTTAAACAATGATTATGAGGACTTTTGGGACATCGTTAGAAGATATATTGATAGAAATTTGACTAAGACAAAGAAGGTGTAATAAAGGCAGACGAATATGATGTTCACTAGACCAACTTATACAGGGGAATACCAGATTTACCTAACTGCCGAATAGGATTCACACAAAAAAACTGGACATACAGCGAAAAAAATTTCTAAAAATTGTTTCTGCTGTATGCCCAATTTTAAAATTTTCAACTTCCAAAATAACTTTCCAACTGCTCGACCGGCATCAAATTGCCCACAAAAAACGAGCCGAATTCCGCAAAACGGGCACTTGATTCGTCAAAACGCATTTCCGTCACAATTCGCTTGAATTCCAGCGCATCATCACTAAAGAGCGTCACACCCCATTCAAAGTCATCCAGTCCGATCGAGCCGCCGATAATCTGCTGAACTTTGCCGGCATAGCTTCGACCAATTTTCCCATGTTCAGCAATCAAGCCTTGTCGTTCCTCCATCGAAAGCATATACCAATTGTCGGCACCCGTCCGTTTCTTATTCATCGGATAGAAACAGATATGCTTTTTCTGCGGCAGAGTCGGATAGAGCCGTGCCCGCACATGTTTATTCTGATAAGGATCTTCGCCGCCCGCCATATGATTCGCCAAATAGTTGCTCAGTTCCACAACGGATACATACGAATAGACCGGAAGCAGATAATCCGCAATCGCCAATTTATTAAAACGCGTTTCGATTTCATTCAATTCTTCCAAAGTAGGCCGGAGCGTCAAGAAAACGAAATCCGCTTTCTGTCCAACAATCGAATAAATCGTCTGATCACCCTCGCCAAATTTTTTCGTGATTTCCAAATCGCCCAAAAAATGACTAAACTCCGTTAAAATTCGCATCCGATCACTTTCCGCCACTTCCCGCCAAGCAGGCCAATCAACCGAACGAAAATCATGCAGCGTGTACCAACCATCCAATGTTTTGACAGCCTCGTTCATTGTATGCACGTCACCCCTTCTGTTTTGTAAAAATATTCACTAATAAAAGTGTAGCATAGCCGCACCCAAAAGTCCGTTTTTCTGTTTGTGAAAGCCAGATGTGCAAAAAAGATGATTTTCGCTTGACTTGGAGTGCACTTTAAGTGTTAGAGTGAACAAGGAAGTGAAAGGAGCGAAGCCATGAATATTTCAGAAGCCAGCCAAAAAGTCACCATGTCCGCAGATACATTGCGCTACTATGAACGAATTGGATTGATCCCGGCAGTTAAACGAACAAAGGGAGGCATCCGTAATTATAAACAGGAAGATTTGGAATGGATTGAATTTGTCAAATGTATGCGGCATGCAGGTCTTTCCATCGAAGTACTAGCCGAATATCTGACGCTTTATAAAGAGGGGGCCTCCACTTTTGAAACGCGAAAGCAATTGTTGATCGCTGAACGGAACGCCTTAAATGAACGAATCGATGAACTTTTGGAAACACGCGAACATTTGAATGCCAAAATTGCCCATTACGAAAATTCACAGAAATAAAAGGGGGGCTGTTTCAAAAATGGCGTCGCGATTGCCCTTTTAATGCTTATAAGTTACGGGTAAGTAGCCTAAAGAGAAGCTTCTTTCCTAGTGTTTCGGATTGGACAAGAAGTCGAGCAGCAGAATAAAAAAAGCCGCAAGCTCCGTGTAAAGGTGACTTGCGACTTTTCATTGAGATTTCTTTTGACAGGAAAATAAAATCCGGAGTCTAATTCCGACCATAGTGATATTTGCATTGCAAGATTTGAATACGAGTCCCATCAGAAGTACAGACAAGCCGATTAGTCTCATCAATTCTGCGACTCCAATAGTCTTGAAACTGATAACGGAGCGGCTCTGGCTTCCCAATACCAGCATCATTTCCATTTCGATCGATATCTTGAATCAGTTTATTGATCCGTTTGAGTGTTTTTTTATCTTCAATCTGCCAAGCGATATATTCTTCACAAGCATTGCTTGAAAAAATGATCCTTTTAGCCATTAATCCAGCAGCTCACTCTCAGTATATTTTCCTTACTCGAGCTGCTTCTTAGATTCCATCAAACGACTGTAGTTGGCTTGGTTACTAAGCAAATATAAGTTTTCTCGCATGTTATCATACTCATCTTGCGCGATTAATACAGCATTTTCGTTATTTTTTCGAGAAATAATAATCGACTCGCGATCTTCATTGGCTTTATCCATGAATTTTTCAGAGCTTGTCGTAATTCTGAATAAGTGACAACAGTCATAATCCATCACCTCTTAATTATATTGTACAATAAAGTAACTTTCTAATTTTCTTTGATCATATATTATAAAAAGCGAACCAAAAATCATGTAAAATTCACTCTGTAAAAATGAATCCTTAACTTGATTTTCGGTTCGCTTATTTTTATAGATGAAAGCTTTTCACTTAAGCTTCTTTAGGCGGATTAGAAGTGATCGCCGTCACGTTTCCGTCAATCGTGAAAGTAGCGATTGTATTTGGAATCAGGAAGTGATCGCCTTTTTTGATGGTTTCTTGCGTGTCACCGGCAGTTAGGACCGCTTCGCCATCTAAAATGCTGACCAGTGTATAACTAGCCTCTTGCTCGAAGGAAGCTTTGCCGTCAACTTCCCATTTATCCACACGGAAGAAATCATTATCCACAAAAGTCGTGACGGTTACACCGGCCAATTTTTGAATGGCAGGCTCAGCTTTGGCATCTGTATGCGGATAGTTTGTCACTTCGATCGCCTTGTCGAGATGCAGCTCCCGTTTATTGCCGTCCGCATCTGTCCGGTCATAATCATAAACCCGATAAGTCGTATCACTGCTTTGCTGCGTTTCAAGAACCAGCGTGCCCGTTCCAAGAGCATGGATGGTTCCGCTTGGCACATAGTAGAACTCGCCCGGCTTGATCGCCACTTTGCGTAAAAGAGCGTCCCATTTGCCCGCTTCTGCCAGTTCACGGAATTCTTCTTTTGAGTGGGCATTATGACCATAAATCAGTTCAGCACCAGGCTCGCAGTCAATGATATACCAGCATTCCGTTTTGCCAAGTTCGCCATTTTCATGGACTTTGGCATACGCATCATCCGGGTGAACTTGAACGGAAAGATCCGTATTGGCATCCAGAATTTTTGTTAAAAGTGGAAAAACATCTTGTTTTGGATGGCCGAATAAAGCCGGTTCCTCTTTCCAAAGCTCGATCAGTGTCTTTCCTTGATAAGCGCCATTTTTGACCACAGAAGGGCCGTGGGGATGCGCAGAAATTGCCCAGTCTTCGCCGGTATGATCTGAGGGAATATCATAGCCGAAATAAGTCTTCATTTTTGTACCGCCCCAAATGCGATCCTGAAACACAGGTTTGAAAAATAATGCTTCGTTCATCGTTCTCCTCCAGTTTCCTTTTGCTAAAGTAGTTTTATCCAAGTAAAAGTATATACTAACATGAAATGAAAAGCTACCGATTACCGCCTAAATATCCCTGCTTTTTGAGCGCTTCCGTAATGCCCGCATAGTAGGGCTGGTCATAAGATTTGGCAATTCGTTCCGTATAGCCGATACTGCCTTCCCGTTTTGAAAAAGGAATGATCTCCTCGTCGTATTTTTCAAGCAGCGGCCAAGTATCCGTCTTGTAAGTTTCCTCAAAGTAGACCGCTTCTTTTGGAAGACGCGGCTTCACAGGCGGATCGACCTCTGGATATCCCACACAAAGTCCGACTACAGGAAACACAAATTCCGGCAGTGCCAGAAATTCCGAAACAGCCGCGAGCTCCCGCCTGATCCCGCCGATGCAGACCGTGCCGAGCCCCAGACTTTCCGCAGCCAGAATCGCATTTTGACAAGCGAGCCCGACATCTGTTGCCGCTACCAGTAACAGATCCGGCTCCGTTTTAGCCCCAAAGCTTTTGCCATAGTGCTTGCTTGCCACGTCGACCCGATAAAAATCAGCCACAAAAACAAGAAAAACGGAACATTCCGCCACATAAGGATTGCCAGTCAATTCCGCCAATTTTTGCTTACGTTCCGGCTCCTTAATGCCAATCATCGAATACTGCTGACCGTTAATCCACGAGGGTGCACATTGAGCCGCCCGGATAATCGCGTTCAGTTGTTCTTCTGGAATCGTTTTACCCGCCTGATATTGACGAATAGAGCGATGCTGATGGATTTGATCAATAATAGGATTCAAGATAATTCCTCCTCTAAGCATGATACATTCAGTATAGCGTTTTTTTGATTCTTTGTTAACGACTGAAAGGAAAATTTTAAGGATACCGCTTGAATTTATCCGCAGAATTCCCTAAACTTAAAAAGGTAAGGGGGCATGCAGAGTGGGAAAGAATAAGCAACAGGAAGATTTTCGATGGTTAGAAGAAAATTTTTTCACATCAGAAGAAACCTCGCAGATTTTGGGGATTTCCAAGCAGGCCTTGGCATCACTCGTCAAACGAAACAAAATGCCTTGCGTGAAAAAAGGAAAAACCATGCTCTTCCACCGTTTAGATATCGAAAAACGAATGTCCGAACAAATGCAACTGCGCGACAAGTACCGACCGTATGAGCGATTTTGAGTACATAAAACAAAGATTTTTACAAGAACAGGAAAAAACATGAATAAATTTCATAAGAAAGAAATTGAAAAGTGCATCATGTAAGCAATAGATGGCAAAGTTTCTCCTAATTTGCCTGATGTCATCTACTCATTAGGATGAGATGCAAAGAATGAAGCGGAATATTCATACGCGTTTCATATGTTGATTTTATTAGCCAAACATCCATCTGTATGTGTCATCTCTGATATGATCAGGGCTTTCTATCAAGGGCAATTGGATAGGAAAAGTGTAGAACCTATCCTCCGAAAATCTTATAGAATAGCGGAAAATGAAGAGTGTGCAAAAATACAAGATGCCATTGATGATATTCAAGTTACATTAAAATGGCAGATTATTCTATGAGCCTTCTTGATGGACGATAGGCCATTTTACTCTTCCAACAAAAACTCCCACTTGACATAGACCTAACTCCAAGTGCTACAGTAAAATCAGCAACAGAAAGGAGCATGAGGATGGAATATACAAAACTTGGCCGTACCGGACTGGATGTTTCGCGAATCTGCTTAGGATCAATGAGCTTTGGCGATTCGAGCAATTGGATTCACAAGTGGCTCTTGAATGAGGAAGAAAGCCGCCCAATCATCAAACGGGCACTTGAACTGGGGATCAACTTTTTTGACACGGCAAATGTCTATTCATTGGGAAAAAGTGAAGAGATTCTTGGTAGCGCTTTAAAAGATTATGCCGACCGCGATCAGATTGTGCTGGCAACGAAAGTTCAGGGGAAAATGTTTGACGGACCGAATGGCTCGGGACTTTCTAAAAAGGCAATCCACGCACAAATCGATCATAGCCTGCGCCGACTACAAACGGACTATGTCGATCTGTATATCATTCACCGCTGGGATTATAACACACCGATCGAAGAAACGATGGAGGCCCTACATGAAATCGTCAAGGCGGGTAAAGTTCGCTATATTGGTGCTTCTGCCATGTACGCTTGGCAATTTCAGAAGGCTCAGCATATTGCTGAACAGCGCGGCTGGACAAAATTTGTTTCCATGCAAAACCATCTGAATCTGATTTACCGGGAAGAAGAACGGGAAATGCTTCCTTACTGCGGGGAAACGGGCGTAGCGATTACGCCATACAGTCCGCTTGCTTCCGGTCGGCTCACAAGAGAGGCTTCTGCCCATACGAAGCGATCGGATACAGATGAAATCGCGCGTTCCAAATACGACCAGACGGCAGACAAGGATCAGCTCATCATCGAAAGAGTGGCCGAACTTGCAGCGAGATATGAAGTCAGCCGCGTTCATGTGGCACTTGCCTGGCTACTTCAAAAACAGCAAGTGGCAGCACCCATCGTTGGCGCCACAAAACTTTCACATGTAGAGACAGCCGCGGATGCCGTACATTTTAAACTAACGGCCGCAGATGTCGCCTATCTGGAAGAACCCTATATCCCGCACAACATCGTCGGCTTCGCATAAAAAAACAGCCAGCAATTCGCTTGAACGGCGATCTTGCTGGCTGCTTTTTATTTTAAATGATCGGGAAGATGTGTTTCAGACTCACATTCGCAAATTTTTTCCAACTCGCAGGAAGCGCATTTGCCTGCTTTACTACGCTTGAAGAAACGAACCAGCGCATAAAACGTGTAACCGAAAATCAGCACGGCTAAAACGATATTGACAATCAGACTCATACAAATTCCTCCATTCTATGTAAATAAACTGCCGATCTGGTAAACACAAAAAACGAGTACATACGCCGTTACAAGCGGATAAATGACCGAGAAAGCCGTCCACTTCCATGAAGTCGTTTCCTTTCTGATCGCCGCGACGGTTGCCAGACAAGGAATATACAGCAGAATGAACAACATGAAACAATAAGCCGAAAGCGGTGTATAATGCGTGGAAAGAAGCGCCCCAAGCCCGTCCTCACTCACTGAATAAATGATCGCCATTGTCGAAACGACGACTTCTTTGGCCAGAAACCCAGGGATTAGAGTGGCCCCAGCCTGCCAAGTTCCAAAGCCGAGCGGTGCCAAAATAGGGGCAATAAAGCCGCCAATAATCGCTAGAAAACTTTCGCCCATCGGCACGTCAAATCCAGTTGGTCCCGCATAGTTGAGCAGCCAGATAATGACCGAACCGGCAAAAATAAAGGTACCTGCTTTTTTCAGGAAGCCTTTCCCTTTTTCCCATGTGCTGCGCCACAACGTTCTGGCAGAAGGCACGCGGTAGGGAGGCAGCTCGACAACAAAAACCGAATTGTCATTTTTGAGCAGCGTTTTGGAGAGGATTTTGGTCACAACGAGTGCGAGTACGATCCCAAGCACATAGAGTGACAATACGACAAGCGCCTGATACTGCTCGAAGAAAACGCCGACAAACAGCGCATAAACTGGCAGCCGAGCCGAGCAGGACATAAAAGGGGTCACGAGAATGGTTAGCATTCGTTCCTTGGATTCTTCGATCGAACGCGCCGCCATGATGCCCGGCACATTACAACCAAAACCAATGATCATCGGAATAAAGGCCTTGCCGTTTAGCCCGAACATTTCCATCACGCGGTCCATCACGACAGCAATCCGTGCCATATAGCCGGAATCTTCCAGCACCGAAATAAAGAAGAAAATAACGAGAATCTGCGGTACGAAAACAAGCACACCGCCAACACCGGCAATAATTCCCTGTGTGATCAGGTCGATTAGAAACTGCGTGGTCCCAATCGCCGTCAGCCCATTTGTGACCCAGTCCGTCAGTGTCCCACCAATAAATCCGTCAAGCAGATCCGAAAGCGGGGCGCCCACCCAGGTGAATGTTATCTGAAAAATCAGCCACATGATGCCGAGAAAGATCGGAATACCCAACCATTTGTGCGTCAAGACCCGGTCCAATTTATCTGAAAGCGGCACATTGGCCGAACGTGTATATTCGACTGAGCCGAGACAAACATCTTGAATATAATCTTCGCGAATCTTATTTAAGTGCTGTTCAATCGGGACATCCAGCTGATCCTGCGCCGATTGGGTAATTGTAGCGGCTGCATCCAGCTTGCCATGTTCTGCAAAAAATTCCTGCGCCACAGGGTTCCCGGCAAGAAGTTGAACCGCCAGCCAGCGCGCCCGCTTTTTGGCAATCAGTCCAGCCGCCAGCTCACTTAACTCACCGATGGCCGCCTCGACAGGTGCCCCGTATGGCAAAACGAGTGGTCGAGCCGGTGCTACCGTCTTGTCCGACAAAGCCGCCAGAATGTCATCCGTTCCTTTTCCTGAGCGGGCGATGATGGGCAGAATGGGCGTGCGAAGCTTTCTTGCGAGTGAAGGAATATCAAGTTTGATGCCACGGGAACCAGCCACGTCGACCATGTTCAGCCCCATGAGCATCGGCGCCCCGAATTCGAGCAGCTCAACCGTCAATTTTAAATTCCGTTCAATCTGAGATGCATCCACAATGTTCAGCATTGAGTCGAAGGAATCTTCCAATAAAAAACGCGTGACAACCGTTTCATCACGTGAAATTGGATTAAGATCGTAAATGCCCGGCAAGTCGATCAATTTACCCGCCTTGGAACGAAGCGTCCCGATTTTCTTCTCGACCGTGACGCCACTCCAGTTGCCAACATATTCATAAGATCCCGTCAAAGCGTTGAAAAGAGAAGTTTTTCCCGTATTAGGATTTCCCAACAAGCAAAACGTTTTATCCATTCATCTCCACCCTTATCTGGCAAGCATCGCAGTTACGAATGCTGATATACTGCCCCTTTGTTTCAAATGTGCAAGGTCCGCCGAATGCCCCTTTTTGTTTGACACAGATTTCACAACCCTCGTCACACCCTAGTGAACGAAGGCGACGTTGCAACATTTTACTTGCAAGGTTCAATTCGGTAATTTTGACCCGGTCTCCAATGGCCGTTTCATTCAGTTTCATCAGCTGCGCCTCCTTTTATAAAAGACTGACTATGAGAATCATTATCATTTGTTATGTTTATTTTATCACGAACGATCCATAATATGAAGTTTTTTTTGAAAAAAAGTTGTTTGCGTGAGTAATACAGTTTGAAAAACGCTTTTGAATAGAGGACAAAGAAAAAAGTCACAAACTTCACTTAGCTGTAATGATACAGCTGAAGCCTTCCAATTTCTGTTTTTATCCGTGTTTTTTCCCTGTTATCTTTGTGAAAACTATAGTATGATAATGAGTGGGAATAAAGAGTAATGGAGGAAATCAAATGAGCGACTTATTTACATCTATTAAAGAGCAAGTTTCTGGCAAAGGTGTTCGAATCGTATTGCCAGAAGGAAAGGACGAACGTATCGTTGGCGCTGCAGCACGTTTAGCCGCAGAAAAAGTCATCGTTCCAGTACTTCTTGGTGAAGAAGCTGAAATTGCCCAAGCGGCAGAAAAAGCAGGCGTATCTGTAGAAGGAATCGAAATCCACAATCCTGCCGGCGATCCATTGTTTGACGAATTGGTAGCAGCATTTGTAGAACGCCGTAAAGGCAAAGCAACCGAAGAAGATGCACGTAAAATGCTGGTTGATCCGAACTATTTCGGCACAATGCTTGTTTTCACAGGCAAAGCAGACGGCCTTGTCAGCGGTGCGATTCATTCAACAGGCGACACAGTTCGTCCGGCCTTGCAAATTATCAAAACAAAACCAGGCGTATCAAAAGTAGCTGGCGCAATGATCATGGTTCGTGACGCGGAACGTTATCTGTTCAGCGATGTTGCAATCAATATTGCCCCAACAGCAGCCGACTTGGCAGAAAATGCGGTCGTCAGTGCTGAAACGGCTCAAATTTTTGGTATCGATCCGCGTGTAGCCATGCTCAGCTTTTCCACAAAAGGCTCTGCAAAATCCGAAGAAACAGAAAAAGTAGTCGAAGCAACAGCACTGGCAAAAGAAAAAGCGCCAGAACTGACACTTGACGGCGAATTCCAATTTGACGCAGCATTCGTTCCATCCGTAGCCGCTCAAAAAGCACCAGGCTCGGTATTAAAAGGCGATGCGAACGTATTCATCTTCCCAAGCCTTGAAGCCGGCAACATTGGCTACAAAATTGCGCAACGCTTAGGAAACTTTGAAGCTGTCGGTCCAATCCTGCAAGGCTTAAACGCCCCTGTAAACGATCTGTCCCGCGGCTGCAACACAGAAGATGTGTACAACTTAGCGCTCATCACTGCGGCACAAGCAGTAAGTGAATAAGTAAAAAAGTAGCAGAAAGTCGTGTATGACTTTTTGGTGTTTTGAGACTGTTGACCGATTGCAGGTTGACAGTCTTTTTTTATGTTTACGTGTATTTTTGAGGAAAAGATGAAAATATTGTATCGTGAGCTCTCAGGATTAGAAAACGTTTGTAAGTGTTTAATAGCTTGTTTTTACTGAGAATCGACGTTTAGAATATCCGAAAAATAATAGGTATAAATTTCCCCACCTTGCCCCTCAAATCGAATTTTTTGCCCCGAATAATCAAACGAAATCGGGACAAGCGATTCATATACGGCGATGACTCCTTTGTCATCGTACCGCGTAAAATCATAGATATTTTTCGGTCTATAGTCTGTTTGCTCAAATACTTCAATCCGAACGGCTTTATGATGACTTTTCGCATCATTTAAAGTAAACATGAAGTCCTGCATAGCTTGTTCATCAGGAAAAGGGCGATCGACAAGCTCACGCAATTCCTCCGTTAATTTTTGCTGGTCGGTATGCTCACTTAGAATAAATCCTTGAAATTTTAACATACCTCGATCTTGATAAAGCATACCGCCTAATTTCGTTTCTGAAAAATCAAGATGCGAATAATGATCTTCATTCATCGCAATCACTCCTTGAAATCATTATACGAACACACGTTCTTTTTCTCAATAGGTCATTGGATTCAATTAGGATGTTGGCAAGAGAATACACAAAAAAAGATCTATTCGCTTTGGATAGATCTTTTTTTGCGTCTGTAATAGCAATAGGTGGCTTATAGTAAATAGCAACCAATCATTTTTCAAGCACCAGTTCAGCAAATGGACCGTACTGATGGATTTCTTTGAGCGTAAATCGTTTGAAAGCTTCCTTTTGTGTAAATAGCGGAACCCCGTCGCCCAGTAAAACAGGGGCAAATTGAAGCACCAGCTGATCGACAAGGTCAAGATCGAGCAGTGGAGCCAGAATCTGATTGCCGCCAACAATCCAGATATTTTTATCTGCCGGAAGACTGCGCACAAATGAAACGACATCTCCGGAGACGGGGGTAAATAAATCGGAAGAGAGTGCCTGCTGATGTGTGAAGACGTAGTTTTTCGTGCCGCCATAGAAGTCGGCTAAATTTTCAAGATCGGCAATTTCATCGAATGTTTTTTTGCCCATAATGGTAATGTCCATTTGTGCATAAAAAGCATCGTAGCTAGTTTCTTCAGGGGAGCCAGTTTCATACAGCCAGTCCAGCTGATGATTTTTATCCGCCAAGTACCCGTCGAGCGTGATACAACCATAGAAATAAATACTCATTTTCGTCCTCCTTTCAAATTGCGTTGTGAAAGGTATTATAGCATAATAGAGGCTGAGAAATAACTCTGGAAGGTGCCGCGATGAATTTAAAAGAACTAGAACAAACCCAAGAAATGCAAGAATTTATAAATAAAGTAAAGCCTTTCTTAGATAGTGAACTTTTATTTGGAAAATCTTTCATGGTTTATTATGTAAAGAAAAGATATGAAGATTACCTGATGATCATGGATAAGCCAACACAAAGCGAGCAGGAGATGGCGGAGTGGCTGTACCAATTTTTAGTGGCACAAAGCGAGCTAGCTTTTCGCTACGCAATTGAACGAGAGAAACTGAGTCAAAGAATTCATGCCGAGGAGCAAAAAAAGCACCCTGAGGACAACATTGAGGTGCTAGGAGTGCCTGTTGAAACACTTTATTTACACTTGATTGACCTAGCAATTTTGAATGAAAATGAAGCCAATCTGACAAAATATTTTAAGCGCGTCAAAATTCCCAATGCCGCAACGTTTAGCAAGGAAATTCAAACAATTTATCGCGAAGTGTTGGAGCGAATGACGAGATGAGAAGCGGAAAATTGAAAGATGTGAATGTATGAGGGGTTTTATCTGACTGGTTTAGTTAGTTGTAGGAATAATTTTAACGAAGTCTGTCACTAATTCTGGCAGATTTTTTATTTGAAATTTATTTAATTTGATGTGTAACTATAAAATTTCTGTCTGATAGCATTCTATTTATTCTACTAAGTTGAGGTTCAAAAAAATAGAAATCTTAATTAATGAACAAAAAATACGCAATCAGAAGTTGCTTTTAGTTTTCATTGAGACAAAAATGAATCTAAATATAACAATTTAATGAATTATCTAAAAACAATATCGAAAAGAAAGCGCTATCATAATATAATAAGTTATCTAAAAAAAGGAGATGAAAATGATATGTTAAAGAAAAAACAAAAAAGGATAGCTATGATTGTAGTCATGGTAGCAACACTTATTTTCATGCCCCTAGCCCCTTCAGCCACAGTTTTTGCAGATGAGTTACAAGCAGAGTCGAATGATGCGGAATTGATTGCATCGTTTGATTATGAAGTGGTAGACGACGAGATTGTTAGTGATGGTTATATTGCACCCTCCAGGCCTTTGTTGAAGAGTAATCAGACGACTAATGGTGGATCAACATATACTTTACAAACAAGAAAAGTAGTAAATATAAAATCCTATGGAACAGTTCATAATGCAGTTTTAGCAGCAGGATTATCATACGTATTTAAAGGTTTTACGATTGCCTCAACTTTAGCGGCAGGTATCGTGGGTTTTGCAGGTTCTTATAAATATATGCGTCAATCCATTTATAGTCGTAAAGATAAGAAATGGGTTTATTATAAAGTCATAAATGAGTTTTCAAATAATACATCAAATTTTAAAGGAGCAGTCACAACAAATTATTATAAAGTATCTCGTTAAAAGGGATTTGACTGAGTGAGCTAAATAGAATCAGAATACGGCTTTAGTATTTTTGCTGAATTCTGATTCTATTAATTTTTGACTTATTGGTCCTCTGAAATCATAAATGAGGTCAGTACGGCAACTATTACACCAAAAAAGGCAACTTCCAAAAGTGTATCAGTACTGATTTCGTAAATCCCCTTTGCATTTAAGATACCAATAATAATCGGTAATGAAAGTAAAATGGACATCCCAATATAAAATGAAAAACGATCTCTTCTTGCAAGATAGCGTTCATCTTTATGATGCGTTATTTTTACATTCGTAGTACGTACTCTAAAAGTGACAATGCTTACAATCACAATTCCCCAAAATAGATTTGTAACGGATAAAAAATCTGTTATTTTAGTAGCATGATTAAAGAGCCCCCCTACAAATGTTCCCCAACAAAACCAGAAAATACCTTGAAATGTACTGTAAAACCTCCTCATTTTTTGTTCACCCCTGAATAAAAATATGTTTTATGTTCGTTTGAAAATAGAGAGCAAGTTTAAACGTCAATTTAAGACTATATCTTCAGTACTCAATTAGAGAGGGCTAAAATGCCTGCGATAGATAATAGCTCTTCTTCTTTAATTCTTTTGATAAACATACATCCCTGACATATAAATAACGATAATAAAAGCTAACATTTTGACTAATGCAGTACTTTCTATTAAAGAAATACCAGATAAATTTGAAATAAAGATGGCAATAGGAACAAATATAAATAGCGCCATTAAAAAGTAAAATGAAAATCGGTCTCGTTTTGCCTTGTAGCGTTCATCTTCTTCATTTTTTTGCGCTCGTTTTTCAAGAATGCCTTTGAAGAAAGGACACAAAAATAGAAATACAATCACACTCGGAATCAGCACATACATATATTCTTTTAAAGCATTTTTTTGAAGAGATGAACCGCCCATCAAAAAACTTAAAGTCATTGCGTAGATAAAAATAAGCATATAAGGGATGTTTTTTCTCATTTTTCACTCACCTCTGAATAAAATATCGTCTATCTTCGTTTGAAAAGAGAGTAAGCTAACCAAAATTTTTATATACGATCTCGAAATTTTTTATAATCTAAACAAACGAAATAAATCACAGCCAGTAAGATTAGGATTGCACTAATCGTTTTGATAGATATCACTTCTATTTGAAAATAGCCAGCCACAATTAACCCTAACGGAACAAGAAAAGCAAGTGCACAAACAAATTGATAAGTAAACCTGTCACGCATAGCCCGGTAGCGCTCATCACGTTTGATTTTATCTGCCTGATGATTCTTTTTTAGCCGTTCTTTACTCCAAAAAATAGTCAGGATAACAGCTACAATAAAAAACAGACTTGTCATCAAAAGATTCGTAGTCAAAATTTCCCGCCCGTTTTTTAACGATAAAATCAAATCCGCGTATAAAAAAGCCGTAAAGCAGATAAAAATTCTTTTCAAGTAATATTTTCTCATTTTCCAGTCACCTCGGGGTAAAAAATATCTTCTATGTTTGTCTGAAAATAGAGCGCAATCTTAAAGGTCAATTCAAGGCTGGGATTATATTTACCGCGTTCGATCGCATTGATCGTCTGCCTCGAAACTTCCATGGCTTGGGCCAGGTCTCCCTGCGATAACTGGCGGGATTCGCGCAATTCTTTCAACCGGTTGGAGATTTTCATAAGCCACCTTCTTGTCAAGTTAACTTTACAAGCAGTATAAAATGAAATCGCTTTCCTGTCAAGGTAGCTTGACACAAAAAAGAGATGCGGACGAATCCAACATCTCTTTAAAATTCATAGACAATTCTTGATAAAAAATTCCATCAATCGTGCATCTCCCGTAAGCTCTGGATGAAAAGCCGTCACAAGGACATTGCCAGCGCGCAGAGCCACGATTTTTTCATCGACCTTTGCGAGAATTTCTGTTCCGGCACCGGCTTTTTCGATATAGGGCGCACGGATGAAAACCGCCCGAAACTTACCGCCAGACAGCCCCTCGATCGAGAGGTCCGCTTCAAAGCTTTCCTTCTGCCGCCCGAAGCCATTTCGCATCGCCTGATAATCTGCCAGATCGAGACTCTCCTCACCGCCTTCAATCGAGCGGGCGCTTAGAACCAGTCCGGCGCATGTGCCAAAGATGCCTTTTCCGGCTTGATGGAAGTCTTTGATCGGCTGAATAAACCCGTAGCGCTTCATCAGTTTGCGCATGGTCGTGCTCTCGCCGCCGGGGAGTATTAGCCCATCGATTGCCGCTAACTCTTCCGGATGCTTGATGATGACGGCCAGAGCGCCTGCTTGCCGGATCATTTCCAAGTGTTCGCTAATGGCGCCTTGCAGTCCTAACACACCAATCTTCATTTTACCAGCCCCGATCTTGCATCCGGTCTTCTGGTGCCAAATGGGAGATTTCAATGCCCTTCATGGCTGTGCCGAGTTCTTTCGACAGTTGGCCGATCAGTTCGTAGTCTGTATAATAGGTGGTCGCTTGGACGATGGCATTCGCAAATTTAGCCGGGTTGTCCGACTTGAAGATGCCGGAGCCGACAAAGACGCCGTCCGCGCCAAGTTCCATCATCAGTGCCGCATCAGCAGGAGTCGCAACGCCGCCAGCTGCAAAATTAACCACGGGCAGTTTGCCGAGTGCCTGCACTTCTTTTAGTAGTTCATAAGGAGCGCCTAAGTTTTTAGCCTCCGTCATCAGTTCTGCATCATCCATGTTTGTCACTTTGCGGATTTGACTGTTGACTTTACGCATATGGCGAACGGCTTCCACGATATTGCCGGTGCCTGGTTCGCCTTTTGTCCGAAGCATTGCCGCACCTTCACCAATCCGTCGCAGTGCTTCGCCAAGATCGCGGCAGCCGCACACGAATGGCACGGTAAATTCATTTTTCAACAAATGGAATTCATCATCAGCGGGGGTCAAAACTTCACTTTCATCAATATAATCAACGCCCATCGCTTCGAGGACACGGGCTTCTGTGATATGCCCAATCCGTGCTTTTGCCATGACCGGAATGGATACGGCATTCATTACTTCTTCCACAATTCGCGGATCGGCCATTCGAGCCACGCCACCAGCTGCCCGAATATCAGAAGGAACACGTTCAAGTGCCATCACCGCAACTGCCCCAGCCTCCTCTGCAATTTTTGCCTGTTCGGCATTTACGACATCCATTATGACGCCGCCTTTTTGCATTTGTGCCATCCCGCGTTTGACTCGTTCTGTACCAGTTGCTTTTTCCATTTTTCCTACCTCCAATAAAGTTGATTGTTGTTATTTGTTCTCTATGATATGCTAGGGGACAAAGAGAAGAAACGGCCAATTGGATGATTTTTAGACCATCCAATTTCGAGGAAGAGGTGTCAACATGTGGACGATGGAGAAAACGAAGGATTTGCCGCTGTATCAGCAAATTATGAAATTAGTCGAGGATAAAATTGAAAAAGGCCAATTGCTACCGGGCGAAAAACTCCCACCTGAACGAAAGTTGGCAGAGATGCTAGATGTCAACCGGTCGACGGTGGTGCGGGCTTTTGAGGAGCTGGCGGCACTGGGCATTGTGATTCGCAAAAGAGGCAGCGGAACGATTGTGAACGAAGAAAAATGGGGACAGATGGCCAGCCAAACGACCAACTGGCGGCATTATGTAACTAAAGCGGCCTTTCAGCAGGAAGTTCCGTACATCCGCTCAATCGGCGAACTAGGCAAGCGCTACCCGGATGAAGTCATCGATCTGGCAACTGGCGAGCTGCCCGTAGAGCTGGCGCCAAAGATCACGATGCCGCCTTTTTCCTGGCAGTCATTTCTAGAAGAGGAGGAGCGGGAGGATGCGCGCGGTTTCGAGCCGCTCAGACAGGTGATAACAGAGCAAATGCGGTGCCATTTAGGCATTGAAGCAAGCGGTGAAGAAGTGCTGATCACGTCCGGTGCCCAACAGGCGCTTTTTCTGATTACACAGTGTCTGCTTGAGCCGGGCGATGCGATTGCGATTGAAGCACCCTCCTATTTTTACTCCCTGTCGCTTTTCCAATCAGCCGGTCTGCGAATTTTCGCCCTGCCAATGAATGAATGCGGGATCGATCTGACGGAGCTGGAACAGTTGTACCGCAAGCACCGGATCAAAATGGTGTTCGTCAATCCCACCTTCCAAAATCCCACCGGTCAAGTGATGGCAGAACAAAAGCGGCGCGATTTTGTCACGTTATGCGCCCATCTCCAAATTCCAATTGTCGAAGATGACCCGTTTGGCCAGTTGACCTACGAGCTGCCTCATCAGCCGCCGACTTTAAAAAAATTAGGCGGTGAGAATGTCCTCTACATCGGCTCGCTTTCAAAAGTGATGGGCAGTACGACGCGGATTGGCTGGCTGGTCGGTCCGCCGGCAGTTACAAGACGGCTGGCACTGGCACGGCAGGAAATGGACTTTGGCCTGAGCATTTTTCCACAAGTACTCGCCCATCATGTACTCACTTCGACAAGCTTTGAAGCCCATCTGAAAACATTGCGGCAAACGCTTGAACAGAAGCGCGACTTGCTAGCAGCTGCCCTTAATCGAGCGGTTGGCTCCCAAATCGACTTTAAACTGCCACAGGGCGGCTTCCATCTTTGGATCAAGCTGCCGGCCTCCCTTGATCTAAAAGAATTCAATCGATTTCTTGAAAAAAAACTACTCGTCATGCCCGGCTTTTTGTTTGGCGTCCGAACGGCCCATCTTCGCCTCAGTTATGCTCGACTCGACCAGAAAAGCGCTGAAAAAGCCGCTCAAATTTTGGCAGACATCTTGGCAGCAGACGATTCCAAGTAGCTAAAACGGGTATGAAAGAAGGGGAGGAGGGGCAAAATGATGAAACGAACCTACCCGCTTTTCGCACTGTTTCCAGCACCATTTTTTTATTTTTATGCAGAATACTGGTCGATCGGTTGGGGCGTCTATCCCATCTACTTAATTCCGTTGGCGCTTTTATATGCCGCTCTGTGTGCCTATTTTGCCAAGTATCAAAAAGTCTGGCAGATGTTACTCTGGCACTTAGGCGGACTTGGTGTCACGCTTTTATGCGCCCATTTTTTTCTGCCGGATGATCCGAAATATTTTGCACCAATCGGTCAAACCCTGATGCTTACTTATAGCTGGTTGCTGTTCTTTATCATGGCGCTTTTCGGAAAACATGTCGTTCATTATTATGAGCAAAATATTCAGCGGAAAAGCTAAGCCGATTCGTTGACTTTTAGACGAAAACGGGTAAAATGAGAATTGTTGATGGTTACTTTTAGTAAGTAACATACTATATAAGAGCTTAAGAGGAGGACGAGAAAATGACAAAAGTAGGAATGATAGTCGGTAGTTTAAGAAAAGAATCTTATAGTAAAAAAGTGGCGAAATTGCTGGCAGAACTTTTACCGGAGGATTTCGAGGCGGTATTTATTCCGCTAGATGAACTGGCCATTTATAATCAGGATTTTGATGATGAAGGAAATGTTCCAGCCGCATGGACCCAATTTCGGGAACAGGCCAAGCAGTTGGATGCCGTAATTTTCGTGACACCAGAATATAATCGTTCCGTTCCAGCCGTTTTAAAAAATGCGTTGGATATTGGCTCACGTCCATATGGTCACAGTGTTTGGGATCAAAAACCGGCAGCCGTCGTCAGCGTATCGCCGGGCAAGCTAAGCGGATTTGGTGCCAATCATCATTTGCGGCAGTCGCTTGTTTTCTTAAATATGCCAATCATGCAGCAGCCGGAAGCCTATATTGGGGAAATCGGCCAGTTGCTGGATGAAACGGGTCGTTATCAAAATCCGGAACAAACACAAGCTTTCTTCCAAACTATTGTCGATGGCTTTGTGAACTGGACGAAGCAAAATTTATCAAAATAACTTGAAAAAGGCTGATATGTTTCTGAATAGTGCAGAATCATATCAGCTTTTTACATTCGATCACAAAAGTGTGTTATTTTAAAGCGAATAGGTATAAAATAGAACAATAAGTTGCAAAGTTCATATTGATTTTTGACTAAACATACTGGGAGGAATTGGATGAGCATCAAACAAAGAACGTTGATCATGACGAGTCTATTTTTTATCGCAGCCGTATTTTTAGCCCTTATTTATCAAAGAGAAATCATTGGACATTTTATCTCAAGTGCTTTTTCCTTTTCGGCTGAGAACGTGGTGTCTTGGCTCGCCGGACATGAATTACTGACCGTTTTACTAGGACAGATGATGCTTGCACTCAAGGAAACCATTTTCTTTATCGTTGCTGAAATCTTGATTGCGCTCGCTATCCCGACATTCCTTTTAGTACTGATCTTTCGGATACGCGCAAAAGAAGGCTGGTCGAAGCCGCTGGTATTTTTAGCGAGCGGTTACGGACTGTTTTTAACGGCTTTTCTTGGCTTTATGATTTTTTTCGGAGTGGAGTCTTTCCAAACCTATCAGGGAATCCAGTCCAACATTGATTCGCTGAAAAAAGCAGAGGTTGCCCAAAAATCAGCAGAGATAGAAGAGATTGTGCCGAAAATTCTTGAAGATCCGCAGGCAGCCATCCAAAAAATCAAATCGATCGCCAAACATTTAGAAGATCGCACCAGTATTTTCACAATGCTTTCGGAATGGATGGATCAGATGCTGACCGCTAGGGACCTCTTGATTGGCGGGGCAGTTATCGCTTTTATTTCCATTTTGATCGGCCATATTTTGCAGCTCTATACGCAGTGGAAAGCTGCCCCATAAAAAAAGAAGCACAAGATCCTCACGAGTGGGATTTTGTGCTTCTTTTTCACATATCTCCTTGCCAAAAACAGTTGCGCAGGACAACATGGCCGTTTTCCTTAAAGGGGACGCCTTCTTGTTCGAGCAGCATCCGTTGTTCATTCCAACCGGGAACGAGTCGACCGCTGCTATTCACGACGCGGTGGCAAGGCATGTTATTCAAGCCATGACCACTCTTTTTTAACACGGTACCAACCAGGCGGGCATTTTTAGGGCGCCCGATCATATAGGCGATTTGACCATACGTAGTCACACGGCCTCTTGGGATTTGTTCGACTGTTTGATAGACCGCTTCGACAAATGCTTGTTCAGGCATCGCCATCTGCCTCCTTTAAAAGGATAACATTCGCATCCTTCGTCTAAATTCATTATACTAAAAAAGCAGAAACTTTAAAGCAAAGGACGATGTCAATATGCCGGATTTTTCATATGCCAAAATTAATCAGCTGGTCGTACATTTCGTGGGCAATAAAGCACAGGAAGAGGGCTACGAAGCTGCTAACAATGTACTGAGCGAGATTGGCTCAGATTTGAATTTTAACTTGGGGACGATTTTTTTTGAACCTTTTACGAAAGAAAACTATTTTCACTTTACACATGAATCGGAGCTTTCTTTTAATGAAGTCTATACATACAGCCGTAATATCTTTAACGATCCCGAGCAGTTTTTAGAGGATTCGACGAGCATTTTGAAACACCTTTATAGCGAATCCACCCATCCCAATATTAAAAGCGGCGATTTATGGATTTTTACCGTGGAGAATGTCATTGTTGAAGGAGAAATGACCAGTGGCATAGGTATTTTTAAAGTTGAAAATAAGGAAATCTTCTTGAAAAATGACTTTCAGAATGCCGAGTTTGAGATCGGTTATGACAAAGGAATCAACGGCACCGATCTCGACAAAGGCTGTTTCATTTTTGATTTAGAGCAGGAGACGGGCGGCAAGCTGCTAATTTTGGATCGCCTCAATAAAAATGATTCCATCTACTGGAAAGACCGCTTCCTAAACGTGGAACAAACAGCAGACGAACGCTTTTATACCGAAAGTTTTGTCAACATCTGCACCGATTATATTAAACAAAAAGAAGAATCACTGATTGAAAAATCCAATTTTGTCAAGGCAACAAGCGAATATCTTCTTTCAGGCGCAGAGCTGGATATTGATGATTTTGCTGAAAAAACGCTGGAAAAACCTTACGAACAAGCTGAATTTAAAACGGTTGTCGAGAACTTTGAACGAGAAAACAACATCCAGTTCCCAGAAAAATTCGATCTTGATGAAGAAAAAGTCGAAAAACTATCTAAAAAAATCCGCAAAACATTGAAACTCGGTCGCAATATGGCCCTAGTCATCAAGGACCTCGAACAATTAGAGGAAAGCGATTTTGTGCAGGGCTATGACGAGCAAAAGGGTAAGCATTTTATGATTGTTTATTATGACTAAAGATAAGAAGGAGGTGGCTCTGTGGCAGATGAAAGATTTGAAAAAATATATACACAAGGAAAGTTGACGACCACGGAAATTTGGGTAGACAAAGAAACTGGCGTTCAGTACATGTATCATGCAGCAGGGTATTCAGGCGGATTGACTCCGCTTTTAGACAGCGCGGGCAGACCAATGCGCACAAAAGAGTTTGATGAATAAGTAAAAAAAGCCCGATCCTCTCAGGAAAAGAAAGAGGATCGGACTTTTTAGCTTGATTAACGATTTTGAATAACTTCTGTCTTGTAACCATCTGGATCAAGGATGAAATAATAAGTGGGTTCGCTTCCGGGAAGACCTTTTAGATCCGTCACTTCATAGCCAGCCGCTTTATGTTTATCGTGGGAAGCTTTGAGATCATCCACGCCGATTGCCAAATGGCCGTATCCGTCGCCCAGCGTATAAGGCTCTGCTTTATCATAATTGTAAGTCAGCTCAAGCTCGAAGTCCCCTTCTTCAAAAGCCATGTAAACCAGTGTAAATTCATGATCAGGAAAGTCCTTGCGTCGAACCTCCTTTAGACCAAATGCGTCGCTGTAAAAAGCAAGCGATTTATCCAAATGTTGAACGCGAATGCATGTGTGCAGCATTTTGTTTGCCATTTTATCTCCTCCATATGTAGCGTGATTTCGTCCTAATTGTATGATAATTGAGGCAGACTTTCAAGAAAACCGCTGTACAGGAACGATTATTTCCATTTCTTGACAGTGCTTGTTATAATTTGGATAAATAAACTAAAAGGTGTGACCATAAATGTTAAATGTAACGCAAATCGTAACCGGACCTCTAGAAGAAAACGTCTATCTGATCGACAACGGCCGTTCCCTTCTCGTGGTTGACCCGGGATCAGAAGCAGAAAAAATCGAGGCGGCAATTGAAAAAACAGGTGCTAAGCCAGTCGCGATCCTGTTGACACACTGCCACTATGACCACATTGGGGCTGTAACAGCTATTCGGAGCAAGTACGGGATTCCTGTCTATGTCAGCCCGAATGAACAGGAATGGCTCGGCAATCCAGCTCATAATGGCTCACAAGGCATGGCGGCTTACGGGATTCCAGAAATCAGTGTAGCGCCGGCTGAGTTTGAATTTGAACGAAAAGAGTATGACTTCGACGGCATGAAGTTTCGGGTTGTCGAAACGCCGGGACATTCATTCGGCAGTCTCAGCTTTATTTTTGACGACTTTGCCGTAGTCGGTGACGCGTTATTCAAGGGGAGCATTGGTCGAACGGACCTCTATACAGGTGATTCGGCTACACTGCTGGCAAGCATTGAACGCGAACTTTTCACATTGCCAGATGAAACGATCGTCTATCCAGGACACCGGGAAGAAACGACGATCGGACACGAAAAGGCGACCAATCCATTTTTCAATTGAACAGATGTTTGAAAATAGCGCTACGAGGTTATGAAAGAAATAAGATCAACCTGGGAGGCGAGCTAAATGGAAGAAAAAGAATTAGTAGAACAGGGCTACAGAAAGTATCATGGCGAAACAATCGATGTTTATTTTAATACGCATGTTTGTGAACACTCCGGCAATTGCGTCAAGGGAAATGGCGCCATTTTTGACTTGAAACGGAAGCCATGGATCGATCCTGATCAAGCGGCTAAAGAGGAAGTCATGCGCGTGATCGATACCTGTCCGAGTGGCGCTTTACAGTATATCCAAAAAGAGGGTGCAGAGAAATGATCGAATTCAAAGAGGGAAAAAATCGTATCTATGCAGTCAATGAGAACGGAGAAGAGCTTGGAGAAGTCACATTTGTGCCCACAGGGGAAGAAATGTTCATCATTGACCATACGGGTGTAAATGATCAGGCAAGAGGACAAGGCTTGGCAACGAAACTGGTGGCGCAAGCCGTTCAAAAAGCACGCGACGAACAGAAAAAAATCATCCCTTTATGCCCGTTTGCCAAAGCGGAATTTGAGCGAAAACCCGAATATCGGGAAGTTCAAGCCAACCGCTGATGAAGCAGGCACTCATTTTTGAAGAGCGAAAAGTCTCCTGGCTCGAGCTCTTCTTTGATTTGGTTTTCGTTACGGCAGTGGCTTCCACCACCCATCTATTACTATCGGTAGATCACCATCCAGAACGAACACTGCTCTATTTTGGGGAATATTTGTTGATGGTCACGCCAATGTTTTGGGCATGGGTCGGGCAAACCATGTTTTTCAATCGCTTTGGTGAGAAAATTTCTTTTCCCGCGTTTTATATGCTGCCACAAATGTTCTTTTTGGTGCTGATGACGGCAAGCTTCGATTTGGATTTTGATGATACTTTCTATACATTTATCATCGGCTATGCAGGTATCCGGCTGATCACCGTTTTGCAATATTTCATTGTCAGCCGTAAGGAAAGGAAGAAGCGCAAGCAAGTGGCACGACTACTTGGAACGATTTTTCTGGTGGGCATTCTGCTCTCACTTTCAGCCGTGTTTTTCACAGGTGTTTTGCGCTACTCGATTGTCTATGCAGGAATTGCAATCGATATCCTATTGCCGCTGCTTTTTACCAAAACACTGCGTCAGGCACCCGTCCATCTGCCCCATTTAGTCGAGCGCTTTGGCTTATTTGTGATTATCACATTTGGCGAAAGTATTGTGGCGATTACGACTCTTTTAGTGGGGCATACGACAGACCCGTATACATTATTTTTCACACTGACCGCTTTTTTGATTATCGGAACGATGTGGGCCAGTTATTTTTACAGCTTTGAGCATCATGTCGACCAGACAAAAGCGACGAATGGGCAAGTGTTGCTATACGGTCACTTTTTCATCATTGTTTCAGTCATGTTGCTTGCCGCGAACATCCATCTGCTCTATGCCGGTCATCTTCAAAAAGAGATTTTGCTGCTTTTATTATATGGCGCAGCAGCCGTCTTTTTCTTAGCCAAGCAGATTGTTTTCAGCTACCATAAAAAAGCAGAAGTCATCTTTGACTTGTGGAAAGACCTCTTGCTATTTGGCTTACTGATCCTCTTTTTCTTCGTGAATGCCTTTACGACACTGCCGATGTGGAATAATTTTATCTGTCTGTGGCTTGTAACGCTTGTGGATTTGTTGATCCGTTTTCAAGCAAGCCGCCATCTCCAATCTTAAAAGAAGGACTGGTTACTGCTATCAGTCTTTTTTTGTGGAAAAATTTACAAATAATAAAGCCTTTTCATTGGCAGACCGCCTCTCATCACGCTTAAAAAGCCGCTTCTTTTATGAAAACAATTCATGAAAACAGCCTTGAATTTCAACTCAAAAAGCGTATAATAAAATTGGCTATGGCAGTTCCATCATGATAAAGCAGCCCAAGATCCTCCCATCTGTCACAGTCTAGAAAAGGGTGTTTACATGAGGAAATATATTTTACTTACGATCAAAGTCATCGCACAAATCGGCGGCTTGATTCTTTTTTTTGAATTCGGAGATTTTTTGCAGCATCAGTTCAGACTACCGCTTCCCGGAAACCTGATCGGCATGATGGTGCTTTTTTTGTGCTTTCTGACGGGCATCATCAAAATTTCATGGTTGGAAAGCGGTGCGAATTTTCTGCTGGCTATCACACCGCTGTTTTTTGTTCCGGCTTTGACAGGACTGATGAATTATGGGCAGCTTTTTTTACATCAGGGCTATCTGATTCTAGGTGCCACGATCATTTCAGGCCTGTTGATTTTCTTTTTGACCGGCTATTTGATCCAGTTTTTAGCAGAAAGGAAGATCGCTGAAAAATGACGATGATTTGGCTGATTTCTACGCTCTTGCTATACGGGCTCGCATGGCTTTTAAACAGAAGGTTCCCCAGCATTTTGACGCTTCCCGTGATTACAGCTTCCATCGCGATGATGGTGGTACTCTGGCTTTTGCAGGTTGACTATGCCGATTACGCTGAAAATAGCGCCTTTTTAACGTACATGCTCGGTCCAGGAATTGTGGCTTTTGCTGTACCGCTCTACAAAGTGCGTTTCCGCGTGGTGCAGTATTTACCACTGATATTATTAGGCGTTTTGATTGGCGCCATTGTATCATTACTCACAACATGGCTGTTCGCGCTCGTTTTACCTCTTTCGGATGAAGTCAAAAAAGCCCTGATTCCGAAAAATATCACACTGCCAATTGCCATGGGAGTGGCTGACCGCGGCGCTTTTTCCGTCCCGCTCACCAGTGTGACCGTCGTGCTTTCAGGCTGTTTCGGCTTTGCTTTTGGACAAAAGATTTTGAAACGGATGGGCATTCGGCATCCAGTCGCCAAGGGAGTGGCCATGGCTGCAACCAGTCATATCATGGGAACCAGTGCCTCCATGCTTGTCAGTGAAGATGAAGGGGCAGTGGCACTCGTGACAATGGCAGTGAGCGCCGTACTTGCCAGCTTCTTCTATCCATTTATTGCGCAGCTGTTTTTTACTTAAAAACAAGCGCAGCACGATGGGTCATGTGAAATCTATCGCATACTTTTTTGTGAAAACACGATCAATCCATAACGATTAGGAGGAAAATGAATGGATTATGCATTATCAACGCGTCTTTTGGCTGAATTTTTTGGTACAGCTATTTTAATTATTTTAGGAAATGGCGCAGTAGCAAATGTTGATTTAAAAGGAACGAAAGGGTATGGCAGCGACTGGATGCTGATTGCAGTCGGATATGGTTGCGGGGTCATGATTCCTGCCATGATGTTTGGCGGTATCAGCGGCAATCACATCAATCCAGCCTTTACGATTGGGCTTGCCGTCAGCGGAATGTTTCCTTGGGCGGAAGTGGTGCCCTACATTCTCGCACAATTTGCCGGTGCAATGGTCGGTCAGCTGATCGTCGTTGCTTGTTATAAACCTTATTATGATATGACAACGAGTCCCGACCATATTCTGGGCACTTTCTCGACCATCAATGCCGTCCGCAGCAAGACAAATGGTTTTATCAATGAATTTGTCGGCTCATTCGTTTTGTTTTTCGGCGCTCTGGGGATTACAAAAGCGCCATTTTTTGCAGATAATTTGGGCACAGCACATTTAGCACTTGGGTTCTTAGTGTGGACGCTTGTTGCTTCACTCGGCGGTCCGACCGGTCCAGGGCTGAATCCCGCTCGTGACTTGGGCCCGCGGATTTTGCATGCACTTTTGCCGCTCAAGCATAAAGGAAGTTCAGAATGGGATTATGCCTGGATCCCAGTCGTTGCACCGATTTTGGCCGGCATTTTGGCCGTCCTGCTCTATAAAGTCGTTTTTTTGTAAAAGTTGTCGAGCCGGCCGCGTTTATTTGAAGCCGGCACTGTCTTTGTTTATACTAAAAGGGAAGTTGCAAACGAAGGAGAACGGCTATGAGTAATTATCTTGAAATTCCCAATCTGGACAAGGGGTTCCCGTTTCGACGTTTTGTCCACGAAGGCGAAGTGCTAGTCTATCCCCATTGGCACAAAATGATCGAGGTGATCTACGTCACAAAAGGAACCCTGCATCTTGGCATCAATGACATTCCGATTCATATGCAAGCAGGGGAAATTCAATTTATCAACGGAGGCGACGTGCATTATTTTCTCGCTTCACCAAACAGCGAGCGAATGGTGATCCAGTTTGACCTGACCTTTTTTCAGGAAGATGAGATGCAGACTGACGGAGAGCCCAGCTTACGACAGCTGTTTGCCAAAATGAAAGCACACAGTTCCGACTGGTCAGAAGAAACAGCTGTAAAAATGCGGACGCTACTCCGAGACATCCATATTGAAGATGAAACGAAACCGCTCGGCCATAAGTATTTGATCAAGGCCAAGCTGATGGAGATGGTGGCGCTTTTATATCGGGAAATTCCGGCAGAAGAGGATGATAAGACGCGCATTCTAAGCAAAGAAATCACGCTGAAATCAGAAGAGACGCTAGGAAAACTGGATGAAATTTTCTCCTACATTGAGGCCCATTACAAAGAGCCGATCAGCTTAGAGGAAATGGCCAATTTCACAGGCTTCAGCACCTACTATTTCACAAAATTTTTCAAGAAAAACACAGGCGTCACCTTTGTCACTTTTTTGAATGACTACCGGTTGAATCAGGCCAAATGGCTCTTGATTAACGAGGAGATACCCATGGCAGAAGTGGCGGAACAGGTTGGTTTCAGCAGCGTCAAAACCTTTCACCATGCTTTCAAGCGGGCAATGGGGATCGCGCCGCTCAAATATCGGAAGACAATATACGGGAATAAGATGACAAGAAATTAGGAAGAAATCCCTCCATTCATTTTGTATCATATAGGCAGATACAAAAATGAATTGGAGGGTTTTTTGTGACAGTAAAAGTTGGAATTATTGGTTGTGGTGGAATTGCGAACGGTAAACATATGCCAAGTCTCAAACAGGTGGCAGGAGTCGAAATGGTGGCTTTTTGTGACATCAAAATGGAACGGGCAGAGCAGGCGAAAGCGGATTATGGTACTGAAAATGCAAGCGTATACAAGGATTATCGGGATTTACTGGCTAATGAAGACATTGATGTCATTCATGTCTGTACACCGAATATCTCGCATGCAGTGATCTCGATTGCCGCCATGGAAGCAGGCAAACACGTCATGTGTGAGAAACCGATGGCCAAAACCGCCGCAGAAGGAAAAGCAATGATCGAGGCTTCCAAGCGCACTGGTAAAAAATTGACGATCGGCTACCAAAACCGCTTCCGCAAAGATTCACAGTATCTGCATCAGGTTTGTGAAAATGAAGAGCTGGGCGACATTTATTACGCCAAAGCAAAAGCGATTCGTCGTCGTGCCGTACCAACATGGGGCGTATTTTTGGATGAAGAAGCGCAAGGCGGCGGCCCTCTAATCGACATTGGCACGCACGCACTCGACCTGACCCTTTGGATGATGGACAACTATCGGCCTAAATATGTCGTTGGCAACAGCTATCACAAATTGTCCTCGATGAAAAATGCGGCCAACGCGTGGGGCTCATGGGATCCTGAAAAATTCACCGTGGAAGATTCGGCATTCGGTTTCATTACCATGGAAAACGGGGCAACCATCGTCCTTGAAGCCAGCTGGGCACTCAACACACTTGATGTCGGCGAAGCAAAAACAGCCTTATCCGGTACAAAAGGTGGGGCAGACATGGAAGGCGGCCTGCGCATCAACGGGGAAGCATACGGCCAAACCTATGAGAAAAATATCCAACTTGAAACAGGCGGCGTAGACTTTTACGATGGCACAGGAGACGACCCGGCAGTCCTAGAAGCAGAGTCATGGATTCAAGCAGTGGTCAATGACGGCGAGCCAGTCGTGAAACCAGAGCAGGCACTCGTTGTCACGCAAATCCTAGAAGCCATTTATCAATCAGCTAAAACCGGCCAACCCGTCTATTTTGATTAGAGAGGATGAGTCTCATGACAACAAAAATCGCCTTGCAACTGTGGAGCGTTCAAAATGATGCAGAACTTGACTTGATGGGCACGCTCGAAAAGGTGCGGGAAATGGGCTATGACGGCGTCGAATTTGCCGGCTATTTTGATCATTCCAGCACGGAAATCCGCCAGAAGCTCGACCAGCTGGGACTTGCCGTGGCGGGTTCCCATATCCCAATTGAGCGCCTGATCGGCAACTTGGATGAAGTCATTCAGTTTGAAAAAGAAATAGGCAATCAGGAAATCGTTTGTCCATACAGCGATTTTGAAACCGAAAAAGAATGGCGCCTGTTTGCCCGTGAACTGCGGGAAATCGCCAAAAAAATCAAGGCGAACGGTCTTTCGTTCAGCTATCACAATCATGCCCACGAGTTGAATCTCATTCAGGGACAGCAAATTCTAACGTTCCTGCTGGATGAGGTGCCAGATCTGCAAGCGGAATTCGACACCTACTGGCTGGCATTTGCGGGTGCTGATGTGCCAGCCTTTATCGAACCGTACAAAGGAAGAATGCCGCTGATTCATTTGAAAGATCGCTCGGGAGCAGAAAGTATCGAAATCGGTGCAGGAGATTTGCCAATCCGGCGCTACATCGACCAGGCGAAAAAATGCGGCACCGAATGGCTGATCATTGAACAGGAAGCCTTCCCGAACTATCCGCCAATGGAAAGTGTGGCAATCGGCTATCAAAACCTGCGCGGGATTCTTAGAGAGGATGAGAGAAATTGACACGAGTAACCGTTTGGAATGAATATCGACATGAAAAAGCAGAGCCACATGTAGCAGAAATCTATCCGGAGGGCATCCATGGACAGATTGCCTCCTTTTTACAAGCTGCCGGTTTTGAAACACAGACTGCAACACTTGATGAACCAGAGCATGGCTTGACAGAAGAAGTTTTGGCCAATACAGATGTCCTAATCTGGTGGGGGCACTGGGCACACGGCGAAGTGGCAGACGAAATCGTCGAACGCGTGCACGACCGGGTTTTACATGGAATGGGCCTTGTCGTTTTACATTCCGGCCACATGTCGAAAATTTTTATGAAACTGATGGGCACAAGCTGTGACCTGAAATGGCGGGAAGCAGACGAAAAAGAACGCTTCTATGTCATCGACCCGACCCATGAAATTGTTCGAGGCATTCCAGAAAGCTTTGAACTTGAAAAAGAAGAAATGTACGGCGAGCACTTTGACATTCCGGCGCCTGATGAAACAATTCTACTCAGCTGGTTTGAAGGTGGCAATGTTTTCCGTAGCGGCATCACCTACAAGCGCGGCAATGGTCGAATCTTTTACTTCCAGCCAGGTCATGAGAGCTATCCGACTTATTATAATGAATACGTGCAGCAGATCATTTGTAATGGTGTGGCTTACTGCGCGCCAAAACGGACGACTTATCCCGTCTATGGACATGCAGAAAATATCTATCCGATCGGAGGAACAGAAAAATGAAACTAGGCGTATTTACTCCCCTATTTGCCGACCTTTCTTTAGAAGAAATGTTGGATAAGGTACAAAAAGCCGGCCTTGATGCTGTAGAAATCGGTACAGGCGGCAATCCCGGCAATCATCACTGCCCGACAGACGACCTTTTAGCCAGTGCTGAAAAACGAGAAGCCTATCTGGCGGAATTCAAAAAACGCGGCATCACAATCAGCGCACTCAGCTGCCATGATAACCCAATCTCGCCAGTCAAAGAAGAGCGGGAAGCGGCCGATGAAATTTTGCGCAAAACGATTAAGCTGGCCTCACTTTTAGGCGTCCCGGTGGTCAATACATTTTCAGGAACAGCCGGAAATGATGATCAGGCAACAGCACCCAACTGGCCGGTCATTCCGTGGCCAACCGTGTACAGCGACATGAAAACCTGGCAGTGGGAAAACAAGCTGATCCCTTACTGGAAAGAAATCGGTCAGCTGGCAGAAGAGCACCAAGTCAAAATCGGCATTGAACTGCATGGCGGCTTCCTTTGCCACACCCCTTATACGATTTTAAAACTTCGCGAGGAAACCAGTGAGGCCATCGGTGTCAATCTTGACCCTAGTCATCTATGGTGGCAAGGCATCGATCCAGTGGCAGCCATTCGCATTCTAGGCGAAAAAGGAGCCATTCATCATTTCCATGCCAAGGACACCTACTTGGATCAGGATAACATCAACATGTATGGCCTGACCGACATGCAGCCATACGGAGAAGTGCGGACTCGGGCCTGGACCTTCCGTTCAGTCGGCTGCGGCCATAGCATTTCCGAATGGTCAGACATCATGAGTGCCCTCCGAACTTACGGCTATGATTATGTCGTCAGCATTGAGCATGAGGATCCACTGATGTCGATCGACGAAGGCTTCACGCGTGCCGTTACCAATCTGCAGGGCATTTTAATCCGTGAACAGCCACTGGACATGTGGTGGGCATAAGAAAGGAAGAGGAAAATGTTACAAATCGCAATTATCGGTTACGGCGGCATGGGCACCTATCATGTCGAGCTCATAAACGCCAGTGACCGCGTTCGTGTAAAAGGTATTTTTGACATTGATGAAGCTCGCGGCAAGGCTGCCAAGGAACGCGGACTATATGTGTATCGCAGTTATCAAGAGGTGCTTGCCGATCCAGATATCGCGGCCGTCCTAATCGCCACACCGAACGATGTCCACAAAAAACTGGCCATCCGCGCGCTCGAAGCCGGCAAGCATGTCATCTCAGAAAAACCCGTCACCATCACGACGACCGAATTTCAAGAGATTCTAGAGACAGCCGCCAAAGCAGATCGCACCTTTATGGTCCATCAAAATCGGCGCTGGGACGAGGATTTCCTAACCATTAAACGACTAAAACAGGAAAAATTAATCGGGGATGTTTTCCATCTTGAATCACGGGTTCAAGGAGCAAACGGTATTCCGGGAGATTGGCGTCATAAACTGGCACAAGGAGGCGGCATGGTGCTCGACTGGGGCGTCCATTTGCTAGATCAGCTGCTATTCATGGAGGACAGTCGAATCGAAAGCGTCTATGCCACACTCAGCTACGTTTTGGGAGATGAAGTAGATGACGGTTTTACAGCCCTGATCCGTTTTGAAAGCGGGCTGACAGCGCATATTGAAGTCGGTACGACCAACTTCATCAAATTGCCGCGCTGGTATGTGCGGGGAACAGCTGGTAATGCCGTGATCGAAGACTGGGATCTAAGCGGCCGAATGATCGTGCCAACTTACCTAGAAGGAATTGAAGCACCCAAACCGATCCAAGCAGGCGTAGGTTTGACCAAAACGATGGCACCACCGAGCGAAGAGGCAACAGCAGAAAAAGCATTGCCGGAGCCACTTCAAAATAAAACAAGCTTCTACAATAATTTTGCGAATGTCGTACTCGACGGGCAGGAAGCCATCGTGAAAAATGAAGAAGTCATGCGTGTGATGAAACTGATTGAAGCGATCTTTACTTCCGCACGTGAAAATCGTGTTGTCACTGAAATCGATGAATAAAAAATGAATGGACCTCCAAAAGTTAGATGTTGACGCTAACTTTTGGAGGCTTTTTAGTCAGTCAACCAACTAGACCAATTTTGAATTTAGGCTCAATAAGGAAAAATTATCGCGATGACTCAAGGTGTATTTGATTAAATAATATCCGACATAAATGCAAGAAGAACGGTTGACGTATCAGTACTTAAGCGATATAATCAGCAAGGATAAGAGAAGTTGTTCACCATAAAATTTTTTTCGAGGTGTTTTATTTTGGAAAGGATACCATTTCTGTCGAAGCTTTGTAAACGCGAGCGGTTGATGCAGGTTCTTGTTGCACTCACCTATGCCATTCTTGCCGGGGTCAGCATGAACTTCTTTTTGGCACCCACCCATGTATATGCCAGTGGTGTCAATGGTTTAGCCCAAATGCTTTCGAGCCTGATGGAAACTTTTACCCCTTTCCACCTGTCAACATCCGTATGGCTGCTGATTTTGAATCTGCCGCTCATATATTTGGCATGGAAGCGCCTCGGCAAAGCTTTTACTTGTTTTACTCTTATTGCAGTTGTTGCGGCATCGATCATGATGAAGGTGCTGCCTGTTGTGGCGATTACTGAAAATCCGCTTTTGGCGGCTATTTTTGGTGGCTGTTTTAGCGGACTAGGTGTAGGGATTTGTTTGAAATATGGTTTTTCAACTGGCGGTACAGATATTATTGCGCTGCTTATCCAAAAAACTACCGGAACGAATGTCGGACAGTTAGGACTTATTTTGAACGGGGTAATCGTTGTACTTGCTGGGGCAGTTTATGGCTGGGAAATGGCCCTCTATACAATGATTGCGATTTATGTCAACATGCATATGCTGGATACCGTTCATACAAAGCAGCAAAAAGTTACCGTCATGATTGTGACCAAAAATACAGCTATTGTCGAAAAAGCCTTACTTGATAATTTTCGGCATGGGATTACTGTCATGGAAAATGGCTATGGTGCTTATACACATGAGCCTGTCAGTATGATGTTGACGGTAGTATCTGCTTTTGAACTTTATGAACTGGGAAAAGTTGTTCGTAAAGCTGATCCGAATGCCTTTGTGAATATCCAAAGAACAAATAAAATTTTGGGTAAATTTGCAGGGGTATAGAAAATCCATAAAAATCGAACAGGTGTTATAGGAGGACGAGCTTGTTTGAGTATGAATGTAGCTGATATGTGTAATTTTTATTACAAATCGGCTAAAAATCCAAATAACAGAAAATTCTGCCACAATTGCCGCAAATTGTATCTTGAGAAGTGCAAAATTAGATGTCACAACTCGTGCAATAACATGTAAAATAGAGATATATTTCATATTAGAAGGATTTCTTTCTTTTGTTTTTAAGCGAAAATAATATAAGATTTATTATTTGGTTTTGGTGGAAATCAGATAATTTCGCAAAAATGCTTGAAAAATAGCCGGGAAATATTTCATTTTCCTCGAAAAAATGTTTCATTTTATGCTTATCAACTAATGGATGTGAGAATAAGAAAGAAATCTAGCTTTTTTCGCAAATAATATGAAATAGTTCGTATAGGAAGACAACTAGGAGATGAAAGAAGGTCGTAGAAATGATACAGATGGAGATGGAACTGCTAAATTTCAAAAAAGAAGCACAACTAGACCAGCAAAATTATTTTATCTGCGAAGGAATTGTATCACTTGAATATCAAGGGCGAATCATTCGGATTTTACAGAAGGGAGATTTTATCCTTTCTACTTGGTCTAAAACTATTTTTGACCAACTGGTATTTCGGGCAAAAACAGAGTGTCTTCTGATGGAAGTTGGAGAAGATGAGATCTCGACAGAACAGCTGGAAGAAGAAAAAGAGAAACTGCTGCAAGGATTTATGGACAGAACGGATTTGATTATTGAAAAGGATGCAGAAAAAAGGTATCTGCTGTTTCTTTCTTACTTAGGAAGAGAAATTGGAACAACCATTAATCAAAAAGTCATCATTCCGAAAATATTTAAATATCAAGAGTTGGCACAAACCTTAGAATTAACAAGAGAATATTTATCTGCTATCGAAAAAAAGATGATTGAAAGTCATAAGCTGGAAAAAGAAAAAGGTGTGATCATGATTCAAGCAATCAATCAGCTTTGATCTGACGACAGACGACGATAGGAGAGGTTCGCATGCAACTTAATGATTATGTTGAAAAAGATATCATCCGGAAAAAAGATATTTGCGAACTCCTTTATAATGGTCGAATCAGGAAAAGAAAATGGATTGCAAACAAACTTGAAGTAAGCGAAGGAACGATTCTTCAAGATATTAAAAAAATGAATAATCTTTTTCAGCCTATCAATGTCAATATTCACGCAACGGCAAAAGGATATCATCTAGATAACCCTTCTTTTGTGAGTAAAAAAGGATTGACTGCGGTTCTGTTAGAAAAGTCACTTTTCCTAAAAGCTTTGACATTTTTCTGTCAGAATCAAGAGAAAACGTTGGCGGATTTTGCTAATCAATATTTTATTTCTTTGAGTCAGGCCTATAAATTGCGTGGACGCGTACAAGCCTACCTTAGAGAGATTGGACTGGAATTGAATATAGATAGGATTACGGGACTGGAGTATCGACTCCGCTTTTTTAAAGCCTATATCCAGATCATGACGGGTGTCCAACTGATTAAAATTCCAAAAAGAGTAGAGGAACAAATACAGCGTTTTATTCATGAGACAAGTGTGCAGATTCAATTAGATTTTGCTCCTCAAACAATCGAATATCTGGTTCTTTTAATTTATTTGGGCCTATTCTCAGAGCAAGAAGAATCGGGGATACCGCAAAGAGAACTCGAATACTCACCGAAGCGCTTAAGCTATGCTGTCTCTGCTAATTTAGATTTACTGAGCAGCTTGGCAAAGAAGGAGCGACTGAAAAAAGAGGAACCATATTTTACTTTAATTTTTTGCGTTCAAAATGAAAAACACCTAGATATCGACCAGACATATAGTTCGTTAGAATACCATGATCAACATGATTTTCGTGATAATCGTCAAGTACAAGATTTATTCGGCCAATTAGAAAGTCGTTTCCATAAAGAATTTCTGCTAGACGATCCCATTTTGTGGTGCGCCTTTAATAATTTCTTTAAAAAAACGATTTGTGATTTACAACCGCTTATTCCGCAAGAACGTGTTTTTTTACCAACAGCCAAACAAGAATACTATTATGAAATCAGACAGATGCTATTTGCTTGGAAAAAAAAGTGGGCGTTTCCCTATCAATTTGATGACATGCATATTCAGCAGCTGGCCCTTCATACATTTGAGAGCTTGCACGAGCGCTCATGTTATTATGTCAACTTGGTAACGGAATCCAGTATCGATTTCTTTAGTTATCAAATTCTATTTGATAAAGAATTTCGCGGGAAAATTCGCATTCACTGCCAGGTGTTTTCAAATGTTCAACAAGCTTTGCAGGATGCGAAACAGTCCGGTAATAGCGTTCTCTGTGATGAAAAAATATATTTACCCACCTATAAAAAGCTGTTTCCACAAGTATCACCAGTTTCGCTGGCTTTTACATCGAGGGAATGGCTGACAATAGAGGCAAGAATCAGCAAAAAGCAAGTGAGCCGAACACCTGCAACTAAAAAAACGGAATGAATGTTGAGTGATTTGTTTAATGACTGCAGACCAAGTATGAAAATAAGGGTCTGCAGTTTTTTTGTGTATAAAAACAAACGAAAGCTGGTTAAACATAGAACGGGTAGATTTGGCTTAGAGGGAGAAGGTAGATGAACCTGAGAAAACTAATCGCCCAGTTTGGGGGGGACTACATGTGAAACCGAAAAAAGGTCTTGCACAGCGCGATATCGTTGTGCAAGACCTTTTCGACTTACTATAAGTTTATAATTGTGCATATTTTTCAAGTGTACGAATCATTTGGCAGGTAAAGCCGAACTCATTGTCATACCATGCGACAGCTTTGACCAATTGCAAGTCGCCAACAGTCGAGACTTCTGTTTGGGTAGCATCAAATAGCGAGCCAAAATTCGTGCCAATAATGTCTGAGGAAACAATCTCTTTTTCCGTGTAGCCGAATGAATCATTTCCTTCAGTGACTTTCTTGATGGCTGCATTCACCTGGTCAGCTGTGACTTTTTCATCCAGCACAGCTACAAGCTCCGTGACAGAACCATCTTTAACGGGCACACGCTGTGCATGTCCTTGCAATTTGCCATTTAGCTCAGGAATGACAAGTCCGATGGCTTTGGCAGCTCCGGTCGAATGGGGGATAATATTTTCAGCAGCAGCCCGGGCGGCCCGGAGGTTTCCGCCTTTCGCTGGCCCATCAAGCAGCATTTGCGTACCGGTATAAGCATGGATAGTTGTCATGGTGCCAATTTTAATCCCAAAAGCGTCATTCAAGGCTTTGGCAACAGGTGCCAAGCAGTTGGTTGTACAGGACGCAACAGAAATAATTCGGTCGTCTGCATTCAGAATATCATCATTGACATTGTAAACAATCGTTTTAAGATCGCCTGCTGGAGCTGAAATCAATACTTTTTTTGCTCCGGCATCAAGGTGAGCCTGTGATTTTTCCTTAGAGGTATAAAAACCAGTGGATTCGATGACAACATCAATTTTTTCTTTGTCCCAAGGAATATTTTTAGCATCGCGTTCTGCATAAATATGGATTTCTTGACCATCCACCGTTATGCTATTTTCCCCAGCTGAAATTTCTCCCGGGTATTGACCAAAAGTACTATCAAACTCAAGTAAATGAGCGAGCATAACAGGACTGGTCAAATCGTTAATGGCCACGACTTCAATATCTCCAGACACTTCTTTGATTCGGCGGAAAGCTAAGCGGCCAATCCGACCAAATCCATTAATCCCTACACGTACTGTCATAAAAAAACCTCCAAAATTAATCAAATTTTGTTATGTTTTTCTATCACTGTTTCAGTGAATCGATCGCCACTTAGTATCTACCCGATTGGAACTCCCTTAAACAAAGCGACTTATACAAGATCAGCCGGATTAATGATGGCCAGACTGACATGATCCTGCCAGCTGCCGTTGATTTTCACGTTTTGTCGTGCCAGTCCTTCACGGTGATACCCAGATTTTTCGAGTACGCGCAGACTGCCTGTATTATGCGGCATGACTCCAGCTTCGAGCCGGTGAAAATCTAATTCTTGAAAAGCAAGTTCCGTTACAATCTTGACCGCCTCTGTCATATAACCCTTGCCATTCTCCTCTTCATCAAGAAAATATCCAATCCAGGCGCTTTGTAAATGGCCACGAGCAACACCAGTCAAAGCGATTTCGCCAATCAGATCTCCCTGATTGAGCAGGACAAAATAGTAGCCTTGATCCTGCTTCATGGCTTCCAATTGTCGCTGAATTCTTAAATGCTGCTCCTCTAATGTGTAAAAATTTTCATTTCTGATTCCGGTGAATTTTTGGAAAAAAGCACGATTTCGTTTTTCAAGCGCCAGTTGAGCCGGTGCATCCTCTAATCGAACTCGCCGAACTTCTAACATAGACAATATGCATCACCCCTTTATTCTTTTTAAAGTATAGCAAATAAGAGGAGGATAAGACATGTAGAAGGATCAAAAAAGAAGCGTTTTAAGATTGGTATAGACCATGTAAGACGAAATCAATTTGTGTACTGAGACGTTCATCTAGGGAAAAGTGATCAAAAGGGCTTTGTTTACTGAAAAGAGGGGTAACAGCAGAAAGGCAAAAACGAGCGGCTTGTTCGGAAGTGACGGTAGGGCGTAGTAGTTCATTTTTTTCGAGGGTAGCAAAAACTTGCATAAAGGGTTCTAAATAAGCTTGGCGCCAAAGTTGATACATGAGAAATTGATTCTCCGGCTTCATTTCATTGAGAATATCATTAATCATCAGGATGATATTAGTTGGGTGTTTTTCGAGAAGAACGAGGATCATGGTTTTCAGTTTTTCTTCGATGGCAAGCGGCTTTTGGGCGATGGAAGTAAGATCAATTTGGATTTTGGAGGTGAGTTCAGTAATAACGGCGGCATAAAGCGTTTCTTTATCTTTAAAATGATGGTATAAAGCAGGCTGAGTGATGGGAATCTGTTTGGCAATTTCCCGTGTGGTAACGGCACGGTAACCTTTTTCCATAAAAAGATCGCGAGCAGTTTCTAAGATTCTTGCTCGTGTAAAAAGCATTTCATCAGTTCGAGATAGTTTCATTATTTTCCTCTTCCTTTCTTTCAGCTTTATTTTATCATAATCGCTTGAAAATTAATTGCTTTTTATGAAAAATTCGTGCAAAATTTATGAAAAATTTTCAAAATCTCGTCATAATATTGAGATTAAATTATATTTTTCTAAATAACTATGATTATTATATATGATACTAGCAGATTAAAAAATGGTTTACATAAACAAATGGAATATTTTCAAAATATTTTTCGAGATGATGATATTATCTTGCGTTTTTTTGTAAATGGAAGAATAAAAAGTTATTGACTTCACATAAATAAAAAGATACATTAGTAGCGAAGTAAATAATAGAGGTGCTTTATGAAGAAAAAATGGATAATGATTGTAATGACTTGTTTGACGCTGCTGATTCTTGCGAGCTGTTCAAATGATGAAGCAAAGTCGGCTAAAAAAGCGAACAAGGATCTATTAGAGAATCCCTATTCCAAAACTGAATTTATGATGGGGACAGTTGTAACGCTTAAAATTTATGATAAAGGGAAAGAAGATGCGCTTGATCAAGGGTTTGCTCGTGCTAAGGAATTAGCAGATAAGATTGATGTGAACGATGAAGCCACCCGCTCGACAGAAGTGGATAAAATTAATGCAGCAGCTGGCAAGGAAGCCGTCCAAGTCGACCCGGACATTTATTATTTGATTAAGGAAGGCATTCACTATAGTGCGGCAACAGGCGGGTCGAAAGATGTGACAATCGGCCCAATCACCTCACTCTGGCATATTGGTTTTCCAGATGCCCGCAAGCCGTCCCAAGCTGAAATTGATGCTCGCCTGCCACTCATTGGCTATCAGAATGTCCAACTGAACGACGCGGATCACTCCGTTTATTTGGAAAAAGAAGGTATGCAGCTGGATTTGGGCGGAATTGCCAAAGGATTTATTGCAGATGAAATTGAAAAAGTCTTTAAGAAAAATGGCGTGACGACAGCCATCATTGATCTTGGCGGCAATATTGTGGTGGAAGGCGAGAGTCCAAAAGGCGGCGACTGGACGGTAGGCATTCAAGACCCATTTTCACCGCGCGGCTCGATTATTGGGAAACTTCCCGAGAAGAATAAATCGATTGTGACTTCCGGCATTTATGAGCGTTATCTAGATGTGGACGGCAAGAAATATCATCATCTATTCGATCCAAAAACAGGCTATCCGTTTGATAATAATATCGCGGGAGTGACGATCATCAGCGACAAGTCGATCACAGGAGACGGCCTATCGTCAGGTGCCTTTTCCAAAGGGATTCAAGAAGGACTGAAATTTATCGAAAAGCAAAAAGGTGTGGAGGCCATTTTCGTCAGCAAGGATAAAAAGGTGTATCTAACATCTGGCCTAAAGGATAAATTTGAATTGACGGATAAAGATTTTACGTTGGCCAATTAAATTTTGCTGAAAAAGAAAAATGGATTAAAATAGCAAATGGAAACCTAGTGATGACCCAAAAGGTTATAACTAGATTTCCATTTTTTATTTATATACGTTTTCGCATTCTTCGAGAAACAACTGTGAGTGTAATCAGTGAAATCAGCCCTACAAGTGTAAAGATGGCACCTACTTTGAGACCAGGTGTTTCATATTTCAATTCAATCTGGTGTTTGCCGCTGTCAAGCTGTAAGCCCATAAACATGGTATTGACAGTTTCAAGTGGTTGCTCTTTTCCATCAACATAGGCAGTCCACCCTTTGCTATAAGGGATGGAAAAGGCCATCATTTTATCTTCCGAAAGATCGACTGTTCCACGAATGTAATTAGCATTATTCACTTCTACGTTCAATGCTTCAGAGCCAAGCGCTTCAACCTGTTCTGGATAGTCATCCATTGGCTGGCTGATTATCTTTAAATCATCATAGGAAATTTCACCAGGCGTGCTAAAAGTAAGCTTAACCGACTTTTGTGGTTCTTCACTATAACCAATGTTTCCCAAAAAGTGATCAGGATTTATATAAAATTTACTATTACTGGAATAAATAGTCCGATTAGTCGAACGTTTGCCAGATGCATGAATTGTTTCAGTAGTAGTAGGTGGTGTATAGAAAGCGTTTATCTTACTGGTTAGTTTTTGATACTTACTTAAACTTGTAGTATCTGTTGGTGTTTCATGAAGGTTAGTTGCTTCTAGATTGCTCAAATAGACATACGTTTCACTGTTTGGAGCGCTTGTGAAGCTTAGATTTAAACTAGCGTTACTTTTCTCAATCACGATTTTATCTTTTTCCACCTTTACACCATCCGCTTTTTGGATGGTGTAAGGGACTTCTTTTAGGGAATTATCTATCTTTGTATGTGGTAAGTCCACATCAGATCCAGATTCAAGTATAGCCCCTTGCATCATGGCTTGTTGTTTTTCAAGAGGAGATAACTTTTCATAGGCATCTTGACTAATCACACTAGAATATGTGTATCCAAATGGTAATGCATATTGATTTTGGTAAATTCTATCCGTTACCACTTGATCGTTTGGTGCTGAGCGCTTGACAGTTTTTTGCTCAGTAAAGCCATATGGTATATTTGTAGGTTGAGCGATGTCTGTGCCTAAATACTTAACGCTAAATAGGGATTCTAAAAAGAGACGGTTATCCAGTCCAGAAATACGAATCTGGGTTTGCTGGTCAGCCAGATTCATGTCATTGACAAACTGCATGGTACCTGCATTAATCAGGCTAAAGTAAGTAGAGATGCCATTCGTACCTGTCAATAATGACGCATTAGGAGATGCTTTTGCACCATTTCTGCTTTGAACCGCTGCCCGGTAATTATTTGAATCAGATTCGTTATGAATACTGGTTAATGGAGTATCCTTAAGAGAAGGAATACTTTCGCCTAGCGCCAAATATCTTGAAGTTGAAGGTAAGATCTTATAGGACATCATGATAATAATTGAAAGCACAGAGGCCCAAATAATCAGTTTTTGTTTAAAATTTTTGTGTTCTGGCAAGACATTGGGAATAGCTGTCAGCAGAATAATAACCAAAAGGCCAAAAATATTTGCAAGTGTAATTAAAATAGCTGCATTGAAGAATGGATTCATTAAGAATATAATCGCACAGTAAGTGAAGGTAATAATAACCAGAGTGCGTATTTCTTTTGCTGTTAGCTGTGTGAAGAGCGGGAGAGCTTTCATTGCTAAAAATGCTACTAATAAAGTAAAAGCAAAAATCCAGCGGTTGCTGACATAACTAAATCCATTTAGAGCATAACCAAAAAATGGAACAAAAAGTATGACACATGAAAGAATAAAGAAAATCTTTAATAGGCGATCCTTTCCTTTTATAAAACAGATGATGGCTGAAAAGAATCCGATAACAGGTAAGGATAAATTACTCCAATAAATAGAAGCTGTTCCGCCAGAGTTAGGTGAAAAGATATTTTGGAAAACTTCAAAGTAATAAGTCAGTGGATAAGTGAATAAATTAGCACCTGCCCCCATCTCGTCGCGCCCGTTGCCTAGGAATGTTATCAAGACAGGTATAAAAATAATGCCAGCTATTAAAAATCCAATGACAAAGAAACCAATAAATTTACCTAAGATAGCTAGGAAATGCCGCCAATTTTTCTGTTTGAAAAAGAAAAAGTAACGAAGAAGTGCATAGATAAATGCAAAAATGACAATCATGTAGGCAAAATAGAAATTGCTAATCAATGAAATGGTGATCATACAAATAAAAAGATAGGGTCGTTCTTTTCGGAAAATCTTTTCGATTCCTAGTAAGATGAACGGAAAGTAGATCATGGCATTTAAGAAAAAGGGGTGTAAAGTCGCACAAACAATTGCAAATCCAGAGAAAGTATACACCACGGATCCTAATAAAATTGGTAATCGCTCATTTTTCATGTAGTAAGCAAACGAAATAAATGCAAATCCGCACAGATAAAGTCGAACAAATACAAGAAGATTATAAACAAATTCTGCGTGATTGGGATTAAAGAATGCATACAGTATATCAAGCGGATCTCCAAATGAATAATAATTAAGTGTTGTTAATATGTCTGCTCCAAAACCAATACTCATATCCCACATAGGAAGACTAAGCTGCCCTGTATCTAAAAAATTGGAAATAGCAGTTCTGACATAGTCACTCAAATAATAACCAGCAGTCACGTGTTGATAATAAGGATCGCTGACTGAAATAAAAGATTTTCCTAAAAGTATGTAAAGTCCTACAGTAAAAGTTGCCAGAATAATAAAGAGTAGTGAATAAATGAACCACAGTGTTAAAAAGTTTTTATTTTGGAAGAAATGTTTAATTTTTGTCATTGAAAGTTCCCTTCTTTTTTATGTAGAGTGATACAATTTTCATTTTAACAAACGCAGCAAAGAATCTCCAGTGGAAAAAGATTAAGAGATCATATTGATAGATGAATACTCAACAAGTAAGGGTACGAATTTCAGTTAGATAGTTTTCGTTTTTATTGATTAAACTTAAATGTAAGTTCCCTATTTCTTCTTGCACAGGCTGGAACTGGACATGAGAGCCACTAAAAGGGCATGATCAAAAATATCATGAGAGACAGCATAACTAATTACTGCTTGATATGAAGTGTCAACTGATCATTATTATAATAAACAATTGCAATTGGGTAGACTTATTTTGTTTAAAAGTACAGTTTCATCATTTGTTTGATATGGTTATAAACTGGTTGAGACAGGTATTTGGAAGGTGCTGGAATATTTGATAAAATCGCCTTTGTATGAAAAAGCTTTCGGACCTTAATGGAAAAAATGGCTGTATAACGGTAGTACTGACCATTTGTTGAAAATACTGACAAGAAACATTTGAATGGGTTTCGTAGATAGTGGTGTGGAAATCACAGCTACCTTTCAAATCTAGCCCTAGAGAATGAGGCGAAATAGGGAGATACATACCGTCATGCATGAACTTGGCAACATTCAGTAGGCTGATGCAAGTTCTTGCGCAACTGTTTGATTTTGAAATCATCTTATTCAAATGAAAACAAAAAAGTTTGACAGTGAAATGGGGGGCCTCAATAATTTAGACTATATTAGGGGGTAATCAAGCCTTATCTATGAACTGTGCTGCAGGAGGATGTTTATGATATGATATAAAAGAACTTTTCAGAGAGGAGTAACGAATATGCTAAGTTATGATTATCTGTCTGAACTAAAAAAACTACTTCCTGAGGCGGTTCTTTTGGAGCTCGCTAAGACGAAAGGTGCATCGATTGAAAAAAGAAATTTATTAAAAAGTATCTATCCACAAGTGCCTGTCCAATTTTTGGAACTCTTGAAACAAATCGGTGGAACCTATCATGAGGAGTACCATGGGCAAGTCGTTTCCATTCCAATTCTCGGCTCAGATCTTTATGAATATCCTTACTATTTAAAATCTGTTGACCAGATAATGGAAGAAAAGGAAGCACGTTACAATAATGAAACGATTCGCACGCGGTATGGAGACTGGCTTGAACAGCCGGATTTTCTAACGGTTGACCCGCGTATTGATATGGACGTGCCATTTTCCAACTGGCTGAATTTTGCTGATTGTATTAATAATGGTGGCACTTCTCAGCTGTATATTGATTTTTCACCAACGGAACAAGGAAATAGTGGACAAATTATTCGCTTTTTGCATGATCCTGACAGTTATTTGGTTATTGCGCCAAATTTTGAGCAGTATTTAAAATCCATTATGGAAGCAGAATTTGACTTTACGTATTTTTTTGATGAAGAATACTAACAAGAAAGGACAATCAATATGCAAACAAATAAACAAGCTTATTTAGCTATTCAAAATGGCACGGGGGAAAAATATCCTTCCACCTTCGCTTTAACCCTCGAACAACCTGTTACCTATCAAGAAATGGAGCAGCGGCTTACCAAATTAGCAGAGTTTGAACAACCGGAATTCATGCAATCAGAGACTGAAAGCGGCCTTTATTTTCGCTTCAACTATGCAGGTGAGGAATATCGCTATTATATTGAAAATGTAGCCATTCAGGAACCGCTCGATTTTCGGTATCTTTTCTTTATCGACCAAGTAGCGCCTAAAATTTTAGACAAGGCTCAGCAGGCAAAGCAGCAAATCTTTGTTGAGACGATTTTTGGTGATGATCCGCTACTAAGTTATCAATTGCAATTAAAAGTACTGTATCTACTTGCCCCTGATTTACTGATCGGGCAGGATTTGTCAGCCGGGAATAAAGTATTTTCAAGAGAATGGCTAAGCTTTCAAACGGAAACAAATGTGCTACCCAATGTTGAAAATCTCTATGTGATTCATACCGTCTATGATGAAAAAAGCAATCCACCAACAGGCTACTGGTTTCACACGCATGGCTTAAATCGTATCGGACTGCCAGAAGCAGAACTGGTCATTCCGAATGCACTGCCATCCTATTACGGGGTAACCGAGCTGATTGCGACGTATGTGAATAACTGCATAGAAAATAAGCGAACACCATTTTATGAACCCATTTTGGCGATCCAGACACCCACGCATTATGATTATTTAGTCGCCATTCCGTGGGAGGAAGGCTTAACCTATGTGGAAGATTTGCCACTATTAAGAGAACTGAATAGCTTGGAGGATTTGCCGGAAGAAGTAGAAGATTTCCATGGTGATGCCCGCTTCCTTGGCGACTATCCTGATCGTGACGAATATCACAATTTGCCATCAGTCATTCTTTTCAAAGCCCAAGAAGGCGGTGACAGATTACAAAAAGTATTGAGCTATCAAGAAGAAACCGATTTTATGGTCATGAAAACCAATAAAGAAACCGCTGAAATGTCAGAACGAGCGCAAAAGCGATTCCCTTATTTCCGTTCAGCCTTTGAAAAATTCGGCCCATCTTCTGAACCCAAAGGATTTTTCAAAAAACTGACGAAAAAGTCGCCGGCTGAATGGGGCTTTTTGATAAAATTTGGCATTCGTTTTGGTGAAGAAGAAGGCGAACTTGAACATATGTGGTTTGATCCGATCGAACTCACAGAAACACACGCCAAAGCCAAACTCATCAACGATCCGTTCTATGTAAAAGAGATGCAAGCGAACGGCGTTTACGAGATTCCACTAGATGCCATTACCGATTGGCACGTGTACCGAAATGGCGAGACCTATACTTCTGAAACGGTGTATCAGGTATTTAGGTGAATGAGCTTGATATATTGATAGGAGTGTAATTAAAAAAGAATCTGAAATCATGGGAGATTCATGCTTGGAAATGTTTCTATTGCTTGTTTTTAGATTCTTTTACATCCTTCAATCAAAAATTGATAGTTTATTTAAAATCATATATTCTAGAAAAGAAAAGTAACTAATTTTAGAAGTAAGTTTTGATCGTCTATCTGTTTTCTAATTATAGGAGATTGCATTTTTATAAGAAAACTACAAATATAAAGGAGGACAACGATGAGATTTAGAAAAAGCATAAATCTGGGTGGTGGATTCAGAGTTAATATAAGCAACAGTGGGGTAGGTTATAGTTGGGGTGTTAAAGGAGTCAGAATAACAAAAACTGCTCGTGGAACAACGCGAAAAACATTTACGATTCCTGGAACGGGAATTTCACATGTGGAAGAAACTAGAAGAAAACAGGGAAAAGAACAATTTCACAATGGTCAACATGAGTATCAATCTATGCAAAGTACTGAAATTGTAAATATAGAAGACTATCAATCAGTAGAATATAAAGAATTACTTGAGCAAATTAAGAAAGTTCGATTTATTAATCTACTCAGTACAGTGTTGATTTTTACATTTATATTTGCTATGACCCCTATATTTATTCTAACTAGTATATTAGGAGTTATTCTAAAGATTTTTGTGCATATAAAATTAGCTGTGGCGATGGAATATAAATTTGATGAAGAGGCCAATCAATCCTATGAGAATTTGCGCCAAATATGGTTAAACATGAATGAAAACGAAAAATTTTGGCAAATTATTTCAGAGGGAGAAATTAATAAAAAAACCAGTGGTGGAGCCTCTCGTGGAGTAAATCGTATTCCAGCGAAAGTAGTAACAAAGTTACCTTATTTTATTAAAGCAAATATCAAACCATTCGGCTTGCAATTACGAAAACAAAAATTATTTTTTATGCCAGATAAGTTATTAGTTGTGTGTGGATTAAATGTAGGTGCAATTAGTTATTCAGATATAACGATGCAACTCGGAACAAGTAATTTTATTGAAACAGATAAAGTACCAAAAGACGCGAAAGTAATCCAAACAACATGGTTGAAAGTTAATAAAAACGGGACACCGGATAAACGATTTAAGGAAAATCGTCAAGTGCCTGTATGTGAGTATGGTAAGGTACAAATTAAATCAGCAGATACTTTACAAATTGAATTAATGTGTTCTGACTCTGCTACCATTGAGAAAATGCAAATATTTGCTGAAAAAGTATTTGATAGATGACTGATAGCTTGTTCAGTTTAAAAAATAGATAACCCATTTAAAAATTTTGAGTGATGATTTTTTATAAAAACAAAATGAATAAACAGAATAAGAGCAAGGTTATTTGACTTCCTACAACTAACCTGTTAAATTACAAGTGCTTATCTGCTTCTTCAGCCAGAAAAAATTCTTCATAAGCAGGTGGGTTCCGTCTATTTTTAGAAAAACGTTTCTGCCATTATCGCCCCTTTTTTATAATAGAAAGGGTACAGCAAGGTTTTTGCGATCAGGGAGGAATGAAAATGGCTGAAAAAATTGGCTATGCGCGAGTTAGTACGCGTGACCAAAAGTTAGATTTGCAAATTGAAGCATTAAAACAGGCAGGATGTCAAAAAATCTATCAGGAGAAGCAGTCGGGACGGCTGATTAAACGTGAACAACTGGGGCTCTTGCTAAAAGATTTAAAGCATGGCGATACATTGGTCGTGTATAAACTTGACCGATTGGGACGAACAACCAGGCAACTATTGGAACTGATTGAGTTTCTGAGAAGTCAGGGCGTTCACTTTGTTTCCCTGCAAGATCATCTGGATACCTCGACAAGTATAGGCCGCTTTATTTTTACGGTAATGAGTGCATTTGCGGAGATGGAAGCGGAACTTATACGAGAGCGGACGCTTGCTGGATTAGAAAGTGCGCGAAAAAAAGGACATATTGGTGGTCGCCCGCCTGTACCAGCAGAAAAAATTACAGCTGCGCTAAACCTTTATGAACGATATGATCTGCCGATAAGAGAAATAGCTGCTCAATGTGAGATTGCTCCAAGCACATTATATAGATACATTAAGAAGAATAAAATTTAACAAATTTTTTTATGAAGCAATTTACCTTGCAGAGAAATTGTGATAAACTCTAGGTGGTTGCGTTTTATCAAAAATCTTGGTTTTAGAGAAAATAATTGATACACGTAAATATGCATAAATATTCTATTTGAATACAAAATCAAAAAAGTCTTTTCTGTCATTTTTTAATGATGGAGAGGGCTTTTTTTATTTTGTCTATTATTCACTTTCTCCCATTAAATGTTTGTTCTCTAAAACCAAGGTTAAATAGACGGATAAATGACAGAAAGGGGGCTAATCATTCAAGCGAATAAAGTAGCAGGTAGTAAAAGTGTAAGGAATCTTAGACTTTTAAATAAATTTCTGTCAGGCAATCATATTCATTTATTATGCAGTTTAGTAGAAACAGGTTGAAGGGAGGCATTATGAGCACAATAAGCAAACGGCTAGATAAATTTTTTGACATCATTACCTCCGCAGAATTTCAGGATGCTTCAGGATTAGGAAATGAGCTTAATTTTCATGTGTTTGATTATCCCGCAGCAGATGAACCTGAAGTAGCTGATTTTATGTTCAAACTTCCCAAACGCGTCCAAAAAAAGGATCCAAGCGTTCAGATACAACTGTTTGACCTCTATGAGATGATGATTCAATTTTTTGAACAAAAAAATTACATGGAAAAAAACTTTGAACTAGAGAAAAAATATGGCAGTGCCAACTTATACGAAAAAATACAACAAGTATTGCGAATCGCGACGGAAAACGATCAGCTTGTTCAGCAGATCATTCAAACACTTGAGCCAAACAGTGTAATCGTCATTACCGGTGTGGGGAAAATGGCACCGCTACTCCGTTCACATACACTTTTAAGCAGCTTGCAGCCATATCTCCATGATGAGCCGCTCGTGCTGGTATACCCAGGTCTATATGAAAACAACACACTAAAACTATTTGATTGTTTTGAGGATAATCACTACTACAGAGCGTTCCAGTTAGTCGAACGCTAAAGGAGCCAGAGACAGCATGAAAATTGAAGAGATGTTTCAAAAGCAAATAACCCGTGATATTCAAGGCGTGATCAAAGTTGGCCAAACACAAACAGAAACGATTCGACAGGAATTGGAAGAGTATGTGGTCACACAAGAATTAGAAGCACATTTAGAACGATTTTTTACCGCTTATGAAAAGTCCATATCTACGTCTACGGATAAAATGGGCGTATGGATTTCTGGATTTTTTGGTTCCGGTAAATCTCACTTTCTTAAAATACTCGCCTATTTATTGGACAGTCATTGTTTAGTGGAAAATAAACGACCAGTAGAATTTTTTAAGGAAAAAATTACCCATCCTAAATTGATGGAAAAAATGCAGCGTGCGAGTGAAATCTCCACTGATGTCGTGTTGTTCAATATTGATTCAAAGGCAGAAGCAGGTTTTAAACAGGATAAATTGATCAAAGTTTTCAATAAAGTTTTTAATGAGATGCGCGGCTTTTCAGGCAGTATCCCTTGGTTAGCAGAACTGGAAGAAATCCTAGTGAAAAACGGGGAATACCTTCCTTTCAAGCAAGCATTTGAGGAAATGACCGAATTAAAATGGGAAGAGGGCCGCGATGAGCTTTATTACAATATGGATGAGGTCATCGCCGCCCTTGTATCTGTTACAAATATGAGCGAAGCAAGCGCGCGGAACTGGATTGAAAACGGTGAGAAAAATTATACATTGTCCGTTGAAAGCTTTGCGGAAAAAGTACGACAATTTGTCAAAGCGCAAGAAGATCCTGCTTATAAGCTGGTATTTGCTGTAGATGAGATTGGTCAATTCATCGCAGATAACGTCCAATTAATGCTGAATTTACAAACGCTTGTTGAAGATCTGGGCAAATTGACAAATGGGCAAGTTTGGATTCTTGTGACAAGTCAGCAGGATATTGATGCAATGAAAGCCAATATTGCAGCCACTGATTTTTCAAAAATCCAAGGACGTTTCAATACGATTTTAAGCTTGAGCAGTGCGAATGCAGATGAAGTCATTAAAAAACGTTTGCTGGAAAAAACGCAGGCAGCAGAGCAGACACTGCTACTAACATATGATGAAAATGCCGCCGTATTAAAAAATAAAATTGATTTTGAGAATGCCGCAGAAATGCCTACTTATAAAAATGCCCATGAGTTTGCCGCGTTCTATCCCTTCATTCCCTATCAATTCCCATTGCTTCAAAAAGTATTTACAGCCATTCGCGATCATAGCTCCGCAGGCAAACATTTAGCAGACGGAGAACGAAGCCTACTTGAGTGTGTGCAAAAAGCAACCGTTGAAATTAAAGAAAATCAGGTTGGCCGTTTGGTCCCATTTGCTGCATTTTACAATAGTATCGAACAGGTGCTGGATCACTCTGTCAGGGGAGCCGTGAGTCGAGCGCGAACCAACGACCGGTTAGAGCCATTTGATGTGGAAGTGCTCAAAGTTCTTTTTCTAATTCGCTATGTCAAAGAAATGCCCGCAACATTAAAAAATATCACCACTCTCTTTATTAGCAACCTTGAGGAAGATGTTCTCAGACTCAGCAAAAAAATCAATCTAGCACTAGACAAACTACAACGAGAATTTTTGATCCAACGCCAAAATGATACATACCTGTTTTTAACAAATGAGGAGCAAGACATCAGCCGTGAAATTAATCGAATGGAAATTTCAAGCAGTGCCGTTATTCATGAGCTGGGCAAAGTTATTTTTGATGAAATTCTTGATGTGGCGAAATTTGTCTATACGCCTTTTGAAAATAACAAGCTGCAATATGAGCAAGAGATTTCCGCATGGATTGATGGGCGCAATATAGCAAGAGCTGATGCAGAAATTGGCATTAAAATTCTGACAGCCTATTCCGAATATCAGGAACCGGAAGAAATAATTGCTGAATCGATCAAACAGGACCAGATGATCATGGTATTGCCAGACGATTTTGATGATGAGCCGCAACGTGAAATGCTAAAAATTAATGCATTCATTAAATCCAAAGCATCCAAACGAACCACCGATATTGTAGAGGATATTTTACGCCGGAAAGCAAGTGAACAAAGTATTCTAGCCCAGAAAGTCATTCAACATTTAGAGGAAGCTTTGGCAGAAGCAGCAATTTATATCAACGGAAGACAAATTGATATTGCTGGTTCTGCGCAGAAACGAGCGTTATACGGTTTAAATAAATTAATGGCCAGCAAGTATACCAAATTAGCCTTTATTCAGAAGCATTTTCGCCAAGAAGAACTTGCACAATTAGTGGCTGACAATCAAATGGCCCTGCTGGATGATGAGAATGACCCCAATCATTTTGCGACAAAAGAGATTTTTCAACTGTTAGAAAATCATTTTAACCGCCATCTTCAATTAACGCTGGCAGAACTGCTACGGAAGTTTTGCGAGGCGCCATTTGGTTGGCAGGAAAATGACATTCTAGCCAGCCTGATTCGACTTCTCAAAAATGAAAAAATAATTTTTTCTATGAATAGTGTCCCGCTGAATTACCGAGATGACACCTTTTTGAAGAAAATCAATCATCGCAGTCAGCAAGACAGAATGATGGTCCAAATAAGGGAAGTGATTCCGGCTGCCTATATGCAAGCAACGAGAGAAGTGATGCAGGAAGTATTTAATATTTCTTCTATCGGTGACCGGGAGGATGAAATCAAATATCATGTGCACGAGCGTTTTTGGCGTGAAGAACAAGCATTGCAGGAACTTTTACAATTGTATCAGGGAAGCCTTTATCCAGATGAAGAAACGGTTCAAAATGGATGCGAGCTTTTCCATCAATTGGCAAACGAAGCAGATACGCATCATTTCTTCAAGCAAGTATTTGATAAAAAAGAAAGCCTGCTCACATATAGTGAAACAATCAGTGCAGTACGACACTTTTTTGAGAGTCCGCAGAAAGAGATTTTTGATGAGGCGTACAAGCAGTGGCAGGCGTATGAAGCGGATAAAAATTATTTGAATGATGCCGAGCTGGAGCAAATGATGCAAACCGTCCGTCAAATTTTGCAAAAGCCTCAGCCCTATAGTGAAATCAAGGAATTACCTGTTTTAATTGAGACGTATAAGGAAAAATTGATCGAGATACTTGAAGCGGTGGCACGACCAATTTTAGCGAATATTGAAGCAGACTCACAAGTGATCTACGCGGAGCTTGCCGACTTGCCGGAATCTACGAGCATTAAAAATGGTTTTACATTTATGATGGATGACTTGAAAACAAAAGTGGAACGCGCCAGTCGAGTGAGCATTTTAAAAGCATGTGATGGCGAAAGTGAACAAATCAAGCTGAATCATATGGAAAAAATCCATCAATTGCGAGAAAAACAAGCAGCTGCACAAGAAAAACAGGCAAATATTTCGGCAGTGCGACAAAAGCAACAGACAACTGGAAAAGTAACGGTTGCCGAACCCCCTAAAAGAATTCATAAACGGGAAAGTATTTTACCGCAGCGCAAGTTGATTCCGCGTGAAAGCAGCACGATTGAGACAGAAGAAGATATTGATCTTTATGTAAGTCGAATCAAAACCTACCTGCTAAACGAACTGGAGAAAGTAGACATTTTAAAATTGATTTAGGAGGTTTTATCAACTATGGATAAACAAGCAATCCGTAAATTTGCGGTTAGTGCGCGGGAAAAGCTTTTAATGGGAGTGAAATTGGAATTAAAAAGTCTGCAAATTACGGAAAACGGTCTGACAGAATTACCCAAAACGGGAGGTTATTATACCAGTAAGAAAGGAATTTTAAGTGAAGAAGAGCAAAAACAATATCAACTCTTAAAAAATAAGTACAGTTATTTAAAAAAGCAATATTCAGCAGAAGAAGTTTTCGAGCAATTGGCAGAAGAAACGGCCTATACATGGTTCAATCGATTGATAGCCATTCGATATATGGAACTTCAGAACTTATTACCCATTAAAAAGAGGCTGCTATCTTCCGTGAATCCCAAACAGATGTTGCCGGATGCCCTAGTTGAAATTGATGAATTGATGGAAGTACTCGCGCTCAATCCAGAAAAAGTCTGGGATTTGAAAGATAATAATCAGGATGCATTGCTTTTTCGCTATTTGTTTTTTAAACAATGTGAACAGCTAGGGGAAAAATTACCAAATGTTTTTCCAAATATTGAGGACATTCATGAATTGCTATTTTCGGAGAATCTGCTGCAAGAAATGGTCCAGCATTTGCTACAAGCAGAAATTCCAGTGGCCGATTTCCAAGAAGTTGAATTACTGGGCTGGCTTTTTCAATATTATAATGCAGGTCGAAAAGAGGAAGTTGGCGGCATGAAAAACCGTTCTGTTGAAAAGAAAAATCTTCCAGTCGTTACCCAACTTTTCACACCTAAATGGATTGTACGTTATCTGTTGGAAAACTCATTAGGTCGCATCTACTATAAATTAAATCCTAAAACAAAGCTGTTAGAAAATTGGTCTTATTTTATGAAGGTGCCACTGGAAAATATTCAAATTCCAGAGAGAATCAAAACATTGGAAGATATTAAACTGATTGATCCGGCATGCGGTTCAGGTCATATTCTCGTGCAAGCATTCGATATGCTATTTGATATGTATGAGGAAATGGGCTATCCAGCAGACAGCATTCCAAAAGAGATTTTAAGCCATAATCTATTTGGCCTTGAAATTGATCAGCGGGCGATGCAAATTTCACAATTGGTTTTATTCCTTAAAGTACTAGAAAACGATCGCCATTTCTTAAAAAAAGAGAGAAATATCAGTATCCAAGTATACGAATGGCAGGAGCCTAAATTTAAACTGTCTAGTGAAGCATTACATTACTTAACAACAGATGAGACAATCCATACAGCTATCCGCCAGCTGGAAGAAATGGCTGAAAATGCGAAACAATTTGGTTCATTGATGTGTTTTGATGAAAGTGAACTTCTTCAAAAAGCGTATCGACTCTGTTTAGAAAAAACGCAGGAACTAGAACTGGATATTTATAACGCAGCTTTACAAACGGAGCTTTCTGCTGAGCTTTTGCCGATCCTAGAACCAGCTATAGCGCTTGGAGAAAAATATGATTTAGTCATTACCAATCCACCGTATTTAAGGCAAACAAAATATGATCCAACGTTGAAAAAATTTATGAATCATTATTATGCGGAGACTAAAACGGACCTGTTTGCGGCATTTATCGAAAAAGGAATGCTCCTTTTAAATGATGCGGGCTATGTAGCAATGATGACCCCAAATACATGGATGTTTATTTCAACACATGAAAAATTAAGAAATCTTATATTAAATAAAATGAAGATTAGCGGACTAGTTCAGCTAAACCAATATGCTTTTTTTGAAGATGCCACAGTTTCTATATGTGCGTTTATTTTAAATAAAAGTAACGTTTCAATAAAAGGGACGTATATTCGATTAGAAGATTTTAAAGGCGCTGACTCTCAGCCGCAAAAACTGATTGAAGCAATTGCTCGTCCACAAGTTTATTATTCATTTGAAGTGGATGCATCAATTTTTAATAGCTTCCCTAACCGAACCATTGTCTATTGGGTAAGTGATAAAATACAAGAAATTTTTGCATCAGGAACAAAACTGAATGAACTAGCAGATCCGAAACAAGGATTAGCAACTGCAGATAACAATCGCTTTTTACGTCAATGGTTTGAAGTAAGTTTAGAGAACATTTCTTTTCAAGAGAACTCCCTTGCAACTGCAGAAAAATCTGGAAAAAGATGGTTTCCTTACAATAAGGGGGGGAAATTTGCCAAGTGGTATGGAAATAATGATTTTGTCGTGAACTGGGAGGCGAATGGGAAAGAAATTCGAGGTTTTGTAGATGCGAAAGGGAAGGCTCGTTCAGTCGTTAGGAATGCACAATACTATTTTTCACAATCGATATCGTGGTCAAAAATTTCCAGCGGCACCATTTCATTTCGTTACAAAGAAGCCGGTCATATCTTTGATGTAGCAGGAACCAGTATTTTTGGCGATGAGCAGACTCTTTTTTCACTATTAGGGTTTTTAAATACAAAAGTAGCGCAAAAACTAGTGTCCATCATCTCGCCCACTTTGAACTATGAGGTTGGACACATTGCCTCTTTGCCAATTAAACCATCTCTATGCAATCATCCGCGCATCCCTGAATTAGCTCGGGCTTGCTTCGAAATTGCCAAGCAAGACTGGGATTCATTTGAAATTTCGTGGGATTTTCAGACCCATCCATTTCTGCAATATCGACGGGGTGAAAATGATTTAGCCGCTATTTTTCAAAATTGGCAGCAAGTCACTGATGAAAGATATAGGAAAGTCAAACAGTACGAAGAAGAGCTAAATCGGCTCTGCATCCAAATTTATGACTTGCAAGATGAACTAACACCCGAAGTTCCAGAAAAAGAAATAACCATCAGAAAAGCAGATGAGAGTAGAGAAGTTCGCAGCTTTCTTTCTTATCTGATAGGGATATTATTGGGGAGATATGCTTTACATGATTCCGGCGTTTATTATGGAGGCGGTTCATTTGAAAAAGAGGCTTATCCAGATTTTCAACCAGATGAAGATAATATTATTCCCATAACCAGTGAACATTATTTTGAAGATGATATCATCACGCGGATAGAATATTTACTCGTTCATATATTTGGGGAAGAGCAGCTTGAGCAGAATCTAAGGTTTATAGCGGACGTGCTGGAATGTAAAAAGGGCGAAACTTCACGTGAAAGAGTGCGGCGTTATTTTCAAAAAGAATTCTACAAGGATCATCTGAAAACTTATCAAAATCGCCCCATTTATTGGCAATTCACTAGTGGGAAAAATAACGCTTTCCAATGTCTCTGTTATTTGCATCGCTATGAACCAGCCCTACTTGCCCGAATTAGAACAGATTATGCCCTGCCACTTTTAAATACACTTGAGAAATTACGGGATCTAGAAGAACAAATTTTGACTGATGAGCATACAAGCGGGCATGTAAAAGTGGCTGCTAAGCAAAAGAGTGCGGGCTATCTTAAACAAATGGACGAAATCATGCTGTATGCGCAGCTGCTGGATTATATGGCAAACCAGCACATCTCCATCTATTTAGATGATGGTGTTCTAGTGAATTATGCAAAGTTTCAGCAAATCGAGCTTCCTGGAACTAAAAAATTACGCATGAATTTACTAGAAAAAATCTAGAAAGGTGGGATCGCATGCTTCAACAAAAAATCAATGAACTTTTTCAACAACCATGTAAAAAAGGAATGAACCGTCATATTGCCTTTTGGTACGATCAGGATGGAGAGTATCAGGAACAAGCGGCTCAGCTTCTTTTACCCAATATCAAAGTTTTGCAAGTCAATGATCATAATTACTTTCAAACGCGCTACCTTATTGAGAAACAATTTTTAAATCAGCATATTCTTCTTTATTTTCCGTATGCGCAACCAGAACCTGAACAAAATATGCTGCTTGATTTGGAGCTTTATAGCCTGCGTTTTAAAACAGAACCGCTACAAGATTTTTATTCTGAGCATCAACTGGACAAAGTTTGGTTTGAAAAAAATTATCCACTTTTTTTGAACAGTACAAATCGGCAGCAGAAATTTTTGCAGATGCTGAAATTATTGCCGCATCATCGCCCTGAAGACATTGAAATGGCGATTCTAGCGGTACTTGCTCATTCAAAATGGCCGCATTTTTTCTCTATTTTATTGGCACTTTTTGAAAAAGAATCGCGCTGGATAGATGTTGAACGATTTGGGAATACGCGGCGTTTTTTCCACTATGCCGAACAGTATTTTGGATATGTGAGCGGGACGCCGAGTTTGCGCGATTTTATGACGACGCTATTAACGACTAATTTGATAAGCGAAATCCCTGCACTAACAGAAGTTTTTGAGAGCTTACCCAACAGCCACAATGCGCAAATTCTTGTTGAACAGTGGCAGAAACTTCCCGCCTATATCACTTTTATTGAGCAGGAAGAGTGGCTAAGTCAAGAAGCACGGAATCAACAAGCAGCGATCGATTGGTCAAAAGCAGATACATTTCCACTTTTTGACCAATTATTTTTAGAGAAAACGGCGAAACAGCTTGCAAAAGGTGGCCAAGACTTTCAAAACTATACATATCTTATTAAAGCAAGGCGGCTTTCTTGCTGGTATGGAAAGTTTAAGACGGAATATCAGACTTTGCAGGCAGCTATTCATTTTTTTCAATTGGCGGCTCGTTATCGCAGCATTCTTTTGCCAGTAGAAAAGAAGGCATTATGGAAATTTTATGCTGAGGACTACTATCAGATTGATCAAGCCTATCGCCTCTTTTACACGCATTATGAACGGCTGGGCAGCCCTTATCCTGAATTTGAAAAATTACAGGAAACCCTTGAAAATTCTTATCAAACGGTTTTATTGCAAAAATTGACCATCGCTTGGCAAAAAGCACTTTCTTCAATAGAAACAAAGCAAGTAGGAGCAGGAGAGCCACAACATGAATTTTATGCAAGTCATGTGAAGAAAACTTTACGTAAGCGAAAACGCGTCATCGTGGTGATCTCAGATGGACTCCGCTATGAAATTGGTCAAGAATTTGTTCAGCGGCTGCATGAAACAGGCCAGTTTACAGCTAGCCTTCAACCACTTGAAAGCGAGATTCCTTCCGTCACTGAATTCGGAATGGCAGCTCTTTTACCACACCAATCGATTGAATTGGACGCGCACACAAAGAAAGTACTTGTAGATGATCAGGTGATAAATGGAAGAGCGGCTCGTGAAAAGCAACTGCAGGTATATGAAGAAAAATCGATTGTGCTGACAGCCAAAGAGGTGCTACAAATGAAACGAGAGCAGCTTCGTGAAAAGGCGCGCGATCAAAAAATTATTTACATTTATCACAATAGTATTGACGCGATTGCAGATAAACAAATAACGGAAGAAAAAATATTTTGGGCAGTAGAAAAAGCAATGGAAGAAATGATCCAACTTCTTCAAAAGTTAAAGAGCAGTCTGAGTGCCAGCCATTTTATACTTACAGCTGATCATGGCTTTCTATATTCTAGAAAAGCGATTGGAGATGTTCATAAGATTGCACTACCTGAAAGCGGGCAAGGCAATCGCCGTTATTTCATTCATCCGGAAAAATTTTCACATGATGCGCTTTGGACTTACCCGCTTGGGACGGGGAATCTCTATATTCCAAAAGGCTTGGACCGTTTTTATCGAAAAGGCTCCGGTGCTGGCTATGTCCATGGTGGAAACAGTTTAGCTGAAATCATGATTCCGCTGATTAATATTGCAGTCCCAACCGTAAAACAGGAAATCAAATATACAGAAGTATCCCTTGTTACAGAAAGCTGCAAAATATTAAGCAAGCAAATTGACTTGCTGTTTCTGCAAAATGATCCAGTCGATTTATTTACGAAAGCCAATTTTATCGAGGCGGTTTTCAGAACCAAACGGGGGGAGATTATTTCCAACCAAGTCCGAATCATAGCTGACAGCACAGAGGAGCTTTTGGAGAAAAGACTATTTTTGGCCCATTTCATTTTCACAGAAAGGGAAGATTTTTATGAAGATGAATGCGATTTGTATATCAAAATGCAAGAAAAAGAATACAAAAAAGAATTTTGGCTAGAATTCTCATAAATTCAATGACAGCCTTTTCAAAGATGGCTATAATGGAGAGGTAGACCATAAAGAAAGAAGGCATCATGATGAGCAAACTAACGCTTGGCTTAGACATCGGAATCGCTTCGGTTGGCTGGGGCATCATTGACGATGAGACGGGAAATATTGTAGACGCAGGTGTACGCTTATTTGAAGAGGCGACGCGAAATGGGAATGAAGACAGACGCAGCTATCGGGGGACGAGGAGACTAATCCGACGCCGTCAGCACCGACTTGCACGTACTAGAGAATTACTAGACAAAGCGGGCTTTCCTTGTGAAGAAATCGGCAAAGTGGATCCATATCAGGCGAGATATGATGCGATTTACGGTCAAGTAACTGCTGAACGTTTAGCTGCAGCACTTTTCCATCTAGTCAAGCGGCGCGGTACGACGCTCGATGTTCCAGAAGACGATGCCAAAGAGGCGACGAGCGAACTTTCAACAAAGAAACAAATAAAAGAGAATGAAAAAAGGTTAGCTGACCGTTATATTTGCGAACTGCAGCTTGAACGAATAGCGAAGCAAGAAGTCGTGAGAAATCATGAAAATCGGTTCCGGACAGAATCCTATTTAAAGGAAGCGGAGGCTATTTTAGAAGCACAAGAAAAGCATTTTCCCATGATCACGGAGGCATTTAAGGAAGATTATTTAGCCTTGATTGAAACGCGACGGATGTATTATGAAGGACCTGGATCAGAAAAATCGCCAACACCCTATGGTCAGTATTCATATGGAAAGAATGGCGAGATCGAATATGTCACAATGATCAATAAGATGCGGGGGCGTTGTACATATTATCCAGATCAATTCAGAATTGCCAAAATGGCTTATACCGCAGAACTTTTCGGCTTACTGAACGATTTAAATAATATGTCGTTCCCCGATCCTGAAACGGGTGAAAAAGTAGGCTTTACGGAAGAGCAGAAGCGTGAAATCGTAGAAAAATATGTGCATGATCCAAAAGGCTCTAAGAACATTACGATGAAAATATTGATGAAAGTCACAGGCGTAACAGAAGAAATCGCTTTTCAAGGTCAACGTGTCAATTTGAAATCGGGAAAACCCATTTTTACAGAATTTAAAGGGTTAAAAGCTATACAAAAACTTTTAAAAGATGTCGAATTACCGGATGATTTTTATCGAAATGCAGATTTGCTGGATGAAATTGCCGATATTTTATCTTCTGAAAAAAGTTATCAGCGCCGGGAAAATCAACTGGCCACCCTATTCCAACAATATGACAATGAAGATATGACCGAAGTGATCGAAAGGCTAAAAGAAGATACCACCTTTAAGGAATATCATTCATTATCTAAAAAAGCCATTTTAGAGATTTTGCCAGAATTATGGGAAACAAATGATAACCAAATGCAGCTTTTTATCAAGCATGGCATGGATAAGTCTCGGCTAGAGATGCTGGAACGAGGATCCAAAATTCGATTTGATGATGAAGCCATTTTAAGCAGTGTAGCTAAGCGGGCACATCGGGAAACAATTAAAATTGTGAATGCTGTTCGTGAAAAGTATGGCGAGCTTGATTATGTTGTGGTAGAAATGGCACGTGAAAAAAATAGTGACGAAGCCAAGAAAAACTATCAAAACATGCAAAAAGCGCAAGGAAAATTTGAAAATGAAATGTGTAAATTACTAGGTGTCAAGAATTTGGCTGAATTGCATTTAAATGGAAAACAACATTTAGCCTTAAAACTCTGGAAGCAGCAGGATGGCAAGTGTATTTATTCAGGCAAGAGAATTGATCTGAATCAAATCATCCAGAATATGGGCATGTTGGAAATTGATCACATTATTCCGATCTCCATTTCCTATGACGATAGTCAAAAAAATAAAGTTCTTTGCTTAAAGGATGAAAATCAGAAAAAAGGTCAACGTTCGCCGTATCAATATATGATGAGCGGGAAAGCCAGCCGTGGTTTTGAAGAATTTAAACAGGATGTGATTCATCTTCCACTAGGAAAGCAAAAACGAAACTATTTGTTAGAAATGGAAGATATTGCCAATAATCCAGAATTAAGAAAGAGATTTATCAATCGAAATCTGGTAGACACACGTTATGCCATGCGTAGTTTTGCCAATACATTACGGACATTCTATTTAGTCAATGAAATCCCGACGAAAGTGATGTCTATTAATGGGCAAATGACCTCTGCCCTAAGAAGAAAAGCCAAATTGAATAAAGACCGGGATGCAGGACATAGCCATCATGCACTGGATGCGTTGATCGTAGCGGGTATAAGTCGTTTAGGATTATTGAGACAGTTGAAAGATTTTAAAATAGATGAGGCCGGAGAACTAGCAGCAGATGCTGAAAATAATGAGCTGTCTGTTAAAGAAGCTTTTGATGAAAAATCCATTCTTTTCTTTAAAAATCTGAAGAACTATGAAAGCAAAATCAAATACTCTCACAAAGTAGACCGAAAGCCAAACCGTTCCCTTAGCAATCAAACATTGTACTCCACACGAGAAAAAGATGGTGACAAATATGTTGTTGGCAAAGTGAAAAATATCTATGAACTTGATAAGAAAGGCTATGAGGCATTTAAGAAAAGAGTGGATAAGAATCCAGATAATTTCTTGATGGCGCAGCACGATCCAAAAACCTGGGCACTGATTCTTAAGGTAATGGAAGAACATAAGCACGCGGATAATCCGTTTCAGGACTATAAGAAGGAGCATGGCTATATTTTAAAAGATGGCAAAGTTCCTGTGAAAGCTTTGAAGTATTTGGATAAGAAATTAGGTGTCCACATATCATTAAAAAATAAATTTAAAGTGAGTAAAAATGATGTAGTGCTGTTAAGTAGAAATAGTATACGAGTAGATATTTACATGAATAAGGAAGGGGTGTATAAATATTTGGGAGTCCCTTATGTATGGTTTGAACAACAAGGCAGTAAATATGAACTAAATCAAGAATTTTATGTAGATGGGATGAAGGCGGCATTTAAGAAAATTGATAAGTCTTATGATTTTCAATTCAGTTTATATAAGAATGATCTAATAACTTATTACAAGGAAGAAGTTGATAGGGACACTAAAAATAGGAAATCTATAAGATATGAAAAACTTTTTAGAGGGGATAATAATCCACGACAAAATAAAATGGAAGTAGAGGATGTTGATAAAAAAAATTCAGAAAGACAGTTGCCAGCAATAAATCCATTGAAAAGCATTACCAAATACAATGTGGACATCCTAGGCAATAAATATCCAATCAAAAAAGAAGAATTTGTGACAACTTACACTTTACAAAAAGATTAAGGTGCGATATAATTAAGGAGAAGTAAGGACGCTTACTTCTCCTTAATACCATAGGTTAGCAGAACCTACCAAAATAAGGCTTAATGCCGAAATCGCCCCTTATCTAAGGGGCTTTTTTAATGCTTCCAAATAGGTATTAGAGGAGGAAAACAACTATGAGTTGGCGAATTGTTTATATTGAATCCGCAGACCAAATGAAACTTTACTTAGATAATCTAAAAGTTATTCGCGAAGAACAAGAAATTCTTATTCCACTTTCGGATATTCATACAATCATGATCGATAATCCTAAAACACTTATAACCGCTCGACTAATTAACAAACTTGCTGAATATCATATTTTAATTGTATTTTGTGATGAAAAACATTTACCGAATGTTTATGGGATTGCTCCACATGCTCATTATCAAAATTTTCGAGTTCTTGCACAACAAGTGAAGTGGAATGATGAAATCAAGGGGAGAATGTGGCAAAAAATTATTCAGACTAAAATCCTGAATCAGGCTTCTATTTTGGAATACATGCATAAGGATGATTTTGAAGTAAGGCGGTTGAAAAATATTGCAGGAGACGTAAGATTTGCTGATGAAACAAATCGTGAGGGCTATGCAGCCAGAATGTATTTTAATGCACTCTTTGGCGATGAATTTATTCGAGAACGGGATAGCTATGATGGCACTAATTCAGGCCTGAATTATGGCTATATTGTTCTCAGATCTTGTATTGCTCGTTCAGTTGTCGCACATGGCTTGCAACCGTCATTTGGAGTAGGGCATCATAATCAAAATAACGCATTTAATCTAGTGGACGATCTTATTGAGCCGTTTCGTCCAATGATTGATTTGTGGGTAAGCTTGATTTTAAGTCCAGATGAATTTTTAACAAAAGATAAGAAACAGAATCTCGTACATTTTATCACGACTAAAACGGTCGTCATTGGAAATCAAAAACAAACCGTGTTAAATGCGATTGACATTATTGTTCAAACGTTTATAAAAGCCATGAATAATAATGAGCCCGAATTGTTGGTTTGTCCGACCAATGTCATCGCCGTATAGATTTATGCGATTGATGTTATTTTTTGATTTACCAATGAATACAAAGCAAGAGCGGCGAACGTATACGAGATTTCGCAAATATTTGATTAATAATGGTTTTACAATGGTTCAATTTTCTGTTTACAGTAAGATTTTTCCTAATCGTTCTAGTCTTGACAGCTATTTGATTGGACTGAGGGCGAATATGCCGAAACAAGGTTCTGTTCGCGCGATGGCAGTGACGGAAAAACAGTATGGGAATATGATGATTTTAGTTGGTGGAAAATCAATTCAAGAAGAGAAGATTACTGATGACCCAATGGTGATTTTATGAGGGAGTGGACGATTCAAACTAAAAGTAGGAAATTTGTTCTTGCAGTGGATAAGGTTACGCAATTGTATGGAGAATTGCAAGATTGGCGTGAAATTATCGATGCGTTAGAAGCTTTCTTTAGTCGAAAATCACCAGATATTGTTATTTTTGAAGGAAATCAAGTAATGGTTCAGCAAGATTATGAGTTTTATTATATTGACAGGAATTTTGATTTAAAGAAGTTGTTAAAAGGAAGAGAAGAGCGCTTTTTAGATGAATTGATGCTTTCTCCCATTTATCGAGATTTTGTGGAAAGCTGGGAAATGTTGCAAGAAGAAGTTTCTTTTTTAGGGAAGGAAAAGTATCAGGAACTCTTACAGCTTATTGACTTAAGGAACTTTGAAAAAAATGATTTGAGGCGTTTCTTACAGTTTAAACATGAACAGACTGATATGATAAGACAGCTTGTTCTTCAAGGAGATATTCATAAAAAACAAATTTTTGTGTTGGATATCGCTAATAAATGGATGAATGAAGTAGAACTTTCCAAGTTTATTTTAGAGACCCAAAAACGAGGGATACTGGTTTTTCTAGTTGGAAAAGTGGAAATTGAGGGGACGATATCTAATGTTTTCTATCAGCAAAGTATTATAAATCGAATTAAGATGGAGAATGTTTATGAGAAAGTGCAGGAGAATATTCCTGTTTATTACCAAGAAGAAGATTGGGAGACGGCAAAAAATTGGTCTATAAGGGCTGTGGATAACTTCGGTGATGAAGGGGTGATTTTGACACTTTTTTCTGTGGATAACTTGGCTGTTTTTTTACTAGTATATTTCATTTTCATTTTTTGTGAGTGGCCCCTAACTGTTGATTTCCAAGGAGTTTCGGTGGACATGAGGAAGTATATTGATTCTATTGTTGTGGATAGGGTATAATGAAAATGGATTTTGGTACTCTGCTG
>NZ_FXUT01000006.1:273989-274184 GCF_900183385.1 Listeria costaricensis
TTTATGGTATTAAGGAATATCAAATGTTTGATTATGATCAGACTAACGATTTTGGTACTCTGCTGATTTATGGTATTAAGGAATTTCCAATTGGGTTGGCATGTATGTTTTTTCATTTTGGTACTCTGCTGATTTATGGTATTAAGGAATAGAAAATGGGACTAATAGGAGGGGTTAACGATTTTGGTACTCTGC
>NZ_FXUT01000012.1 GCF_900183385.1 Listeria costaricensis
TATTTTTTCTGTTTTCTAAAAATTTCAAATTAATAAACTCAGTACTTGAAAAAAATTCTTTATATGTGTAAACTTAACATCATAGGTCAGAAAAACTTACGATTATCATGTTCTATCAAAATGTTGACGACCATCAGCTTCCATAGAATGATAGATGAAGTGACCCGAAATTTTCGCTAAGGAGAGATGTTAGAATGGTTCAATTATCCACAACAGTAACACCCGCCAAAGAGCAGGCAGAAAAATATGCCGCGAGCGTATTTGAAACGATCAAAAAACGTAATCCCGGTGAAGAAGAATTCCATCAAGCGGTGGAAGAATTTCTCGCTTCTGTTATTCCCGCCCTTGCCGAACAACCTGAATATGAAAAACAAGGGATTCTTGAGCGCCTTACTGAACCAGAACGTCTCATCACTTTCCGGATTCCTTGGACAGACGATCAAGGGAAAGTCCATGTCAACCGTGGTTTCCGCGTCCAGTTTAACAGCGCAATCGGCCCCTACAAAGGCGGCCTTCGTTTCCATCCATCAGTAAGCGGCAGTATCATCAAATTCCTTGGCTTTGAACAGATTTTCAAAAATTCCTTAACGGGCCTTCCCATCGGTGGCGGAAAAGGCGGCGCTGACTTTGATCCAAAAGGCAAATCAGACGCTGAAGTCATGCGTTTTTGCCAAAGTTTTATGACAGAGCTCTCCAAGCATATCGGCCCAGATACAGACGTTCCAGCCGGCGACATTGGTGTTGGCGGACGTGAAATCGGCTATCTTTTCGGTCAGTATAAACGCCTGCAAAATCGCTTTGATGCCGGTACACTGACAGGCAAAGGTCTCACATACGGCGGCAGCCTGACACGTACGGAAGCCACTGGATATGGCCTCGTCTATTTTACACGTGAAATGCTGGCAGCCAAAAACGAAACCTTCCAAAATAAAAAAGTGGTTGTTTCCGGATCCGGCAACGTAGCCATCTATGCGATGGAAAAAGCCCAAGAACTAGGGGCAACAGTCATTGCCTGCAGTGATTCAAACGGCTATATTCACGATCCAAACGGCATTGACATTCCAGCCGTCAAACAATTAAAAGAAGTAGAAAGAAAACGAATCAAAGAATACCTCCAAACACATCCAGATGCCGACTATGTGGAAAACGGCAACGTCTTTGAACTTCCGTGCCAAGTAGCCCTGCCATGCGCCACTCAAAATGAAATCAATGCCGAGAAAGCCCAGCTATTGATTGATCAAGGAGTTCTTGCAGTCGCTGAAGGTGCCAATATGCCATCAACCTTGGAAGCAATCGACCTGTTCCACCAAAATGGCGTCCTATTCGGCCCAGCCAAAGCAGCCAATGCTGGCGGTGTAGCCGTATCCGCGCTCGAAATGGCCCAAAACGGCACACGCCTCTCCTGGTCATTTGAACAAGTAGATGCAGAACTGGACCGCATCATGACCACCATCTACCAAAATTCCAGCGAAGCAGCGACCCGTTACGGCCATGAAGGCAACCTAGTCGTCGGCTCCAACATTGCCGGCTTCCTCAAAGTGGCTGACACGATGCTACTTCACGGTATCATTTAAGTCACCAGACTCTCACCAGCCTTCCTTTTCACTTGAAGAGGGAGGTTTTTTTATTGCTGGATGGAAAGATTGATTTTTTCTCCAAGAAAAAACCCCTGACGCTCCCTTTCTCATAAAACTCTTATTTAAATGATAGGCAATTTTAAACTGCGCTCGTTATGATAGATACATCAAATGAAATCAACTCATTTTTTACTCCCTTTTTAATGATTGATTTCCAAACTCCCTTTTTTACCAGTATGGTTCCCTTTACCATACTGGTTTTTTTATTTGGCCAATCAAACTATTTACTGTGCGCATAAAAAAAGCCGGTACAGAAAAACTGTACCGACAAGGAGTGTGTGCACAAAATATGACAGTTACAGGACTTACAGCATTCTTTGGGGGAAGATATTTACCGTAAGAAACTGCCAATTCTGAGCAACCTATTTTAGGGATGTCTTTATTATATCGCCTTTTCATTTCTAAGTCAATACTTTTGTTACAAATATATTTCTTTTGAAACAAAAATGTTTTTAAAAAACCAATAATCCGCTCTTATCTAACACAAAAGAAACTTTTACGTAATATTTAACTTTTGGTTTTATTCGTCTATGCTTTTGCCACAATATGGTATAATTTAACTACAGCCATCACATGAATGACTGATCACGCATATTTAGAATGGGAGGAATTTAGTTTTATGACACATACAGCAACAGCTTATATTGGCACTTATACAAAAGTAGAAAGTGAAGGGATTTATCGACTAGTGATCGATAAAGAAACGGGCGAAGTCGTTGAAAACAAACTAGCTGGAAAAATGGACAACCCGACTTACCTAAAAATCTCTGATGATGAAAAATATGTCTATTCCGTTGCCAAAGATGGCGACAAGGGTGGACTTGCAGCTTTCAAAATTCAAGCAGACGGTTCTCTGGAATTTTTAGGAACCCAAGTAAAAAACGGCAATCCTCCTTGCTATGTGGATGCTTCTCATGATAACAGCATTGTTGTTTCTGCAAACTATCATTTAGGTACGATCATCAGCTACCCAACAACGGATGGCAAATTAGGCGAACCGATCGCTGAAATCCAGCATGTTGGTAAAAGCGTACATGAACGTCAGGAAAAACCGCACGCGCATTTTGCCGGCTATACACCTGATCAAAAATTCGTGCTTACTTGCGACCTCGGCACAGACTACGTGACGACTTATAATGCTCACGAAGGCAAGCTGGAAAAAGTATCCGACCTGCTTGTAACGCCTGGCAGTGGCCCACGTAACCTTGTCTTCCATCCCAATGCCAAATATGTGTACATCATGACAGAGCTCACTTCTGATGTTATCGTCTGCACGTACGACGAAGCTACTGGCAGTCTGGAAGTTATTCAAACGGTCGCTTCTTTGCCAGCAGATTTTGAAGGAGAGAATAAAGGCAGCGCGATCCATATTTCTCCTGACGGCCGCTTCTTGTATGTTTCCAATCGTGGACAAGATGCCATTGTTTCTTTTGAAGTCGCAGAAGATGGCAAACTGACTTTGAAACAAACGATTTCCGTTGAAGGACAAGGACCACGCGACTTTGATCTGGACCGCAGCGGCGAAATTCTTGTAGCTACCAATGAAAATTCCAATAATGTAACTATCTTTAAAGTAAACCCAGCAAACGGCGAATTGACCCTTCTTCAAAAAGGCATCAAGGTGCCAGAACCTGTTTGTGTGAAATTCATGAAATAATGAAAAGACACGCTCCAAGTCCAGCTGCATCTCGCGGCCCGACTTGGAGCGTGTTTTTATTAAGCGTTCATACCCAGTGATTTGCGCGCAGCTTTTTCAACTGGATAAATTTTTTCATTTGGAAGAAAAGCCCTAGCCTGTTTCGTTTTTCCGTTCTGTAATAATGACCGACATTTTTTCACAGTAGGCGTCATGTCCACAATCTCCGCAATTCCCTCTTCACTATACGCGCGAACCAGATTCCGAGAAATCCCAATTTGCAGGGAACGATACTCCAGCTTCTTGCCGTGGATACTTCTTTCCGGGTCCCACTGCGCATAGACATCCGTCTCAAGCTTGCGCGCTTCCCAGATTTGGGGATTTGGATAAACGTGCGCTTCCGGACTTGTTAGAACCGCCTGCTCAATCAAATCATCGAAAAACGGCCGATAAAGCTTGACAGCCAGTATCCGCTCCTGATTTTTCTTACTCCCCCAGCCACTTCTTTCCATCATCCATAGAAAAGACGGTTTGATCCACGTCATCCGTCCAAAAGAAAAGTCCCCACCAAATTTTTGCTCACGTACAGCCACATCCGCAATCTGATCATTGTAGGCTTGATAAACCGTAATCGTTTTTGCGTCATAAGTAGCTCTAATTTCAAAATAATCCGTCATGGCTGCCTCCTCTCCTTATTCTACAATCGCATTGCCTGCTTCGACATATTGCATATCATTGACGGACTCCACAAAGAAGTGCCCATTTTCATAAATAATTTTTGTAATACTAGCATTTTTCATTTCAGGCTCCACTTTTTCCGGTGCGAGCATTGCCAGCACAATATTAATCGCCATGCCGTGCGTCACAACTAGCACATGGCTTTCCTCTTCACTAGCTTCTGCTTCTATAATCTGCTTGATGCCTTGTTCCAGCCGAGTGGACACCTTTTCCCAGTTTTCCGACATGCCGGTTTGATCCAGTTTCTCCACAGTATTTGTAACAAGCGGCATCATTTCCGAGCCAGCCGCCTCCCCCATCTCTTCCATCGAATGAAAGTCATTCGCCGCCCATATCTCCGAGAAAAGCTGTTGATCTGTCAGCCCCTCATAGTGACCAAAGCAGAATTCCCGCAATTCCGAAAGGGGCTGAATCGGTAATTCTTCATTAAAACGATCTCCTAAAATGAGCGCAGCCGTCTGAACCGTTCGCCTTAAATCGCTCGTATAGACAGCCGAAAAAGAAGTCGACCGAAGCCCGCGTCCTAGTGCCTCGGCCACGCGAATCCCCTCTTCTGTGAGCGGCGTATCTGACCACCCTTGAACACGCTCCAGTCGATTGAACATGGTCTCCCCATGCCTTGTTAAATATAAAATCACTTTGTCTGTCATGCTTCTCCTCCTCATTCCCTTTTGAAAAGCTCCTCTTTCATCTTATCAATCAAAAACTGGAAATGCAATATGCACAAAAAACGCACAGCCGGAAAGGCCATGCGCCAGAAGGGATTTAGTCGATCCCTTTCATATATTTTTTCAGTAGTGGGGAGAAGAGATAAAGAAGAATGGCAAAAGCAATCGCCACAAAACCAGTAATGGCAAAATAAACCACTTCTGTATCCGCACTAAAGAATTGTGTCGCCTGCGCATTGAACGCCTGTGCCATTGCATCCGACAAGAACCACAAGCTCATCGTTTGCGAAGAGAAGGCCGCCGGTGCAAGTTTTGTCGTAGCCGAAAGCCCTACAGGTGAAATACACATTTCCCCAACAATACAAATGAAGAAGCTCGCCACCAGCCAAAGCGGGCTCACCAGTGTCGTCGTATTCCCGTTAATCATTCCCGGGAACATCATGATCACAAAACTCAAGCCTGCAAAGAATAGCCCCAAAGCAAATTTTTTCGGCGTAGAAGGCTGTCTGTCACCAAGCTTCGTCCAAATCCAAGCGAATACCGGCGATAAAATGATGATAAAGACCGGATTGAGCGACTGAAAATTAGCCGGATTCAGCGTATGCCCAAAAACATCCAGCTGCGTCCGTTCCGCCGCAAAGATTGCTAACGTCGTCGAGCCCTGTTCCTCAATCATCCAGAACAACACAGCGATCAAAAATAGCGGAATATACGCATACAGCCGCGACCGTTCGTCCGAAGTGGTTTTCTTGCTCCTCGCCATGGTCACAAAATAAGCCAGCGGAATCACAATGCCTAGAATCGTGACCGCCAAGATGACCGTATTAATCGAAAAACTACCTGTAGCAAAAGCAATCAACGCAATCAGTAAACCAATTCCCGCTGCAATTGCCAGAGCATACCAGACCAGCTTGCCCGTTTCTTCCTTGCTGAGCGGATTCGGAATCTGCTTGCCAGCGTCTTTCAAATAAGTTTTTCCAGTGATCACATACACGATCAAACCAGCAGCCATCCCGAAAGCGGCTACCGCAAAACCAGCATGGAAACTATTCGCTGCCCCTTGCACACCTGAAACGACAAACGGCGCAATAAAGGCACCCAGATTGATCCCCATGTAAAAAATACTGAAACCCGCATCACGACGTTTATCCTGTGTATCATACAAATCACCGACAACATTGGAAACATTTGGTTTCAAGAAGCCCGTTCCCAGAATAATCAGTGCCATGGAAATAAATAGAGCCGTCGCACCGAATGGCAGTGAGAGAACAATATGCCCACACATGATCAAAAAGCCACCATAAAAAATGGTCCGTCTTGGCCCGAGCACGCGGTCAGCCGCCCAGCCCCCGATGACACCCGACATATAAACAAGCGACCCGTAAATCGACATGATCGCCGTCGCAGTAGCCTGACTGAAGCCTAGCCCCCCAGCCGTTACCTGCGTATACATATAATAGATTAAAATTGCCCGCATCCCGTAGTAGGAAAAACGTTCCCAAAACTCTGTGAAAAACAGTGTTGCCAGTCCGCGCGGGTGACCGAAAAATGTTTTCGTTTTCTGGTCGTCCAAAGTGAATCCCCTCTTTCTTCATTCCTTTATGTATAAAAAAGCGGGCCGGATATGCAGCCCACTTTAATTTTGTTCATTAATCTGGACGTAAGGCTTTTTGATAGATTTGCCGACTGACCGCAAGCGTTTGATCGCCGCGCTCTGAAATGGCAGTCAATTGGTGTTTTTCCAACTGATCGACCAGCACGTCTACAACCTCTTCTCCAAGATCATAGTCGCTGAAATGCGTTCCCGCACCAAGGCTTTCAAAAAATTGACCTGTTTTCTTAATGGCAAATTCGACCTTTTCATCCGCCGAACCTTCCTGAATGCCCCATACACGTTCTGCATATTGCAACAATTTATCAAACTTCTGTTCCTTCCGTACTTCCAAAAGTGCCGGTAGGACAATCGCCAAAGTCCGCCCATGATCAATCCCATAAAGCGCCGTGATCTCATGCCCCAAGCTATGACTTGCCCAGTCGCCCGGAACCCCACGATTAATGGAGCCGTTCAAAGCATTCGTCGCCGCCCACATGAAATTGGCCCGCAAATTGTAGTCATGATTCGTTTCATCAATCACTTTCGGCCCGATTTCAATCAACGTGGCAAGCAGCCCTTCTGCATAGCGATCCTGTACAAGTGCACCAACCGGATAGGTCATGTATTGCTCCATCACGTGCACAAATGCATCGATCACCCCATTGGCCAGCTGCCGTTTAGGAAGTGTATAAGTCAGCTCCGGATCTAAAATTGAAAATACCGGGAACGTATAGGCGCTACCAAAGCCCAGTTTCGCTTTTTTACTCACAAAAGTGACCACGCCGCCACTGTTCATCTCAGAGCCCGTTGCCGGAAGTGTCAAAACAGTCCCAAATGGCAATGCCCGTTCAATCGGCCGATGCGCACCCACGCCTTGACCAAACATATCGATCGGATCTCCATCAAAAAGCGCACCAGCCGCCACAAATTTGGTGCCGTCAATCACAGAACCGCCACCAATCGCCAGCAAAAAGTCATAGCCTTCGCTGCGAACCAACTGAACCGCCTTCATCAATGTTTCGTAGGTCGGATTGGCCTCAATACCGCCAAACTCCCCTACCGTATAGTCCTTCAACACCTGCTTAATTTTATCAAGTGTGCCGAATTTTTTAACGCTCCCGCCGCCATAAAGCAGCAGTACTTTCTTATCTTTCGGGATTAGTTCAGCCAGCTCATTCAGCCGATTTTTCCCAAAAACGATCCTCGTCGGATTATAATAATCAAAATTAGCTATACCAGTTTGCATGTGATTCCCCCACTTTCTTTCAGTTATGGATATCTCTACATTTATACACTTTTTCATAGACTATTAAACATTATACGCCTATTCCAGACAGAATGAAATCCTCATCCTTCATGAACAATGATTTCTTCGCCCACTGCCTCAAATCGCTCTTTCTCCACTTGCCCAAAAAGCCTTGAAAAAGCGCCATTTGCCGTAACCACCAGCCGATGCATCGCACGCGAACAAATCGTATAAACAAGCGTCCGTTCATTTTCCGAATGATATGTTTCATCAGAGGCATCCAGCACAATCACACTGTCAAATTCCAGCCCTTTCGCCAAATACGACGGAATAATCATCACGCCATCTGCCAGCTTTTGATTTTCCAAATGAATCAGCTTGACATCCATCTTTTTATAAAGCGACAAATAGCAGTTCCCGCAGGCCTCCTGATCCTTCCCGATAATCGCAACCATCCCACTCTTCTGCCGCAATTCCTCTGCCTTTTCTAAAATTTGATCCATCATCTGCACGTAAGAAGCGCTCTGCACCATTTGCGGAAGCTCACCATGCCTTTCAAACGGCACGATTCGATCCTGATCCTGAATAATCGCCCTCGTAAACTCTGTGATTTCATAGGTAGAGCGATAACTTTTTTTCAGTTCAATCAGCTTGGTTTTCTCAGCCTGAAAAAGAGCCAGCATTTCCGCAAGCAAACCTCCTTTTCGATCGTCCGCCTGAAAGATCGCCTGATTCAGATCCCCCAGCATGGTAAAGCGACTAGATGGGAAAATCGATTGAATGTATAAAATTTGCGCCGGCGTATAATCCTGAATCTCATCGATAAATACAAACCGCATCGCCCGATTAGGATGCTTCCCTAAAATTTGATCCTGCAATTCCAGGTAAAAAACTGCATCTTCTTGTGACAATTGCTTTTTGTTGAGCCGTTCGACGAGCTGCTTCACTTCCTGTCGCCACTCCGCTTCCGTGATCCCATGATCAGCCAGGTCGATCAGCTGTGGAACACTTTGCATAAAATGAACGAACTGCTGCTTCTGATGAAAGAAACCATACCTGTCGATCCGCTTATGCAGCCGCCGGAATTTCAGACGAATCATTTTTTTCGCCAGGTAGTCCGCTTCCTCGTCAAACCCTTGGAATTCAAGATGTCCCGGTACAAGCGCACGATACTCTTCCTCACTAAGCAGCTCGACCGCATCTGTCACCCAGTCTTTTTTCGCCTCACTTTGAGCAATCACATAGAGCTCTTCCCGCAACGCTTTGCTGAGTGCCTTCATTTTTTCAGGAAGCTTCAAATGATCCGGCTGTTCATCAAAAAGTCGGCGAATCCGCTCTTTAGAAATCAACACTTCTCCGCGAAACCGAATATCCTTGAATTGCAACTGTTTCTGTACTTTCTTTAAATAGATCGGCAACTGTTCAAATAGAACCTGCTGCTCTTTCAAACGCCTAATCCCCAGCTGCCCCGTGCTCGCCTTATTTTCAAACTGTTCAAATAGGCTCTCCACACGCAAGTCGCCCAGCCGCGAATCCACAAAGTCCTGAAAAGTCGACTGCACCATATTTTTCTCACCAAGCTCCGGCAATACGTTGGAGATATAGTGATTAAACAAGCGATTGGGCGAAAAGATGATCATTTGCGTCTCATCGACCCCCTCACGAAAACGATACAGCAGATAGGCAATCCGTTGCAGAACCGCCGAAGTCTTCCCACTGCCAGCCGCCCCCTGAACAAAAAGAAGCGCACTCCGCGTGTCACGGATGATCTGGTTTTGTTCCTGCTGGATAGTCGCCACAATATTTTTCATTTGGACATTGGAACCACTGCCAAGCACTTCCTGCAGCATTTCGTCGCCAATCGCTTCATTGGTATCAAACATGGCTTGAATGATCGCTTTTTTAATCAAAAATTGCCGTTTGAGTGACACATCGACCGTCAGCTTGCCGTCTGGCGTTTGATATGTCGAAAGACCCTTTTGTCCGTCATAATAGACACTTGAAATCGGCGCCCGCCAATCATAAATCAAAAATTGGTCCTCCTCATCCAGCAAGGAAGAAATCCCAATATACACCTGCTCACATTCTCCCTCTTCGTCCTCCACATCAATGCGTGCAAAATAAGGAGAATTCTTCATTTTATCAAAAACCGCCAGCTGCTTTTCACTATGTTGATAGCTTCTTTCACGTTCCCGCAAGAACATTTCCTGCTGGCGGATACTAATCGTTGTCTCTTCCACATCGTCCGGCTCACTCAAATTGACGCGCACATCTTCCCAAAAATTTTCCCGAATGGTGCTCGCTTCACCTTTGACAGATTCTACAGAAGTTTTGAGACGCGCCTCTTCACGCTCGACTTGTTGAAGCGTCCGTTCGACTCGCGCCTGTTCGTTTTGCCATTCCTGTGTTTCTTCCATGTTTGAATCCCACCTTATCGCTTGACTTTTTAATCGCCAACATGTATAATTAACTTGTTATTATAAAATTAGGTTAAATTTACCCTAAAATACAATATCCTTAAGTATACCACCATTCCCGGCCAGATGCAATCACTTCGTTTTTCGAGGTGTTTTTTTATTGGCCGGACGAAGGAGCTGCACAGAATGAACATTGACCAACAATTCCGCAAGTCCCTCTATTATTTAGATAAAGGAAAAGAACGAGAAGCCCTCAAGACGCTCGAAACGATTTTGCCGCTCGCTAAACAAGCCGAAAAAAATGTTGCCACCATTCAAATTTCCATCGTACTGGCTCATGCACTCTTCTTGCGCGGTGAGCGGTTCACTTACTGCCAAAAGCTCCTACACGATGCACTAGAGTTAAGCCACGAAGAATGGTTCGATGACATGCTGGACGAGGAGATCCAACAGGCAAAGAAACTCGTAGCAGAAATCGAGCAGTATTTTGCAGAAACCGGACAATATTTTCAAGCAATTGACTTGGAGCAATTTTGGGCGGATGTACAAGATAAAAGTTATCGCGACCGCTATCCGACGAAGCAGATCGTCCATCAAATCGAGCAGCATCTAACTATCCAGCTCCCCGCTTCCTACACCTATCTGATGCGCCACGCTGGAAACGGCGGGATTCCGCGCAGGTACCACTTCCCCTTACCCAATCAGAATGGCTATATCACAATTCAAGGTTTCATGCCGATTGGTTTTGAAGCGCCCAATGCTATCTGTGGCACGTATGCAACGCAATTTTGGCAGCAGGAATGGCAGTATCCAAATGTCGGGCTGGTCATTGCAGATACCCCATCTGGCGGCCATGAACTCATCTTTCTAGATTACAGAAGCCCCGGTGAACCCGCCGTCGTTCTTGTAGATCAGGAAAACGATTTTGCCATCACGCCGCTTGCCGCAAATTTTGAAGCATTCATCTGCGGACTAAAAAGCGACGCGGAAATGGCTCACCTTTTTCCAGAATTCGACTGACTTTCGGCTCATACTGTACTATTACAGCTTTTTAAGCTAAAATAAGAGTGGAAAAATACAAAAAGAATGGAGTGACCGTCATGTTAATCAAAAACCTTTGCATTCCAAAAGCATCGCTTACGACTGTCAAAGAAAGCGCCACATTAAAAGAGGCCATTGAACTGCTTGAGGAATCCGGCTACCGCTGCGTGCCGATTGTAAATGAAACGGGTGAAAAATTTCTTGGCAATATCTATAAAATGCATATTTACCGTCACGCGGCAAATGGCGGCAGTCTAAACGAGCCCGTCACATCGCTGCTCAAAAATGCCACCAAAACGATCAGTGTCAAATCTTCCTTTTTTGAAGTCTTCTTCACGATCAAAGAACTTCCATATATTGCCGTTCTAAATGAAAAAGGCGATTTTTACGGTATTTTGACCCATGGTAAAATGCTCGGTCTCTTGGAAGACGCTTGGAATGTCAATACAACCAGCTATGTTTTAACTGTTGCGACAGGCGAAGTACCCGGCTCCCTGACAAAAATTACGAAAATCATTGACCGGTTCACCAATATCGCCAACGTCATCACGCTGGATAACCAAAGCGAAGATTTTATCCGGCGCGTCCTGGTCTCCCTACCACTAAACGTCGATGAAAATTTAAAAGACGAAATCATTCAACACTTGGATCGCAAAGGATTCCGCGTTGTCGAAGTGGAAAGAGTCAAAAAGTAAGCACCATGAAGCGGCCCCATCAAACGGCGCCGCTTTTTCTTTTGCCCCGAACACATCGAATCTCAAAAAAGGGCACAAAAAAAGACAGAGCCGCCCGTTTAGACTGACCTCTGTCTCTTGATTTTTTATTTACTAAATTTGCCAAGGAAGAAAAAGCTTGCAATCGCACTAATACCTTGAACGATAAAGAATGTTGCCATAACGATCACGATACCAATGACACTCACAACCGGATCGAACATCGCGATAAAGCCTAGCACAACCCCGATAATTCCAAGTGCAAGAAGCCAGCCCCAACCTGATACATTGTTGTTTTTCGCCGACATCGAACTGATGATACGCATAATTCCGGCAAATAAAACCCACATCGCAAACAGCATCACAAGCGTTGCAGCACCTGCGATTTCATTAAATAGCATGAATACGCCAAGCAAAATAGATAAAATCCCTTCTGCTAATACCCAGCCTGATACATGTTGCAATTTTTTGTCCGAAAAATATGATACAGTATGAAAAATTCCTGAAACAAGTAAAACAATGGCAAAAAAGACGTTTGATGCAAGTAAAGTAGCTACTGGATTAAAAAGTAACCAAATTCCCATAATGATCATTAAAATGCCTGCAATTAAAAGTAAAACTCTCCCAAATGTTTTCATATGTACTTCCTCCTTTTTTATATTCAAGTTACTTCACTAATATTACCTTATTTCACCTTCTAAAAACAACTATTTGCGCCGCCAATATCTTCCCTATTTCACACTTGTTTACAAAGCGCCTATTTTCAGCCTTTTTACTCGCTAAAATCTTTTTATTGACAATTCAGATTCCTAAGCGTATTATAAATATAATTTCATATTTGTTTCTTATCAAGAAAGGCGGAGGGACTGGCCCAGCGATGCCTTAGCAACCGGAACTATATGTTTACGGTGCTAATTCCAGCAGTTAATTCTGAAAGATAAGTCGAGCGAATTCTACGCGTTTACACATCCTCCGACTTTTTTCAGTCGGGGGATTTTTTGATGGGAACAAAGCAATCAAAGGAGGCAATTTTTATGACAAACCATTATCAATTTGAAACGATTCAGGTTCACGGCGGTCACACGCCCGATCAGGAAACAAACTCCCGCGCCGTCCCGATTTATCAGACCACATCCTATACGTTCAACAGCCCGGAGCATGCCGCCGCCCTATTTGGCCTTGCAGAAACCGGCAACATCTACACGCGCATTACCAATCCGACCACAGCAGTCCTCGAAGAACGTTTGGCAGAGCTTGAAGGCGGCATCGGTGCTGTAGCAGTAGCATCCGGCATGGCCGCGATCACTTATGCCATTTTGAACATCGCCTCAAGCGGTGACAACATTGTTTCCGCCAGTACGATTTACGGCGGGACCCACACCCTTTTTGCTCATACGCTGCCAACCTTTGGCATTCAAGTACAATTTGTCGACCCGAACGAGCCGGCTAACTTCCAAGACGCCATTGATGAAAAAACGAAAGCCATTTTCATCGAAACGATCGGCAATCCCGATATCAATCTGATCGATTTGGAAAAAGTGGCCGAAATCGCCCACCAAAACGGCATCCCGCTAATCGTGGACAATACTTTTGCGACCGCCTATTTGAACCGGCCATTCGATTTTGGCGCTGATATCGTCGTCTACTCTGCCACAAAATTCATTGGCGGACACGGCGTGGCAATTGGCGGCGTTGTCATTGATTCCGGAAAGTTCGACTGGACAAATGGTAAGTTCCCCACACTTGTCGACCCGGATCCAAGTTATCACGGCCTCTCCTATACCCGCGATGTTGGCGATGCCGCCTATATCACCAAATTGCGCGTCTCCCTATTGCGCGATACAGGAGCCGCCCTATCGCCATTCAATGCCTTCCTACTCATTCTAGGACTTGAAACACTGAGCCTCCGATTGGAACGCCATGTGGCCAATGCGCAAAAAGTAGCCGAATATCTGGCAGCCCATCCAAAAGTCGCCTGGATTCAGTATCCCGGTCTGGCAGATAATCCCTACCATTCACTAGCCGAAAAATATTTTCCAAAAGGTCCCGGCTCCATTTTTACCTTTGGCGTAAAAGGCGGTTACGAGGCGGGCAAAAAGGTCATCAAATCAGTTTCTCTTTTCTCACATTTAGCCAATGTCGGCGATGCGAAATCTCTGATCATCCATCCGGCCAGCACGACACACCAGCAGTTGAATGAAGCGGAGCAAGCAGCAGCAGGCGTCCGTCCTGAAACCATCCGCTTGTCGATCGGCATCGAAAATATAGCCGATATTATCAATGACTTGGATACAGCCCTTCAAAATATCTGAACAAGAGGAAGTGAAGCAGAATGTTAAAACAAGAGACGCTCTTTGCCGAGCAGCCATTTGTGCTGGAAAATGGCGAAAAGCTTTGCCCCATTGTGATCGGTTACGAAACGTTCGGCGAATTAAATGCAGCACGCGATAATGTGATTCTGCTTGAACACGCCCTAACTGGCACAGCACATGCGGCCAAGCATTTCGAGGAAGACGATCCAGGCTGGTGGGACGATTACATTGGTCCCGGAAAAGCGCTCGACACGAATCGCTATTACATCATCTGCACCAATGTGTTCGGCGGTTGCAGCGGCTCGACAGGCCCATCTTCCATCAATCCGTTGACAGGTCGGGCATTCCGGCTTTCCTTTCCCGGCTTCAGCATTCTTGACATTGTCCAGGCACAGCGAGGCTTAATCAAGGCACTAGGCATCCAAAAATTAGCGGCAGTCGTCGGTGGCTCTATGGGCGGCATGCAGGCAACTCAGTGGGCCATCTCCTATCCAGAACTCGTGGATGCTGTCATCAATATTGCCTCCCCGCTTGCCGCCGGTCCAGATGCAATCGGCTACAATCTGATCATGCGGATGGCGATTCTCAATGACCCGGATTTCAATGACGGCAACTATTCCGAGCAGCCACAAGGCGGTCTGTCCACAGCACGAATGGTCGGCATGATGACCTACCGAACCAGCGAACTATTTTCCAAACGATTTGAGCGGTTCACAGTCGCCGAGAGCTCCCCAGCTGCATTTTCCAAAGAACATTTCCAGATTGAGTCTTATCTGCAGTATCAGGGGGACGTCTTCGTCGAGCGCTTTGATGCCAATAGTTATCTGTATCTGACCAAGGCGATCGACCTTTTTGATGTAACCGTCAAGTCAGCAGATCATAAACCTGCCTATCAGGCCATCAATATCCCCTATCTGCTGATTGGTATTACAACAGACCAGCTTTTTCGCATTCATGATTTAAGAAATAGTTACGAGCAATTAAAACAAGCGGCGGTCCCTGTCAGCTACCACGAAATTTCTTCTGAATACGGTCATGATGCCTTCTTAGTTTCCAGTGAGCTACCTAAATTCCAGCCACTCATTCAGCAGTTTTTAGAAACCAATGCTAACAGGCCACAACTCCCGATACTCAAAACAAAATAAACGCAAAAAAACAAAGCTTGAAGTATACTCCCACCCTACACTTCAAGCTTTGTTTTATTTTTTATGAGTGAACAACAGCTTTCTCACCTTCTGTTTTCGCCTCTTCAAGTAGCTGATGAATCGACCGCATGTCAACAGACCAGCAGTTATTGTTCTTTTCGATAATGCCCGCTTGCCGCAATTCCAGTAGCTGCGTATAAAAGGAACTACGTGAAAGCGTACTGTAGCTCATGATGACAGATGTGGTAATTCCCTTAGGTAGTACACAAATATCTTCAATTTCTTCCCCCACTACAATGTCAACAATCGTCTTAAAAACAGCTGCTAGATAATGATGTAGCGGCTGATGCATCAACATCGCTTTATTATAAACAGCTAAACAAACGGATTTCATGATGAAATATTGGAAACCATAATTTTCTGAAAAAGAAAGGGCATATTGGACGTCTTCTTTTCTATACTTATAGATCAAACAATCCGACAAGGCCTTATATTCAACAAGTACTGGCTCATGATCCAATACTTTATGATAGCCAATAAAATACCCCTTACCAATAATAGTTAAGATTTCTTTAGGGTTCTCCTTCAAACATCCCGCTGTAACGCCTGACATTAACAAAGATACATAAAGATCATCCTCGTCACTCAGAATCTTTTTTTTACTTGGGACAACTTCAGTGATAACCTGAAAATTGTATTTCTTCATCATAGCAGTGAATTCTTGATACGAAAAAATTTCCTCCATATTATAATCCTCCTCGTCAATACTATAATAGCACTTGATAAACTACCTCAAAGTTTAAGCCAAACAGTAAAACTCTCCTTAAATATGGCGAAATAGTGAACAAATCATTTTTTTTAACTAAAATATCCCTTACACTTTGAGAATATATACAAAATAATCATTCTTTGTTAATAAAAATTCACATTATTAGTGGCAAAAGTCCTGTTTTATGGATGTTAAATAGCGCTAATGAGTTAACTTTTTCCACATATGGAGTTTTGTAAAACGAGATTTGTTCCCCATACTTTCTACAAATTACTAGAACAAAAAGCACCGCACTCTCATGTAGAAAGAGTGCGGTGCCTATTATGCTTATTCTTTTGGATCATTGTCTTTATTTTCTAGTTCCTGTTTCATTTGTTCTTTCAGACGATTTTCTTTTTTCTTAGAAGAACGACGTCCTAATAGGAATACAATCAGTAACAAGATCAGCAAGCCTACAATACCCAGCGTAATGTACAACCATGTATAATCTTTTTCTAAGCCCACAGCACGGTCATTATACTTTTTGGCATCATCACGCTCAATGGTAAATTTCTCATCCCATTTCCACGTATGGTCATTTCCATCTGTTGCCGTCATCTTCATTCGATACGTGCCCGGCTTGAATTCCTGATTCTCCCAATCAATCATATAATTGAAATTAGAATTAGGTGCCATTGATAGGCCCTCTTTTTTAGTTTCATGTAAAACTTCATCACTGCCGTCTTTATAAACTTTTGCATCAATATTAAGGCCAGTGATCATGGCAGAAGTTGGATTTTGTAAGTTTACTTTGACATAGTTCGCATAATTGTATTGCCCTGGTTTGATACTTTTCAGTTCCATATCAGGCTCAACTGCCGTATCCGTCTCTGTCAGCATTAAGCCGATAACGTAAGAATAGCGGTTTTTAACCATTGATTCGTCTTTTGAGGATTCTTCATCCCCTGCTACTTCTGATTCTTTTTGTGTAAAATTAATACCGCCTAAAACAATGCCGTCATAGGATTCGTCCGGCATGGTAATTTTGATTGGCACTTTTTTTGTTTCACCAGGTTGAACTTCAATCTCTTTATCATACTCAACCATATCTGTAATATTGTTTTTCATTGAGGCATCCGGTTTTTTATCGCCTTCTGAATAGTCGACATAGCCGTTATCATTTGTTGTAGCAGCATTGATATTCATTTCAACCGTTACTTTATTACTTGTTGCATTGGAAACATTTACATAAACCGTTTGCTCCTGACCAGGAGACATCTTTAAATCAAAGTAGCTTTGCTTTTTGTCAATTTGGTTATCCGGTATTTCAGCTTCAACACCAAAATTAATTGTAGAATCCGCACTCGCCATCTGCGGTAATAAATTCAGCCCGGTAAACAATAAACCGAGCGCTATAAAGAATTTCACAGTAAATCGCATTATTTCTCAGTCACTCCTTCAAATATTCGGTGCCGAAAGTTCGACATAATAATAAAAATAGTTGCGCCGACAAAAAAGTCGGCGCAATATTCTTTATGGTCAAAAATCAAGCAGGGGTATCTGCTAATGTCCAAACCAAGGTATTTGTATATGTTCCTTCTTTAGCTGTGTTGGCTTTTACATTTAGGTTAGCTGAAAATTCTTCTTGCCAAGTACCCAAGCCCGTATTTGTAGCTGCTGTCAGCATAGGTTGGTCTGCCGTAGTTAAAGTAAGGCTTTGGGCTGCTACTGGTGTCGTCTTTCCTTCATTAGATTTATTGGAATAGACCTTAGTACTTGCTAGGGTAAGTTGTGCCCCTTCAAGGGTATCTGCATTTGTTCCTGTTTGAGTAAATTCTCCACCTAGTTTAACTTTTAATTTCCAACCAGCACCAGTACCACGACCATCGGATACAGTTACTGCTGGATCTGTGTATTTTATTTCACCAGTTTCATTATTAGTCATTTTTACTTGTTTAGCAGGGTAGGTGTGATCTGTAGTGTTGATTTGGTTTGTGTCAAAGTCTAAACTAGAAACATAGGCAATTTTTAGTGCATCCTCCACATCTGGATTAACAGGGTTATCGTCCGGTGTATATGGATCGTCATTGTCTGGATCAACTGGGTTAACTGGTGATGTATTTGGTGTGAACGTAATCGTCCCGTTTGAAGTTGCTGTACCATCGCCATAAGTTGTATTAGCAGCTGATACATCTGTACCAACTAGTGTGATAACTGGTAGTGCTGTTACTGCAAAAGCAGTCAATACTGTAAGTGTTTTTTTCATTTTCATTCTGTGTTAAACTCCTTTAGTTTTTTTAGAAAATCAAACGCTTGATGCGCTTGTTTCTGCTTATTTTTCTTGTTCTTTTTTGCTTGTTTTCTTGAGACCATAGATTCCCAGGCAAATTAGTCCTGCACCTGCAACCCAAGCTAACTGCGGTTGTGTATCCCCGGTTTTAGGAAGACTGATGACACTTTTAGTGGTATCCCCCTGATCAATCGACCTGCTTGATCCATCTGGTATCGTGCTGCCATCTGATCCTGAATGGTTCTCATCATCTGAAGGCTTCGTGCCATCTTCATAACCACTAAAGGTAATTCCTGCTTCACTAACCGCACCCTGATCAGAATACGTTGTGTCCGCTGAAATCACTTGCGGCATGATGATGAAACTACACGTCATAATACCCAATATAAGTAACTTCTTCACGTTCCTCCTCCTCTTACTAATTTAGCACACACTGTACTTTATCAAATTAAAAACCTTGTATCAATGGAATGTACTAAAAATTTAGAGCAAAAAATATTGTCTTCATAATTTCGTAACAATATTATGTATAATTTGTCTCACTCAACTACCTTCAATAAAAATAGTTCGTCTTTTAGCCAATTTCATTTTTTAATAAAGATTATAAAATTTGATATTGTATAGTTTGTGTCTTCTTGCCACAGATCCTGTTAAAAGAATATCACTGCTTTTAAAATCATGTAGTTCTAATTCGTACAAATATCGCCTTTTTTTGTGAACAAAAATTGAACAACTTCTATCATAACCAAAAAAAGAGGTCTAAATAATCTCGTCAAAGATTATTTAGACCTCTTTTCATTTAGATTTCGTCTGTTTAAAAAAGTTTTTAACCAATTGACCCTTCCATTTCAAACTTGATAAGGCGGTTCATTTCAACAGCATATTCCATTGGTAATTCCTTTGTAAATGGTTCAATGAAGCCCATCACGATCATTTCTGTTGCTTCTTCTTCAGAAACCCCGCGACTCATCAGGTAGAAAAGCTGCTCTTCTGAGACTTTGGAAACTTTTGCTTCATGTTCTAAGGAAATATTACTGTTTAAAATTTCATTATAAGGGATCGTATCAGATGTCGAAGCGTTATCCATAATCAGTGTGTCACATTCAATATTGGAACGCGCACTGTCAGCATTGCGACCAAAATGGACAATTCCACGATACGTCACATTACCACCTTGTTTGGAGATCGATTTGGAAACAATTGTACTGGATGTATTAGGTGCCAAATGGACCATTTTCGCACCGGCATCCTGACGCTGACCTTTGCCGGCAATGGCGATGGAAAGTGTTGTACCCCGAGCTCCTTCTCCGCGCAGATAACAGGATGGATACTTCATCGTCAGTTTGGAACCGATATTCCCATCAATCCATTCCATTGTGGCATTTTCTTCGACATAGGTTCGTTTCGTCACCAAATTGTACACATTGTTCGCCCAGTTTTGAATGGTCGTATAGCGGCAGTATCCGCCCGGCTTCACAATAATCTCTACAACTGCTGCATGGAGAGAGTTGGTGGTATAGACGGGTGCTGTACAGCCTTCGACATAATTGACACTGGCATTTTCATCAACAATGATGAGTGTCCGTTCAAATTGGCCCATATTTTGAGAGTTGATGCGGAAGTAGGCTTGAAGCGGTGTATCGACTTTAACGCCTGGCGGTACATAGATGAACGATCCGCCCGACCAGACCGCTGAATTGAGTGCGGCAAATTTATTGTCAGAAGGCGGGATGATTTTGGAGAAATACTGTTTGAAGATTTCTTCGTCCTCTTTCAATGCCGTATCTGTATCTTTAAAAATAATCCCCATATCTTCCAAATCTTGCTTCATATTGTGATAAACGACTTCTGATTCGTACTGTGCAGAAGCGCCGGCCAAGTATTTTTGCTCCGCTTCCGGAATACCTAGTTTGTCGAAGGTTCGCTTGATTTCTTCCGGCACTTCATCCCACGAGCGAACGGTCTGCTCGGATGGTTTTACGTAATACGTAATATCTTCAAAGCTCAGCTCAGACAGGTCCCCACCCCACATTGGCATCGGCATTTTGTAGAACTGTTCAAGTGACTTAAGGCGGAAGTCAAGCATCCATTCCGGCTCTTCTTTTATTTTTGAAATCTCTTTTACGATTTCTGCTGTAAGTCCGCGTTCGGTACGGAACACAGATGTGTCTTTATCATGGAATCCATATTGGTATTCGCCAATTTCTGGAATTTCAGTCACATGCTTCTCCTCCTTTAGCGTTATTTTTCACTGGCTTCTTTTTCATAGATGGCTTTTTCCATCGCTTTCCAGGCGAGGGTTGCACATTTGATTCGAGCAGGAAATTTAGCCACACCGGCAAGTGCCTCTACATCTCCCTCGTCGTCGATCACTTCATGCGCATGTCCCTGTACCATTTCTGAAAACTGGTGGCTCATTTCAAGTGCTTCTTTTTCAGTATGACCAACAACACTTTGCGTCATCATCGAGGCACTGGCCATGGAGATCGAGCAGCCGTCTCCGGTAAAGCTTGCTGCTGTGATTTTGTCGCCGTCAATTTTCAGGTGAAGGTGGATCTGGTCGCCGCAGGTCGGGTTGTTAAGATCGATCGTTACACTGGAATCCGGCAGTTCACCTTTATTGCGCGGATTTTTATAATGATCCATAATCACCTGTCTATAAAGCTGATCTAATTTGCGACTTTTCATAAGCCAAAATACTCCTTCGTTAATTCGAGCCCTTGAATCAGAGCATCGATTTCTTCTTTTGTATTATATAGGTAGAAACTTGCGCGAGCAGTCGAGCTTACGTCAAGCCATTTCATTAATGGCTGGGCACAGTGATGGCCTGCCCGTATCGCAATTCCTTCCTCATCAAGGACTGTTGCCACATCGTGAGGATGGACACCTGTAAGATTAAATGTCACAAGTCCGCAGCGCTTGGCCGGATCAAGCGGACCATAAATTTCAAGTCCGGAAATCTGCTGCATTTTGTCGATCGCATAGCCGGCCAGCTCCATTTCATGCTGGTGAATATGGTCGATTCCGACTGCTTCCAGATAGTCGATTGCTGCCCCCATGGCAATCTGCCCGCCAATGATTGGGGTTCCCGGCTCAAATTTCCAAGGGAGTTCTTTCCAAGTGGAGTCATATAGTTCCACAAAGTCGATCATTTCTCCGCCAAATTCGGTCGGTTCCATATTTTCCAGCAGCTCGCGTTTTCCATATAAGGCACCCGTTCCGGTCGGGCCAAGCATCTTATGACCAGAAAAGGCATAGAAATCAGCATCCAAGTCCTGCACGTCTACTTTGAGATGCGGGACAGCCTGGGCACCGTCTACTACGATGACCGCCCCATGCTTATGCGCGATGCTTGCGATTTCCTTAATTGGCGTAATGCTACCGAGAACATTGGAAACATGGGCCAATGCGACAATTTTCGTTTTCTCTGTAATCACTTGTTCAGCCTGTTCGACTGTGATTGTCCCGTCTTTTTCCAAATCCAGATACTTCAGGACGGCCCCTTTTCTTTTGGCAAGCTGCTGCCAGGGGATCAGATTACTATGGTGCTCCAAATAGGAAATCACAATCTCGTCTCCTGCTGAAACATTCGCCTCCCCGTAGCTGTCCGCCACAAGATTCAAAGCTGTCGTCGTCCCCCGTGTGAAAATGATCTCACTTGTCACTCGGGCATTCAGAAATCGAGCCACTTTGGCACGTGCCGCCTCGTAGGCATCTGTCGCCCGTCCAGCCAGCGTATGCACACCGCGATGGACATTGGCATTGTCCAGCTCATAGTAATTGACTAAGGCATCAATCACCTGTTTGGGCGTTTGCGAGGTCGCCGCATTATCCAGATAGACGAGCGGCTGATCATTCACTTTTTGATCGAGAATTTTAAAATCGGACCGAATTTTTTGGATGTCTATCATTTTACCGCACTTTCCCTTCGATAACGTCTTTCAGCATGACTTTGACGCCTTCGATCGGCAATACGCGGACTACCGGATCGAGGAAGCCATGGATGATCAAACGTTCTGCTTCGTGCTTCGAGATGCCGCGGCTCATTAGGTAGAACATTTGAACCGGGTCGACACGGCCGACTGATGCGGCATGACCTGCCACAACATCATTTTCATCGATCAACAAGATCGGATTGGCATCTCCGCGGGCTTTCGGGCTGAGCATCAGAACGCGCGACTCTTGCTGAGCGTCTGATTTGGAAGCGCCGTGTTTGATATGGCCAATCCCGTTGAAAATCGTTGTCGCTTTGTCGCGCATGAGGCCGTGTGAAAGGATCGTCCCGATGGAGCCTTTTCCGTAATGTGTGACACGAGTGGTGACGTTTTGTGTCTGCTTGCCTCGGCCGACTGTGACCGTTTTGACATCGCCGCTTGAGCCGCTGCCAATTAGGTTGGTCGTATTTTCGTTGATGGTGTCGCCGTCATTCATCAGGCCCAGTGCCCACTCAATCCGGCTGTCACTGCCGATATGGCCGCGCCGGTTGACATAGCTGACGACATTTTCTGCCAAAGTATCCACTGCGCCGAAAGTAATCTTGGCATTGTTCAGGGCGATTACTTCCTCCACAATATTCGCAATTCCGCTTGCGTCTGCGTGCAGGGACACATAGTTTTCCACATAGGTGACCTGGCTGTTATCATCCGCTACAAGGAGCACATGATTGATTAGCGGTGAATCAGTTTGATTGCTGGCAAAAACGGCTTGGATGGGTTCTTCAATGACCACGTTTTTAGGCACATATAGAAAAACACCGCCATTTACAAGTGCCGCATGGAAAGCCGTCAGTTTGTGTTCATTTGCTTCAACGGCCGTCGTCATGAAATACTTTTCAAACAGCTCCGGGTATTCTTTCGCTGCTGTAAAAATATCCGTCAAGATGACGCCTTTTGCTTTCAGTTCTTCATTTAAAACGCATTTCGCTGGGCGTTGATCAATTTGGATATAGTAATTGGCTTGTTTATTTTCAAAATCAACAATCGCTTGGACTTTTTCCGGCAATGTTTCCTCTGTTACACCTGGCTGGAAGGCCTGATAGGTATCAAATTTGGTCAAATTCCACCGATTGATTTTTGTTTTATCCACAAAAGGCAAGTCGAGTTCACTTGCAAGTTTCCAAGATGCAAGACGGCGTTCGGTCAGTTCCTTAGGCTCGCCTGCATTTTCAGAAAAAGCGCGGATAAAATCATCTTGTACTATTGTATTTTCTGTCATGATTTTAACCTCACCTTTCTTAATTTTGGTCAACCGTTTCTTCTTCTTCGTCAAATTCGATGCCGAGCTCTTGTTTGATCCAGTCATAGCCTTCTGCTTCTAAGCGTTTCGCCAGTTCAGGGCCGCCTTCTTTGACCACTTTCCCTTGCATCATGACGTGGACAAAATCAGGGGTAATATAGTTGAGCAGGCGTTGATAGTGCGTGATGATCATGCAGCCAAAGCCTTCGCCGCGCATGGCATTTACCCCTTTAGAAACAACTTTCAGGGCATCGATGTCAAGACCGGAGTCGATTTCGTCTAAAATCGCAATTTTGGGCTCGATCATCAGCAGCTGCAAGATTTCATTCCGTTTTTTCTCCCCGCCGGAGAAGCCTTCGTTCAGGTAACGTTCTGCCATTTCTTCGTCCATTTCAAGCAGTTCCATTTTGTCATCCAGCATGCGAATGAATTTCATGAGTGGGATTTCCTGACCTTCTTCGCGTCTGCTGTTGATCGCTGCTCGGATAAATTCAGCATTGGTGACGCCGCTGATCTCACTTGGATACTGCATGGCAAGAAACAGGCCTGCCCGCGCTCTTTCATCTACTTCCATTTCAAGTACATCTTCCCCGTCAAGGGTGATGGTTCCTTGTGTGACTTCATATTTTGGATGCCCCATGATTGCAGCAGATAACGTCGATTTGCCCGTTCCGTTCGGTCCCATGATGGCATGAATCTCGCCAGTGGAAATTTCAAGGTTCACACCTTTTAAAATTTCTTTTCCTTCTATCTCAACATGTAAATCTTGAATCTTAAGTGTTGCCATTCAAAATACCCTCCCTCAGTTCATTTTCAGCATAAATCCAGTTTAGTATAATTCTAATTTAATTACAAATATAAGAAATGGACTGCTTTCATATCTATCCTTCATTCTACTATTAATAAGCGGATTTTTCCACCCTTGAATCATTATCATTTTTGTAAAGTTATTTGAGAAAAGCGGAGCCTAAAAAATAAAGAGCACCACGCGAAGCGGCACTCTTTTGTGTGTTCATTTTACTTTCATGAGCTGGGCGTTGATGGCCACGATGATCGTACTTAGTGACATCAGCACGGCACCGAGCGCTGGGGAAAGAATGAGCCCGATTGGTGCCAGAACTCCAGCTGCCAGTGGGATGGCCAGAATATTATAGCCGGCTGCCCACCACAGGTTCTGAATCATTTTCCGGTAGGTTTCTTTGGAGAGGCGAATTAGATAGAGCACATCTTTCGGGTTGCTTTTTGATAGGATGACATCGGCGGTTTCCATCGCAACATCTGTGCCGGCTCCAATGGCAACGCCTACTTTGGCAGTGGCAAGCGCTGGCGAATCATTGACACCATCGCCGACCATCATGACGGTTTCCTTTTGGTGCTGATATTTTTGGATCGTTTTCGCCTTATCTTGCGGCAGGAGTTCCGCCTCCACATAGTCGATTCCAAGGATGGCGCCTACTTTATCTGCTACTTGGCGGCTGTCACCTGTCAGCATCATCGCTTTTTTGTGCAGTTTGTGCAGGCCGTTGATGGTTTCTTTAGCCGTTTCGCGCACTTCATCTGCAATGGCCACATAGCCGATCAGCTGATTTTCTTTTAATAAGAAGGAAACGGTTTTTCCCTCACCGGCAAACTGGTCGGCTTTCGCCAGATCAAGGTTTGGCCAGTGCTGCCGCAAATAACGGGTATTCACAATTTTATATGTCGCACCGCCAACTTTTCCTTCTAGTCCGACGCCTGAAATGGCGGTCACTTGATCGGCATTCTGGAAAGTGAGCGCTCGACTTTTGGCTTCTTGGACGATGCTTATCGCAATTGGGTGGCTCATTTGATTTTCAAGAGCAGCAAAAATTTGGAGCAGCTCGTCTTCTGTGCCAGTTTCGACCACGATATCGGTCAACTTGAACTCGCCTTCTGTCAGCGTGCCGGTTTTGTCGAATGCAACCGTGTCGATCAAGCGGGCATCTTCAAGGGCCATGCGGCGGCGGATTAGAAGGCCGTTTTTTGCGGACAGGGAGGTTGATCTTGCTACGACCAGCGGAATGGCCAGGCCTAGTGCATGCGGACACGCGATGATCAGGACGGTGACCGCTCGATTGATGGCTTCCGACCAGTCGGCTGACAGCCAGAACCAGACGATAAATGTGATGATGCCTGCTGCCAAGGCCACGTAGAACAATAGTTTGGCGGCTTTATCGGATAACGTTTCGGTGCGTGATTTTTCCTTTTGGGCATCGCTCACCAGTTTGATCACCTGCGACAAGTAGCTGTCCTCTCCAGTAGCAGTTACTTCCACGCGGACCGCCTGATTCCCATTGATCGAGCCGGCAATCACGTCACTGCCAACCTCTTTGGCCACGGCTTTTGATTCTCCGGTTAACATGGCTTCGTTGACATGGGTGCTACCACGGACGATTCGACCATCCGCCGGCATTTTTTCGCCTTCTTTTACCAACACGATCTGGCCTTTTTGGATTTCCTGCAGGGGAACGTCTTTGATTTCATCTTGTTCGGTGACAAGGTGGGCATCCCCTGGCAGCAGCTCGGCCATTTTCTGCAAAGCATCTCCAGCCTTCATGACGGCGCGCATCTCAATCCAATGCCCGAGCAGCATAATGTCGATCAGCGTGGCTAGTTCCCAAAAATAATTCATCCCTGAGGAAAAGAACAGAATCGCCGTGCTGTAAAGATACGCGACCACGATGGCAAGCGAGATCAATGTCATCATCGCCGGATTTTTCGCTTTGACTTCTGTCATCATCCCCGTTAGAAACGGCCAGCCTCCATAGAAGAAAATAATGGTCGACAATAGAAACAACAGCCAGTCTGCACCGGGAAAACTTATTTCAATTCCTGTAAGCATGGTTGTCATGGAGGATAAGAAAAAAATGGGCAGCGTGAGAATCAGTGAGAGAAAGAAACGCTTTTTAAAGTCCCCATGATGATGCATCATTTGCCCGTCACCGGAATCATGATGCCCGCCATGGCCTGTCTTTTCATGATGTCTATCTGTTTGCTTGTGATGATCGTGCTGTTTCATGGGCGAGTGTTCCTTATGCCGTTGAACAGTTCCTGAATTTTGATTGTGGTTCATTTTTATTCACTCCTCATATACCCCCTATAGGTATTATATGAGAATTATACCACCTTTTATTTTTCGTAAACACCTTTTTGTCTTGAAATATTGAACTATTTGTCTTGATATGTTATTGTTATTCTAGTGTAACAAAAATGAAATATTTGATTAGACTTTTTATCTAAAAAAAGCCATCACTTATAAAGGAGAATTTTTATGAAGAAAGCAATGGCCCTTATTTCGCTTTTAGCATTGCTTTTAGTTACCATATCTGGTTGCAGTTCGCCAAAATCCGAATTTACCTCAGCCTTGCAGAAGGTTGCAGCAAACAAGCAATATACAGCAGATGTCACGATGAAAATAGATCATCTTTCTGATAATCTGGCTGAGCAGCTGAATGTGGACCCGATTGGTGATTTAACGAATGCTACTTTAGATTATTCCTTGTCCTACGACGGAGATGCGGGACGGTCGCTTGAAAAGATTGATTTTCTCTTTGGCAATCAGTATGACCTTCAATTTGAAACCTTGACTGACTTAGAAAACGGCCGAGTCTATGTACCGGTTAGCGTCATTTATGATACGGACAGCAGTTTGCAAAGTCTTTTCTCGGATCAAATTAATCAGGTGCTCGATACTGTGCTCTCAAACAACAAGGATTTGAAGGATAAGTATTTAGATTTCTACGAAGCTATGCAAAATATCACGAACAAAACGATCGACCAGGAGTCTGTCAAGATGCAGGCTAAATCAATGAATGAGCTTCAACAGCAAGTTGGGGTAGCCATTTATGACTTTTTAAATACGCTGGAGGATGATCGTTTCAAAACCAATAAAGACGGTCAGGTAACGATTGAGCTTACTAAACAAGATTTTACAGAACTAGCGAAGCAATTGACTCAGGAGTTAAATCAGAGTGACGCGATTGTTCATTTGATTGCTGATAATAATCAGACTTCTAAAAAAGAGGCTGAGAAAGAGTGGCAGACGATGAAGAAAAATCTGCTCGCTACATTTAAAACGATCGAAAATGACAACGATCAATCCTTGACGGCCAAGCTGATTATGAAACCGGACGCTAACAAAGGATTTTCTTCCTTAAAAATCAAGCTTGATTATCAAAATCGACAAACAAAAGAAAATATCGGCTTTACAACTGATATTACCATGCAGGACTTTCAAGAAATTCCTGCACTGCCGACCAATAGCCAAATTGTCACCAAAAAAGAACTGGATAAAGCCATTTCAGATGGTTTAAAGGTTTACTTGAGTGAATAATTCAATCAAAAAAGATGAGAACCAAAACAGCTCTAGTCAAAAAATGACTGGGCCGTTTTGGTTCTATTTAGTTTCCTGCATTTTTCAGTTCTGTTTCTACTACAAGGTTCATAATTTCGACAAATAAAAAAAGAATTTCATACTAATTTCATACTATTTTTTTTTGACAATCGCGCTATTATATTTTGGGAGGTGTCTTATGACCAAAAAAAATTACATGCTTTTTCTATTTTTCATCCTTTTATTTTTTGCACTTGTATCTCCTATATATACTTTTGCAGAGAATAAAATTGACTTAAATGCGAGCACGACTGACTCACCACAGTCAACAAGCGATATAGCTCCTTTTAATGATAATAGTCAAAAAAATACACAATACGCTAACGAACAAGAAACATCCGCCGATACATCTGATTCTATTTCTGACCAGAGCGATGCGGCACCAGCACCATCGTCCAACCTAAAAAGTTCTCAATCTAGTAAATATATTACTATGGCAGACAATTCTAAAATTGAATATGGCTTTTCTAGCAAAAATAGCCAGCCTTGTGCTTCTAAGCCGTATGTAGCCTACTATGATCCAAGTGGCAACCGAACTGATTTTGAATTTTTCCAAAATGGTGCTGCTAATTATACACAGATGCGGATTTATTCACATCAATATCAGGATCAGGTAATCGATCACGAAACAAACTTTGGAAGTGACACAATTGTTTCACATAATACAAATGAAGTGGATGCTCAAGGGAATCCTATCTACTCGATTACATGTAAAACAAAATTGGACCACTTAGGCTCCACATTGGCAGGGATCAGTTTTACTTTTGAAACAACACTCACTCCACGGACTGATGGACTTATTCATGTTTCAACAAATATCACAAATTCTACAATGGGAGCCATATACATGAATTATGTATCTTCCCAGAATACTGGTTTTATTTGGGCTTTTGATGCAAAAATTAATAACGTCAACTATCCGATTAAAGCTATTGGTAGTAATCGCGGGATGTATGTGGAAGATGGCGTCCATCAACTAAGTTTTTTGACAACTGATGTTGATAGTTGGTCTGCCGGTCAATCTTTTAATGGTGATACATATGATGAGATGGGCTATGTTGAAAAAAGCGGAATATTTAGTACTTTCAACCGAAGTCAAATGATTTCTAATCCAAGTGATGCTGTTCAAGGGAAGGAAATTGAAAATCTAAATACAGGTTCAGTCATTTATAATGGGGCTAACAGCGGTGTGTTTTTAGAATGGGATCAAATTCCTCTTCTGAGAAATGAGAGCCGCACGATTAATTTTGACCTTTATTTTGGCGCACTTGATCCACCTACAATTACACTTGACCAGAAGTCTACAATGACAATCAATCAAGGTGATTTACTAAAATTGTCAGGAACATGGACGGACCCTTCTTCATCTTCCTCAGCTAATTTCTACTATTCAATTGATGATGGGAAAGATATTGAGTTTTTAAATGATTACCCGGAAAACGAGTCCGTATGGGGAGAGTTCACAGTTCCTGAGAGCATTATCGACACTTTAAGTTACGGAAAACACACCATTAAAGTCCATTGCGTAAATACGTTAGGTATGGAGTCCAATGTGGTATCACTCGATTTTATTAAATCATCAGCGCCAACTGCTGATCCTGTTCCACAAACTGTCCCACTTGGAACGGATGTCAGTCAAATGACAGCGGCAAATTTTGTCACAAATTTATCAAGTGATGCAAAAGTGGTCGGTTTTGCTGCAGATGGTATTCCGTCCACACAGTTTATTACTGGCAGTACTCCGGTAAAAGCGAAAGTTGTCATTCAAAAAGAAGAATCTCAAGCAACAATCGAGGTGCCTGTCAATGTCACTTATGGGGATAGCTTAGCCATTCCATCTACAAAAAGTGGTACTGATGGTGCAGTTCTGACTTTGCATCATGGTGGCGTTCCTACAATTACAGCTACATATGGAAATAACCAGCAGAGCAGTTTAAAAGCTGGACCATTTACCATGAGCTATTACCATACAAATGACGCTGGCAACATCGCTTATAGTTCAGACGGTGCAAATGCATTTGTATACCAGGTTGCAGACGACAGCACTACTTCTGTCAGTTTCCAATCTAGCTACAAAGATAGCTCAGGAAGTGCTTATCCAAGTCAAACTGTTCGCTATGGTGACATTGTGGTTATAGAATCCAAAGCCGCAACTTTATATAATGATGATGATAGCCATCCAACAGTCCCAGCGCTTAAGGATAATAAAAGGGCTTTTAAAGTGACTGACACAGGATTTGTTCCTCTAGATGATCTGCCTCTTGGCGAATTAGTCATCAAACAAATCGACAGTTTGGATTTTGGTACACAGGTTATTCCGCAAAAATATACCCGGTTTGCCAATCAAGCTAGTTCACGCCAAGTCATCATTGATGATACCCGTGCCTGTGAAAAAAACTGGCGGCTAACTGTAGCTCAAACAGCAAAATTTAAATCAGATGCTGGAAATGAGCTGCAGCTGCCACTATATTATGTCCCAAATGGTAGTTCTAGCGGATCTAGTTTAACCATTGGCACTGCCCAGCAGATTTATTCATACAATTCCACAGATCCGGCTAGTCATGAGTGCCGTATTTCTTGGGATCAAAATCACGGCTTCTTCCTGCAAGCAAACGCGGGTGAAGCTCTCACAGATAAATATACAACAAATCTTGAATGGCAGATTATTACAGCCCCTTGATAAAAAGCTATGTAAAGTGACTTTGAACGGTCTCTTACATAGCTTTTTTATTCGTTAGAAATTAAAAATCCCGCAATAATCCTTGTTAAAAAGGTATTATTGCGGGATTTGATTTTATTTATCAACCGGAACGACTGCTCCGTCCCACTCTTCCAAGATCCAATCTTGAATCTCTTTGGAATGAAGAACTTCGACAAGTTTTTTCACGTTTTTGTCATCTTTATTCTTTTCCTGTGTGACGACAATATTGGCATATGGAGAATCTTTACTTTCAAGTGCAATCGCATCTTTGGTCGGATTCAAGCCTTGATCGACGACAAAGTTGGAATTGATTGCTACAGCATCGCCTTCTTCGTTGTTATAGGCGGTCATTAGATAGGCTGGGTCTAAATCATACTTGAATTTCAAGTTTTTTGGATTGTCTTTAATATCATCAAAAGTCGCTTCTTCTTTTTTAACGCCGTCTTTCAATGTGATCAAACCGGCATCTTCAAAAATGCCCAGAACGCGCGGCCAGTCAGATTGGCTGTTGGAAACAAGGATGGTTGCGCCGTCTTTCAGATCTTCCAAATTTTTGACTTTTTTGGAATAGATGCCCAGCGGCTCGATATGGATAGCCCCTACATCTGCAAAATCATAGCCTTTTTCCTTTTCTTCTAATTCAAGATAGGGTTTATGCTGGAAGTAGTTGGCATCTAGTTCCCCTTCATCTAAGGCTTTATTCGGCATCACATAGTCAGAATACTTGACGATTTTCAGGTCGATCCCTTCTTTTTTAAGGATCGGTTTCGCTTGTTCCAGAATTTGTGCATGCGGCGTGTTGGACGCCCCTACGACAAGTTGGTTATCCTTGGAACTGGAAGATTTTTCATCGGAAGATCCGCCTCCGCAAGCAACAAGCACTGCAGCCAGGCTGGTAATTAGAATTGCAGCAATCCATTTTTTCATTTTTATTACTCTCCTTTTTTAATTAACGTTTGTCGACGGCTTTTGTGATTAAGTCGCCAATAATTTGGAAGATAAAGACGATCACCAAAATAATGATGGTCGATACAAGTGTCACATCTGGTTGATTACGCTGGAAACCTTCGAGATAAGCGGCATTCCCCAAGCCGCCTGCCCCAATGACACCAGCCATGGCGGTAAAGCCGACCAGTGAGATGGCCGTTACGGTGATACCGGAAACGATTGCCGGTAGGGCTTCTGGAATCAGGACTTTCCATACGATTGAAAAGATGTTGGCTCCCATAGCACGAGCCGCTTCGATCACGCCTTTGTCCACTTCACGAAAAGCAATCTCGACCATGCGGGCATAGAATGGTGCTGCCGAAATGATCAGTGCTGGAAGTGCCGCTTTGGGGCCAATGATGGTGCCGACTAGGGTTTTGGTCATTGGTAGCAGCAGGACGATCAGGATGATGAACGGGATGGAGCGGAATATATTGACAAGAATGGCGGTAATCCAGTAAAGGACTTTGGCTCCTTTGCCGTCTTTGCGATTGGAAAGGAACAGCAGCAGACCGAGCAGAATCCCAAGAACAAAAACGGCCACTAGAGAAATCAGCGTCATATAGAGGGTTTCTTCTGTGTAGGTCCACATCATGTCCCAGTCGACATTTGGAAATAGTGTGCTCATCCTTCAATCACCTCCGTTTCAACTTGCAGTTCGCGAAGATGATTGATGGCATCTGTGATCTGCTGGTCGGTACCCTGGATTTGAATGTAAAGTGTTCCATAAGCACCGTTTTGTGTTTGTGTCAAGCTGCCGTGCAGAACATTTAACAGGACACCGTTTTTCTGGGCGACTTGTGAAATGATTGGCTGAGTGGCATTTTCACTCATGAAGAGTAGCTTGACAATTTTGCCGTCTTGGTAGTTTTTAAGTAGCAAATGAATCAATTCTTCTGTTTCATCGGATTCGGTGACCTGACGAACAAAGCGTTTGGTAATCTGGGCTTTTGGATGCTTGAAAACTTCAAGAACAGGCCCGAGCTCAACGACTTTCCCTGCTTCCATGACGGCCACCCGATTACAAATTTTACGAATGACGTGCATTTCATGTGTGATGACGATAATCGTTAAATGAAGCCGTTTGTTGATGTCGAGCAGTAGATCTAGCACTTCATCCGTTGTCTGCGGGTCTAGTGCAGATGTCGCTTCGTCACACAAGAGGACGGTTGGATCATTGGCAAGCGCCCGGGCAATTCCGACACGCTGCTTCTGGCCGCCGCTTAGTTCGGACGGGTAGGCATCTTCTTTACCCGACAGGCCGACCAGCCCAATCAGTTCATTCACCCGTTCTTTTCTTTGTGCCTTGGGAACGCCTGCAATCTCAAGTGGAAAGGCAATGTTTTCAAAAACCGTCCGCGACCATAGCAGATTAAAATGCTGAAAAATCATGCCGATTTTTTGGCGGGCTTTGCGAAGTTCTCTACCACGAATTTGGCTGATCGTACGCTCGCCAACCTTGACGACACCTTCTGACGGTAATTCAAGTCCATTGAACATTCGGATCAGGCTGCTTTTTCCCGCCCCTGAGTAACCGACTACGCCAAAAATTTCACCAGGCTCAATGGTCAGGCTGACATCATCAACCGCGCGTACTTTCTTTTTGCCAGATGTATAATCTTTGATGACATTTTGTAAAGTAATCATTGCTTCCTCACCTTTTTCTTTAAATTCTATCGGAAAAGCGAATAAAAAAAGCCTCTCTGCATCATGAGCAGAAAGGCACCACATTTAAGGATTCACTCTCTTCTCATCTTTCAGAACGATTCGTCCTGCATGATTTAGCACCTTAAGTATCCACTTAGGTTGCCGGGCTTCACTGGGCATGTTCCCTCAGCCACTCTTGATAAGAAATTTACTTTATAAGGATTTAGTATCCTGTTTTTTTATATTACATGGGCATCCGTATTTTGTCAACAAACAATTTTTCAGTTAGCAAAAGAAATCAGATGATACAGACCGCCAGTTTTGGCAGCAGAGGTACTTAATTCCATTATCTTCCAGGTTGGCTGACTTTCGTTATATCCATCTAGAAATTGAGGGCCGAGCAGATAAGTGATAAAGAAAAACAAGAGCACAGTCAAACAGGCAACCACAATCACAATCTTACTTTTTTTTGTCATTTTTCCCCCTCCTTGCATTTCTCTATGTTAACTTCTTAAAATAAATGCAGCAGAAAGAAAAGTTTAAGAAAAGTTAAAGATTGATCAGCGGTAATTTCACTGTAAAGGTTGTCCGTCTGTTTTTACTCTCTGCTGTTACCAAGCCGCCGTGTTTCTCTACAATAGATTTAGCAATGGCCAGTCCGAGCCCTGTTCCATTGGTTGTCCGATTCTTGTCAACTTTGTAGAAACGGTCAAATAAATGCGGTAAATCAAGCGCTGGAATCTCCTCACCATAATTGCTGACATCAATCACGGCCCACTCTCCGTCTCGCTGAGCAGTGATTTCTATCTGTCCGCCCTCTTCACCGTAACGAAGCGCATTGGAAAACAGATTTTCAAACAGTCGCATGATCTGATTCCCATCGCCGCTGACCATTAGATTATCTACCCGATAGTGCTCCATCACCTCTGTTCCCTTCTCCTGTGCCGAACGGTCGAATTCGGCCACCAACTGGCGAAGCAGCTCGATCATGTCCAGCTGATCATTCGCAAGCAGATATTCCGGGCTCTCAAGCCGCGTATAGGAAAATAGATCATCAATCAATTTATGCAAATGGTGGGCTTTATCGTAGACTAGGTCTGTATAATAACGCAATTCGATTTCATCGCGATAACGATCCTCGTGAATATAGCTCAAATAACCAAGAATGGATGTGAGCGGCGTCCGCAAATCATGCGACACATTTGTGATCAGATCATTTTTTGCTTGTTGCGCCTGTTGCTCCTGTGCCATAAGATTTTTCTGCCGTTCGCGCATTTTTTCAATATTCACTTCAAGTTCGCGGATCTCAGGGGCGAGACTTTCTGTATCGACGGGCTGATCATTATTAAGCGCCGAATTAATAACTCGCAGCTGCAGCTTTAAATTGTGCTGCCGCATGATCCGGTAGAAGAAATAGAAAATAAAGAGTGCGATCACAGCAAGAATCAGGTACTTTATCGCAATGAACAAGGGGGACTGCACGGTATTTTGATATTTACCATAACCGAACAAACTGAAAAATGCGTCACTTAGTCCGCTCAGAACCACAGAATTCGACATGATGTACATCATCCACAAATAAAACGTCTGAAGGGTGGCCACACTGAGCAGCCAAGAAACGATCGCAAAAAAGCCGATCTGCCATGGCTTCATGACATGGGTAACATTACTAATCCAGCGGTTAAACTTCAATTTTATAGCCCACTCCCCAAATGGTTTTGATCACATTCTCGCCGCCCATCGCCTCTCGTAATTTATCTCGCAAATTACTAATGTGGACCATGACTGTTTTGCTGGCACCAAATGCTTTTTCTTGCCAATTTTTTTCAAAAATATACTCCGAACTGAAAACACGACCGGGCTCACTTGCAAGCAGAAACAGAATATCGAATTCAGAGGTGGTCAGATGCAGCTCCTTCTGATTCACTGTTACAATATGCTGATCGCGATCCACCACAATCGGCCCAATCACAAGTGTGTCAGAGGTGGAGGCTTCGTTTGATTTCATCAATTGCAAGCGCCGCAAGATGGCTTTGACCCGCACGGATAATTCAAGCGGATTGAAAGGCTTGACCATATAGTCATCCGCGCCTGTCAAAAGCCCCATAATTTTATCATTATCCTCTGCTTTTGCACTTAGCATTAAAATAGGTGTATTGATACCGGCACTGCGCATTCTTTTACAAACTTCAAGTCCGTCCATTTCCGGCATCATAATATCTAAAATAACCAGTGAGAGATCTTGTTCTTGGGCGATTTCCCATGCTTTGGCGCCGTCATGTGCCTGAAAAATCTCATAGCCTTCATTTTGAAGATAGAGTTTAACTAAATCGACAATTTCTTTATCGTCATCCGCGATTAAAATAGAGGTCATTTCACCGTGTTCCTTTCCAACGTGTTTTTATTTATTGTACCACTCCACAAAACAAAAAAGAAATCCGTTTCCAGACTTCTTTAAAATAAATTAAACATTCCTTAGATAAACCCGTTCTTCTTCCGGCTCAAGATGGATTAGGACCTGTGCTTTCGAATAATAGCGGCTGATCTCGCCTTCAATTTCATCACAAAGATGATGCCCTTTTTCAATCGTCAGCTCAGACGGAACCACCAGATGGAAGTCAATGTATTCTTCTGCTCCGGCACGTCTAGTGCGGAAATCATGAAATTCGATAAACTCTTCTTTATGCGCCAAAATAATTCGCTTGATTTCTTCTTCTTCTTTACGTGAAAGTCGTTTATCCATTAGTGGTGGGAACGATTCTTTGAGCAGCTTCCAAGCTTCAAACATAATATAAATGGCCGTCATGATGGCAATCGTAGGATCCAGCCAAAGCCAGCCGGTTAAATGAACAAGTAGCAAGCTGGCGGCAATGCCGAGCGATGTAAAAACATCTGTAAACAAGTGCAGAGCATTGGATTTCATCGCAACCGAATTGGCCTTTTCCGCTGCTCGATTGATAATCCGTGAAATAATGACATTGACGAGTGCACCAAACAGCATCACGGCAATCCCCAGCGCAGGAAACTTAATTTCATGCGGATGAGTAAATTTATTGATTGATTCAATAATGATCCAGATTCCCGCCACAAAAATCAGCAGCGTCTCGATCGTTCCAGCAATATTTTCTGCCTTCCCATGTCCATACGGGTGGTCTTCATCTGCCGGCCGTTCGGCAATCCGAATGGAGAAAAAAGTAATGACCGACGCAAAAAAATCCATCGATGAATGGATCCCTTCTGAAATAACTGCTACTGACCCTGTTAAAAATCCAACCACCAGTTTTAAAATAACAATACAAAAATTGCTGATAACTGAAAGAATGGTGAGATTTGTGTGATTCATTTTGATAGCCCCCGTTTGAATGCTTTATGATGCTAATATGTATAAGAAATTTAACGCCTGAACTATCTTATCATATCAACGTTATATGAGTCTACAGCAACCTTTTTAGCAATATGCAGGTCTATATCGGGGGTGAAAAAGTTTTTCCCTACACCAAATTTTTCTTTTCTAATCAGCCGTGACAAATTCAAAAATACTAGTAACATTATTTAATTCATAGCTGATTTTTTGCAGCTGCCCATTTTGGTATTTGAGCAAGGCTGGGACTGAACGAATATGATGCTGTTCGGCCACATCTGGAAAAAAGTTCAGATCTGCCTTCGCGAAATGGCGTTCTGGCTGAGCCGCTTCGACGAATTCAATCAACTGCCCGGCAAGCTGACAAACGCCGCAAGTCGGTGTGTAGAAATAGAGAATAAAATCCCGCCGCTCGGCAAGCTGCTGTTCAAATTGCGTTTTTTGCCAAATTTCCATTCTTCATCGCTCCTTTTGATAAAGTCTGCTCACGGGAAGCTGTCACTGATTCCGTCGAAGCACCCATAAAAAAATCGACCGCACGCAAGCAGCCGATCTTGAAAATTTTCTTTTAGTCGATTACTTTTTGATAATCATCTGCTGAAAGAAGCGCTTCAACTTGCGCACTGTCCACTTCCTCCACTTTTAAAAGCCAACCCTTGTCATACGGATTGCTGTTTAATAGTTCCGGTGCATCTTCCAATTCGGCATTGATTTCGACGACTTTCCCCGTAATCGGTGCATAAAAGTCAGAAACGGTTTTAACCGATTCGATTGAGCCGATGGAATCCCCCTGTTCAATCGTATCCCCCACCTCTGGCAGTTCAACAAATACGATATCGCCTAGCTGATCCTGCGCAAAATCTGTGATTCCGATTAGGTATGTACCGCCCTCTTCTTTTACCCACTCATGTTCTTCCGTATACACAAATTCTTTTGGTAAACTCATCCTTATTTCCTCCTTTTTACGCTTTTTATGTCAAACAAATGATGTCTTATTTCCAGTTTGCTTCAAATTCACTTTCTTTAAAACCAAGTGTCACCTTGCTGCCATCTGTTGTCAGCGGGCGCTTAATCAGCATGCCGTCCGATGCAAGAAGTGTAAAAGCCTCATCTTCCGTCATTTGATCGACTTTATCTTTCAAGCCCAGTTCACGATACTTGATGCCGCTTGTATTGAAAAAACGACGAATCGGCAGACCGCTACTTTTCCAGAAAGCTTTTAATTCATCTGCAGTAGGCGTTTCTTGAATCAAATCAATTTTATTCACTTCCACATTGTTTTCTTTCAACCATGCATCTGCTCGCTTGCAGGTTGTGCATTTTGGATACCAGTAAAAGTTAATCATTTTGTTGCTCCCTTCAGCATGAATTCTACTTCTATCATAGTAGATTTTGCGAGAAAGTACAATTGGAAGCACTTTAAAATGGGGGAAATCAGCATGTATTTTAAAGTGGCTGAAATACGGCTCATTTTACTCCCCCGACAGCAAAAAACACAGACCAGTTTTCACCAGTCTGTGCCCGATTTTATTATTCCGCAAATTCCTGTTCTTTGATTGTAAACATCGACTTCTGGTAGTTGAAACGGATGCCCAGCACCAGCCCGACAGCCATCATATTCCCGAGAAGCGCACTCCCCCCGTAGCTGATAAACGGAAGTGGAATACCTGTGATTGGTAGCAGTCCGATATTCATGCCGACATTTTCAAGCACGTGGAACATGATCATCATTACGACACCCGTACAGATATACGAGTAGAAGGGAATTTTGACATCCAGTGCTACACGGATAATTTGATAGATGAGTAAGAAATAAAGAATGAGCAGCAAGCTTGCCCCAACAAAACCAAAGTTACCGCCAATAACGGTAAAAATAAAGTCATTGTGGTTTTCTGGAATGGCGATCGCATTGTAGCCAGCACCATTTCCTGTCACTTGCCCGGAACCAATCGCAGTCATGGCGCGGAGAACTTGATAGCCGCCACCCTGCGGATCTGACTCGGGATTGATCCAGGTCGTAATCCGGTCAAATTGATAGGATTTGAAGCCCAGTTTCAGTAGCCAGTCCTGATGATAGATAACCATCCAGATGGCTGTGACACCAATTGCTGCAATCGATGTATAAAGCGGAACGATAATTTTCCATGTGATTCCAGAAATCAGAATCATGCCGGCTGTCACTGCAATGAAAACCAGTGTCGTCCCCAAATCGGGTTGCAGCATGATCAGAATCATTGGTGGAATCATGACGCCGATAATTTTACCCAGCAAGACGAAATCTCGACCGACTGTATGAAGCTGATACCTTTTATTGTGTTCCATGATGACTTTTGCTAAAACGATGATCATGATGACTTTCACGATCTCAGATGGCTGAAGGCTTCCTAGAAACGGAATCTCAATCCAGCTCTTGGCACCTTTGATCTCTGTTCCGAAAAGCAATACAAAGATGAGCATGGCAATCCCTAATGCATAAAAATAATAGGCCCATTTAGTCAACTTTTCATAGTCGAACTGCATGACGACAACAATGGCAAATGAGCTGATGACCCACCAAATTGCCTGTTTGATGACAAAATTGGCGTCATATTGCTCATTGGTCAGTTGGGCGCTGTAAATTGATATAAGACTGATGATACATAGAAGCATGAGAGACAATATGATTCCATAGTCAATCCGTCCTGCTAATTTATTCTGCTGGTTCATTTTATAATACGCTCCTTACTGATTGGCCTAACAACACGGTTTCTCTCTCTCCGTGACACCTTGTTCGTTCCTCCAAGCAGCTAAGCAAAAAACCAAGGCCTCTCACTCTGCCCTGTCTTTTTACCACTTACTTTTTGCGCATTTTGCCAAAAAGCGCATTTTCCCCTGTAGCTGTTTAAGTAGAGGCGGCTGTTCCCACTTCAATTCCGTGGGTTCAGTCAAAAATAATCTGACTTCGTTTATAAAACATTTTTCGCCTTGTACCATTATAATAAAGTTTTCGCTCGATAGGAAGCTTTTTCACTAAATTCTAATCTAAATTATCAAATCGAGTCGATGCTACTGGTTCGATCCGAAGCTTGCCGCCGATTTCTGCCAGTTCTGCCCGGATATGAAAAATATCTTTCAAAAGCGCCTCAGTAAAAACTTCATGTGGCGTGCCTGATTGAACAAGTCGTCCATCTGCACAGGTCACAATGTGGTCACTATAGCGGGCCGCCTGATTTAAATCATGCAGTACGAGCAGTATGGTCAGTCCATATTCGCCATTCAGTTTTTTCAAAAGTTCGAGCAGTTCAAGCTGATGCGCGATATCCAAATAAGTCGTCGGTTCATCAAGCAGCAAAATCGGCGTTTTTTGTGCAAGAGCCATGGCAAGCCAAGCGCGTTGCCGTTCCCCGCCGGATAAGGTATGAAGCGGCCGGTAAGCGAGTTCTGTCAGATTGGTTACACGAAGCGCCCAATCGATCACGGATTCGTCCTCTTCGCCAATCCGGTCGAGCCATTTCTTGTGAGGCAGTCGACCATAGGCCACTAGGTCGCGTGTCATCACGTCTAGCATGCCATCTGGGCTTTGTGAAAGCATCGTCATCTCTTGCGCCAGTTCTTTAGGGGAATAATCCGCAAGCGGGCGACTTTTCAAGCGTATCTCGCCTTGGTCCGGTTTCAAAAGTCGCATAATCAGCCGCAGCAGTGTGGACTTTCCGGAGCCGTTTGGGCCGATCAGCGTGGTGATTTTTCCTTCCGGGATTATCAGGTTGATATTTTCTAATGTAAAATCTTTTTTTCTGGAAAAATGAACATTTTGCAGTTCGATGAGTGGCTTCATGATGTGACCCTCCCTCGTTGAAGCAAGAATAAGAAGAACGGTGCACCGATCATTGCAAGCAGGATTCCGACTGGCAACTCGATCGAGCCGAACCAGCTTCTGGCACCCGTATCGGCAAATGCGACGAGAAGCGCTCCGCCAAGTGCGGACATTGGCAGCAGATAGCGGTAATCATTGCCGATGATCAGGCGGAAAATATGCGGCACGATCAGGCCGACAAAGCCGATGAGTCCGGCCACGCTGACCGCAATTCCGCTCAAAAAGGCCGCCAGCATGATAATAAAGAAGCGGTGCAGCTCGACTCGGTAGCCAAGCAGTTTAGCCGCATCATCTCCTAGTAGCAGCACATTGGATGAACGGATGGCAAAAATACTCAGAATAAAGCCGACGAGCATATAAGGCCAGATCAAATTCAAGTGATACCAGCTTTTTCCGGAAAGTGTGCCGGTCATCCACGAAATCACGCTTTGAACCCGGTTGCTGTACAGCACCATGATGCCAGATGTCATCGCGGTGATAAAAGCATTGATCGCCACGCCTGATAAAATGACGCGGAGTGGGGAGACGCCTTTATCCCAAGCCACCAGATAGATGAGCAGTGCCGTTCCAAATGCCCCAAGGAAAGCCCCAATCGGCACGTAGCTGGCCATTTCTGGAAAGACGATCGTGAGGACGATGGCCACGAAGCCGCCGCCTGCCGAAACGCCGATAACGCCGGGATCAGCAAGCGGATTGCGCATCACGCCTTGAAGCAGGGCACCGCTTATCGCAAGGGCTGCCCCAACCAAAAAGGCAATCAATAAACGTGGCAGTCTCAGATTTAATACAAGCTGGTCACTCATAGCATTCCCATGACCGGTGAGCGTTTGCCAGACTTCCTGATAGCTGATGTGGACGGAGCCAGTCGTGAGGCCGTAGAAAAAGACGACAACGAGTAGCAAGAGAACAATGATCAATGTGGCGAGGCGTCTTTTGGAACGCGGGTCATGACGCTTCATCCGTTGTCCACCTGGTTGATCTGGTCGGCCATGTAGGTCAGCGCCTCATCAATTCTGACACCGGGATTGGTTCCGAACAATTCGGCTGGCAGGACGACAATGCGGTCATTTTTGACGGCGGTCGTTGAATTCCAAGCGTCATTTTGCTTCATTTCTTTGCGCAGGGCTGCTTCGGTTTCCTTTTCGTCACCGCCATGGATCATCAGAAAAATGATTTCCGGGTCGGCTTGGACGATTTTTTCGATATTCAGGGCCGCATACTGAGGAAAGTTCTCCACACCTTTGAAATCTGCCGCAATATTGACACCGCCTGCTTTTTCTAAAATGTCACCGCTAAGTGAGGTGGGCAGGGCCGCGTAGTTGCTTCCGGGCGCGCCAAGGATTAACAGGGAGCGGACTTTTTTATCCTTTTGCTGGCTCGCGATCTGCTGCTCCTTGGCTGTGATTGAATCGGTCAATTCTGTGGCGGCCGTTTGTTTGCCGAGTAGCTCGCCTAGTGTGGCAACCTGCTTTTTGATGTCATCGATGGAGTTGGCACCTGTTAGGACGACCTGTGTGCCGATTCCTTCCAGTGCCGGGACGTCCTTCTGATTTTGTTCGGAGCTAGCCACAACAACATCCGGCGTGACAGAAGCGATTTTTTCAAGATTGAGATCATGCGTATTGCCGACTTCTGTGGCCGATTCCGCTTCTTTTGGATCAACACCGCTTGCATCCTGCGTTTGCCGACCCACGACTGTGCCGCCGAGCGCATAGATAATGTTCATATCTGAATTTGTCAACGCAACGATTCGCTTCGGTTGTTCTTTAAACGAAACCTCCCGCCCGGCCATATCCGTAAGCGTCAAGGCTGCTTTTTCGGAAGTCGCCTGTGGGTCTGCTTTTTTATTGGAACTGCTATCCGCTTCATTTGAATTCGATCCGCAGGCAGTTAGGAAAATTAAAATAAATGCTGTAAGTAAGCCAAGATATCCCTTTTTCATGATTTCCTCCCTATTTTGTGTTAATTTCATTGTACTAAATTCCTTTTTGATATTCAAAATATGCAGTTTCTAATTGAGAATAATTTTCACTCACTTCTAACAGACATTTTAGCAGATTCCGCTTTATAATAGAAGAAGAGATTTCATGAAAGGGGCATTCGATGTTTGATATTCTGATTCCACTCATTCTGTTTGTACTAGGGCTGATTTTTTATTTAAATCCACCAAAGGATCGTGCAGGGACCTTTTCCTACCGCACGAAAAATAGCTTGCGCAGTCCGGAGGCTTTTCGGGAAGCACATCTATTTTTAGGAAAAGCTTGGCTATTCAGCAGTGGGGTCTTGTTTCTTATATATGTAGGACTGCTTTTTTTACCCCTTGCTTTTTTGATTCGCAGCAGTATATTTTTTCTGTTTTCGCTCATTGTCATTTTCGGGTCGGTGATTTTGACGGAGCGACATTTGGAAAGATGGCAAAAATAAGGCTGATTTTTTATCCGCCCCCAAAATCTTATTCTTTTCTAAAACTCTTTCTGCTATCCTAGAGAAAAAGCGTGGTGATAAAATGAATTTTTTGACCGGACTCATGGATTTTACGTGGAAACAGATGAAATGCTGCCTTTTTCCAGTGATTATTTTTTGTGCGCTGGCGGTGACAAAGCTGTTCCCGCTCTCGTTCATTTCTCGATATGATCTGCTTTTGATCATCTGCCTGCTTGCTCAGATCCTGCTGATTCGTTTTGGATTTGAAACGCTGGATGAACTCAAGGTGATCATGCTGTTTCATATTATCGGGCTTGGACTGGAAATATACAAAGTGCAGATGGGGTCTTGGAGCTATCCTGAGCCCGGCTTTTCAAAACTGCTTGGTGTTCCGCTCTACAGCGGGTTTATGTATGCCAGTGTGGCCAGTTACATTTGTCGTGCCTTTAAAGAATTTCACTTGCGGCTTGAAAATTGGCCGAACAGCTTTCTGGCGGTCGGGATTTGCGGCCTTATTTATGCGAACTTTTTCACGCATCATTTTCTGCCGGATTTCCGCTATTTACTGATCATTCTCGTGCTCATCCTCTTTGCGCGGACGAGTGTCTACTTTACAGTTTCACGAAAAGAATTGAAAATGCCGCTCTCTGTGTCGTTTCTACTGATTGCCTTTTTCATCTACCTTGCTGAAAATATCGCCAGCTTTTTCGGCGCGTGGAGCTATCCAGATCAGCTTGCTGCTTGGCGTCCTGTACATATCGGTAAAATTACCAGCTGGTTTCTCTTAATTATTATCAGCATCATCATCGTGGCACAGTTGAAAAAAATCAAAGCCGCAGGGATTTTCTCTTCCACAAAAAGAAGAAATTTCTTCCCGCTAAAAACAAAAAACCAGAAAATCAGCTGATGAGGCGCGTGACTTGCAAGCGGCCAATCGTGATTTCTGGTTTTTGATTATTTTTTTGCTAAATGAAGCAGCGGATACGGCCGGCCTTCTCCGTCGAGCGGGCTTTCTCCAACGATTTGAAAACCGTTTTTCAGGTAAAATTGCAGGGCAGCCTGATTGGCCTTGTTGACATCTGTCGTTTCCAGATTATCCCTCTCTGTCAGCCGTTTCAGAATTTTGCTTCCGAAGCCCTGTCCACGTTTTTCCGTCTTGAGAAACAGCATTTCCAGCTGCCGATCTTGCATGCCGGAAAAGCCGACAAGCTCGCCTTCATCGCTGTACCATAATGCCACCTTTAGATGCGGCAGATAGTGAGGAATCTCCTTTTCAATTTCTGCCAAATCCTCTCGCCGGACAAAATCATGTGTGTGGTTGACGGAAGCCCGCCAAATCGCCAGAATGACCGGATAGTCTTTCGGCTGGGCAATCACTTCTTTCAAATTTGCCGCCTCCTCTCACTCAGGATTCAAGTCGTTCCATCAGCGCTTTATTCGTCCGTTTTCTCAGCTCATGGACATGCTCCTTATTGCGTTCTGCCACGCTTTTGCACAGTACGTCGAGCAGATACAGCTGGGCAATCTTGTTGGCAAAAGATCCGGCATCTGTCGCCGCTTCCTTTGCCGAGCAGATCAGCGCCAAGTCTGCCTCTTTCGTGATGGCCGATTTGATGTAATTTGTGACTGCAATGACTTTTGCGCCTTGTTCTTTGGCAATTTTGATATCGACGAGCACGTCTTTCGTATTGCCTGATGTGCTGATCGCGATTGCGACATCTTGGTCCGTCATCAGCGAAGCATCAATCGCCTGCAAGTGGCTGTCTGCTGAATAGACAACCTGAAACCCGATGCGGGAAAGGCGGTTGCGCAGTTCGGTAATGGTCGCCAGCGTATTGCCGACCCCAAACAGAAAGATCCGTTCGGCCTGATCAATCAACTCGGCCGCCTGACTGATCTCCTCATTTTCCATAAATTGCTTGGTTTCTGTCAGACTTTCCACCAGCTGATGATAGACAAGCCCTTTTAAACCTTCCTCTTCAGTCGCACCCGGCGTAAATTGAGCGGTTTGATTTTTCGCAAGAGCGATTTTAAAATCCTGAAATCCGGGAAATCCCACTTTTCGACAAAAACGAACAACCGTACTTTCGCCAACTTCGGCAAATTCGGCCAGCTCGTTGATGGAATAATTTTCGACCTCATCAGGATTGGTCAGAACAAATTGAGCGACCTTCTGTTCAGACTTGGTCAAGGATGGAAAATAACTGCTAATGATGGCTAATAAATTCACGCGTCTGCACCTCCGCCTACATTATAGCATAAAAAGGACAGGCAATTGTATTTGTGAAAGTGATCCACTTATGATGAAAAACAAGACCTCTCCAGTCGAGCCGGAAAGGTCTTGTTTGATGACTTAATATTTCTCGCGGTTGGTGATCCAGACGAATGGCAGATAGATGAGAACCCCGATGGCAATCAGGATAATCTGCAAGACGGATGCCCGCCAGTCGCCATTTGTTGCTAAGAAGCCAGAAATGATCGGTGGGGTCGTCCACGGGATCAGTACGCTCGTTTTGGCTATCCAGCCGAGACTTGTGGCAAAATAGGCAATGGTTGTCGTCACGAGTGGTGTCACGATGAGTGGAACCGCCAGAATTGGGTTGAATACGACTGGCAGACCGAACATGATCGGCTCGCTGACATTGAAAATCGATGGTACTACGCCGACTTTAGTCATTGCACGGTAGTCGGCCCGTTTTGAACCGATAAACAGTGCAATCACGAGACAGATCAGCACACCGCCGCCGCCCATCCAGGCAAAGCAGTCGATAAATGGTTTAGTGACAATATTTGGCAGCTCTTGGCCAGCTTTCAGCGCATCCATGTTTTGCTGGATGGCAGTCAGCATGATCGGCTCGCCAATAGATCCGAGAATAAATGTTCCGTGTAGCCCAAATGCCCAAAGCAGGTTGCAGAGGAAGACATAAACTAGGATGCCGCCCAGACTTTGGAAAGAACCGACAAGTGGTGCTTGGAAAAATTTAGTAATAAGATCAGGAATATTCGTATTGAAAGCTATCACAGTAACCACTTCGATTACAGCAAAAATGAGGGTCACTAGAAAAGCAGGAATTAGAATATTGAAAGATTTAGCAATGGACGGTGGAACAGCTTCCGGCATTTTGATTTTCAGTCGCTCAATTTTGCCGAATTTTGTCAGTAGTGTCACACCGATCAAAGAAGCAATAATTGCTAGGAACATACCGGTTGAGCTGGTCAAAGTCTGTGTCAGAACACCGCCAGCCGTGACTTCCTTGCCCGCCACATCTGTCAAAACAACCGTTGCCGGCAAGCAGGTTACAAAACTGATCAAGCCCATGACGCCGCCAAGTAGGCCATCTTCGTTGTAGCTTTGGGCCAGTTTATACCCAATTGTAAAGGCAATCAAAAGCGCCATGATCCCAAGTGTCGCATTGTAGACCTGATTACCGACTGCCTGCCATTGTTCAATCCCGTCGACCATTTTCAAAAGACCGTTGTCAGGATTTAAAACCAGATTATTGATCAACACCCAGAAGGAAGCGATGATCGTCGCCGGAATCAGCGTGATAAAGCCATCGCGTATGGCCGCAATGTGGCGCTGCCCGGCAAATTTGTTCGCGAGAGGCAAAATTTTATCGATCCATTTGTTACTTTCCATTTTGTCTTGTCTCCTTTTTTAGGAATTAATTGTACAGTGAATTTCAAACATACGATTCCAAGGCATTGAAACGTTTACATGCTCCGGTTCCTCAAAACTATTTTGTAAGAATTGACGGTGATATTTTTCAAGATCGTCGGTGATTCTGCGTGTGACTTGATCCGCCTGATCCTTCAAATCGAAATAGTTCAAGCCCAGACTCGGTAAAAACTGATGAGTCAAATCCATGCGAATGATTGCCTGATAGAACAGGTCTTCGTAAAAGTGGTGCAGTAGGTTCCGCGTGATCAGCGCCTGTTTCGTGCTGTTTCTTGCAAATACGCCAGCCGCAATCGAGCTGCCAAGTGAATTACAGTTGGTATTCCAAGCCTTGTAGCTAAGCAGATCTTTCGTAATGCCGTGTTTTTCAAGCAGTCGTAGCAGTTCCAAATCGCCGCCATTGGCAAAAGCCGCATCACAAAGAATCACCTTGCGCCCTGCTGCCATCTCTGTCGCCATTTGATCGACAAAAGTCAGCAAGTGCCGATAGCTGCTATAGGTCACATCTTTTTCCTCAAACTGATCCCACGATTCCTGCATCCATTTGCCCGGCGTATTGTAAGCCAGTATCAAATCGCTTTCATTTTTATCATCCGTCAAGACGCATCCTGCCGCCATGATATGTGCTTTCATACTTTCGCCGATAATCCGATCCTCATAAAGCGGCACAACCGATGGCCCCAAAGTCGATGCAAACAGTGGGAAAATTTTTGGTCGTACCTGATTTAGCTCATTATAAGCGCGTGCCAGAAGCGTCCAGCCAACCTCATCCGCCCCCGGATAAACCATGATGCGCAGACTAGCCTCACTACCCGCAATTTTTTGATAAGCTTGCTTTTGGTCGATCGCCGTGTAGCCGTATTCCGCTGAATCGTCCTGCGGGATGACCAGAAAATCGATGGTGCCGGCCTCGACTAGCTCGATGTTTTTTAGGTTGAGCGCCACATTGAAGCGGCGGCGGGTTTCATAATCCTCCAGGTCGGCTGCTGGAATCAGTTGCTTCAGCTGGGCCAGCTCAGCCTCTTCCTCCGGTGTAATCTTTTGACGTGCAGCCTTGTCCGTAAGTTCACCATGCCGGAAAATTTCTTTGCCGTAATCCGCATAGTAGTCCGGTTCCTCGTCACTACTGCTGTAGCGCGGGGTCCGCATGATTAGATTGGATAAATAGATTTTCAGGCTGGGCCGCCGTGCTTTCAGGTCAGCCAGACGGTTCGCGTAGCTTTCAATCGCCATTTCTTCCAAATGATGTAGCCGCGATGGTAGCAAACCGCCGTAGACGAGCATTTCGCACGAGAGAACGGCCGCATCTGTTCCCTCTATTTGTTCTTCCAAGCAGCGCCACAGCCGTTCCGTATCCGCCGGTTGCTTCTTACTGCCAAGCCATTCAACTGGCGGCGTTAGGATTTCCCAGTCCGCCACCTCGGCCGCGTTAATCGGATACACGGCATTGCATGGCCGTTCGTCGAGTGGTAAATAAAAAATGGAAGTCATATCAAATCAGCTCCTTTTTCTTTAAAAATCGTAAGGCATCGCCAACTGTTGCTGCATAGTGTTTCGCTTGGCTGCGCACTTCCTGGCTGGCATCTTGGACCGCAAAGGAGTACTCGGTTAGCGGGAACATCGTTGTGTCGCTTTCCGCGTCGCCAAAGATGACGACTTGTTCGGAGCTAAGTCCCATCTGTGCCATGACTTTCTTGACTGCCCGACCTTTGGAAACTTCTTTGGAAAAAATCTCCAATGACTGCTCGCTTGTCATGGTCGCCTGAACTGGGGACTCCTCGCCAAGTGGCAGTTTTGCTTTGATTTCGGCAAACTTTTCACGATTGCCAAACATCAAATAAATCACCGGATCAAATTCTGAGCGACTTGCAGCATCCAAATCGGCCACCACAATCGATGTATCGACAAATTCTGCCACTTCTTCCGGGTTACGCGGCGATGGGAAATAGCGGTTTTGGACGCTTGAGATCTCCACTCGAAGCCCGCTTGCAAAAACCACTCGATTGATCGGCTCAATCATGTCACTAGCGATCGGCAAAGCCTGCAAAATTTCTCCATCACGTTTTTTGATGACCGCCCCGTTTTGGCTGATTCGGAAAGCACCTTTAAAGCCCAGTGCTTCCTCAACAAATTCAATATCCTGATCGAGCCGGCCAGTACAGATCACAAGCTCGCCGCCTGATGCACAGAAAGCCTTGATCTCTTCCAAACTGGACGCATCAACTTGCCCCGTATGGTCAAGTAGTGTTCCATCTAAATCACAAATCAATAGTTTTGGTTTCTTCATAATGACTCCTTTGCTTCCTCTAATGCTGCCACGTAGCGCTGCGTAATCAGCTGTGGACGGGTAATAATCGAGCCAACCACAACCGCATAGGCTCCCGCTTGAAGCGCTTCTGCCACATGTGCCGGTTCGCTGACATGGCCTTCCAAAATGACCGGCAATCCTAGTTCCGCTTTAATCCGCTTCACCAATTCAAAATCCGGCGCCTCATGTGATCCGCTTGCTGCCGTGTAGCCAGACAGTGTCGTGCTCACCATATCAAAGCCATCCGCTTCCGCCTGCTTGGCTTCTGCAAATGTCGAAATATCCGCCATCGCAAGTTTATTTGCCTCATGTATCATCTCCACCAAGTCGACCGTTTTCTCCTGATGAGGACGCACGCGATCAGTCGCATCCAGCGCAATAATTTCTGCATCTGTTGTAAGTAGTTCCTGCACTTCTTTTGCCGTAGCCGTAATATAAATTTCAGAATCCGGATAGTCTCGTTTAATAATTCCGATCAGTGGCAGGGAAGTTGCTTGTTTGATTGCATTGATATCCGCCACGCTATTGGCTCTGATTCCAGCAGCACCACCCATTTCTGCCGCGACTGCCATCCGTGACATAATATATGAACTGTGGAGCGGCTCGTTTTCAAGTGCCTGACAAGAGACGATCAGCCCCTGTGCTAATTTTTCCAACATTTCCTACACCTTCTTTCTATTTCACACCCAAAGTATAGCACGCTTTCTTTCTGTTGTAAATATTTTTCTTTTTATATTTTTAAATGGAATTTTACACCAAAATAGTTTTTCAAGGATTTGATGTTGGTTATTCGCTATGTATCGCCAACAACTCCACACACTTTTTTGCCATAAAATCGTACAAATTAAATGGCCGCATTTTCCTACAATCAAAAAAAGCCGCCCATCCTTTGCAGAAATGAGCCGCTTTATCTTTTCTTTCGTATTGCTTCTTACAAAATCGAAAATCCTACACTGACTGCACAAATGGCTACTCCGCTAATGGAAACCGCGCCCCAAAGCCAGTCTCGCTTTCTCAGATTGGCAATCGTCATCGCCAAAAAACAGAGGATAAAAATCAGCTGCACCCAAATTGGATAATTCAGTCCGCTCCCCGTGCTAATCATATCCATCATCAGACCAATCACCACAAGGACCATTGCAAGAACTACTACGATTGCTAGAATTTTTTTCATCTTATCACCTATGTCGACTAAATTTTAGCATTATACTTACATTCACGCCATGTTTTTATAGTACCATGAAGATCCGCTCACGTAAAAAACAAACACATTGATTGACATTCCCACTACTTTGTATTACTATATATTAGAACCTAACATTACAAGGTAGTGAATTCATTTATTACCCAAATTAATTTTCTAGCAGGCACACTACTAAGTAATACTATTTAGCATAAGGAGGGATCCATTTGAAAGGCTTAACGGAGCTGCTCAAAGGTGTTTTAGAAGGCATCGTCTTACAAAAAATCAGTCAGGGAGAGACCTATGGCTATGAAATCACCCACTATCTGATCGATCTGGGATTTGAAGATATCGTGGAGGGCACTGTCTATACGGTTCTCCTCCGTCTCGAGAAAAAAGGCTTGCTCAACGTCGAAAAAAGAAAATCTGAGATGGGGCCGCCGCGAAAATTCTACACATTAAATGAAGCGGGTCAAGATTATTTGACCACTTTCTGGGAAAAATGGTCCTTTATTGAAGATAAGCTTCACCAATTGAAAGGAGAGTAATAAAAATGAAAAATCTAATTGAAAAAGTCACCGGATCAAAAAAACGCTATAAACAATATAAAAAAGATAAGCTCACCTTGCCTGCCGATTATCAGGAAGCGCTCGCCGCACTGGAAAAGTATATGTGGAATTTTGCCAAAGGGGATAATTTCATGGTCGTTCTCGAAGATGTGCTAGAAATTTTTCAGGAAAGTGCCATCGAACATATCCCGGTTTCAGAGATCGTTAATCATGATCCTGTTGAATTCGCTGACACCATCATGGAACAGTATCCTGAAACGCTTTGGCTCATTAAAATCAGAGAAAAGCTTAGAAAAGATATCAAAGAAATAGGTGATGAACATGGATGCGATTAAAATCCAAAACGTGACCAAAAGCTACAAGGATCACGAGGTGCTAAAAGGCATCGATTTGACTGTTCAGCGTGGGGAAATTTTTACGCTGCTAGGCGAAAACGGTGCCGGCAAAACCACTTTAATCAATATTTTAAGCACGTTGATCATGCCGAATGGCGGTTTTGTAGAAATCATGGGCAAGACGCTGCAGGAACCAGATGCCATTCGGTCGCTCATTAGTCTGAATTCCCAGTTTAATACTCTAGATGAGGAATTTAGCGGCTATAATAATCTGCTGATGATTGCACGTCTCAGAGGTGTTTCCCAACCGAAAGAGGAAATCACACGGCTGGCGGAGCGGCTGGATCTGACCACCTTCTGGAAGAAAAAAGTCAGCACCTATTCTGGTGGCATGAGAAGACGGCTCAACATGGCCATGTCGCTGATTGGTGACCCGGCAATCATTTTCCTAGACGAGCCGACAACGGGTATTGACCCGAAAAACCGGCTCGAAATTTGGAAAATCATTCAGGAAATCCGTGACGCCAAGAAAACCGTCTTTCTAACGACCCAATATTTGGAAGAAGCGGATCATCTGTCGGATCATATTGGCTTTATTCACGACGGCAGAATCGTTTTATACGGGACGCCTGCTGAAATCAAGAATACGGTCAGCAAAACGTATTCCCTGCAAGTGGCGGATGATGCCCTGCCGAAAACGCTGGTTTTAATGAACGAGGCTGGAATTGTCTACACGACAAATGACCAATTGATTGAGCTGGACGAAGATAATGCTCACAAAGGATTGGCGCTCATGACGGCCCACCAAATCGAGGTTCAAAAATTCTTATTAAACGAAAATAATCTTGAGACCATCTTCCTGAATGTCACCAGAAAGGAGGCGCTAAAATGAACTCCTTCAAACAGTTGAACGTCCTGACAAAACGGGTCATCCGGCTCAATCTGACCAATCCCGACACGCTTATCACGGTAATCGGGACACCACTTTTCATGCTGCTCTTTTTCGTCTATGTATTTGGCGGAAATATTGCAATTGATGGCGATCAGGCCAGTACAGCCGCCTATTTGAATTATTCATTGCCTGGCTTTCTGCTGATTTCCATGTCGATGGGCTCTGCCTATACGGCGCTGCGGATCAATATGGATAAAAATAAAGGCTTTCTCGACAGACTTCACTCACTGCCGATCAGACGTTGGGTCATTCTGGGCTCGCATGTCGTGGCTTCCGTGTTGTTTATGCTACTCGCCGAATGTATCGTTTTCCTGGCAGGCGTTCTGATGGGCTTCCGGCCGAACGCGACGACTGGCGACTTTCTGCTATTCATCGGGATCTCCATCCTGTTCGCCTTTGCGATCACACTGCTCGCCATTCCATTTTCCTTGAAAGCCAAGGACTACAATGGGGCTGGCGGCTTCTCTTACATTCTGCTGATGCTACTGTTTGTCAGCTCTGCTTTGATCCCAACTGACGGCATGGTGCTGCCAATCCGGCTCTTCGCTGAATACCAACCAATGACCCCCATTGTCGAGACCACCCGTGACCTGCTAAACGGCGCACCACTTTCCAGTTCGACTGCTGCTCAGGCCCTCATTTGGCTGATCGGTCTTGTGCTCGTCTGCGGATTCTTCGCCTATCGACGCTACCAGCAAATTTATACGAAAAATTAAAGCAAGTCCGGCAGTCGAACCGTTTTCAAAATGGCGCGACTGCCGGGCTTTTTTATGCTTTTACTGCCTGCCGCTCCAGTTCAAGCAGATACTTTTTCCGCTGAATGCCGCCGCCATAGCCGCCTAACTCTCCGTCCGTTTTGATGACACGGTGGCACGGGATCAAAATGGCGATCTGATTGGCACCGTTCGCATTGCCCACCGCCCTGACTTTATCCTTGTTGCCAAGCTCCCGCGCGATATCCCGGTAGCTGAGTGTTGTACCGGCTGGAATCGACGCCAAAATTGCCCATACTTGTTTTTGAAACGCCGAGCCATCCATATATAACGGAATGGAAAAGTCGATCGGTTCTTTTTGAAAGTAGCGTCCCAACTGCCTTTCCAACTCTTGATTGATGCTATTTTGACCATGAATGATCCGAAAATTATGCTTTTGACGCAGCTTTTCAATTTCTCTCTCCAAGCCTCTCCGGTCGACAAATTCCAGCAAATACAGATAGTTCTCATCCGACAGACTGAGCATTCGACCGATCGGCGTGGAAATAAAATGGGCATTCACAACTCGTATATCGGCTTTTTTGGCCGGATTGCCCATAATTTTGGTGAAAGCATCGTTAAAGCCACTAGAGGACTCATATCCCAGCGACAATTGCTGATCGATCACCCGGCTGCCCTCCATGATTTCTTTGAACGCCATGCCCATTCTCCGCGCACGTGCATATTGGACAAATGTCATGCCGTAAATCGTTTTAAATTTCCTTCTTGCAGTGGCAGAATGCAGGCCCAATTTTGAAAAATCCGCTTCCTGCCATCTTTTTTCCGGATTTCTTTCAACTTCGCGAACAAGCATTTGAACTTCTTCCGGAATTGTGTGAGGAAATGACAACGGTCGACAAATTTTACAAGGCCTGAAACCTGCCAAGAGCGCCTCTTCTGCCGACAAGAAAAAATCACAGTTTTCAAATTTTGGCTTTCTGGCGGTACAGGTTGCGTGGCAAAAAATGCCGGTCGTCTTGATTCCTGCAAAGAAAATCCCATCATAGGCTGGGTCTTTCTCCACCAACGCCCGATAAAACTCTTGCTTTTGACTAGTGGAAGTGATCACTGGCTTCCCCTCCTTTACCACCATTATACGAGCATTGTGATGAAAGATCTTCCGAAAAATGAACAACTATTTTTAGCTCTAGGAAATGAAAAACAGCATTCAAATCAAGCTGTTTTGAACGCTGTTTTCCTTTATTCAACTACTGTAGCCTGCTTACCGTACAATTCTCGTTCACGATTCAACAGGCGCTGATCATAATTTTCGACCTTACTTTCCAATTTTTCCAAAGTGGCCTGCATCTCAACGAGCCGCTCTCGAAGCTTGTCGCGCTGCTCTTTTAAAAGTTCGCGGCGTTCTTCCAGCGTGTCATCTCCCTGCTGAAACAGATGGACATATTCGATCAGCATGTCTACAGGAAGTCCAGCTCCGCGCATACACTTGGCAAAAAAGACCCATTTCAAATCCTCTTCCGTATAGTCGCGGTTGCCGCTTGCCGACCGATTGACCGGCGGAATCAAGCCGATTCTTTCATAATAACGCAGCGTATCTGGCGTCAGTTCATATTCTTTGGCAACTTGTGTAATATTCACCTGCCGCCCTCCTTTTCCATGCTCTATTTCTTCTATTGTAACACTTCGCGTAGCCTGCAAGTCAAGTCAGATAAAAAGGCCCCGGTGGCTACACCAAGACCTCTCGTGACGATTTATTTGCCAAGTTTAGAATACGGTTGTGAATGAATCATCCAGGTGATGCCGTATTTATCCGTGAACTGCCCCATTTTTCCGCCCCAGAACTGTTCTTCAAAAGGCATGGTCACGTCCACATCGGGAGAAGCTGCCACGTTTTCAAAAAAGTCATCTGCTTCTTTTGCAGCCGCCGCATCCTCACTGTTCACATCTAGCATTAGCGAGATTTGTCTGCTGGGCGCTATCTGATTGCCAAACGAATCGGCACAAAATAGCTCCGTCCCTAAAATGGTAAATCCGGCATGCATGGTCAAATTATCTAATTCCTCAGCAGGTAAGCCAAATTGTTTCGCTTGCTCCTCTGTGACGGGAACTCTCGTGATGTTTGTTGCACCAAATACTTTTTCATAATATGCCAGTGCCTCTTTTGCGCGTTCAAATGCCAAATACGGATATAAATTTGCCATCTTCTCCACCTCTTGTTTTCATACTTGAGCAGGTCGCTCCACCTCATTATAACGGAAAAGATCGTTAATTGTTATTACAAGGGAAAGACAAAAAGACAATTCCCTTACATGTTAATGAAGGAATCGCCTTTAACTGCCATGCGTATACTTGGATGAAAGCAAAGTGGGTTTTTTTCTAAAATATCTTACGGGTAAATCAATGAAGCGTATTGCGCTCTGTTACGCGATAAATGTGAATCGTCAAATAAACTTGCTCGTCTCGTGTTAGCTTGGTTTGATGCGTATTGACGAGATAGGCATTAATTTTCTCAGTACAACGAAATGCCTCTGGGTACTTTTTCTGAACCTGTTCGTAAAGAAAGTCGTCTCCCGATTCAATCACTTCGTTACGTAGCATCCTTTGCGCAAAATATTGCAAGTGCGTCACAAAACGTGTGTAATTGAGGGAGGTCTCATCCAACATCATGCCGAAATGGTAGGTCACGATACTTAAAATATCCTGAACAATTTGTGTCATCGCCAGCGTGTTGGTCATTTGCTGACCGTCTTGCCGCGCGTTGACGATATGAAGAGCAATAAAACCAGCCTCATCTTCATCCAAAATAAAACCTAGACGTTCTTGAATGATTCCGAGAGCTTTCAAACCTACCTGAAACTCCGGTTGATAGAATTTCTTGATTTCCCAAAGCAGTGCATTTTTCAAATTGATGCCTTGCTTATAACGGGAAATGGCAAAATTGATGTGATCGGTCAAAGTAAGATAGATATTGTCACTCAAATCCGCATTCAGTGCTTCCTTGGCATAGCTCACAATATCATCGGCGACTTTCAGATGTTCCATAGGGATTTCACTAATAAGTTCAGACAGTTTTTCCGACAGCTCATTTGTTTCCATAACAAAAGTTTTTTCTATGCAGCTTTCATCCACGATGTCTCCTATCTTCTTTTGAAAAGCTAGTCCGCGACCCATCACGACGATTTCTTTACCACCAGAATTTTCGGCCACGACGACATTGTTGTTGAGTATTTTCTTTATCACCATGTTTTTTCCACCCTTTCAAAAGAAAAAAACCCAAACTAATCTGATTACTACAATTATACATGATTCATCGCACTTGTAGTATTCAAATTAATTCAGGTTTTGCCTGCCGAACAGTAACAATCCTTCTATACTCAATTTATTATAGTCTATCAAGTAACCGTTTGCAACCCCATTTTGACGATTATATGTCGCTTTTTTTCTGCTTTCGTGATAAAGTAATCTATGAAAAACGAAGAAAAGGATGAAGAAATTGGCTTCAAAATTAATGCGCGGAACAGCCATCCTTACTTTTGGAACAGTTTTGTCCAAGGTGCTTGGCATACTTTATATTATTCCTTTTTACTGGATTATTGGCGGCGAAGAAAATGCCGCTCTTTTCAATTACGGATATGTACCCTACCAAATTTTTCTAAGCATCGCAACGGCAGGTGTCCCGCTAGCGATTGCCAAATATATCGCCCGCTATAATGCGATTGAAGAATATGCTGTCAGCCGCAAACTTTTCCGTTCCGGGATTTTCTTGATGCTGATTACGGGCGTTCTGACATTCATTGCCATGTACGCTTTAGCACCTATTTTGGCGGTCATGCAGGTGACAAGTAACAGCGATGGCTTTACAGCTCAAGACGTGACGATGGTCATGAGGGCTGTCAGCTTTGCACTGATCATTATTCCTGTCATGAGTCTTTTCAGAGGCTACTTCCAAGGTCATTATTCCATGGCACCCTCTGCTGTCAGCCAAGTGATCGAACAGCTGGCACGGATTATTTTCCTGCTTTCCGGAACATATATCGTCCTTCACGTTTTGGACGGTTCAATTGTAACAGCCATGAGCATCGCGACTTTTTCCGCCTTCATCGGTGCGATTGCCAGCATGCTTTGTCTGCTTTACTACTACTTTAAACGGCGGCCCTATCTGCGGAAACAATACGAGGCGGACAAAGGGACGCTTCATATTTCAATCCCAGCGCTTTATAAAAGCATCATTGTGACCGCCATCCCTTTTATCATTGTCGGGGTTGCTTCTTCACTCTATCAGCAGTATGACCTGTTCACTTTCCAGCGGATTATGGTCTGGCTTGGGGATACAGCGAAGGATGCGCAGGACAAGCTGGGGGTCATCAACCTTTCCGCACAGAAAATCGTGATGATTCCAGGAACGCTTGCCCTCTCCTTCTCGGTAGCACTCGTTCCGCTCGTTTCATCGGCATTCATTAAAAAGCAATATCAGGTTGTCCATAAAAATTTGACGGACGTTTTGCAGATGACGCTTTTCTTGACGCTGCCAGCCTGTCTGGGGATTGCCCTTTTGGCTGAGCCGATCTACACAATCTTTTATGGGTACAGTGCGTTTGGTACGGACATCTTAGCCTTTTATGCACCGATCGCCATTTTGTTCTCATTGTTTAGCGTGACCGCCGCGATCTTGCAGGGAATTGACGAACAGCGCTTTACGGTACTGAGTCTCCTGCTCGGTCTCCTTGTCAAATCCGTATTGCAAATGCCGCTGATGAGTTTAATGGGAACAAAAGGGGCACTAATGGCCACTGGTCTTGGTTATACCGTCTCGGTCATTTTCACATTGATCATTATCCATAAATATGCCCACTATTCCTTTAAACGGATTGGCCAGCGAACGATCGGCATTCTAATCCTAAACGTCGGCATGTTGATTGCGACCTATCTCGTGTATCTACTTTGCAGCCAGTTTATCAGTCCTGAGCACCGCTTAAGTTCGGTTGTGCTTCTTCTGATCTGCGTGCCAGTTGGGGTTTTCAGTTATGGTTATCTGAGCCTCAAAACGCGTCTATTTGATAAAATTTTCCCAGGACGCGGGGACCTTTTGCGCCAGAAATTGCGGATAAATTAACTAGTTTCTTTTTAAACATACAGGGTAAAGGATAACTCAGACAGATTTTAAAGGAGGATATTGAAATGCCGAAAGTGATGTCGAACCGGACTAGCCCAGCACTCGAAACTCCTAAGATCAAAGATGCCCTGCCAAGTGACCAGAAAAAGCAAACCTTTACGAAAACCAGTGTGAAACAGCCGCCTGCCAAGGATATTAAACAGCAGTTCCACCGGAGAATATTAGATTAGCAAAATCATCGACCTCGTGCTGACTTTATCGTTAGCCCGAGGTCTTTTATGTGAAAAGGAGGAAAAATGATGGCACGAACAACTGGACAAACATTTGTCAATTTACCGATTCGCGATGTGGAGGAAACGATGGCCTTTTACCGGGCGCTCGGCTTCGAGTTCAACATGGATTTCAGCGATGAAAAGGCGGCCTGTCTTGTTTTAAATGAGTCGACATTTTTGATGCTTTTAACGGAACCATTTTTCAAAACTTTTACGCGGAAAGAAGTGGCGGACTTTTCGGCCAAAACTGGCCATATTGTCTCACTGACCTTTTCATCAAAAGAAGAAGTGAACCAAATCTATGAAGCCGCAGTGTCGAACGGTGCAGAAAAAGCGATGGACCCTCAGGGGGACGACTTCATGTATTACCGCAGCTTTTATGATCCAAATGGTCACCTGTTTGAAATTATGACGATGCACGCTCCTTCTTAATTTAAAGAGAGACGGATTTTTTCTTTAACTTTTATTTCTATTTCCTTAGTCCCATTTTGAGTTTTCGGACCTATAATGGGTATTATAAAAGGAGGAAGAAACATGAAAAAATTCGTCTTTGCACTTATTATTATTCTTATTGCTGGTTGTGTGTATATTTTCTTCTCGGGGAGTACGAGTTCAACAAAAATCAAAAATTCCGTCAGCACAATGACTGGGAATGGTCCTTCTGTCAGCGCGAAAAGCGCAGCTGCGTTAGATTATACAAATAGCTCGATTTATTACAAGAAAAATGAAGATGAACCGCTGGCGATTGCCAGTATTTCCAAATTGATGACTGTTTATCTTGCATATGATGCTCTTCAAGATGGCAAATTAAGCTGGGATGAAACCTTGACACTTGAACCGCTGAATGATGCACAAGCCGTATCGCTCGGTCGAATCAGCGGAAATACAGAATACACAGTGGATGATTTGATGAATGCCACACTGGTTTACTCAGCAAACGATGCGGCAGAAACACTTGGCTATGCGATCGCTAAAAACAAATTTGTGGATAAAATGAACCAAACGGCTAAAAAACTTGGGATGAATGATACCAAATATGTGAGTGCAAGCGGACTAGATAAAAACGGCGTTGCAGCTACCTCCACAGCGCATGACTTGCTGATTTTAAGTAAAGAAATACTTGATAAATATCCAGAAATTCTTTCCATTACCAAGCAATCCGAAGTGGAGCTCAGTGATGGCACTTACCTTCCCTCTACTAATGAAATGTTGACAAACGGGACGGTCAAAGGTGTCGACGGTCTTAAAACTGGCTTTACAGATGAGGCTGGCTACTGCTTTATCGGGACAGCCAAGCAAAATGACAAACGAATGATTGTGGTTGTTCTTGGCGAAAAAGAATCAGATTTGCGCTTCCAAACAGCTGAAACACTCTTAAAATACGGATTTGATGAAAATAAATAATGCGTTCGATACCGGCCTTTCTGTTCAGCGGAAAGGCTATTTTTTTGACGATATTTTTATTTGTTTTTACTGAATTTTCTTCCTTTGCTATTTTGCGACTAAACTAGTTGCTATTTTTTCAAGCAAGTGGCATTGTAGAATTGACAACGATGTTTTACTTCATACATAACTTAGGGCACCTCTTGTACAGTCTGAAAAATGGAACGGGTTCTTAGCGGAACACTAGGAGGAATCAGGTATGACAAGTAAAGTATTAGATGCTTTTTTAAGCCCACAGCTGGAAGCATTACGTGAACAAGGTCTTTACAATGAAATTGACGCACTGGAAGGGCCAAATGGAGCTGTAATACGAATCCACGGCCGTGAACTTATCAATCTTTCCAGCAATAACTACCTGGGATTTGCAAATGATGAACGTCTGAAAGAAAAAGCAGTGGCCGCAACGAACGAATTTGGCGTTGGAGCCGGGGCTGTTCGGACGATCAACGGCACAATGAGCATCCATGACGAGCTGGAGAAAAAAATCGCCACCTTTAAGCATACAGAAGCTGCCATCGCTTTTCAATCCGGCTTCAACTGCAACATGGGGGCTATTTCTGCTGTCATGACGAAAAAAGATGCGATCATTTCGGACGAGCTGAATCACGCTTCGATCATTGACGGCTGCCGCTTGTCCGGTGCCAAAATCATTCGGGCGCGTCATCAGGACATGGCTCACTTACGCGAACTGGCAAAAGCAGCGACTGAAAGCGGCGAATATGAAAAAGTCATGTATATTTGTGATGGCGTTTTTTCGATGGATGGAGACGTGGCCAAGCTACCGGAAATCGTGGAAATTGCAGAAGAATTCGGGCTGATCACCTATATTGATGATGCCCATGGTTCAGGCGTAATGGGCGCTGGTGCTGGAACGGTCAAACATTTTGGGCTATCGGACAAAATTGACTTCCAAATTGGCACACTTTCTAAGGCAGTCGGCGTGGTGGGCGGCTATGTGGCGGGCAGTCAGAAGCTGATCGACTGGCTGAAGGTTCGGGCGAGACCCTTTCTATTTTCGACATCGCTTACGCCAAGTTCGGCTGCTGCCTGTATCGAAGCGTTCGACATTATGGCAAATAGTCCGGAGACGATCGAACGCTTGTGGGAAAATGGCCGCTATTTGAAAAACGGCTTGAAGGAGCTAGGCTTTGATATTGGCCATTCAGAGACCCCCATCACGCCTTGCATCATCGGAGACGAAAACCTAACGCAGCAATTCTCGCACCGGCTACTTGAAGAAGGCGTCTATGCAAAAGCGATTGTTTTCCCGACAGTCCCACGCGGCACCGGCCGGGTACGCAACATGCCGACCGCCGCACACACACGTGAAATGCTCGATGAGGTGCTAGCTGTTTATGCCAAAGTCGGCAAAGAATTAGGCGTGATTTAAAGGCTGTGAAGATTCCTTGCGACAGACGCTTTTCTTTTGGATTTTTGACACCCTGCTGGAATTTCTTCCCTGAAAGAACGTATTTCTGGAGGATGAATGATGAAAAAAATCTTAATTACCGGCTGCTTCGGTCAAATCGGCTCGGAGCTGACCATGCGATTACGCCGCGATTATGGGAACGACCAAGTGATTGCAACAGATATTCGCCGCATTGAAGGAAGTCCGCTGCTTGAGCATGGCCCCTTTGAAATTTTGGATGTGATGGATCAGCGTGCCATGCACCGGCTAGCTGAAAAATATCAGGTCGACACCTTGATTCATCTAGCCGCTCTCCTGTCAGCTGTTGCCGAAGCTAAGCCACAACTTGCCTGGCAGCTCAATATGGGCGGTTTAATGAATGCACTGGAAGTAGCTCGCGAACTAAATTTGAAATTTTTCACACCAAGCTCAATCGGTTGTTTTGGTCCGGAAACGCCTGCTGATCACACACCGCAAGATACCATCCAGCGCCCGACGACCATGTACGGTGTCACCAAAGTAGCTGGCGAACTGTTGGCCGACTATTATTACACCAAGTTCGGAGTTGACACGCGTGGCGTCCGCTTTCCCGGTCTGATTTCCCATAAGACGCTACCCGGCGGAGGGACGACCGACTATGCGGTCGACATTTACTATGAAGCAATCAAACGAAACCGCTACACCTCGTACATTGCGGCAGACACATACATGGACATGATGTATATGCCTGATGCGATCGAGGCGATTGTACGGCTGCTCGAGGCAGATCCGGCTCGTCTGATTCATCGCAATGCTTTTAATATTACAGCGATGAGTTTTTCACCAGCCGAAATTGCTGCTTCCATTCAAAAATATCTGCCTGATTTTAAAATGGACTATCAAGTAGATCCAGTCCGGCAAAAAATTGCTGAAAGCTGGCCGAATTCACTAGATGCCCGCTGCGCCAAGGACGAATGGGATTTTGCCCCCGCCTACGACTTGGATACCATGACACAAGACATGCTTGAAAAATTGAGCAAAAAACTCGGCAGCACGACTGCATAAACATAGAAGAGCCCGGAAAACGCGCCTCCTTTTTCACAAAGCGCAGTTTCCGGGCTCTTTTTTCTCATTTTCAGCGACTATTCGCTGATTTTTATAGAGATTATATTTGACAAATAGGAGTTCAGCAACCAAGTATAGGCTCGCCGTCGACTCAAAGCTTTGCGAACTCTTGTTGTCAAAATGAATGCTTGTATTTTTAATATAGATATTTTCTTTACTAAGTGTTGCCAGTGTACTATTTTTCAATTTAGAGATTGAAATAACAGCAACGTTCATCAGCTTCAACTGTCTGGCCACAGATACGACATTTTCAGATTCACCATCTAGAGAAATCAAAATCACCAGATCATCTGCTTCGACGATATTAAAAAACTCCTTATTCAAAGTGATCGCGTCAAAGTCATAAAAGCAGTCCCCACCATGCAAAAAAAGACGTTTCAGCTGACGCGCTACAGCCATTTGGTAATCTCCTGAGCCAAAAATAAACACCCGCTTGGCTTGATGGATAAGCCGGCAGATCGGCAAAAAATCCTTCTTACTGATTTCCTCGATCGTCCTAGTATACCCTTCTGCAATCAGCTCCACCGAATCATTTTCCATTTTCATCCCCTTTTCAAGATCCAGCTTGATATGCACCTTCAGCTCACTATAGCCGTCAAAAGAGATCTTTTTGGCAAAACGAAGAATGGTCGTTCGCGAAACGTTACAAGCTGCCGCCAGGTCATTAATACTCATGGAACAGCATTTTTCCTTGTTAGCTCGAATATATGTCCAAATATGAAGATCATTTTCATTCAGTCGATCGTAATACCTGTTCACCAGTTCTTCCAGTTTCATGACGCTATTCCCTCTTCTCATGTGTTTGGTAACGCTTTCTGATTTATTGTAGCATTAAAGACTTGACGGCTCAAGAAACCTTTTTTAAAACCCCATGTGAAATATCCCGTTTTTTGTGAAAAATCCCCAATTATGAAATGATGAGATAAATGCCCTGAACGTATTGTAAAGCCCTTTCACCACCACTACAATATACAGTAATAAGACGTCTTATAAAATAAAAAGGAGGTTTTACCTATATGATGAAAAAGGTGCAACGCTTTGGCGGAGCCATGCTTACACCAGTGCTACTCTTTTCATTCGCCGGAATTGTCGTCGGATTTGCTATTTTATTTATGAATCCAGATATTATGGGAGGACTAGCAGATCCTGACAGTTTGTGGTATCAGGTTTGGAACGTTATCGCTGAAGGAGCCTGGACTGTTTTCCGGCAAATGCCACTACTCTTTGTTATTGGTTTGCCGATCGGGCTGGCCAAAAAGGAGAGCGGGCGAGCTTGTTTGGAAGCACTTGTTACTTACATTACATTCAATTATTTTCTTGCAGCTATATTAACGACTTGGGGCAGCTTCTTCGGGGTCGATATGACACAAGAAGTTGGCGGCACAAGTGGTCTTGCAATGGTTGCCAGTGTGAAAACGCTCGACACGGGGATGTTTGGCGCACTGATCATTTCAGGCATCGTCGTTTACCTGCATAATCGTTACTTTGATACAGAACTGCCAGAAGTTCTCGGCGTTTTTCGCGGCACATCCTTTGTGGTGATCTTAGGCTTTATTGTCATGCTGCCAATCGCTTTCCTATTTGCATTTGTTTGGCCATATTTCCAGTCCCTAATGCTTGGCCTGCAAGATTTCTTCATCGCAAGCGGCAATATCGGCGTGTGGGTCTACTCATTCCTGCAAGAAATTCTGATTCCAACTGGATTACATCACTTTATTTACGCCCCGTTTGCATATGACAATGCCGTTGTCCCTGGTGGAATGGCAGCCTACTGGGCAACACATCTTGGCGATTTCCAAACGACCGCACACTCACTCAAAGAAATGTACCCAGCTGGCGGCTTTGCCCTTTCCGGTATGTCCAAAGTGTTCGGTTCAATCGGGATTGTCTTCGCTTTTTACAAAACGGCTCGTCCCGAAAAAAGAAAAGCCGTACTTGGCTTGATGATTCCAGTGGCCGCAACAGCAGTCTTTGCCGGCATTACCGAACCGCTTGAATTCACCTTCCTATTCGTTGCACCTGTTTTATTCGTTGTCCACGCGCTTCTAGCTGCGACCGCTTCGACAGTTGCCTATGCGTTTGGTGTTGTGGGGGATTTCGGCGGCGGACTGATCAACTGGTTTGCCGTCAACTGGCTGCCACTTTGGAAATACCACTGGCCGACCTATGTGACTCAAATTATTATCGGCATCATTTTCGCCTTTCTTTGGTACATCATTTTCGTTTTCATTATCAAAAAGCTAGATCTGAAAACACCCGGCAGAGAGCCTGAAGAAGACGAAACGAAATTCTATACGAAAGCTGATTATAAAGAGAAAAAAGAAAAGAATAAAAAAGGTAAAGAAAAGCCAAATCAGAAAAAAGCGGCGCAATTTTTGGAAGCACTTGGTGGTCCAGACAACATCATAGACGTAACCAACTGTGCAACGCGGCTCCGGCTGACTCTAAAAGATGCTGCGCTAATGGGACCTGATGCTCAGTTCACACAGGCTGGCGCTCATGGCGTTGTCCGAAATGGTCAAGCGATTCAAATCATCGTCGGGCTATCCGTCCCATCTGTTCGTTCCGAATTTGAAAATTTATTAAAAGAAGAGGATGAAAATTCATGAAAAAAAGTTCCATTCTAATCGCCGGTGGAGGAAGTACTTACACGGCCGGAATCGTCGTCATGCTACTGGAAGCAAAAGAAACCTTCCCAGTACGCCAAATCAAATTTTATGATAATGACAAAGAAAGACAAGAAAAGATCGCTGAGGCCTGTGAAATCATTATTCGCGAACGCTCGCCTGAAATCTCCTTCTCCTATACAACCGATCCAGAAGAGGCTTTCACAGATGTTGACTTTGTCATGGCACAACTTCGAGTCGGCAAATATGCCATGCGCGAACAAGATGAAAAAATTCCGCTGAAACACGGTGTCGTAGGTCAAGAAACCTGTGGACCAGGCGGCATCGCATATGGACTTCGCTCAATTGGCCCCATCATCGAACTAATCGACTATATGGAAACCTATTCGCCAAACGCTTGGCTACTCAACTATTCCAATCCGGCAGCTATTGTGGCAGAGGCAACACGACGCTTGCGCCCAGATTCCAAAGTCATCAACATTTGCGATATGCCGATCTGCCTGGAAGATATCATGGCTCGAACAATCGGCCTTAAGAACCGCAAAGCTATGGAGGTTCGCTATTTCGGTCTGAATCACTTCGGCTGGTGGACAAGTATTCGAGATCATGAAGGCAACGATCTGATGCCAAAAATCAAAGCACATGTTGCCAAGCAGGGTTACACCGAAAACACCCCTACTGGTCAGCATAAAGAAGAGAGCTGGCTGGAGGCTATGCGTGCCGGCAAAGAACTGCTTGAAATTGAACCGGCCTTCTTGTCGAACACTTACCTGAAATACTATTTGATGGCGGATGAAACGGTTGCCCATGCCAATAAGGACTACACACGTGCCAATGAAATTATTGATGGTCGCGAAAAAGAAGTGTTCGCCGAATGTGCACGGATCGTTCGGGAAAACTCAGCCAAAGATACAACTTTCCATTCCAACGAGCATGCTTCCTTCATTGTCGACCTGGCGAGAGCCTTAACATTCAACACGAAAGAACGGATGCTTCTGATCACAGAAAATAACGGCTCGATTGAAAATTTTGCAGCAGATGCGATGGTCGAGGTCCCTTGTATCGTTGGCAAAAACGGCTATGAACCACTTGCCATGGGGAAAATCCCGCATTTCCAAAAAGGCATGATGGAACAACAGGTCGCTTCCGAAAAACTAGCTGTCGAAGGCTGGGTAGAAGGATCTTATCAAAAAGTTTGGCAGGCAATCACGATGAATAAAACTGTCCCAAGTGCCAAAGTTGCCAAAGACATTCTGGATGATTTGATTGAAGTCAACAAACCGTATTGGCCAGAACTAAAATAAGCGAAAAAATGGACGAGTTGGCAAATAACCAGCTCGTCCCATCCTTGAAGGAGAATAAATATGAGAATTTCTATTTTAACACTATTCGATTCACTAAAAAGGGCCTTTACATCTACTAGAATTTTGCTTATGACAGAGACCATCTTTTTTGCCGCTCCCGTTCTGTTTTTGTTGTATCTCGTGCTGATTTCTTGGCAAACAAATCTGGGACCTCTTGAGCCTGTTCGGCAGAATCCTATTTATACTTTATATTTTATTATGTTTCTCAGCTTCTTTTTCTGCGGCTTTGTTACCCATCAAATTCGACAAAGAAGCCAGCAGAACAAGACAGATTCTCTTTTAAAACTCGAGCTGCTCCTTCTCACAGCTTCTCAGTTCTTACTGATGAATCTTTTTTGTGCCGCTTTGCTCGTTTGGTATATTCAGCGGGAATATGGTCTTGCTATTTTCAGCATTCGTTTAAAAAAGCCGGCTCTCTGTTTTAAAAATCTATCTTTTATTGTCATGACCTATATTTTTCTTGTCGCAATTTTCATTTTTATTCTTCGTTTCGCTTTAAAAATTCACTAGGAGGTTACTTTACATGTTTTCTAAATTTAAAAAGAAGAAAAAATTATCCGTTGCCCTTTTAGCACCGATTGATGGGACTTGTACAGCATTGTCAGAAGTTCCAGATGAAGTATTTTCCAATAAAATGATGGGCGACGGAATTGCCATCGACACAACAGGCAATCAAGTCTTCGCTCCCACTGATGGTCAAGTATCATTTATTGCTGAAACCAAACACGCAGTTGGTTTTATTACAAACGATGGTTATGAATTGCTCATCCATGTTGGGCTGGATACAGTAACGCTGAACGGCGAAGGTTTTTCTGCATGTGTAGAAGCTGGAACAACCGTCAAGGCCGGCACCCTGTTGTTGACCTTGGATCGCGCTTTGCTAGAAGAACGCGGACTCAATCTGATCACACCCGTCATTTTGCTTGAAAATAATCACTTGCAACTTGAAACAGCAACTACCGGCACACAGGCAACGGCGAATCAAACCGTCATCATTACCTGTACAGAAAAGTAATCAGGAGGAATCCATGTGAAAGATGCCAAACAACGCCACCGATTCACACTGCTTTATTTATGTATGTACATGGCTTTTTCTTTTTCAATGACACAATTCACGCCCTTTCTTTCCAAGATTGGTTACGATGAAATGGAACGAGGCATTTTGCTCTCTTCTTATGCAATCACGACGATCCTGCTACAAATCGCGATAGGTTTTTTTGCCGATAAATTTCAAACGATTAAAAAATTCATGCTTGTTTTTATGGCGTTATTTCTGGCTGCAACGTGTATTTTCTATTTAACAGATATGCCCATCTTTGGCATCCACTTCATGCTAATTGCCCTCAGCGGCGGTTTAATCAACACTTGTACAGGCTTAGCGGATACGTGGGTACTAAAAAGCAGCCACCCCATCCAGATGAATTTTTCCTTCATCAAGGCGTTCGGCTCGATCGGGTGGGCGCTCGGCAGTGTACTTTTATCAATTTTATTATCCTTTCATGGCTACCTCGGGCTAAGCGCAGGCATCTTCCTTTTGTCGACTAGTACATTGCTGCTGATTTTTTCATTACGTGATATTGAAAAACACCCTTTACTAGCTCAGCAAAAAATTCAACTAGCCGATTTTAAAGCACTCATCTCCAATAAAAATTATCTTCTTTTAATTATGATATTATTTCTACTTTACAGCGTGATTGTGGCAAATAATATTACCGTGATCGACAAGATGCTGGCACTCGGCGCTTCGGATATTCAAATTGGCTACAAATGGTCCGTCCAATCGCTTTTTGAGATTCCCGCCTATTTTCTTGGTCAAAAAATCATGCAGCGATTCAGCAATTATACCCTCCTGCGAATCACAGCTATCACGCTGACCATCCAGTTTCTTCTATTTACTTTTGCTGAGAATGTTTGGGCAATCATTCTCATTAGTTGTCTTCAATTTTTGACCACACCCATTTTGATGATTGCTTCCAAACAACTGATTTTACAGAACTTCACAGCCAAAATGCAGTCCACCGCCCAACTATTCGCACTCAGCATTTTCACCGGCGTCTCTTCACTGATTGTCCCAACGATCGCCGGCGCACTGACAAAATTCACATCTGTCAATATCAGCTTATTACTGCTTTCACTCCTGCCAGTCATCGCATTTTTCTTGTTGCGAATTTATGAAAGCAGACAAAAAGCACAAATTTTGCAACTGCAATAAAAGGAAGAATAACATTATCCTAGAAAATTCCGATTCAGATTTTCTAGGATTTTTATTATGTCACAAATCGAACCCAGAAGTAGCTTTTCTTAAAAATAAATCGGATTTATCGGTCAGCTTATGGTAAAATTAGCACAGATATAAGGATGGGAGGGAAAAAGGATGGAGACATGGAAAGGCAGAACTTCTTTTTTTGATGGCGGGCTTTTGCAATTTATCGGCTGGTCGATTTTAGGTGGACTTATTACGATTTGTACATTAGGAATTTGTTACCCATGGGCGCTTTGTATGATTTATGGTTGGAAAATCAACCACACTGTCATCGAAGGTCGGCGCATGCGCTTCACAGGCTCAGCAGTAGGCCTATTTGGTAATTGGATCAAATGGCTGTTATTAACAATTATTACAGTTGGAATCTACGGTTTTTGGGTATTTATTAAGCTAGAAGATTGGAAAGCAAGAAATACTACTTTTGCAAACGACTATTAACAACGGATCGAGTCTTTTATAGGCTCGATTTTTTAGGTGCAAAATTATTCATGCAACATCCTGTAAAATCCCACAAATTTAACTATTGAAAAATGCCAAATAAAATACTTTCTGTTAAACTAATTTATAGGGTGATAAAAATTCATGTTATTTATAATTTATTTGTGAATATAAATACATTTTACAAATAATCCATAATATGACGATGATTTTTATCAAAAAAAATAAAAGGGAGACGAAAAATGAAAACTAAATTCTATAAGAAGAAGCTTTTCTGGGTAATTATGGCTGTTTTATTTGCCTATGGGAGTTTGGCAAATATTGTATCAGCGGATGGAACATTCAGCAGTGATATTGTTTCAAAGACCACCTATGAAAATGGCGAACTGAACACTTCACTCGAAACCGAATTACCAAAAGATATGAAATTTGAGATTGAGGTCACGAGCAGCACTGACAATTATTCAAAGGAAAAGACCGCTTCCGTTAAATCTGGCGGAACACTTAAGAAAACTTTCACAGATCTTGATAGCGGAAAATATACGATTACTTACACTTCCTTAAAACCATCCAAACAGAAAAAATCGGTAAAAACCAAGATCGGCTCTAACGGTGAAAATATTGAAGGCAGCAATGTCAAAGATGGCGTTGTTACCTACTCTGAAGAAATCAATATTCAAAAACTCTACACAAATACCTCTGCAAAAACCGAAGCCGACCGTTTGATTCGTACAGCGAACTCCACATTATCGTCGGAATCTTTGGATGCAGCCAGAAATTTTATCGAAAATAACGAGTACTTAAACATAGATTCTTACAAAAATGACATTGACACTATCAGCAAAAAAATTACCGAGGCAAATAATACATCTGCCGCAAAAGCCGAAGCAGACAAGCTATTAAACGAGGCAGACCAACAAGTCACAGCAGACGCTTTGAATAAAGCCAAAGATTATATCAACAGCAATCAATATCTAAATATCCAGGACTATGACAGTAAAATAAGCAGTATCAACGACAAAGTCACAGCAAAAGAAGAGGCGGCAAAGAAGGCAGCCGATGAAGCAGACGCTAAGAAAGCTAAAGAAGAGCAAGAAGCTGCAGCTGCCAGCCAGCAACAACAAAGCAGTAGCAGTTCCTCCGCCCAAGCCGAGCAACCAACACAGAATGCAGATGACACAACGCAAGTATTGGTGACACCAACTGGTTCTAAGTATCATACACATAAATGCGGCAATGGCACATACACACCTACAACACTAGCTGACGCCAAAGCTCGCGGCCTGACACCTTGCTCGAAATGTTATTAATTTTACTTCTAAAAAACAAGAATCCGGTCGCATTCGGATTCTTGTTTTTTGAACAGATTTTTAAAGTTATTAAGATCAACAACGCTTATTCTTTCTGTATCTATGATTTTTTAGAATTTCGCTTTATAAGCACTATAGCACCAATAATCACTAACACTGGAAGAAAAAATACAATGATCGTATAAATTGTATCAAACATGGTGACCCCTCCTGTAGTATTTTCTAGAAGCTGCATCTACTATTTTTTATCTAAGTCAGCCATTATAAGCGCAATCATCCCATCAACACTTACATCATTTGTGATGCTTTGTTCATTTTCTATTCCTAGCAAATCTTTTTCTAAAAACCAGGAACGCATCGTTTTTTCAGCAAAGCCAGGATTGCATTTTGTATGATGTCTTATAAGTGTTTGCTCAAAAGTGAGATCATAATAGTAAGTAAAGACATTGTCACAATTAACCAATACCTCTCTCAGCATATCTCCATACTTACTTTTCGCTAGTATTCCTTCAATAATGACAAATTCACAATTTCCCTTTCCATATTCGATCATCATTTTTATTAACCCAATTGCCAAATTATCTGGCTTGTCCGGCACATTCAGCATCTCACGTCTAACAACATCCTGAGAAATCAGCAAATTCCCTTCCCCCAGTAGAGAATGCAATTTTCTAGCCACTGTTGTTTTCCCACTTCCTGAATTCCCTCTTATCAAAATAATTTTAGCCATAGTCACCTCCCAGAATCCTTGAAGAAACGAGCTACTAATTGTTTTGGGATTATCCAGTAAACATTATAGCCACTGAGTTTCCAGATAAAATAATACGCTTACATTTCGTTGGTTCCATTATAACATTTAATCGCCTGCTCATTCATGTCAAACTTTTGAATTATTCAGTTCTTCACTTAATTTTAGTCTCTAGCACAAAGAATTTCTTTACCTATGCTTTCAAAGTGTTAAGACGGTCAAACAAAAAAAGACACCTGAAAAGTGCACATTACCAGCACTTCACGGCGTCTTTTTTATGGGGCTGGCGATCGTGTAACTTATATCAATAAACCGCTCAGTACCAATGTTTCAAAGGACTTAGTTTAATAAGAATGCAAAAAAAACAATATTTTTTCTTTCGAGTAGTATTGCTTAAACCTGATTCCCTCCGTTTTAGTAACCCAAATCCTTTAACAATTCTTTTCCTAGTTGACGGCATTCTTCCCATTCTTTAGCATGTTTGACAGCTTCTTCTGACCAAAGTAGGTTATTGTTATTCATTTCATCTAACGTTTTATTTATAGTTTTCACTAGCGCAAAATGATTCTCTGTAATCCAATCATTTTGATACAATATTTCAGCTCGATCTGTTTCTACTTCTGAAAAATCTGAAGCTAGCTCATCTGCCATAGCTGTATGTTTTAAATTTTCATACTGTGTATCGAAGGCGCTTGAAAAGAATTTTAATTCACTAATAAACAAATCATAAATTATGCTTAATTCTTCAATATCTCTCATATTCCACCCAATTTCTGGTTTCTTAAGTATGAATTAACAATATTAAATATTTTATGTTACTTTGGCCAACTTTCTTGATAATAAATCCCTTTGACATCTAATTTTTCATCATCAGTAAGGTTTTCATAAAAATCGTTCATGCCTAGTGATTTTAAAGTTGCAATTGCTACCATCCGAAGACTAGCTCCTGGCACCCCACGTTGAGATAGCTTATCTGTACCACTCGCAATTTGTTTAACCCGCTCAATAATTCCCATATCTTCTGGCTTAGATTCTGCAATCGCAACAAATGTATTGTAAAGAACTCCTTCATTTTCTTGATTCAAATATCTCAATAAATCACTATTTGTATAACTTTTTTCACGTAAATTTCTATCCATTTTAATCCATGATTCCATTTCTACACCTCATTTTTAATTAATAACCAAGCAATTGTTTTCTTTCTCTTATATAATTCTCGTATAATTGTCCAGCTAATTTATTATTCCCTGCTTTTTCAGCAATCTTTATCTCCCTCATATAAGCATTAAACTCTGATTTCCATCTATTAAGAGTTTGATAACTGAAAGCTGGTCCAGGGAATCCATTTTCCATATCATCTAAATAATGCTGCTGTTCATGCATTAATGCACTATATGAGACATCATCCGAAATAATCATCTGGGGATTTCTAAAATCAGATTTGGGGGCATAAGCAATACTACCATTACTATCTTTAGAAATTATCTCTACCCCATCTTTTTCAAGATTGTTGATTGTCTCATTCCATTCTTTCGGATGGGACTCTTTTCCTGGCCCATTAACTGCCTTAGCAGGATCTGGATCATAAGAAGAAAATTCATACTCTTGTTTTCCTACTCGATTTAATTGTATGTCATCAACACCCATTCGTTGATTGACAGTTTTTCCTTCATAGACATCATCCCAGAATTTACTATATCTCGCAGCATCCTCCGCACTCATTTTTCCAAAAGCACTAACAAATGAGAGTTAATTTTTCATTATTTTTTTGCTACTTGATAAGGATAATAAGAAGAACTGAAGTAAGTATGTAAATCTCTTGGTGCGACTAGACTTGGAAATACTTTTACAACAGGTGCACTACCTGATCCAAAATAATACGCTTGTAAAACAATTTTAGAGCAGTAAGTCGGGTTCTTGTCATATCTGCTTCCCCTAAAACCATACGATGGTCTAATAGTTTGTTTAGTTCCGCCACTCGCATTCCAATAATTCTTATACGCCCAATCACCAGCTTTATAAGCGATTGTCGTATTTTTCAGCCGTCTAACCCAAGTAGTTCCTTTACTACCTGCATTTTTCTTCATCCAAGTGCTTAGAGGTTCTAATGTTGTAGTATTCCAATATCCATTAATGGTTAAAATATGCTCTGCACTAATAGCGATTCCGGCGTGACCGCTTATTCCACCTAAACCGTTATCCGTTACGAGTATATCGCCTTTTTGCATATTGTAACCGCCCCACGAACTCCTCAGCATATTGCTATTTGGTTCTTTTGCTAAAGGAGCCTCTCCATTGTTATCATCAATATTGGCCGATTAATCGGATAATACAAATTGGTCCCACTCTTCTTGACTAATAGAATCATCAATCAATTCTTGTTTCAGTAATTCCTCATAATTGAATTCATTCGCCATTATTTTATGAGGTATGACTAACAGTACTAATCCAAGTGCAAACAGTAAAATACTAATTTTAAGTAGTTTTTTCATCCCTTTTTTCCTCTCCTCTTAAAATGGTTTACCTGCAAAATAATAAAAAGCTAGCATCATAGTAAAAGCAATATTTGTAAAAATAGAACCATAAATAATAAATAGTGTCAGTCTATTCAAACTTTGTGATAGCGATTTCATTATTGACCAAATAGTCGAAATAATTAATATCAAAATCAGACAACCCGTTACAACGACGCTCACCATAAAGTTTTTATTAGCAATAATGTCAAAAAACACTAGTAGTAACAAAATAATGAGATTTAGAAAACCTAAAGAGATAACTATGTATTTTTCTTTCATCTTCTCCCGCCTTCCTTTTCATTCTTCACATTTGTTCATGTTTTATTGTACTATACAAATGTTATCAAAAACGAAAAAAATAATGAAATGGCCGTTTTTTGTCGCGAACAACAAATATAAGCGTAATTTCCAAAAATAGCGCATGTTATTTTGATATTTGTACAGAAAAATCACCTTTGCTGTTGGGGAGCAAAGATAGACATTCAAGAGAAAACTCAAAAAGAACCCTCCGCCTAATAGCAGAGGGTCAGCACACCAGTCTTGCGGATACTTTTAACTATTGGACATTTGGCCAGTTGCCTGAGCCATTCCAACTGACTTTTGCTCCTGTATCAGGATGACAATAGACCCTTACTCGTCCAAATGCTCCCGTTTTAATTTCATAATCCCAACCGCTGCGATCTTTTTTCACAGCATATGTCAGCCCGCCAAATTGTGGCGGATTAATCGTTCCGATGCTGTATTGTGCTTGCAAAGCTGGGGCAGAAAGTGGATAAACCCGCCAAGTTCCTTGATCTGCCGGGAAAAAGACATACTGCCCTTTATTAGTAACAGGGACAGGTTTGACCGGAGCATTAGATTTCTTGCTGTAAGCAACATATTGTGAACCTCCAGAGATCCATTCCCCGCTGGATACTCGATACCAGCCGTCACGACTTTCATAAACAGAATGGCCGGAACCCTTCGGCGCAATACGAGTAATGCTGTATTGTGTTCCTGGACCACTACGCACGTTCATCTCCATTTTGGTTTCTAGCGTACCAATGGCCTCTGAAAATGGTGGAATCGTATATTGACTACTTGATCCAGAAGAGCTGGATCCTCCCATTCTCTTTCGTACGTCTTCTTTCAATTTATTCCATTCACTTTGATTCTTTGTGTAGTAGCGCGGGCAATCTTTGTAGGCAGCACCCACAATATCCGAATGCCGCCAAAGGTCATTATGAGATAAACCATATTTTTTCAGTAGCTGTGTAGCTAATTCTACACATACGTTATAGTCAGCATCATAGAACTTCCCATTCCAATCAGGGTGGGCATTTTCGATAATGCAAAAAGTTTTGCATTCCTATCATTTTCTTTCACTTCCAAAAACAAAAGAATCTCTCGAATCGGTTGATATAACTGACTTCGAGAGATTCTTTTATTTTGTTTAAAATCACTGGAATGGAGCTGGCGATCGTGTAACTTATATCAATAAACCGCTCAGTACCAATGTTTCAAAGGACTTAGTTTAATAAGAATGCAAAATTAATGCAAAAACCATTATTTTCATATATTTTATATGAGATCTGGATTGTAGTTTTTTACTTCTGTAATAAAATTAAGACTTACA
>NZ_FXUT01000031.1 GCF_900183385.1 Listeria costaricensis
ATTGCAGCAGTTTCCGTATGTGACAATAAATTGAGTACAATAAGAACGTATTTTACTATTATCTAGCTAAATATACAAATTCATCTACCAAAGACGCTAAAATTTCATATATTCTCCATATTTAAACTGTTTTTATTTGCTTATAATTCTCATAGGGAGTAAAAACTATTTCAGAAATGAATAAATATACAATAAAAAACACCTATTCAATCATACAAATAGATGTCTTTTATCTTGTCTTTCCTATTTCCGCCAGTTCTCTGGGTCTTGTTGCCATTCTTTCAAAGCGGTTAGATCTGTTTGGGCGATATAGCCGTTCTGTACGGCTACTTCAAGCAGTGTTGGGTAGTCGGTCAATGTTTCAAGCTGGACATCTGCTGCTTGTAATTTTTCGCGTCCACTCGGTAAGCCATATGTGAAAATGGCGGCAATGCCTAATACTTCCGCGCCCGCTTCCCGTAATGCTTCTACGGCTTTTAGTGAGCTACCACCAGTGGAAATTAAATCCTCCAGCACCACTACTTTTTGTCCGGCTTGGATTGGGCCTTCGATTTGATTGCCTTTGCCATGCTCTTTCGCTTTACTGCGCACGTAAACCATCGGCAAGTCGAGAATTTCGCTCACCCAGGCGGCATGCGGGATTCCAGCTGTTGCTGTGCCGGCAATGACTTCTGCATCCGCAAAATACGTTTTAATCAGATCGGCCAGTCCGTTTGCAATCTCTCTTCTGACTTTTGGAAAACCGAGTGTCAGGCGATTGTCGCAGTAGATGGGTGACTTAATGCCAGATGCCCACGTGAACGGGTCATTCGGTTGTAAAAATACTGCCTTAATGGCGAGTAATTGTTCGGCGATTTGTGCTTGCTTCATAGTCTATTCCACTCCTTTAAAACTTGTTGATAGGCGGCGGCTGGATCGGCCGCTTGGGTGATTGGCCGGCCAACAACGATTTGACTGGCTCCGTTTTGGCGGGCCTCACTTGGCGTCATGACGCGCTTCTGGTCGTCTGCTTCTCCCTTTTCTAGCCGAATGCCTGGTGTGACGCATAGGAAGTCTGCTGTTGTGGCTTGCTTGATGGCCTGCGCCTCGAATGCTGAGCAAACGACCCCGTCAAGTCCCGCTTCATAGCTCAAACGGCTGTACTTTAGGACGGAATCGAGCAGGCTCATTTGGATGCCCTGCTCCTGCTGCATGTCTATTTCGCTCGTACTGGTAAGCTGGGTCACGGCGATCAGCTTGGGACGTTTGCCGGATGCTCCTTTTTCAAGGCCGGACAGGGCGGCTTCCATCATCTGTTTACCGCCTGCTGCATGGACATTGATCAAGTCCACGCCAAGGCCGGCAAGAACTTGCATCGCACGCTGGACGGTGTTCGGGATGTCGTGTAGCTTCAAATCCAGAAAGATTTCGTGGCCGCTCTTTTTAAGCAACTCGATCAGTGGGGTGCCTTCTGCATAAAATAATTCCATGCCAACTTTTACACTTAGTGGTTCGCCCGGCATTTGGGCTAAGAAGGCTTCGACTTGTGCTTTTGAGGCAAAATCTAAGGCAATAATGGGTTGGGTCATCTTTCACTCTGCTCCTTTTTTAATGCTTGTAGCGTTTCGATTCCGTAAGCATCCATTCTCTCTGGTAAAGTTTCGATCAGTTTGGGACATATATAAGGGTCGGTAAAATTCATTGTGCCAACTGCGACGGCATCTGCACCTGCCATTAAAAATTCCAACACGTCGTCTGCCGTTTGGATGCCGCCCATTCCGATGATTGGCAGGCTCGTGACTGCGCGGACTTGATGGATCATACGGATGGCCACTGGTTTAATGGCCGGGCCTGATAAGCCACCTGTGCCGTTTTTGATGACTGGCTGACGGGTTTTCAGGTCGATCCGCATGCCAAGTAGGGTGTTGATCATTGTGAAGCCGTCTGCTCCTGCCGCTTCGATCGCTTGGGCAATGGAGACGATGTCTGTCACGTTTGGCGAAAGTTTCACATAGACAGGAACATCGGCTACTTTTTTGACGGCCCGGGTCAACTGGTGGGCCACTTCTGGATCAGTCCCAAAAGTAATGCCGCCTTGCTTGACATTCGGGCAGGAAATGTTCAGTTCGATCGCTTTTACCACTTTCGATTTACCGATCCTCGCACAAACTTCCACATAGTCTTCTTCTGTTCGTCCGGCTACATTGGCGATAATCGGGGTGTCATACTGCTCTAAAAAGCGCAGTTCATTGTTTAGGACTGACTCAAGGCCAGGGTTTTGCAGGCCGATCGCATTTAGCATACCGGATGCGGTTTCTGCGATTCGTGGTGTGGCGTTTCCCAGGCGCGGCTCGGGGGTGACTGCTTTGATCATGATTGCGCCCAGCTGATTCAAGTCGTAAAGTTTAGCGTATTCTTTTCCAAAGCCAAAGCAGCCGGATGCGGGCATGATCGGATTTTTCAAGGACAATCCGGGTAGTTCTACTGCTAAACGATTCATAGTCTCACCTCATCTGCGCGGAAAACCGGGCCGTCCTGACAGACTTTCAAGTGCCCTGTTTCCGGTGTATTTTTTTCACAAACGCACGCATAGCAGGCACCTAAACCGCAGGCCATACGTTCTTCCAGTGATAAATACGTTCTCGTTGCGGGATAGGCCTGTTTGATGGCTGTAAGCATGGGATGCGGGCCACAGCTGAAAATCAAAGCCGGGTCAAAGGATAAATACTGCGTGACATCTGTGACATAGCCTTTTGTGCCGTATGATCCGTCTTCCGTTGTGATATGAACCGTCCCGATTTGTTTCATTTCCGCTTCGTAAAAGACGTCTTTTTGGGAGGCAAAGCCGTTTACAAAGGTGACAATCCCACCGCGCGCTTGGATTTGTCGGCCAAGCTCATAGAGGGGTGGAACGCCGATCCCGCCGCCAACGAGCAGATACGGGCGGCCCGATTCGATCAATGTCAGGTCAAAGCCATGACCCAGCGGCCCGACGACATCTGCTGTCATCCCAGCTTCGAGTCTGGTCAAACTCTTGGTCCCTTCTCCCATCGCTCGATATAAAAGAGTGGCCGTTTCTGTCTCGCGGTCGATTTGGCAAAGGCTGATTGGACGGCGAAGTAGCAGGTCAGCGCGCGTCGGGCGGATCATTAAAAACTGACCGGCCGACATGCTGCGGACATTCTCCCCTTTTAGTTTCAGCTCGTAAATTTGATCAGCAATGATTTTCTGGCTGACAACCTCCATATTGGTTTGCATGGCTTTCCCTCGCTTTTCTAGGATTTATTGAACGGATTTTTGCTGGGCATCAATGGTTTCCAGATCAAATGAGCGGGACTCAAGGACGCGCAGGATCGCTTCGGCTGTGTCAAGTGATGTACAAACTGGCACACCATTTTCAACGGATTCACGGCGAATTTGGAAGCCATCTCTTTCAGGGCGCTTGCCGCTTGTCAGGGTGTTGACGACCAGCGTGACACGACCGCTGCGAATGGAATCAAGCAGAGACTCATGATTTTCTCCGATTTTTTTCACGGTGGAGACTGGAATGTTGGCTTTTTCAAGCGTTTCAGCTGTGCCGCTCGTTGCCAGAATCGTGAAGCCAATCTTGTTGAAACGTTCGGCAAGCGCGGTGGCTTCTTCTTTATCACGATCGGCTACAGTGAGGAGCACAGTCCCGTAATCATGCATGGTCGTGCCGCTCGCCACAAAGCCTTTATAAAGGGCTTTTTCAAGCGTGCGGTCTTTACCCATCACCTCGCCTGTTGATTTCATTTCTGGGCCGAGCGACGTGTCCACACTGCGCAGCTTGGCGAATGAGAACACCGGCACTTTGACAAAAATTTCATCCTTTTCAGGGGCTAAACCGGGCGTGTGTCCCAGCGCTTGAAGCGTGCTGCCGAGGATGACCTTGGTTGCCACATTGGCCATCGGGATGTTGGTGATTTTGCTTAGGAACGGGGCTGTCCGGCTCGATCTTGGGTTCACTTCGATGACAAACACTTCTTCGCCGCTGATGACATACTGGATATTGAGCATGCCGATGATGCCAAGTCCAGTTGCGAGACGCGTCGTATAATCGGCAATCGTCGCTTTGACTTTCTGGCTGAGGCGCTGCGCTGGATAGACGGCGATCGAGTCACCGGAATGGACGCCCGCCCGTTCGATATGTTCCATGATCCCGGGAATCAGGACTTCCTGGCCGTCTGAAATCGCGTCGACTTCGACTTCCTGGCCGCGGACGTAACGGTCGACGAGGACGGGGTGCTTCGGATTGACCTTGACCGCATGGCTCATGTAGTACTTGAGTGCCGTTTCATTTTCGACAATTTCCATCGCCCGGCCGCCGAGCACATACGACGGGCGAACAAGGACCGGATAGCCGATTCGCGCGGCCACTTTGACCGCTTCTTCTACGGAGGTCGCTGTTGCCCCGTCAGGCTGCGGAATATCCAGCTCAATCAGTGCTTTTTCAAATTCGTCGCGATTTTCGGCACGATCGATGTCCTCCAAACTCGTACCAAGAATCTTCACGCCGCGCGCTGCTAGTCCTTCTGCTAAATTGATCGCCGTTTGACCGCCAAATTGGACAATCACGCCGCGCGGTTTTTCCAGCTCGATGACGTGCATCACATCTTCCAGTGTTAAAGGTTCAAAGTACAGTTTATCGGAAATCGAAAAGTCCGTTGAAACCGTTTCGGGATTATTGTTGATGATAATCGCCTCATAGCCCGCCTCGCGAATGGCCCAGACGGAATGGACCGTGGCATAGTCGAACTCCACACCTTGACCGATGCGAATCGGACCGGAACCCAGCACGATCACACTGTCTTTTTCTGTCCGGATCGACTCATTTTCCTCTTCATAGCTTGAGTAGAAATAAGGTGTGGTGGATTCAAACTCGGCCGCACACGTGTCGACCATTTTATAAACTGGGAGCAAATGAGCTTGTTTCCGGTAGTCGTAAATTTCCTGCTCCGTTTTGCCGGTCAGACGTGCAACTGCCGGATCGGAAAAGCCTAGCTGTTTGACTTTTGTTAGAATTTCCAGTGAAAATGGTTCTGTTTGTAACTTTTCTTCCCATGCAATGATTTGCTGAAATTTGTAGAGGAAGAAGAGGTCGATTTTGGTTTTCTCATGTAAGGCTTCGATCGTTTCGCCGCTTCTAAGGGCTGCCGCCAGATAGAACAAGCGATCGTCTTCCGGGAAGCGGATTTTCTTCTCACGAGCTGCCGGATCGGCGGTTTCGGCATCCATCAGATACAAGTGATCCGTGCCGATTTCAAGTGAGCGGACGGCTTTTAAGATGGCCTCTTCAAAGTTTCGACCGATTGCCATGACTTCGCCGGTTGCTTTCATTTGCGTTCCGAGCCGGCGGTCACCATGCTCAAATTTGTCGAACGGAAAGCGCGGAATCTTGGCTACCACATAGTCGAGCGTCGGCTCAAAGTGGGCAAATGTCGTGCCGGTCACCGGATTTTTAATTTCATCAAGCGTCAGACCGACCGCAATTTTAGCCGCCAGCTTGGCGATCGGATAGCCTGTTGCCTTACTTGCCAGGGCAGATGAACGGCTAACCCGCGGATTGACCTCGATCACATAATACTGATAGCTGTCCGGATCAAGCGCCAATTGCACATTACAGCCGCCTTCGATTTTCAGCGCACGAATGATTTTCAATGACACATCGCGGAGCAGCTGATACTCGCGGTCCGAAAGCGTCTGGCTGGGTGCCACCACGATTGAGTCGCCCGTATGGATCCCGACCGGATCGATATTTTCCATGTTGCAGACGACCATGGCGTTGTCATTTCTGTCGCGCATCACTTCATATTCAATTTCCTTAAAGCCGGCAATACTTTTTTCCAGCAGGCACTGCGTCACCGGGCTTAGTTTCAAACCGCTTTGAACGATTTCTTCCAGCTCTGCATCGTTCGCACAAATCCCGCCGCCAGAGCCGCCGAGCGTATAGGCCGGACGCACGATCACCGGATAGCCGATTTCCGCCACAAATTTTTTCGCTTCATCCAGATTATGAATGATCTCACTTTCCGGCACGGGCTGGCCAAGCTCATTCATCAAGTCACGGAAAGCTTCACGGTCTTCCGCCTTTTTGATCGCTTCTAGGTCAGTTCCCAGCACTTCAACGCCGCACTCTTCCAGGATGCCGGCACGGGAAAGTTCCATCGCCATATTGAGCCCCGTTTGACCACCAAGCGTTGGCAGGATCGCATCAGGGCGTTCTTTACGGATAATCCGGGAAACAAAGTCGAGCGTAATGGGCTCGATGTATACTTTATCTGCCATTTCGGCATCTGTCATAATCGTGGCCGGATTGGAGTTGACTAGGACGACGCGATAGCCTTCTTCTTTCAGACTCAGACAGGCTTGCGTACCTGCATAGTCAAATTCGGCCGCTTGACCGATCACGATTGGACCGGAGCCAATCACAAGTATGGTTTGAATATCTTTCCGTTTAGGCATGGCGCATTTCCCCCTTTTGTTCCATCATTTCCATAAATTGATCAAATAAGTAATTGACATCGCTTGGTCCTGGATTAGCTTCCGGATGATACTGCACGGTGTAGGCCGGAAATTCTTTATGCGCCAGTCCTTCCACGGTTTCGTCATTGAGTTCGATATGTGTGACCGTCAAATTAGTTCCGTCAAGTGTTGCTGCATCAACCGCATAGCCATGATTTTGGGCTGTAAAATCCACCCGACCGCTCGCCAGCTCCTTCACCGGATGATTCGCGCCGCGGTGACCAAATTTCATTTTAAAAGTATCCGCCCCATTGGCCAGTGCAAACAGCTGGTGCCCTAAGCAGATCCCAAACAGCGGCACCTTGCCTTGAATACCGCGGATCATGTCGAGCGCTTCTGGAACATCTTTCGGGTCGCCGGGGCCATTTGAAAGCATCACGCCGTCCGGATGCATGTGGAGAATCTCATCAGCCGTCATGTCATGCGGAACAATCGTCACGTGGCAGCCTCGTTTGTTGAGTTCCTTCAAAATCGACCCCTTAACGCCGTAATCCACCAGTACGACACGTTTGCCTTCGCCTGGACTTGCAAATGGCTTGGAAGAAGAAACCTGACTGACCTGATCTTTCGGCAGCCGGACCGCTTTCAGATGATGAAGAAGCGCCTCAAGGTCCGCCGTTTCACTCGCCAAAATCCCCTTTAGCGTCCCTTCCTTCCGAATCATTTTGGTCAATTTGCGCGTGTCAATTCCTTGAATGCCAGGAATGCCTTTTTCCTTCAGAAAAGCATCAAGTGACATCTGTTCGCGCCAATTGGAAGGAAATTCAGCCGCTTCCTTCACAACAACCCCTTTTACGACCGGTTGAATCGATTCATAGTCATCCCGATTGACACCATAGTTGCCAACCAGTGGATAAGTAAATGTAATAATCTGTCCATAGTAAGATGGATCTGTAATCGTTTCTTGATAGCCCGTCATGCCCGTATTAAATACGACTTCTCCAATGGTTTCTTTATCCGCCCCAATGGCCTCGCCGACAAAATAGGTGCCATCTTCCAGCATTAAAATCCGTTTGGTCATTATTTTTCCCCCTCTTGATAAACCCATTCACCTTGGAACAGTGTGGCTACAGGAAATCCCGTACATTTCCAGCCGGTAAAAGGTGTATTTCTTCCTTTTGAATAAAATTCATTCGGATCGATCGCCCGTTCCGTTTCTAAGTCAATAATGGTAAGGTCTGCAAATCCGCCTTCTTCCAACCGCCCATATGGCAATTGAAACACATCTGCCGGCTGTTTCGTCATCCAATCGACCAGCTGCTTGAGCGTCCACTTGCCAGTTTTTACAAAGTGTGTGTACAGCAGTGGAAAAGCCGTTTCCAGTCCGACGATCCCAAAAGCCGCTTCTTCCATCGGCACATTTTTCTCACTCGCCGCATGTGGCGCATGATCCGTTGCAATAAAATCAATCGTCCCATCAAGCAAGCCCTCAAGTAGCGCCTCATGGTCCGCCTTGGCCCGAAGCGGTGGATTCATTTTCCAGTTGCCGTCGTTTTCCGGAATATCATCCTCATCCAGCAATAGATGGTGCGGCGAAACTTCCGCAGTCACCCGAATGCCCGCCCGTTTGGCATCACGAACCGCCCGAACAGATTCTTTCGTCGAGATATGGCAGACATGATAGTGACAGTCAGCCGCCTCAGCCAGCAACACGTCGCGCGCAATCTGAACCGACTCGGCGATGTTTGGGATCCCCTTTAAGCCGTGCGCCTCAGCAAATTTGCCCGCATGCACAACCCCTCCGTAAACCAGCGAATTATCTTCACAGTGTGCGACGATCGCTTTGTTCAGCCGACCAGCCGCCTGCATCGCTTCAAACATGGTTCCAGCCGCTTGAACACCCACACCGTCATCCGTAAAAGCAAAGGTGCCGCAAGCAGATAGCCCGTCAAAATCGACCAGCTGATCTGTCCCGAGACTCTCCGTAATCGACGCATACGGCAAGACCCGCACCTTAGCCGTTTCTTTGATCCGTTTCATTAAAGCCTGCATGGTTTCTTTGGAATCTGGAACCGGCTTTGTGTTTGGCATCGCGCAGATCGTCGTGTAGCCGCCTCTAGCCGCAGCTGCCGTCCCTGTTGCAATCGTTTCTTTATGCTCGCCACCAGGTTCGCGCAGATGAACATGCACATCAATCAGACCGGGCGCAATGAATTTTCCAGCCGCATCAAAAACTTCCGCTTCCGTCGCCTCAATATTTTCAGCAATCAACCTGATTTTTTCATCTTCAATCAAAATATCCTTCGACACGAACTCACCTTGATCATTTAATAGCTGCCCATTTTTTATAAGGTACATACTTTCATCTCCGCTTCTTTTTCATTTAGTACTGCTTCCAAAATTGCCATCCGCATAAACACGCCATTTTGCATCTGCGTGACAATCCGTGACTGTTCACTTTCGACCAGACAGCCTGCAATCTCCACATCGCGATTGACCGGACTCGGGTGCATAATAATCGCATCCCGCTTCATTTTCGCAGCTCGTTCTACCGTCAATCCAAATTGCGCATGGTAGCCGGCTTTTGAAAAACTCGCCCCGTCCCTTTGATGCCGCTCGTGTTGCACACGTAAAAGCATGATCACATCCGCCACTTCCACCACCTGATCGATGTCTAAATAGGTCCCGTAGGCCGCACACGATTCATCAAACCATTCCCGCGGCCCTGAAAAATAGATTTCCGCGCCGAGCCGTTTGAGCACTTGCATATTGGAATTCGCTACGCGGCTGTGAACGATGTCGCCACAGATCACAACCTTCTTGCCGCTAAACGTGCCAAATTCTTCCTTGATGGTAAACAAATCGAGCAGACACTGGCTAGGGTGCTGACCGCAGCCATCCCCGCCGTTGATCACATGGATATCCAGCCCTTTTAGCGGCTCGTAGTAATGCTCTTCCGTGTGGCGAATTACCGCAATGTCCACCCCGAGTGCCTGCATGGTCAAGACCGTATCATACAGCGTCTCGCCTTTTGTCACACTTGATTCACCCGGTTCAAATGAAATCGTCTCGATCCCAAGCTTTTTCTCCGCCATTTCAAAGCTGTGATGCGTCCGCGTGCTGGGCTCAAAGAACATGTTCACCGCGTAAAGCTTATGCTCATTTTCAAGCTTTCCACCCTGTTTAAAATAAGCCGCCCGATCCATCAACTGCTCAATTTCCTGCGTACTGAGATCCTCCATCGACAATAAATGCTTCATTTTCACCGTCATCCTTTCAAATGTTCTTATAGAAAGGCCTCTTCTAGAAGGTTGCTAAAAGAGGCCAGATGTCTTTATTATGCGTGTTTTCTCTCCGGGATCAGAAGGTTCAAGATGATCCCAACAAGTGCTGCCATTGCCATACCGGAAACCTGTACGGAGCCGATTTGAACAAACAGCCCGCCAATCCCGATTACAAGAACAACAGAAGTAATAATTAAGTTGCGATTTATATTTAAGTCAATTTTGTTATCGATCATCATTCGTAAGCCACTCGATGCGATGACTCCGAAAAGTAGCAGCGAAATGCCGCCAAGAACCGGCTGTGGTACAGAGGTAATGATGGCATTGATATAACCGATAAAGCCGAACAAGATGGCACATACAGCCGCCCCGCCGATGACAAACACACTGTAAACGCGCGTAATCGCCAGAACACCGATGTTTTCACCATAAGTTGTTACAGGAGGTCCCCCAAGGAAGGAGGCAATAATCGAAGCGGTTCCGTCAGCAAGAAGCGAACGGTGCAAGCCCGGATCTTTAAAGAAGTTGCGGTTGGTAATTTTATTTAAAACCAGCTGATGGCCCATATGTTCCGCCATTGTCACAAAGGCAAGCGGCGCCATACTCAAAATGACCGTCACTGTCACCACCGGATCCGCGTCCACGAAGGGAATCGTAAAGTCCGGCACTTGGAAGAAACTCGCTTCCTTGATCAGCGTATAGTCGACCAGACCAAAGCACATGCTGGCCACATAGCCCACTGCAAAGCCAAACAGAATCGGAATGAGTCCGAGGAAGCCTTTGAAGAAAATCATCGCAATAATTGCTGCGGCAAGCGTAATGAGGGCAACAGCCAGCGCTTCCCAGCTATAATTTTCCACGCCATTACTTGTCCCCATCGCCATGTTTGCCGCACTTGGCGCTAGGCTCAGCCCGATCACCATAATGACCGGCCCAACAACAACCGGCGGCAATACTTTTTGAATCCAGTCCACGCCGGCATAATAGACGATTAAAGAAACGATTGCATAGACGACCCCAACCGAGAAAGTCCCGACCATGACAGAGCCTGGCGACTGATCCTTCAGCATAAACTGGGTGAGCGGCGCGATAAAGGCGAATGATGAGCCCAAGTATGCCGGAATTTTCCCACGTGTGATGACTAAATAGGCAAGTGTTCCCAGCCCGCTTGAAACAAGGGCCACGCCTGGACTAAGACCTGTCACACTCGGTACAAAGATGGTCGACCCGAACATTGTGAATAAGTGCTGAATACTAAGAACAATCCATTTGCTGAATGCCGGTCGTTCGTGAATATCTAGAACGGGTTTTGTTGTAGTTTGCTGTGTTTCTGACATTTTTTCTCCCTCTCTCCATAAAAAAACTCTTTGCCAGAAGTTTCTGGCAAAGAGTTTACAGCTTTTTTATGCAGAATGGACGAAGGCTTTCCTCGCACATCCTCATGAAATCGCACTCTTTGTCAGCCTCTCTGGACTGCTTTTAAAAAAGTGTTGATAAATTATTTAAAAATCATGACGGCATCTTGTTCATGATCGACTTCTGTCAAATGAACCTCAATGCGTTCGTCTTTTGAAGTCGGAACATTTTTCCCGACAAAATCGGCTCGAATGGGAAGCTCCCGATGCCCGCGATCGGCCAGAACAGCCAATTGAATTTGTGCAGGCCGGCCCACATCCATCAGCGCGTCCATTGCGGCACGCACCGTTCGTCCGGTGTAAAGAACATCATCGACCAGTACCACCCGCTTATCTTTCAGCGAGAACGGAATCGAGGTCCCGTTTAGTGAAGGCTCCTGTGTCTCTTCATTTTTGTAGCTCAGATCATCCCGATAAAGCGTGATATCAACGTCTCCAACAGGCACCTCGGTATCTTCAATCATCTTGATCCGTTCGGCGATCCGCTGGGCAAGATAAATCCCGCGCGTCTTGATGCCGACAAGCGCCAGATCTTTCGTCCCTTTGTTCCGCTCGATAATCTCATAACTGACACGCGTGAGGGCGCGTTTGACACCTGCTTCATCCATCACAACAACTTGTTCTGACACAAAGATCATCCTTTCCATATAAAAACCCCTCTGCCAGATTAGGCAAAGGGGGGATCATCCGTAAAAGTATACACGCATAGCACGTGTTTTTACCGTTTCCCTTCCTAGCCTCTCTGGACTAACTTAAAGGTTCCATATGTTTTTCACTGTATCAAGCTTAACTGAAAAGCCGCTCCTTGTCAATCATCAAATCAGATTTTTTTGCTTCTTTTTTGCCGCCAAAATTTCCCGATAAAAAGCCGCCCGCCTAGAAAGACCAACAGACACAGAAAATCCAGCAGCAGCATCTCCCAGTGAACCTGCGCCCTGTGAACCGCAGCAGTCACCTGCCCAAAACCAGCCAAATGAGGCACCTCTGCTACAATCTCAAGCCACTTAAACGGCCCTACAGATATGACATGCGACTGCCATCCGTCACGCCATAAACCACCGGAAAAACAAAAAGTGTCAGAGGAAAACCTGCCATTGTCAGAACAAAAGTTTTCCTTTTTTCATGCTGCATACCTCCTGTTGATGTAAGCTCACCTTCATTCTATCATCAAACTGTGTTATAATAGCTAGCGAAAGGAGCCTGATCACATGGCAAAATCAAAAGCAAAGAAGCAGCGTGAAAAATGGATGCGCGAAGGACATCTTAATCCTGAAATAAAGCGCAGTCCGTTCCACGCACTCGACCTTCATACCCGCGTCACCAAAACAAAGAAAGACAAACTCTACCAAAAGAAAAGGAAAAGCTTATCCCGTTACGATGCTGAGGATGGCTTTTTTATTTCCCCTAAAACCAAGCTACCTTTCCTACTCAACTAATTTCCCCGTTAATTGATACCAATCTTTCTTAATATCCGCTGCTATAAGCGCTTGTTGTCCCATTTCCAATGCCTCAATAATTTTCTTCACTTTGTTATGAGTTTTTATCTTTTCGCCTTTTATCCAATTTACTTCACATAAACAATATTGGCTTTCTAAAATCATAAGTAGATCTTTTTCCTCAGTAGCAAGTCGATATACGATTTTAATTACTTCTTCAACCTCTAAATATCTTTCTTGAAGCCTTAAATAGGTGCAGTAATTATAAAAAGTATTTCTTTTTAGCCTTTTTGTATCACCAAAATTATCATAAATTTGATAGTATTTATTTAATCGCGCTAGGATGAGTAATATAATATCCTCGTCAAACATAAATAAAATATTAGATAATAGCAAAACATCGTTATAATATAAGGAATCTTTCTTTTTTAATCTATTCCATATTTTCAGAAATTTCTCCCGTGCAAGTGATAAATTGTTTGTTTCTTGCAAAATGATATAGCCGCCAATCATATGAGATAAATCTACTAATATCTCACTACCTTCGTCATCTATTTGTTGATTTATTTTCCATTCAAGCTCTTTTAAGGCTTCCGTATTAATTGAAACTCTAATCTTTCTTAATTCGTCCATGAATTCATTTAAAGGATAATCATGATATCCTCTTCTTAAATACTCAAATTCACCTATATTCATAGAAAGTCTTTCAACAAGTTGAATCACCGTTTCATAGTTTGAACCATGTTTATTATTTTCTATCCTATACAGGTTCGTTCTCGTCATTAAGCCCTCATAAAGATTTCGTGAACTCACACCCGAATTTTCTCTTATTTCCTTGATTAAATCGCCAATCTGTCTTCTATTTTTCATCCCTTGTCACTCTCCACTCACATTTGTTTTATTTTGTAACATTCTTACAATTATCTACTTTAATATGTTAGAGTAATAACCGTCGGGAGGTGAAATTATGTTATCTTCAATCACTGTTATGATTTATTACATTTTTAGCTAATGGAATAAATCACGTATTGGAGAGCCAGCCATCTCATTTCACTCATCCCAAAGAAAATGAAATGGCCATCAATATAATCAGCTCTCATTTTAGTATAATATACTGAATAAAAACTGTGAAACATAAAAAGATGTTCAGTTTTAAAAATAATTGACATTTCACACTCCCGACATATTTTTTGAAAATAAAGGATTAAAATAGAACTTAAAAGGAAGCATGTGCCTATCTATTCTTATTAATGGCTTTGGCATCTTTCTTCTTATAAAAGCTGGTGATTATATAACTTGTATCAGTAAATTGCTTAATACCAATATTTTAATAGATTTATCTTAATAAGAATGCAAAATTAATGCAAAAACTATTATTTTATATGAGATCCGTATTGTAGTTTTTTACTTCTGTAATAAAATTAAGACTTACATTAGTAAAAAGAAACTGCACTGAAA
>NZ_FXUT01000004.1 GCF_900183385.1 Listeria costaricensis
CATCTTTTATTATGGTGCAGAGAAATACACAGGCAAAAAATTACTCTGCCTAAAAAAGATATAACAAAAGCAAAGAAAAAAGCGAAAACAATCAATCCACCTATACCAAAAGATGCCAATCCATCTGTTATGAATACCATTCAAGCAAAGAAAAAGTACTATAAAGATGAAGTTGATTACTATGATTGCTCGGAAATTGCGGATGACTTATATGCGGCAGCTGGGAAAAAGGGGGTTATTTATGAAATTAAACCTAAAACCTATCGTCTATTTGTTGAAGAGTATGGTAAAGTCAAAAGTTTTGACTATCATACGGTCTATTCAGACGGAAAATACATTTATGATCCTAGATACAATGAAATTCCTATTTTAGAAGAAGAGTACTTTAATATTATTCAAAAAGAAAACCCGAATGGTATAACAATTAGAGAGGAGTAAATCAAAATGCAATCAAATTCGAGTTTAGTACCTGACTATTTTCGCGAGGCATTTCCTCATAAACAGTTACACGGGGATATGTATGATGAAGAGGATATTTATTATAAGATACCGAAATTAGTTTTTAGATTTGTGGATAACACACCGACCGAAAAGTACGACCAACTAAAAGCATGTATCGAAAGCTTTAACGGAAACTTAAAATGGACAATGTTTCAAAGCTTTTATGGACGTAGGGTTAGAAACTATATAATTACGCCGGAAAGAGTTTACGAAATGGTAGCTGATCTCTTTGAAAAAGAGACAAGCATGGGTGAAAAAGAATATTTTTCCGAAGAAGAATTTAAATTCCTATGTGACAATGCCATTGCAGATATCCCTGCCCTATATGAACACATTAAAAATAATTATCAATTTTAGCCTTTCATTTTATAAAGAACTATTTTCCTGAGCCCTATAAAGGAGACCATGAAGAAAACGAACCTACGCAACTTCATGGTTTATTTTGTATAACTCGAATAAAAGTAATGTAGATTCTGGCCGATATGACGATTCAGATTTCAACTCTGATTTAGATACGCTCAACATGTATGATAGAACGAATGAGAGCTCGCCATAAGATATTTTCAACGCAGCAAGCAAATATAATAAGGACATCCAAGATAATAAAACAAATCGTGTGAAAGATTTCTACGATCATTATGGCGCAAATGATTCAGCAACTGGTAAAAAAGAAATGGAACGTATTCTAAATGACTGGACAATCGGCAGTTGGTATATTGCAGGAGATTATTCAGAAGCTGAGCAAGAAAAACATAAACAGGATTTCCTGAATTACCTAGAACGGGGCGAAAAGAAAAATGTGGGCACGAATTAAGCAAAGAAAAAGGCTCTGGCTAGCTGGCATACTCTTATTTTTAGCAATTCTTACTTGCACAGTGTTTTTTCCAAGCAATACAACTATAATGCCTTCAAACGTGCCTATGAAGACGGAAATCTATACGAACAACTTGATGCCTGTATGAATACGACAAGATATGCTGACGACATTGAAAAATTGGGGTACCCTGTAGATAAGTTTGACTTAAAAATGAACCAACGTGTGTCCAACATCAGGATTCCATTAAAAAACCAAGCTTACATGATTCTTTCCGTGCCCATGAGTGAACAATTTCAAATAACCATTTATCTTGATGATGGAAACACCATTCACACATATTACGACACATCTGTAAAAATAAAGGATGTCAGTATAGGAAACACAACAAAAACAAATGAACCTGACGTTAGTGATCAAGTTATCCAACAGGAAGAAGAAGAGTCCTTAGCCGCGGCCAAAAAGTTTACTGCTGATTTATATCATGAGCTTTATGAAAACAATTAATTTTTTACTATTTGCACTAATATTGAAGTAAAGCAAAAATAGAAAGTAGGCTAACAAATTGGACATAAAAATTTCTGAAAAAGAATTATTTTTACAAAATGGAAAGAAAGTAACCTTTTCCCATGAAATTCGCCAAGTAGAAGTGAGAGAAAGTCTAATAATTGTTTTATTGAGCATTCCTTATAGTGACAATACTGTAAATAATATTTTAGCCATTTCATTTGAAGGCGCTATTAGTTGGATAGTCGAAAATGAGAACGCTAATTACCCTACACTTCCATATGAACAGATGATTGCAAAATCAGATACCATTCTTGCAACTGATTTTTATGGTCGCAGAAGCTATATAGATATTAAAAACGGGATAGTTATAAAGAGAGAGCATTAAATAATCTTGAAATGTAAATTTAGATGCATATTCAAAGTTTATAAGTGATATATCCCCCCTGAAATTGTGATTAGAAATGATGCTAAAAAGACAAGCAATAAACATGGAATATCACATTAATTTTCAAAATAAAGTAGCTAAGAAGGTATGTTATGTTTATAAGATATGATGAATTAGAATTGATGGAACTCTTTCTTACAGAAGAGAAAAGTATAACAGGAAACCCAGAAGATGGTAATCTTTTATATAAAAGGGAATTAGCAAATTTTAGTTTAGCATTATATATCTATACTTATGAACAACAAATTGATATTTTTTTGAAATACAAAAACAAAGAAATATGCTGTATGGATTTAAGTAATATAACTACACTGAAAAAGGAAGGCTCTTATTTAAAGATATATCAAAATGAAAAAGAGCTGGCAAAAATTCATTTTGGCTCAATCTTTACTGTTTATGTAAAAGAATAGTCCCCTATGCAAATAAAAGTAAGTTAGTTTCTCCCATCAAGATTTTCAAATTTAATATTTAAGTAAATTCATATTAACAAAAAGCGAGCTGAACCCCCTTCCCCCAGAACGGTTCCAACTCGCTTATTTTTCATAACTAGGCATTCGTCTGCCCCATCTCTACCCCAAACCACAAAAAAGACCGCGAGCCTCATGTTCCAAACGTCCTAAAACGCCCATGAAGTCTCCGGTCTCGTGGGTTTGGCACCCAAATGGGTTATGAGGGGTTCGAACCCCCGACCCGCTGATTAAGAGTCAGCTGCTCTACCAACTGAGCTAATAACCCATCATAGAAAAATTACCAACAGAGAATATTATAGCACTTTCGCGCAGATTTGCAAGCAATTCCATAAAAAAGAGGGCGTGTGGCCGGTAGCTGCTGGCCCTCTTTTTCTTTATCATTCGACATTTGTTTCACGATTGTTTTGTTGTTCGCCTCGTCTCTTTTTAACCAAATAAATCGCAATTAATAGCACAAACCACACTGGCGTAACAAAGAGGGCTATCCGCGTATCTTCCGCAAGCGCCAACACGACAACGATAAAAGCAAGAAACGCTAGTACCAAGTAATCAGAAAATGGATGAAGCGGCATCTTGAATTTACTTTTTGCTGCTAGTTGCGGCCGAGTTTTGCGATATTTCAAGTGACAAATGATCATGATGCCCCAAATAAAAATAAAGCATACGGTCGAAATACTCGTTACTAAGGTGAAAACCCCTTCTGGAATGACATAGTTCAAGATGACCGCCACTAAAATGACCATTGTTGAGAAAAATAATGCATTCGATGGTATTTTATGAGAAGTCAATTTTGTCATCGGAGCAGGCGCGTTTTTTTCCTTTGCAAGGGAGTAAACCATCCGACTTGTACTAAAAATGGCGCTGTTACACGCAGAAGCTGCCGAAGTCAACACAACAAAATTGACGATTCCCGCTGCCGCCGTAATTCCAACAGCCATAAACACCTGAACAAATGGGCTTTCATTCGGGTCAACCGCATCCCATGGATAAATGCTCATAATGACCAAAAGTGCCCCTATGTAAAAAATGATAATTCTCAGTGGAATATTATTGATTGCTTTTGGAATAACACGCTCGGGATCTTCCGTTTCGCCCGCAGTAAGACCCACAAGCTCAATCCCAGCAAATGCAAACATAACCATCTGGAATGATAAAATAAATCCTTGCGCCCCATTCGGAAACCAGCCGCCGTGACTCCATAGATTCGTAAAGCTTGCCGGCCCCGAACTAGTGGAAAATCCTTTAAAAATCATGAAAAGACCAATCACAATCAGCGCCAAAATCGCAACAACTTTAATTAAAGCAAACCAAAATTCCATTTCGCCAAAAAGCTTGACCGTCGCCAAATTCATCACTAGTAAAACGACGAGCGCAATCAAACCTGGAATCCACTGTGGCAAATCCGGAAACCAGAACTGCATATAAAGCCCGACCGCCGTCAAATCTGCCATCGCAATCGATACCCAGCAGAACCAGTACGTCCAGCCTGTAACAAAAGCTGCCCCGTTTCCTAAATAATCATGCACAAAATCTACAAATGAATGGTAGTTTAAATTTGAAAGCAGCAGTTCTCCCAGCGCCCGCATAATCAGGAAACAAATAATCCCCGTAATCATATAGGCAAACAAAATGGATGGTCCCGCCAAATGGATGGACTTCCCTGCACCTAAAAATAATCCTGTCCCGATCGCTCCACCAATTGCGATCAGCTGGACATGTCGGTTTTTTAATCCTCTCGCTAAATTTTGATCTTCAGACATATGTATTTCCCCCTCAATATTTTGGGCCTTCTACCTTACCAATTCGCCAAAAATCTAATTTCACACTATACAAATGATTTTTTTATATCTTTCAATGATACAATAAAATCTGACAATTGCAAAACGGGCTCTTAATTTCAGCTTTTTATTTTTCACAATGTAATCGATGTCAATTATGAAAAGTGTACCATTAGTGAAACGAAGCCATCAAGAAAAGCGCTTGCAATTATAAAAATCGGATTTTTATTTATTGATAAATCAGGTTTTGCGCGAAAAACATTCCCGTTCTACCCTAATTGAAGAAATTTTTAGGTCTATTCGCTTATTTTTCAAACTGAGTAATAACTTTGTGAAAAAGTAGATTTATCCTCATGCAAAAACTAATACACATAAAAAATGCTGCCTTTTACTGACAGCACTTCTTTGTATAACTTATTAATGAGAAAATAGCCGAATACCCTCAATTTTCTCAGCTGCAACACCCGTTATTTCAATACCCAACTTTTTAAAAATAAGCTTCCCATCTTTCATTCGAGGTCCACTATCCGCCTCTTTCAGAAGTTCCACCACCTGTTTCCTCGGAACTTCAAAAACAGCTACTCCTTGATAGGTTACATTTTTCATCCGAACATCAAAAGTCAAGCTGTCCAATTCTCCAAAGCGATATTTAAACGCCACACCTGACCGCTTTTCAAATTTGTCCATACTTTCTTCCCACTTTTCTTCTGCAAATCCAATCAATTCTTCCACCTGTTCAGATGACCAGCCAAATTCAAGCTGTCCAGCACCGCTTCCCGGCCGCAATTCAAAAGGCGTGTCAGCATTTATTTCCCGGGTAATAACATCCGCATATCTAAAAATACCCGCTTCTGCCACACCAAAAGCATGCTTCACCATCCGAGCCTGCAATGTATCATCCGTCATTTCAATAGAAAACGAACTCGTTTCCTCGCCAGTTTCACGATTCTTATAAATCAAACAGCCACGATAAACATCTTTCCCGACAGCGTGATAAATCATTCGTTTTTCTACCCGTGAGGTAACAGAAACTAATCGATACTGCTCACCTTCAAACATATATTTGGTAAAGATGCAGTCATTCCCACGACCATCCTCAATTTCAAGTCGTACTTCCCCATCCGTTTCAGCTTGCAACACATCCAATGCAAAAATCGCATCAAACCGTTCTGCAATATGATCAGCAAAACCAGGATAATTCGTTGGCTCATCATTCAGCAACAAATGCAATCTACTCGCCGTAACACTATCGGGGTAATCCTGCCCCCACAGCCGAACCGTTTCGATTCCATCCGCAAGAAAATCTTTCAATTCGTGCGTACTCATGTAAAAATTCTTCACTTTTTGAAGCTCGCCGTTTTCCCCTCGCACCAAGTCTATCGTCTCAATTTCATCCGTATCATACAGAATTTCTGCCTCAATTCGGCTCGCAAAACAAGCCATATCCTGCATAATAATCGCCTTGGCATGCAGAATACCATTCACATACAACATGCCGTGATTATACTCTCCATACACAATAAAAGCAGTCAAATCACCATGCACATAAAAACTATTGCCGCCAAGAAAAGCCTGCCGTACCTTCAGATCACCGAAAACGGTTAACGATGGTGAAAAATCGGTATCATAGGCTTCCAAATATTCATCAATGTGTAAATCCTTCAAGAAAACAAATCCAACAAATAAATCCGAACCGCCAATCGTTTCCAGCACTGGCAAATCAGGTGTCAGATACAACTTTTCCAAATGGGCATTTTCACATGCAACAAGAAAATATTGCCCCTCTTCTTGATAACCAAATCCAATTTCCGGCACTTCATCTGAGAGCTCATTCAGAATCTCATCAATAAAAGCGCGCGGAACGACCTCAAATTCCAGTCCCTCGATCATCACTTTCGGCACTTCCGACCACGTTCTTCTCGGCTGCATACTCGCCACCAGCTTTCATAAAGATTTCCTTTTATTATAAGCTACTTTCAGGAGTCTTACCAATCACCGTACAAAAAAAGAAGCCTGCCAAAACTTGCTCAACAGGATTCTTTCTTCAACTATTCCAAAATATCATCCACTTCATAGGTCTCTTTAATGTAATTGATCTTCAAATTTTGTCCCTTCTGCGCTCGAATCTTTTCGATCATTTGACTATTTTCCGTAAAATAACCGTTATTTGTTTCGGAGTCGTCCAGCCTAAAAGACAGCTTTTCCCCCTGATCCTGCAAAATTGTGACCGTTCCTTCTACCGGCCCGACCGCATGCTTGCCATATTCCTTATCATACCAGCGATAGCCAACAAAAATGAGGGCAGTTATACAAACAACTGAAATACCAGTCATCATTATTTTTTTCATTTGAATACTCCTTTAAATTGTATTTCTTTTATTATAACGAGTATTCATTCGTGCAGCCCTGCTTTTTTCTTACAAAAACTCTCTGTACGCTTACTTTTTTGTAAGAAAAAAGACCTTTCCTCAATTAAAGAAAAGGTCTTCCCAATTATTATCAATTAAGCTAAACGCCACACACTTTTCACCACATGAGTCTGATTCCGGTCAGGACCAACAGAGAACATGGACACCTGAACACCAGTCAGTTGCGCGATTCGCTCCATATAGTGACGTGCATTAGCAGGCAGATCATCGAGTGACTTCACGCCCGTAATGTCTTCCGTCCAACCTGGCAGCTCTTCATAAACCGGTTCACAACGAGCCAGATCCTTCAAACTAGCCGGGAATTCTGTAATCGTTTTGCCATCCAGCTTATACGCCACACAGATTTTCAAAGTTTCAATACCCGTCAGCACATCCAGAAGTGTCAGAGATAGATCCGTTAAGCCACTGACACGACGCGCATGCCGAACAACCACACTGTCGAACCAGCCAACGCGACGCGGCCGACCTGTCGTTGTCCCGTACTCATGACCAACTTCACGAATATTATCGCCAATCGCGTCAAACAGTTCAGTTGGGAATGGACCATCTCCAACCCGTGTCGTATAAGCTTTGGCAACCCCTACAACATGATTGATTTTTGATGGACCTACACCGCTTCCGATCGTAACCCCACCGGCGATTGGATTGCTTGAAGTAACAAATGGATAAGTACCTTGGTCAATATCCAGCATAACCCCTTGCGCCCCTTCAAACAGCACTCGTTTACCTTCATCAAGCGCGTCATTCAGAACGACCGACGTATCGCAGACATATTCTTTGAACTGCTGCCCATACTCATAATACTCATCTAGGATGTCTTCCAAACGGAAACCATCTAATTCATAAAATTTTTCTAGTAAGCGGTTTTTTTCTTTGAGGTTGTGTGCAAGTTTTTCTCTGAAAGTTTCTTTGTCTAAAAGATCGATGACACGAATCCCAACACGCGCAGCTTTGTCCATGTATGCCGGGCCAATGCCTTTTTTGGTCGTACCAATCTTGTTGGCACCTTTACGCTCCTCATCTGCTTCATCAATACGAATGTGATAAGGCAAAATCAGATGGGCACGATTGGAAATACGCAAATTCCCTGTATCGACACCTTTATCATGTAAGTATTTTAATTCTTCCACTAACGCTTTAGGATCAACAACCATTCCGTTTCCGATTACACTGATTTTCTCTTTGTAAAAAATACCGGATGGGATCAAGTGAAGCTTATACGTTTCACCGTCAAATTTGATTGTGTGCCCCGCATTGTTACCACCTTGATAACGCGCGATTGCCTCTGCATTCTCAGAAAGAAAATCTGTAATTTTACCCTTTCCTTCATCGCCCCATTGTGTTCCTACAACAACAACTGAAGACATGTAAACACCTCATTTAATTGGTCTTTGGTTTTAAAACCATGATTTTCCATCCTTTATTTTACCGTTAGATGCAATAATAGTCAATGATTTCACGAACAATTTCCGCAACATTTTTACCAATGTTCGCTTTTGGGCTTTATTAGATCACTTGACTTTTGAATGATTCTTTTATAAAATTAACATTGTAAACTTAAAGAACATTGTTAATTTAAATTGGAGGTAGCAAAATGACACTCAGATCACGCAACGATCAGGAAAAGGCTTTACTCAAAGAAAAAATACAGAATGCAGCTGTCGAGATCATTGTGAAAGAAGGGTATCACAAGCTGTCTATCCGGAAAATCGCCCAAAAAATCGGCTATTCCCCCACCACGATTTATAACTATTTTAAAAATAAAGAGGATATCCTTGAAAGCATTGCAATCAGCGTCTATTCAGAAACAATTATTACGATCCAGCAGTATTTTTCAGAAAATCCCACATTAAATCCTCTAGAAAAATTGGAAGCCGGCTGTACGACCTTCATTCAAACAATGGTCAAAAATCCAGAAAAATTCCGCGCAGTCATGTTAAGCGGCCACCGCCAAATTTTGAATCAACCTGAAAATACCCAACACCTGCCTCACGGAACCGAATTATTGCAGCAAATCTTAGAAGAAGGTGTTCAGCAAAATATTTTCCGCCCCGTCTCAGATGAAACCGCCGAAATGATTCTCGTTGCTTTAATGGGCTTTGTTTTCCACATTGTCTCCGAGCAAATCGAAGACGATCAAACCATTAACACCATGTCAGAACATTACTTGACATTATTGATACAAGGATTAAAAAAGGAGGACCTCCAGTGAGAACACTTATTTTATACGATTCCAAGTATGGGACAACAGAAAAATGTGCCCAGCATCTGGCCGCGCAAATAAAAAACGATGTGGACATGCAAAAAATTATTCCTAAGAAAAACTATGATCTATCTGATTACCAGCAAATCATTCTTGGTACGCCCATCTATATGGGAAAACCGCGCAAAGTATTTACAGAATTCCTCAACAATCATCAAGATTCCCTCCTCACAAAACGGCTCCATCTCTATATTTGTGGTATGCAAGAGGCCGCTGCCGATGAAGAACTCAAAAATGCCTACCCTAAAAAACTTTCTGAGCACGCTACCCATCAGGCATATTTTGGCGGTGAGTTTATTTTTACTAAAATGAACTTTTTTGAAAAATTGATTGTTAAGACCGTCACAAAAAAAGGCCATCCAACCGTCGAAACTCCAGAAAGTAATGACATCTGCGCTCTCCGCCACGAAGAAATGGAAGTTTTCACGAAAAATATTATTCTCGGCAAATAAAAAACAAGGCTCTTTGGAAATTCATTTTTCCCCGAAGAGCCTTGTCCTATTTTATTTCATTGCTTCACGTTCAATCAGTACATCGCACGGTGCATAAAGTGCCACATAGGAAGAAACGCTCCCCAGCAACATTCGAGTAATCGCAGAATGTCCAACAGCCCCGAGAACGATCAGATCAGCCGGATATTTTTCCTCCGCCACTTTTAAAATTGTCGCTTTCGGTGAGCCAAATTCCACAAAAGTATGAACCACTTTCACACCCTGCCGCGTTGCCTTTTCCTTATACTCATCCAGCATTTTCTCAGCCGTAGCCGAAAATTCATTCACCGTCTGCCCGCCATCAAGTGCTGTAAAATTGGCAAAATAAAGCGTATCAATCACATGGATGATTCCCAGCTCAGCCTGATTTCGAAGCGCCGTCCCGATCGCCTTTTGAAACGCCGCATCACCACTGTCCGACCCGTCAACCGCCACCAAAATACGTCCATATTCCTCTTCCATCATCAAAACTCTCTCACCTTTTTTGTTATTCGATACCCGTTAAAGGACCGAAAAAAACTTTGAGCATTCTCATGAAATTATGAACACAAATAGGCCTTTTAGCCTGATAAAATTCTTTTAAAATCGTATTCCGGCCTTCAAAACTGAGTTTCCAAAAGTCTTTGAAAGCATTGAGCCCCAACAGTTTTCAAGGTATAATAAAGATGTTGCCTATCCAATCTGCAACAAGTTTGGAGGTGTACCCCATGTGGGAAGATCTTCTCACGCAAATTATAGCACCAAGCATTGTTGGTGTTGTTACAACCTTTTTTGCTTATTGGCTAAATAAGCATGATCCCGACAAAAAACACTAGGCAACATCTACCTTTAGCCCACTATCTTGTTATATAAAACAAGAAAACCCCTATCTGTAGACCGACAGATAGGGGTTTTGTGTTCCACAAATGTGGGACTCTCACGCTTATACAAGCATTATAGCATATCTCCATGTGTGTTTCAAGGCTTGTCTGTGAAATTTGACCTAGAAAAGCTCTACTTAAGCACCAGGCGGGGCCATGGCATCATCAAAACGAACTTCCAGATTGACAAATTTATTATATTCTTTCACAAAGGCCAATTTGACATCTCCAACCGGACCGTTCCGCTGTTTGGCGATAATAATCTCAATTGTGCCGTCATTTTCGCCTTCACGATCATAGTAGTCTTCCCGATAAAGGAAGGCAACAATATCCGCATCTTGCTCGATCGAACCGGATTCACGAATATCAGACATCATCGGCCGCTTATCTTGCCGCTGCTCCACGCTACGTGATAACTGCGAAAGCGCAATAACAGGCACTTCCAATTCACGAGCCAACGCCTTGAGTGACCGGGAAATCTCCGAGACCTCCTGCTGCCTATTCTCGCCGCCACGACCACTTCCTTGTATCAATTGCAAATAGTCGATCACAATCATGCCAAGACCGGCTTCCTGCTTCAAACGTCTGCATTTTGAACGAATCTCATTGACCCGCACACCCGGTGTATCATCAATATAGATGCCTGAATTTGACAGCGTCCCCATGGCAATTGTGAGCTTCTGCCAGTCGTCCGTCGTCAAAGAGCCCGTACGTAAATTCTGCGCATTGATATTGCCTTCCGCACAAAGCATCCGCATGACGAGCTGCTCAGCACCCATTTCCAAACTAAAAATCGCCACATTTTCATCCGTCTTCGTGGCCACATTCTGCGCAATATTCAGCGCAAAAGCAGTTTTACCAACAGAAGGACGTGCCGCAACAATGATCAAATCATTACGCTGAAAACCGGCTGTCATCTTGTCGAGCTCATTAAAGCCCGTCGGTATCCCCGTGATGTCCCCTTTACGGTTATGCAAGGTTTCAATATCGTCATACGTTTTGACCAGCACATCTTTAATATTTTTAAATGCACCCACGTTTTTCCGCTGCGATACTTCCAGAATGCTTTTTTCCGCCTCGTCCATCAGCGAATCTAGCTCATCCTCGCGCGAATAGCCATCAGTGGCAATTTGGGTCGCAGTTCGAATTAAACGCCGCAGAAGGGCCTTGTCCTCAATGATATGGGCGTAGTATTCCAAATTGGCAGCCGTTGGAACCGCACCCGCCAGTTCGGTCAAATAAGCCAGTCCACCGACGTCCTCAATTTGACCGCCTGCTGAGAGGGCTTCATATACGGTTAAAACATCGACTGCTTTCCCATGGTCATTCAGGTTAAGCATCGTGTCAAAAATTGTTTGGTGCGCCTGACGATAAAAATCATCCGGCATTAGAATTTCAGAAGCCGTGATCAGCGCGTTCGGTTCAAGAAAAATTGCCCCGAGCACAGCTTGCTCTGCTTCTATATTTTGCGGTGGGGTTCGATCCTGAAATTGCTCCACGTTCCTCGCGCTCCTTCTTCTGGCTTACTTTTTATTCTTCGCTAACATGTACATTCAGTGTGCCACTGACTTCATGGTGCAGCTTGATTGGCACCTTGGTATGGCCGAGTGACCGGATGGCATCTGGTAGTTCAATTTTCCGCTTGTCTACTTTTACACCATGATCTTTTTGCAAAGCCTGTGCAATTTGTTTCGACGTGATCGAGCCGAACAAGCGACCGCCCTCACCCGATTTTGCTTTCAATTCAATGGTGATTTTTTCCAGCTTATCTTTCAAATCTTTTGCCTCTTGAAGCTCTTCTGCAGCCTCTTTTTCAGCCTTCTTCTGCTGACCTTTTAGCGCGCTCATGTTGGCCGCAGTAGCTTCAATCGCATAATTATTTTTAATCAAAAAGTTCTGTGCGTAACCATCTGCTACATTTTTCACTTCACCTTTTTTGCCTTTGCCTTTTACGTCCTTCAAGAAAATAACTTTCATTTTATGTTTCTCCCTTCCAGTAAGCGTCTATTGCGCCTCGTAATTGTTGTTCTGCATCACTAATTGAAACATTTTTCAGCTGAGTCGCCGCATTGGACAAATGACCGCCGCCGCCCAGTTTTTCCATAATCACCTGAACATTGATTTCACCCAATGAACGAGCGCTGATACCAATCATTTTATCCGGTCGTTCCGTAATGACGAAAGATGCCTGCACACCTTCCATCGAAAGCATCGTGTCAGCCGCTTGAGCCGCGATGACCGTGCCAAAAACCTCGCCGTCATTTCCCACTGCAATTGCCATGCCGTCATGATAAATTTCAAGCGACTCCACTAGCCGACTGCGCTGGGTAAACGTGGCCAAATCCTCTTTCAAAAATTGCTGCACCAAAACCGTGTCTGCTCCAAGTGATCTTAGATAACTCGCCGCATCAAATGTACGCGACCCGGTTCGGAGTGTAAAGTTTTTTGTATCTACAACAATGCCTGAAAGTAGCGCTGTGGCTTCGATTTTTCCAACCTGTTCCAAATCAGGCTGATATTCAAACAGCTCCGTGACAAGTTCCGCCGTAGATGAGGCATAAGGTTCGATATAAACCAGCACCGGATTCTCCACGAATTCCTCTGATCGCCGATGATGGTCAATTACAACGATATGTGCCGCAGATTGCAGCAGTTTCTCACTAATCACCATGGACGGCTTATGCGTATCCACCACGACGAGCAAGCTTTTATCTGTAATATTATCAATCGCTGTTTGTGGCATAATAATATTTTTAATGACATTCGGGTATTCTTCAATTTCTGTCATCAGCCGCTGGACATCCGGACTCATACTGCCCGGTTCAACGATCACATAGGCATCCCGGTCGTTCATTTCTGCAATCCGCATCACGCCTAAACTAGAGCCGATCACATCCATATCCGGATAGCGATGCCCCATGACAAACACTTGGTCACTCTGCGTGATCAATTCTTGCAGCGCCTGAGAAATCACTCGAGCCCGTACTCTTGTCCGTTTTTCCATTGGATTGGTTTTCCCACCGTAGAAACGAACCTGCCCCTCAGGCTGCTTGATGACCACCTGATCACCACCACGACCGAGCGCCAGATCCAGACCTGATTGCGCCAAATCTGCCAAATCGATGAGATCCTCTTCGTTGTAACCAATGCCGATACTAAGCGTCAGTGGAATATTTTGCTTGGATGTCCGTTCACGAATCCGATCCAGCAAAGAAAACTTCTCCTCTTCCAGCTTGGCCAGCTGCGCCTCATTAAGAAACGCCATAAACCGATCCGCAGAAATCCGCTTCAAATAGATCCGGTGCTCGCGAGCCCAGTTGGTCAGCATAGATGTGACCAGATTGTTGAGCGCACTCCTTCTGCGATCATCCATTCCCTGCACCCATTCATCATAGTTATCCAGAAAAATAATTGCAAATACCGGTTTTTCAGCCAGGTATCGACTGTTCAGCTCGTAGTATTCCGTCCGGTCATACAGATAGAGAATCCGTTCCTTGCGTTTTACGATCGTGTCAAATCGATGATCATGCCAAGCGATCGACTGGATGCCGCTATCTTCTTCCCCCTTGATGACAGCCAGAAATTCCGGCCCGACTTCTTCGAGTGAAGCACCAATCAATTCCTTTTGATCGAAGTATTTCGCCATAAATGGATTCAACCATTGAATATTAAAATTTTCATCATACAGCATGATTCCCATTGGCATCTCAACAAGCGCAGCCTCTTCACTTCGCTTGATGCGATACGTTAAATTAGAAACATATTCCTGCACATCCGCGTGTAGCCGATGCTCCAAATAAAACATCGCCGTGATTAGTGCAATCCCCGCAACGAAAATAACCAGCGCCAGCCACCACGCGTAAAAAAACGTGATGATGCACAATATGATCGTTGCAACAATCAAGCCGTATAATGGATATTTCAGCAATCTTTTTTGAAAAAAATCCTGCATTCCATTCAGCTCCCCATTTTCTATAATCCTTGTGAAAATTGAAGTAGTTTTATCATAACATAAAATCGAAGTCAGTCTAATCCATTTTCTATTTTACCCGTTAATCTGCCTATATTCAAATTTAAAAAAAGCTGAAGCCGCCAGAGAGGCGTTCATTCAGCTCATTAAATCTTCATTTTCACTTTTAATCCCTTCATTAGCTTGGCCGAAGCAATACACTCTTCCCCATTCGACATCACAACGACACCATTTGCCAAATCAAGCTCACTAATATTGTCTTTATTGACTAGATACGAACGATGGCATCTGTAAAACGGTTCACCAAGCAGCTTCTCAATTTCTTTCATCTTTGCATAAAATTCCGTCTGTCGATTTTTCCCGTGTAAAATAATTTTATGAATCTTAGAAGATGTTTCAAAAAATAAGATGTCGTCCATTTTCTCATGAATAATCTTTTTATCGGATACTTGAAAAGTAAAATATTTCTCCGTTTCTTTATCGTCCATCATCCGCTGATCGACGCTTTTCATACAATTGAGTACCCGCTCCTGAAGCTCGCTGATGTTGTCTTTGATGATATAATCAAGCGCCTCCACTTTATACGTGAAAGTCAGATACGTAAGCTCTGCATGCGTCGTAATAAAAATAATAAAGCCACGCGGATCCACTTTTCTGATTTCCGTTGCCAGCTCAAAACCGTTCATGTCCGGCTGCTGCAAATCAATATCTAAAAAGTAGAGCCCCTTGCCATAATGATTACTCTTGAGTTGTTCCAGCATTTCGTACGGGTCTGCTGTTGCAAGTTTGAGTTCCATATCAAATCGTTCCACCATGATGAAATCTTGAATATATTTGGTGAGCCGCTCCCGCTGAACTCGATTATCTTCACAAACATAAACCGGTAGCATATTTAGCCTCATTCCTTCACATAATTTCTAATTCCTGAATAAACTCCCGATCCGTCACTTTCGTATCCAGTGCCACATTCGGATGATTTTGAAGCGTATCGCGCAGACTGGCCAGTCCCAGACCACGATCACTTCCTTTCGTCGAGAAACCTTCTTCAAATATTTTATAAATTGGCGGCATATTGTCTGGAATGCTATTCGCAAACACAATCAGCGTGGAGTCCTGTTTTTTCACCACAGCCAGCCGAATGGTTTTATTTTTACTTTCAAGTGCAGCCTCGACAGCATTATCAAGCAGGATGCCCACCACTTTACAAAGATCAACACTCGGCATATTAATTTTGTAAATATCTTCGACTACTTCTAAAATGGCATCGATTTTCAGTTCCTGTGCGCGAATCAGTTTGATCGCAATTAAGCCTTTTAGTTCCGTTATATGGATATTTTGCAGCAGTGAGATCTTATAGTTATTCGATTCGATCGTCTGATTGATCGGTACGATATTTTTATCAAAATAATTTTTAAGCCCCGCCATATCATTTTCTTCAATATAACCTGCCAGAGTAGAGATTATATTGATATAATCATGACGAAAAACTCGCATTTCTTTATGGAGTGATTCAAGGGTTGCCGTATATTCCTGCAGCTGCTCCAACTGTTCCCGTTGATTTTTCATTTTAAGCTCTTTAATCGCTGTTTGAATAACAAGAAAAAGGATCCCCACCAGTCCGGCGAAATAAAGAGTGAACAAGATGGTGTTAAATTTCAGTACCTCAACATCAAAACCGCTAAGCGAACCGAAATAGATGTTGATATAAAAAATGACCAATGTAAATAAAATGGTTGCCGTAATAATCAACCCATACTTTTTCTGGTTGATCAGTGCATCAATACTGAATTTCTTGGCCAGCTTACTCGTCAAATAGGCCAGTGCAACCGAAATACACATATCAATAAACATGTACATGAGCACGACATGGTACGTCTGCGTCACACCGCTCATATCAAATAGTTTCAGCCATTGAACAGTAATCGCATTACAAATATAGTCGCCGATGACTAAAAATATATAGCCTAAAAGCGGAATCGTCATCGCATATGCCAAGCTTTTCTTCTTGATGAAAAATAAAATCAGCACATAAACCCCGATAACAACTAAATTAGCCCAATAACCTATATAGAAAAACAGAGGGATTACGACAATCGTACAAAAGAATACGGCTGTTAATCCCTCTTTCCAGTTTAATAACTTTCCCGTCAATATCTCTATCAATAGAAATAGAATGAAAATCTGAGCAAAAACTCCAAGAATAGATGGTCCCATCATGATCCTCCGTTATTTCAAAGTGATCCGTTCACCAACTATTCTATCATATTTCTATTTATTTGTTATCATTCATTTTCACAAAAGGACTTTTCGGTTCATATGTAAGTAATACACATGAAGATTTATTCGACTTATCTGCAATTCTCATAGATTGTTTTTCGATTTTTTCCGAAACAAAATTAGTCAATTTTTTACTCGTAAATCTCATAATTCCGATACCTCCTCTTTAATATTTTATACGTGACTGGGTGGATGGTAAGCACCTGATAAACAGACCCTAACATGATTAATGTTTTCATCTCTGCGACTGGTATTAGCACTGTAACTCCCATTAAAATCACAGTACTAATAATCGCTTTTCTCTTTAATTTTTTTCGTTCTTGTTCACCAACAAGTGGCAGACTTTCCGTATCTGCCGGAGCATACCCTATCATACAGAGCAGCACAATTGTGAAAACAATGAGCACAACTAAATTATTGCTAGGAACATGTTGAAATAATAATGGTCCAGCAACAAACATTGCCAAACTGACAATCGTGCAGGCAACGCTAGACTTCGCATGCAAGCCGAACGAATAGCGCCTTAAGACCAAATAGCCCACATGCGTCAAAAGGGTTTGAAAAAATAAACCGAAAAGTAGGGACGCACCGTAGACGATTGCGAGTTTCGAGCCATTGATGATCATAATTTCAAGACCATACTTTACCTTCAAGTAGCCTTCTTCATCATCTATCCATCTTTCCTTAGAAATGATTCGGTCAGCCAATCTTTCCGAAAAAGCAACTTTTTCACTTGCGCTGTTCAATGAATCCACCTCCATTACTAGTTTACAATGAATTTCACATCAAAAACAAAAAATGTAACGAAATGCCCATTTTTTGTCATAAACGACCAAAATTGTATCTTTTTATCGAATTTTAGTATTGTTTTCAGAATTTTTATCTTGGTAATTACGGATTCTTCCCAGTTCTTTCCGACTAAATAATCAGATTTTTTAACCTAGAAAGCAACGTTGAAATGCCGCTTTCATTGCAAAAGAATTTGCCAACCATTCACAAGATTTAAACCCAAGACTAGCAAAATAACTCCACGATATATGACCAGCACTCGTTGCTCGGAAAAAACATGATTCAGTTTCCCGCCTACTGCGCCACCCAAAATAGCTGCTGGAATAATCCATAAAAGTATTGTTAGATCAAATGAAGTATATCCTACCGATATTCCAGTCATCACTAACTTTGCTAATTGCGAAAAGAAAATAATGATAATCGAATAAATCGTAGCTTCTTTAAAAGTGAAACTAAACAGCCACACAATTAACATAACGTTAAGTGGACCCCCGCCAATTCCTAGTAATGATGAAAGGAAGCCTAAAAAAAGCCCCGCAAAAAAATACCAAAAAACGCTTGTCATACCCAGTGATCTCACATTACCTTTCGTAAACAGCAATATGACAATCAACATAACAACCATAAGAACGATTTGGATCAATTGTACATTCTGATCATTTTCAAATAAAGCAAGCAAATTTTCAAACAACGCATTGCCTAACGCCCCACCAACGATCGAACTGATTGACAAGCACACTGCGGGTTTCATCCGAATCGGAACATGGTTTAAATATTGCTGAGTTGTTGAGACAAGTGACATTGTAAAAACTGCAACACTAGAATAGAAAGAAATCTCCAAAACACTATGGAAGCCTAGTGCATCAAATATTGGTTTAATAAGGATGCCGCCACCCATTCCCGAAATAGCCCCCACGGCATTTGCACAGAATACTACAACAAAATAGATTAAACCCACCATCAATAATATTCACCCGCAAGTTTCAATGCCTCTGAATAAATCTCGCTCCCTTTCACCTGTAGAAAGTCTCGATAACCGCAATATGAGTGGTCTTTATTTAGGTACATTGAATAGCGCATTCGTTTACACCCACCATGGCAAAAGTTCACAAACTCACATTTTTGACAATAATCCGGTAACTCCTCAGCCTGTATAAAGCAACGAAGCTCCGTTTTGCTAAACATGTCGGATATTTTCTCTTCCAAAATATTTCCCAGACAATATTCATCCAGCACAAAAAAGTCACACGGATACACATTTCCATTTGCTTCAATCACAAAATGAGGCTGACACTGTCCATTCATTCCACAAGCGGAAGGCCGACCTGTCAACATTTGCTGGAAAAGATTGTCAAACAGATTCACACTGATAAAATGTCCTCTCTGAAGCTCCTTCTTCCATAAAGAAAAGAACTGCTTGTAAAAAGACGCAAACTGTTCTGGTAACAGCGCATAATCAGATGGTTGGTCCGAATCAAGCTCTGCCAGACATGGAATAAATTGAATAAATTCGATTTTCTCTTCAAGCAAGAATTTAAAAACCCGCTGCGGATTTTTAGCCACCTGTTTTGTAAGTACACACAAAATATTAAAATCTACCTTCTGCCTTTCTAAAAGTCTTTTTGCCCGAGCTACCTGTTCATAAGTGCCCATACCTTTTGTATTCACCCGGTTCAAATTATGAAAATGAGCCCCGCCATCAATCGAAAGACCTACCAAAAATTGATTTTCTTTAAAAAAGCGACACCATTCTTTATCTAGCAACAAGCCATTGGTTTGAATCGTATACTGAACCCGAACTTGAAGTAGTTTTTCTTGAACATACTGAACAAAAAAGCGGAAAAATGAAATCCCTGCTAATGTGGGTTCTCCTCCCTGAAAAGCAAAAATCATCTCATCGCCAGCTTCTAAATCCTCACTGACTTGATCAATCAATTTTCGCGCAGTCATTTGATCCATTCGACCAAATGAAGAAACCTCTCGCATACTGCTCACATCGGCATAAAAACAATATTTGCAACGAATATTACACAACGAAGAAGCCGGCTTGATCAAAACAGATAATCTCTTCATTTGAATTCCTCCGGGTGCCTATCTATGAGCTTTTGCGCCAATTGTTCCCGCCCTGTCTTCCGCAATCGTTCGACATACATGGGCAAATGACCTTTTGCATGGTAGGGGCCACCTTCTTTCATTACCGTCCAAAGAGGATCATTATCAAAGGACATCGTGGTCATTTGTTCATCATGCCACTCATTTAAGTAATAAACTGCCTCTTTGCACACTTCTGGATATGCTTGAGCTAGATTCTTTTGCTCATGTGGATCGTTTTCTAGGTCAAACAACATTTCCTTATCAAACAAATGGTAGCCGTCATGGTAGGTTCGTATATAAAGCCAATTTTCAAATCTGACACTTCTTTGGCAGACATGCGCACATTGTGAAACAATCAAGTAATCGCGGCCATTTTCTACGCTATGCTTGATTGTTTCTGCATAGCTTTGTCCATCCCAATGACTGCGCTTTTCTTGACCAAGCAAATCAGCCAACGTAGGCAGTAGATCCAAACTATAATGAAAAGCATGATCAACTGTTCTACCATGCCTGCCCGGCCAACGAATGATCATTGGAATCCGGCAAGTCCCCTGATCAGCAGTTCCATGTTCCCCGTAAATTCCTAATTCTCCAATGTTCTCTCCATGATCTGCAGTAATAATTATCGCTGTATCTTCCAAAACCCCTTGCTCCGCCAGTAGATTTAAGATTTTACCAATCTGCTCATCCGCATATCTGATGCCACAATCATAACCATCAAACATCCTTTTCATATCCGTCATAGTTTCAATCTTTGTCGGATAACGTGGAAATTGAGGCAGGGGGTTGCTCCAATACATATCAATTTCATGTATACTATGCGGACCAACCACATCTCGATGCTTTTCGAGCACATCTTCCGTCATCCATCTTGGCAACGGCACATCTTTGAAAGGGTTTCCAAATTTTTCCGGCGTTCGATAAGGCGTATGCGGATCCCAATAGTTCACGTATAGACACCAGTCATCTTGCTCACCATGACGTTCAAGCCAGTCCGTCACAACAGGCGTCACCTGCTCTGCTTCCTCCATACCACAATCACCAGTATTGTAGATTTCATTAAATCCCGCATTAAAGGCCCAAGACGAGTGACGTTCTGGAAACGGACTAATCAACGCCGTCTTCAAACCAGCTCCTCTAAGTAGCCCTGCTAAGCTCCCTGTAGCCAGGCGGTCTTGAAAATTCCGTGCCTCTCCTTCCAAGCGTAAATCTGCGGCCACACCCCCATGCCCGACCACCCCATTATGAATACCAAACTGTCCAGTCATTAAAGCCGTCCTAGACGGTAAACACGGTGCATCTGATGTATAATAATTCTCAAAACGCATGCCTTCTTCTGCAATCCTGTCAATATTCGGAGATGTGTCACGTTCATACCCATAACAACCCAAGTGATCAGCTTTCATTGAATCGATGTCTAAAATAAGAAGTCTCAATCTTTTCCCGACCTTTCGTTATTATTCGAAACGTTTATACAAAAAAAGAATAGCACTATTTAGTAGGCAATTCAAGATATAGAAAAAAGCAGGACCCTTCGATGAAAGCTCGAAAAGTCCTGCTTGAAATAATCAATTATTTTTCGTCTGCAACAAATGGAAGCAATGCCATTTGACGAGCGCGTTTAATCGCAACAGTTAATTTACGTTGGTATTTAGCGCTTGTACCAGTTACACGACGAGGTAAGATTTTACCGCGTTCGGAAACGAATTTTTTAAGAAGCTCTACATCTTTATAGTCGATGTGAGTGATTCCGTTTGCTGTAAAATAACAAACTTTTTTCCGACGGCGTCCGCCTCTACGTCCTCCAGCCATGTGTTTCTCCTCCTCTACTATTAAATCGTTCCGGGTTTTCCGCAAATATCCACTGCTTAGAATGGCAGATCGTCATCAGAAATGTCGATCGGCTTACCATCGCTGGCAAATGGATCATTGTTTTGCTGGAACCCTTGAGATGGAGTTTGTTGCTGGTTCTGGTTCTGACCATAGCCGCCATTAGAACTAGGTGCACCCTGGTTGTAACCACCGCCATAGCCGCCTCCCGCATTTGCCTGATAGCCATTTCCGCCACCATTGTTTGCGTTTTTCGGCTCCAAGAACTGAACGCTTTCAGCAACTACTTCTGTCACATAGACACGTTTTCCATCTTGACCTTCATAATTACGCGTTTGGACACGGCCATCAACACCCGCAAGACTTCCCTTACGAAGGAAATTTGCTACGTTTTCTGCCGGTTTACGCCAGACGACACAATTGATAAAGTCGGCTTCCCGTTCGCCTTGTTGATTCGTAAAAGTACGATTAACTGCTAATGTGAAAGTTGCTACCGCCACACCAGCTGGCGTATAACGAAGCTCAGGGTCTTTTGTCAAACGGCCTACTAAAACTACACGGTTCATCATGCAGAACCAACCTCCTCTCAATTTGTAAAATCAAGGTCTCTCGCCTTGAATAAATTCTTAGTCTTCTTCTTTAACAACGATATGACGCATAATGCCGTCAGTGATTTTTGCTAAACGGTCGAATTCATTGATCGAATCTGCATTTTCAGCAGAGATTTTCACGATGTGGTAAAATCCTTCACGGAAGTCTTGGATTTCATAAGCCAAGCGACGTTTACCCCATTCTTTCGATTCGATGATCTCCGCACCATTATCAGTTAGGATTCCGTCAAAACGCTCAACTAGCGCTTTCTTTTCGTCCTCTTCGATATTCGGGCGGATGATGTACATGATTTCGTACTTTCTTGCCATCTCTTTACACCTCCTTGTGGTCTTAGCGGCTCTGATACAACTGAAACCAGCCATATCCCTAACCTTCCGGGAGCCTTTCGCCCATTTCCAGTTAGAATCGAGCAAGGAATAATTTATAATTACTCACAATAAGTTATTATACCACAGCCTTTTTCGAGCTTCAATCATTTCGTGAAATTATTTTGATATAGCTGTGATGTGTTTACTATACCACAGGAATATTGGTGTCACAATGCTTTTCCGCAAAGTTAAGCAAACTTCTATTTATTGGATTTTTCTGCCGGAAAATGAGCCTAAAATTCCTATTTCCCTCGATAAATTGGCATCGTCATACATCTTGGACCGCCTCTTCCTCTTGATAACTCTGAACTGATCACTTCATGAACCTTGATGCCATGTTCGCGCAGCAGCCGATTTGATACCTGATTCCGATCGTAAGTGATAACTTCTCCGGGAGCAATAGCAAGTGTGTTGGCTCCGTCATTCCATTGTTCTCGCGCCGAAGCAATCGCGTCTTCTCCACCACAAGGAATCAGGTCAATCTCCGGCACATGCAAAAGTTCTTTTAAAAGCTGCTCAAAATCTCGCCGGATATGTATATTCAAATCATTCGTCTGCTCATCCCACTGTAAAACATAAGCGTTCAACTCACCCGTTGCTGATAAAATTTTCGGATGAATCGTAAACTGAGCCTCATTGACCATCGTAAAAACAGTATCCAGGTGCATAAAAGCCCGCGTTTCAGGAATTTCCAAAGCGATTACCTGCTTGATGTCACCATTTTGAATAAATAAATTGCGCGCCAGCTGTTCAATCGCTCGGGCATCCGTTCTTTCTGAAACCCCGATTAAAAGGGTTCCCTGATTCAGCACCAGTTCATCCCCACCTTCAAGTGAATGCGGCATGTTGCGGTCCAGCCAGACAGGTGGAGGATTCTGCGTGAAAGACGGATGATTTTTCAAGATAAAAGAAATAAAATAAGATTCTCTTCGCCTAGCCGGTTGGAACATCGGATTGATGGAAATTCCATGACCGATAACGGCCGCCGGATCCCGTGTGAAGTAGAGATTGGGGAGTGGATCAAGATAAAACGGATAGGGCTGCTCCATCATTTCATCAAGATGGACACGCTTTTGCGCCGGTAATTCATCTTTCCGAACCCCCGTCATGACCTTTTCAATCAACTGCTCATTATTTAAAACAAGCAGATACTCTTTCAAATGCTGCGCCGCGTCGCCGTGCTGATTAGCCTCACGGATCACCTCATCCAGAAACTGCTCGCGTTTTCCGGAATACTCGATAGCCTCTGCCACAAGCTTTTCAAGATACAACACTTCCGCTCCATTGTCCTGCAAAGTTTTCACAAAAAAATCATGCTCTTTTTGAATGATTGGCAAAAATGGGATGTCATCAAAAAGCAGCTCCTTCAAATAATCTGGCGTCAAATTTTCCAATTCCCGCCCTGGTCTTTTCACAATAACTTTTCTTAAAGTGTCAATTTCCGAATGAATATTGAATACTGGTTTCATTCCATCTCACATCCTTTCTACATTAGTACCCTATTTTTTCTCTTTCATACGAAAAAAACGGGAAGAAAAGCGCTTTATACTATGGTAAAATATCAATGAAATTATTTTAGGAGGACAGTACTTGAAAACCAAATATCTCTTCATCATACTAATGGGTTGCATCCTTTCTACAACGTTATTTGTTGTTTTTAAAAACCCTGCCCCCGAAACTGAAAAGACGCAAATTTCACCTGAGACTGTCCAGAACCTCTTTTCAGAAAAAAACATTGATATTCAACCAGCAAACATCCATGTAGAAGGTGACCAACTTGAAATCATCATTCCGTTTTCACTAAGCCCGATTTTGACGCGGCAACTCTATGCAATGGAAGAAATTGACGTCAAACTAGCGGTTCCAAAAGAAATCGCACAATACTCATCTCTAAAAGATTCGACATTACTTTTAAGCGATAACAAATATTATACCCTTTCAAATAACCAGCGCGTCTGCGTTTTCAACCTACCGCTGAAAAAAGAGCTGGATCCCAAGAAAGTAGCAGCTTCCATTGCCCAATCTTCCCCACAATTTGATCTGACATTCATTCAAGCAGGCCAGGACATCACAGTAGCTCACTTTTCAGACATCGATGGGAAGATAGCAACGAAAAAGAGCTGAAATTCTTATTCAAAAATTGAAAGAACCAGTATTTTTGCAAAGTCATATAATGGTGAGCTTTCTGCAAAAATACTGGTTCTTTATTTTATTACTGACCTTTAGTTATCATTTAAAGCAAATGGAATTAGATTCAACTGTGTGTCTTCAGGAACCTTATTAACTATACGGAATGTTTCAGTTTGATATTGATTAGGCTCTGGATCTGGCATATGGCAGAATTGAGGAAAAGGCAGTCGCATAATATTAATTGACTGAGCTCCTTTGTTCACCTGTTCATGCAAATAATCTAATCTAGAACGATTTGTATGCCCATTAGCAAACATGATACCAGAATAACAAACTCCAAATGCAATATTAACTATTATCAAGAGCTTAATAAACATTGAAAAATCAGCAGAGCTAAGTTCCTCAATCAAGTTCACACCCTCTCCAATGATTAGCACCATACATAAAAACGGAGCTAAAGCACATCTAGCACCATACGGACTAATTACTATAAATGGTGCGCTCATTAGAATGATTCCACTAATAAAATACAATACTTTAACTTTCATCATGCCTTTGAAAATAAAAATAATCCCTATTATCAATGCAATAAAGTAAAGTACACTCAATAACGTAAATGCATCTTTGATAATGTTTATTTGCATGTAATCACTAAAGAAAACCTTAAAACATACGATTAAAATACTGTACCCGATTAAAACGAGGCTTACTATATAACGCACAATCCAATTTACATTCTTATACATTAATAAACTAGATATAATAATAGCTAACAATAAAACAATCCATTGGTTATTTTCAAACAAAAAGTAATGCATGCTATTTGTATAAATATCAACAAGTTTTTGCATAAAACTTTGGCTTTGATCAATATTCCGATAACCATCACTATGTAGAAGAATATTCAAGTACGCACCATTTGTAAACATCAGTAAACTACCTAAAATAGTTCCTACTAAATAGCTGATATGCACTGCATAAATCTTTTTAAACCGTATATAGGCTATTATTATAACAAACACTGCAGTAAAGTTTGCGAATAATGAAACGTGTTCCACATTCAATTGTGTGAAAAAACCTAAAATCAAAATAAATATAGATAAATATTTTTTATAATATGGCTTTTCTTCGCCAAAAATGTTTTTTATTATAACTAGATAAATAAGAAGCAACACTAATGAAAAATTATAATTAACAAAACCAGCAACCCAACCAAATGTTTGTTTAAAAATATCTGTTGGGATAAGCATAAAGCATAAGAAAACGATTAGTATAGATAAAATACTTGTCCTTTTCTTATTTGAGATCAACTTTGCACTTAAAAAAATCAATGCTGTATTGACCACAGCCATAAACACTACCCTTATTCCAAAAAAGCGTGTTAGAATAACTTCTAGGCTATTACTTAAATAACGTCCATTATAATCTTTGTAAAAGCTCTCCAAACGATCAAGTCCCACCTGTGATCCCCACGTCCAATCATCACCTGTTAATGGAACATTATAAGCCATGAATAAATAAAATAAGAATATTAACCCCATAGCTAACAGAACACTTTTGTTTTCTTTCATTTTTTTTAACATAAATTTCTCCTTTAATAATAAACATACTTTTAGTATACTATACATTTACTTTTAGAAATCACATTTTAAATAAAATTGGTCAAAATTCACCTTGCCGCACCCTTTTAAAATAAGCCTTAATCTGTTATATTTAAGTAAAATTGAAAAAAATGAGGGTGTTTATTGAATCATGAAATTAATAACAATTTCCATCCCTGCGTATAATGAAGAGGAATCTATCTTACATCTTTATAGTGAAGTTACAAAAGTGATGGATAAGGTCAAAGAAATTATAATTTTGAACTCCTTTTCATTAACGATGGAAGTAAAGATCAAACTCTTAAATATATTAAAGAGATTCAATTAAAGGATGATCGAGTATCATTTGTAGATCTTTCAAGGAATTTCGGTAAAGAAGTTGCCATGGAAGCAGGTTTTGACTACGCAAAAGGAGACGCTGTTATTACCATGGATGCCGATTTGCAGCATCCTCCTGCGCTTATATTAGAGATGATAAAACTATGGGAGATTGGTTATGATGATGTTTACGCAAAAAGAAAACAGCGTGAGGGCGAATCATGGCTAAAAAAAGCTACTTCAAAATATTACTATAAATTACTCCAGTCTATCTCAAAAATCCCGGTTTTGCCAGACACAGGTGATTATCGTCTATTAGATCGTAAATGTATTGAAGCTTTACGCCAACTTCGTGAATCTAACCGATATACAAAAGGGCTTTATAACTGGGTCGGTTTTAAAAAAGTAGAAGTGGAATTTGATGCAGCTCCTCGACACGCTGGCAAAACAAAGTGGAACTATAAGTCGCTTTTAAATTTGGCTTTAGAAGGTATTACTTCTTATACAACTGCGCCTCTTAGAATCTCAACTATTTTTGGGTTCTTTATTTCGCTTATCACTTTTATCTATGTCATCTATTTAATAATCAAGACCATTATTTTTGGTCCTGATGTAGACGGGTTCCCCTCCTTGATGATTGCTATCCTATTTTTAGGCGGCATACAATTAATTAGCATTGGAATTATTGGCGAATATCTTGGCCGAATCTTTAATGAAGTTAAAAATCGTCCGCTTTATTTTATTAATGAATATCAAGGGAAGAAGAAAGAGGGTAACCAACATGAAGAAAATTAGAGCTTTACTTGATAAAATCCCTTGGTACACTGATGAAATCCATAGCATTGTCATGTATTTAATTATGGGAGGATTTACTACCCTTATCAATATAGCAACATTTTGGTTGTTTGCTTCATTTTTAAATTGGGATTATCGAATTGCAAATGGAATTGCTTGGATTGCATCTGTTTTATTCGCATACTTATCCAATAAAAAATATGTTTTTGACAGTTATACACCTACTCGAAAAGATCGTTTCCGAGAAATTACTTCCTTTTTCGGCTTTCGTTTTCTAACTTTTATTGTCGATACAATCGTTATGATTATTCTTGTGAGCTTCTTCTTGATGAATGAAACATGGGCAAAGGTATGGACAAATGTTATTATTTTAGTGCTAAACTATGTCTTCAGCAAATTTTTTATTTTTAAATCTAAGAAGCAACATATCCAAGAATGAGTTTTAATTCTACTAATTATTTTCAACTAATAGTCATCCGTTTTCGCGGATGGCTTTTTGTATCTAACTGTTGCTAATTTTAAGTTTTTAGCACGTCAGCTTTAACAGAGCTCTTACCAACACACCTACAAAACATAAACCTTTCTCATTTCATACAACGACTAAAAAACGGACTTCCCGATTGAAGTCCGTTTTTATTCAATCATTATTCAAGTTCACTTTTTTTTTAGCCATTTTACTTTTAACAACTGAAACAATCATCGGGATAAGAGAGACAAAAATGATTCCCAATACTACAACCGAGAAATTGTCCTTCACAATCGGAATGTTCCCGAAGAAGTAACCAGCTAGCGTACAAAGCAGTACCCAAATCGTCGCGCCAAGTACGTTATATGTTAAGAAATAGCGATAGTTCATGCGGCTAGCACCGGCTACAAATGGTGCGAATGTCCGGATGAACGGCATAAAGCGGGCGATGAAAATCGTTTTTCCGCCATGTTTATTGAAAAATGCCTCAGCTTTTTCCATCTTTTCACGGTTGATGATTTTACCAAACCAACTGTCCTCGGGTATCGATGTGCCAATTTTTTTACCAATATGATAGTTTACTGTATCTCCTAGTGCCGCCGCCAGCCACAAAACAATAATCAGCGGTACGATATGCAAAATTGAACCGTCCAGCACTGCCAAAGCCCCAGCTGCAAACAGCAACGAGTCTCCTGGCAAGAATGGGAACACAACTAAACCTGTCTCGATAAAAACGATTAAAAACAAAATGATGTACGTCCAAATCCCAAAAGCATTAATTATTTCGACTAAATGTTGGTCAATGTGCAAAATAAAATCAATTATCCATGTAATGAAATCCACTGGGTCACTTCCTTATATATATTTTCGAATCACTTTTAATTGTAGCATAACCTCGAAAATACCTTAATCCTTCTTAAGTCGGATTTATAAAAAATTAATATTGCGTTCGTATGTTTCTCTTTTCAAAATCTACACAAATTGTTCAAAAAATAGGCACAGACTAAAAAATGATTCTATGCTATGATAAAATTACTTTAGTTTCTCAAAATAAAGTAACGGCACTTACTTTATTGATCCAAAAAAGAGCCGGACGTCGAAATTTTACGGTTTTCGACGTCTGGCTCTTTTTACGTGCCTATTCTGTTAAGCCTTCTTCATAATTTACAAGTGCAATCAATCCGCCAACAGCTAGAAGTACGATTGGCACTAAAAACATCAGTGACACAGACATGGTGCAACCAATTGCTGCTGCAACCATCATCGCTCCGCCTAATCGCGGCTTATGTGCCACCACAAACGAACCAACCAGACCGGTAGCCGAAAGTAGCAATGAACCTAACGTCAATAAATAAAAGAATGTCGACTCTTCTTCGAGCGCTTGTGAGATTCCTGGAATCGTCAGTACCATCAGCGAAAAACCGATACCAAGTGCTGCCCCTAAAAAGCCAAGTAGTCCTTCAACTTTCATTCTGAACTCTCCTTTTCTGCTTTTTCTTTATGTTACCATTTATACAAGGTATTTTACAATATTCCGCTTACATTAATTTTAATAAAAGAATTGTTTTTAATAAAAAAATCTAACGAATAGCTGAACACTGCCAGATACCCGTTAGATCGCTTTTAATAATTTTCTTTTTTACTTGGAAAGCACATTAAAACCAGGATGATCAAATGACCAATGATTGGAATAAAGCCTAACAAAACGAGCCATACAGTTCGTCCCGCATCACGCAACCGCCGAACGACCAGACTAATTAGCGGAATGAAATTAGCTAAACTGAACGCCCAGATAACCACTAGTGTCATGGCGAGCAAGCCTGATTGTGACATCAGTTGCGAAAAAGTCACACCCTTGTTTATAATTTCCGGTAAGCCTGTCACAGAACAAAGCCCTCCGAGAACGCCCCAAATCAAGACATTCCAAACAAGCACATACCAAAACTCTTTTCGTTCAGATCGACCATAAAAATTAATATAATTTTTCCAGTAAAGAATGTATGCTTCTAAAAAACCCACTTCTGTTTCCTCCTCTGTGTTGACTACAAAGATTATACTACAAATCTGCCAAAGTGAATATGTTAACCTGATGACGATTATCCGAAATTCACTTATATAGAGATTTTTTCTCCTATTAAAAAGGGGATCGAGGCTTTCGCATGCCCAATTTGACCGGTTCGAAATACAGGCAAGTCGTATCGAAAACTTAAATCCAGAAAAAGCTCATTGACAAACCCATCCAGCTCTTTCTCTGTCGCTTCCGTAAACTGTCCTGCAATTACTCCGGCACAATTATCAAAAATGCCCAGTTGTTCGCATTGCGCCATATAAGCCGCCAGTCGAGCCTCCAAGCCGCTGAGTGCTTCCAACAGTATAATCTTATTCTGTGTATCCGGAAAATACGGCGTCCCAGCCAGCTTCAATAAGCAGCGGATATTCCCACCGATCACCATTCCCTCCATATGATCATGCTTACCTAACCAGCTGCCTTCCAGTTCTGCCTCCTGACACTCGATGAAAGCTTTCTCAAATGCCGCTCGACTTTTGGCAGATCGGACAATATTTGTCAATAAATAATAGTAACCAGACTGCCCTGTGGTCGCGCAAATCGGGTTCAGCAGACTTGTTAGGTCGCTATAGCCAATAAAAGGCTTAGGATGCGCTCTAATCAACTCAAAATCCAAATACGGTAGCAATTGATTAGCCAAATCGCCGCCAGAAATATCAAAAATCGCTTTGATTTCAGGATCCTTGTAGAGCCGGTGAAGCTCCATGGCCCGCTTTTCTGGACTTCCGCTTTCAATCTGATGCTTTGTTTGATATAAGGTAGCCGCCTCAACTGCTTGAATATGATAGGCGTCATAAAGGACTTTTTTCATTGCCTCGATTTCAGAACGCTGGTTTATTGACCTGCCATTGGAACAGGCGATTAGACCGACTTTTTGGCCAAACAACGATTTCATCTTTAGTTTGCCCCATTCTTTACATAACTTGTGTCATTAATACTTTCTACTTTAAAATTGCCATTCTTATAGGATAATTTGCATATACTGGCATTGGACAAGCCTTGGCCGTTGTAGTCATCAGTAAGTTCTGTTAAAAGTGCGCCAATCGCCACGCCATGACTCACTACTAACACATTTTCATCACCAGTCTCAAGAGCTTTGTCAGCGATTTCTATCATTGTTTTTTCCATTCTTGTCTGAACCGTCTTATAATCCTCAGCCATGCCCATATCGTCTAATTGAGCCATGGCATCATAAGCAGCAGCTGTAGTCGTTTGCCCTTTATTGATTGCTTGATTAAGCTGCTCCTGATTTTGATAGCCCATCGATTGAGCCATGTCGTCCCACATTTTGCTGACCAGTTCTCCTTCATACTTACCGAAACAAATCTCCCGTAACCCTTGTTGTTCTTGAATTTTCAAGGACTGATTTTTAGCATCTAAAACTTCCACAGCGGTTTGTTTCGCTCGGCCTAAGTCACTAGAATAAACAGCGTCAAAGTCAATTCCCGCTTTTTCTAATCCCTTGCCAAGGTTTCTAGCTCCTGTTATTCCCTCATCAGTTAGTGGCGAATCTGCCCACCCCTGAACACGCTGAGTTGTATTTAACATTGTTTTTCCATGCCTCGCTAAATAAATCGTTACTTCTGCATCTTTTGGTGAACTTTTCTCCGCCGATTTCTGTGCATCACTACACCCCAGAAATATAATGAGCATCAAAAAAAGAATTCCCAGTAATTGAATTTTTCTCTTCATTTATATAAACCTCGCTTTTCTTTTTATCATACACACTATAGTAACACCCTGCAATTGTTTCACGTGAAACATTATAAAAAACCGCAGCCCCTGTTTAAAACCGGAACTGCGGTTGCAATCATTTCGTTATTCTTTTTCGCCTTTTTCCACGTAGCTCATATCGCCAATCGTTTGGACATCAAATTTGCCGTCTTTGTAGAGGATTTTTGTGACGCTCGCATTTTCCAGCTGTTGACCTTTATACTTGTCAGTCATATCAGACAGCATGGCACCGATCGACATACCATGGCTGACAACCAGAACGTTTTCATCGCCCGCTTTGGCAGCTTTTTCTGCAATCGTTTTAAGCTCACTTTGCATGCGGTCTTTCACCGTGGCATAACTTTCTGCCATGCCCATGTCATCGAGTTTGACAATTTCATCAACTGCTTGGTCAATTGTCACTTTTCCTGTACTAAAGTCTTTCATCATGTCATCCTGAGAAGAATAGCCAAGTCCTTTGGCAATATCTCCCCACATGTTGGCATTTAGATCGCCCTCGTATTTGCCGAAACAAACTTCACGGAGTTTTTCACTTTCTTGTATCGGGAGTTTTTTCTGGCCGGCTGCATCCAGTACATGTTCTGCTGTTTCTTTTGCACGCCCTAAGTCGCTGGAATAGGCAGCATCAAACTTGATTCCTTCTGCTTTAAGACCCTTGCCGAGATCATCCGCAACCTCTACGCCAGGCTCAGTAAGCGGGGTATCCGCCCAGCCCTGAACGCGATCAGTTGTATTCAGCATTGTCTTGCCGTGCCGCGTTACATAAATGGTCACTGTATCACTTTTCTGTTTGTCTTTGGTGTCGCTGGAACTGCTGCCGGAAGTTGAACTACATCCGGCAACAAGCATCAAACTGAGTACTACAAACATCACTTTCCAAATATGCTTTTTGATCATCTTGCTCCCCCATTTTTTTATCTATTTTTAAATGACAAGAGTGATTAAGCGGTCGCCAACTTTGACAGTATTTTCGTCTACGATTAGAACATCTAGATATTGACTTGAGTTCGTTACAACAATCGGAGTCGTAATGTCATAGCCTGCTTTTGTGATTTCTTCAATATTAAATTCTGTTAGCAGTTGTCCTGCTTCAATTTTGTCGCCTTGTTTCACATGTGCTGTAAAGAATTTACCTTCAAGCTGTACAGTGTCCATACCTACGTGCATCAATACTTCTGCACCATCATTTGTTGTAATACCAACTGCATGGCCTGTTGGGAAAATAGTTGTAACCGTACCGGATGCTGGTGCAAACAGTTTGCCTTCTGTTGGAAGAATTGCAAGACCGCGACCCAGTGCGCCGGAAGAGAATGCTTCGTCTTTTACGTTTGTAAGAGAAACTACTTCACCTGTAATTGGGCTAACAAGAGTTTCACGTTCGATAAGAGTTTCTGTTTCTGGAACTTGTGGAGCTGCTTCTTCAGTTGCGTCAACTTTGTCTTTGAAACCTGTAATCATTACTAGAACAAAGCCTAGTACGAATGCGATTGCAATCGCAATTAGCATCCACCAGAATGATGAGTCAACACCGGAACCTGGATTGATGAATGTTGGAATACCGAAGATACCCAAGCCGCCCATCATGTAAGTTTTTGTTCCTGCAAAGCCGATGATTCCACCGCCGATACCAGCAGCGATACAGCTCATGATAAATGGTTTTTTCAGTGGCAATGTAACCCCGTAAATTGCCGGTTCAGTTACACCGAAGATACCGGAAACGAATGCTGGTACACTAAGAGATTTGAGTTTTTTGTTTTTCGTTCTGATCAATACTGCAAGTACCGCACCAATTTGTGCAAACGATGCAGCAAAGCTCATAGAAAGAACTGGATCATAACCTAATGTAGTCAGGTTGTTGATTGCAATCGGGATAAGACCCCAGTGAAGTCCGAAGATAACAAATACTTGCCAGAATGCACCCAGTAGCAAACCTGCAATCATTGGGCTCAAGTTGTAAACCCACATTGTTCCTGCACCAAGCAGTTGACCTGCCCAAGTAGCGATTGGACCAATGACAAGGAATGTAAGTGGTACTACGATTAGCAATGTAAAGAATGGAATAAGGAATGTCTTAACAACATCTGGAATAATTCCACGCAACCATTTTTCAACTTTAGAAGCAAACCAAGCGGAAATAATGATTGGAATTACAGAAGATGAATAACTCATCAAGATAACTGGAATACCTAAGAAAGTAACATGGATTGGCGATTCAAAAATCGTTCCAGCAAATAGCGTGTAAAGCGGATCAGCTGCTGTTAAACCGGAAAGAGTCGGATAAACAAGCGCTGCCCCAATGGCCATCCCAATAAACGGTGTCCCTTTAAATTTCTTCGCAGCTGTATAGCCTAGGAAGATTGGAAGGAAGTAGAATAAGCTGTCCCCTGCAGCATATAAGATATTATAAGTACCGGAATCAGCAGAGATCCAGCCAAACGCAAGAAACATTGCGGCAAAACCTTTGATCATACCTGTAGCAGCTAGCACACCCAGAATTGGTGTAAAGATACCGGAAATCATATCAATGAAACGGTTAAAAATATTTCCGCTAGGAACAGCTTCTTCTGCATTACCCTCTGCAGAAATACCACCGACTTCTAAAACGGCTTTGTAAACGTCAGGAACATGGTTGCCGATAACGACTTGATATTGTCCCCCACTCTTGATAACCGAGATAACGCCGTCCATTTTTTCAAGCGCCTCAGTGTTCGCAATTTTCTCATCTTTCAGTTTAAAACGCAACCGAGTGATGCAATGAAATACACTATTGATGTTTTCCGTGCCACCAACATTTTTCAGAATGTCCTTGGCTAACTGTTCATATTTCATGTTTGTACCTTCTTTCCTTTTTTATTTTTTGGGCAAAAAGAAAAACCTAAACTCATTTGAGGACTCTTCCGCGTAATTATATACACGTGTCCTACAAATCAGCTTAGGTTTTGCCCAATGAATTGGTAACAATCCTTCGTGATGAGTTAACTATAACATATAGAGAAAACGGTTGCAAGACTTTTTTTAAAAATTTTTACTAACGTATCATGTGATGATTGTCTTTCTATTATATGTAAGAAATAATACACTTCGCTTTAACTCCACCCATAAACTCTTTATACTTAATAACAAAGTCATATGAATAAGGAGGAATTTTATGCGAGACTTATTAAATTTTCTTCAATTAGAGCTATTTCCAGACCATTTCCAGCGCAAAGCTTTCAAGAAAAACGAAACTATTTTCCAATCGGCAAGCACCGATCCTGCCCAAGCGTTCGGCGTTGTTTTAGACGGGGTGATTACGGTTGAAAATCAATCTGCACCTAAAGCAAGCGCCTTCTATCAGCTGTTGAAAAAGGATGATTTTTTCGGCCTGGAAGCGCTCTTAGACAACGAGACACATTTGCAGTTATCTTATAAAATTCTCGCCGTGACGGATTGTGAGATTATTTTTATCGACCGGGATTATTTACTTGATCACTTGTACGTTGAGCCCAAATTTTTCCACGCTATTTTAGAACGTATCAGTGGAGAATATATGATTCTAATGCGTCGTTACGCCACAGTCAATGCGAATCCTTCATTTAAATTGGCTAATGCACTGCTTGAGATTATTCGCATCTTTGAGCTGGATACCTCCTCCTCGACTATCGTTTTACCAGATTTTCTCAGCCATCAGATGTTAGCGCATTTAACACAGTCCAGCCGTGCACGCATCACAATCGCATTAAACGACCTGCGCAAGCAAAAAATCATCACTCAAACAAGACCTATCATCATCCGCGATATTGAAGCACTTCGCCAAATTTCTTCCAAAAAATGTTAATTTTAGTTATTTTTATATAAATAAGTTATATTGTTCACATTTAAATTGAATTCTTTTTTAATTTTGGTATCGGCGAAACAGATTACCTCTCTCTGAATGGATAAACTAACAGTAGAAAAGCAAAAAGGAGAGAAGCACATGAATTATTTAAAAAAGTGGTGCTATTTCATGCTTGTATGTCTGTTGGCTTTTTCACAGCTTCCGGGATATGTATTCGCTGAAATGACCCCTTCCAATGCTGAAGTGTCTACTGAAACTGCACAATCAGGAAGTGACATCCCTGAACAAAATACCAATGAAGAATCTGTACAAAAGACTGATTTAAATACAAACGAGAGTGTTTCTGATCAAAATACGGAGGAAAAACCGATTGTTTCAAGAAGCTTTCCAACTGGGAACTACTCGGGAGATTTTAGCTTGGATGCACAAAAAGAGAGTATTGAAGCCGGTCAAATGGCTAACTTCAACTTATTTTTAAAGATTACTGGGCCTAGTACAAGTTATACGAATGCTCAAATAAAAATTGACCTTCCGACCGGCGCCCATTTTGATCAAAATTTAAGCGAACTCGCAATCAACAATGTGGCACCCACCTACGACCGCACCAATCATCAATTGACTTATCGACTTGGTACCATCAATAGCGGTTTTTCACAGAAAATCGTTTTAAAATTAAAAACGGATAATGGTTATACAATAAATGGAACGGAGCTTCATATGAAAGGCGTCTTTTCAGCAGATAACCTTTCTGAAAAAGTAGAAGAAAATGCTCAAACGACTGTCACGGCTTCGGCAACGACCGCCCTTTCTAATAACTTTGATGTAACTGAAAATAGTACGATGAATACACCTGCTCAAGGCGAAACGGGAATTTGGACTTTTGCGCTCAATATTCCAAAAAAACAAACGGGTACTCTTTTTATCAAAGAAAATTCGACGATTATTGTTAAATATACGTTGGACGATCATTTGGAATATCGTGGTGTAACAAATGGAACGCCTGAGCCGGATGAAATCAATGGTCAGGAGCTCATCTGGAAAATCGCTGCGCCAAGTTATACAGAACAAGCGGCAGCAGATGTTTTGCTAAATAAAAGCTTTCAAGTAAGAACCTATTTCAAAGATGATACGCCAAACTTTACGAACGTTTCTACAAAAGCCGAGGTCACAACGGAATTTATTGGTCTGGCCGCAAGCAAGGTGGATACTTCAAATGCCTCAGTGGCTGTTTCGACCAACTCACCGGAAGAGATACCGCCTACTGTTGGGAACGTTTTTGCTCCGGCACACCGCGCGCCAGTGGATGCAAATTGGGGAATCGCGACGGTGACTGGAAATCCGGATATCAAGGTCTATGACAGTGCCAAACTCGGCTTCGCTCTAATGTTGAATTCGGCGATGAATGATTCTATCACGCAGGATTTTCTTTATTACGATGCCTACTATAAAATGGATGATCATTTAAATTTAGAACAATTTTACAGTGGTAACTTTTACTTCCGGCCCAATACAGGCTTTGATTTTGGAAAACTAAAAACAGATCCTCAATATAATCTGCTCGTCAAATATGATGATGACACAGAGTGGACGCTTGTCAAAGAGGACGTTCCGCTTAGTACCATGTTTACGAAGCAGCAGCTGGGTCTTGAGGACGGGAAGCATGTCAGTGATATCTGGATACACTTTACGCACGCACCGGCTGGCATGTACGGGACTTCCATGAATTTTTATACGACTGTTCAGGACGGCTATGTTGGGCAGGTGAAAAATGAAGCTGAGGTTCGACTTTCTGGTGCCGATCAAAACGGCCGCGTCTATTATTTTGATGGCACGACGTCCGTTTGGCCTGATGTATGGGCAAATTATATGGCCCCTCGAACGGTTCAAATTCTGCCAAAACCGACTGGTACGCACCGCTTCGTACAAGGCTTTGTCAATTTTGCGGATACGGACGGCAATCTGGTGAACACGGGTGACAATACGGTAAATGTGAGGCTGGGCAGCAACAAGGCTTCTATTTCTAGGTTGAATGCGCCATTTGAAAGCTTTGTTCTGTTGCCGACTGGTGTGGCGTTAAAAGAGGCGACTGGTACGGACAATTTCTCGCTGGATCTCGTTAGCGACAACTTTAACGGCACTGGGCAGTCTCTGGTGAAGGTTCGCTGGAAGAATGATCGACTGCTGCCGGACGAGGCGGTTACAGCGGCAATTCCGGTTGTGGTTTCCAAGGATGCCGTCCCGACATTGCGGCTCGAAATGTTTGGCTTTATTGGCGATGAGGAATTTGGTGTTCCGGCAATCACCGGGCAGCCTACCTTGTCTGACACCACTCTCGAAACGGACAGCAATGACCTCAATGGCAACGGAAAGCTCGACGATTTGCGGATCAGAACGGCAAATCAGTACTTGTTGAATCAAAATAAAACAGTCGCTATTTCCAAACTGGTAAAGGGCAATCGGGACAGCAAATTTAGCACGACTGGGCACGCAACCACCGATTCGGAAGTTGCCTATCAGCTCCAGCTCAAAAATGAAACGGATGCCAAAATTTCAGATATGGTATTGATGGACGTCCTGCCGTCAGTTGGTGACAAGGGGATCACGGATCTCTCTGATCGGAACAGCCGGTTCGACATGTTGCTGACTGGGCCGCTTGAAATGCCGGACAGCTGGCGAGACAAGGTGACGGTCAAATACAGCACCTCCAAAAATCCGAAACGTTCCGGCGTTCTGGACAAATATACGCAATACCCGGCCACGGCGGCACCGCTTGTCGACCCGGTCGATGTGGATGAGGCAGACTTTGTAACGGCGGATCAGGTGGCCGATTGGACAGCCATTCATTCTTTCATCCTTGAATTGAAGGATGGTGTGGAATGGACACGCGGCAGTAATATAACGATCGACTTCACCTTAAGGACGCCTTCTACCAAGGACATTGCGACTGAACTTCTCGATCAGGCGGTACCAGCAAATGAACGGGCGGCTTACAACTCCTTCGCTCTGGCCGCCAATGGTCTTCAAGCAACGGAACCGGGCGCCGTGGCCGTACTGCTCGACGATTCGGTTTCGCCTGTTACAGTGAGACACATTGATCAGAATACGAAAAAAGAAATTGCCGCTTCTGAGACGTTAACGGGTGAAATCGGAGACGCCTATAAAGCAACTGCTAAAAATATCTCGGGCTATAAACTAGTCAAAACGCCTGCGAATGTTTCAGGAAAAATTTCATTCCATCCGCAAACAGTCATTTTTGAATACGCCAAGCAAGAAGAACGCGGCACGGCGGACACGAACAATAACCATTCGGGGTCCGGGCAGTCATCAGGCGGTAGCTCCAATGCCGCTGGGAAACAAAATCTGGCGGTCAAAGAGAATCCCACCGTCCTGCCGCATACTGGCGATCAGTTTTCCGGCCTGTACGTTTGGGTCGGCGCGGCACTGTTGATTCTTGGATTGGCGGGTATTTTTAGGAGAAACACGTATAAATAAAAAATAGCAGGGATCGGCTTCACACTGGTCCCTGCTATTTTTTAGTTTTTCTTACAAATCAATACATATAATTCATCATTTAAATATTCTTTTCGGAGCAGCTTGAACCCACTAGCAACTGCTGCCTGCTCCATTTCCGCCGCACTGATTCGCATGTGCATGGGCGGTCCTGCCTCGGTATTTTTTTCAAATTCAATACAGGCAAAGCATCCATCCGGCTTCAACACGCGAGAGATTTCCTGCAAAACAGCCGCCAAAGATGGGACTTCATGCAATATAAGCGACGCCATGACAGCATCAACTTTTTCATCTGGAAGCGGGATTCGATCAGCGCTGCCCTTCAAAAGCTCCACATTGTCGACCTGCCCCGCCTGGATCCGTTCATTTAAAATTTTCAACATGAGCGGATTGATGTCGAGTGCATAAACTTTGCCAGTCGTATGTTTAGCCGCCGGAAACGTCAGATAGCCACTGCCCGCGCCTAGGTCAAGCACGTCACTAGTCCCATCAACCGGCAGCATATCCAGAAATGCCTCAGGTGCCAGAACGGCTTTTCGCTCGGGTGATTCCAGTGCGGCAATGATTTTGGCTGTTTTGTCTGGCTGATCACTGGCAGTATGGATATGATTGTGATGGCTGATAATCGCTCCGATCGTCTGCTCACTCAGATGCTGGTTCATTTTATGCTCGGCTTCATTTAGAATCGCTTGAATTTGGCAATTTTTAGGGGGCTGATTTTCATCGTGTGGCATTTCGCATGAAAAAAGCGGTGCCGTCCCCTCTACAGCTTGAACTACCTCAAGAAATGTCAGGTTTTTCAGATCTCGCGACGCTCTATACCCGCCCTTCACGCCAGTAGCCGATTCGATAAATCCCGCTTTCACAAGCATTGTCAGCACTTTGGAAAGATAGGTTGGCGAAACTTTCTGCGCTTCTGCCAGCTCCCGAACGCCAACTGTCGCCGTTTCAGGTCTGGCTGCTAAAAAGGCAATCGTATGTAAAGCATAGTTCGTTGCTTTTGAATATTTCATTGTTACACTCCTATTAAAGACTTAATGACTCTATAATATCTCTAATAAAACGAAAAAGCAATCTTATCACCTTACATCACAAATCTGCCCCCTAAATATTAGTCATTTAGAGGGCAGATCGGTTTTTTAACGATTATTTTTTGACGTTTTGTCTTTTTTGAACCAGAAAAGTGATCCTAATACTAAAATTGTCCCCAATAGTCTACCTGCAAAGCCAGAAGGACTATCGCCTGTTTTAGGTAAAGAAGTCTCAACTGTTGCCTGTTTGTTAAGTTTTGCTTCTTGTCCGGTTACTAAGAGCCCTTTGTCGCTATTTGAATCTAGAGATGTTACATTCAGATCGTTTGAAGCAAGATTTTCTTCATTTATTTGATGATCCACTACCAAGCCTTCCTCGTCTTCCATATTGTCGCCTGCTTCTGCCGCAACCTCTTTGACCATGACTTCAACTTGATATTCTGAAGTATTGCCCGAGCTATCCGTAACTTTGAGTGTCACCTGATAGTTCCCCGGTGCGTCTGTATCGATTTGCTCCAAGCCGGTCACTTCTATGTCCTCCATTTGGATGGCGCCGTCTTCTTTGTCAGAAGCACTTGTATGGACCGCTTCTTTGAAAGTTGCAGCATCTGGAACCGCGGCAAATTGTGCCAATTCATAGCTAGCATCTGCGGTAATGGCTGGTGCCTCTCCTTCACCAATCGTCATCAAACTTTTATTCGATGAGGTCTGATAGTTTTCATTGCTATACCCCTTATCATTATAAGAAATCGTTGCAGATGCTTCCACGTCTGTCGCAAACTGGTCGCCTCTCACATCAACTGAAACGGTAGCCTTTTCGCCCACAGCCAGACCGCCTAGGTAAAAACTAATCTGATGTTCACTAGAGCTTTCATTGGCTACTGTAGCGCCATTCGTCCGTAAAGTATCTGCTATGTAACTTACCTCCTGTGGCAAATTGATCGTCACAATATTGTTGCCAGTATCTAGACCGCCTTCATTCACAACTTCCAAATCGTATGTTGTCTCTTGATTCTTGGCAAGAGCAGCATTTGAGAAACTGCCCGTCACATTTAATTTAGATTGTGTGGCAAACACCACATCATCCAGCCAATTTCCGTAATCTAGGCCGCCATCTGACGAACTTATCGCTTTAAAAGCAAATCGAGTAACCGTTTGACCTTCGGGAACCATATAGCTGCCGTAATATTTAGTCCATGTTGGGCCATCACTCATTGTTTTCTGTGTTTGCATCTGTCCATTTGGCGCTCCAAATTGTACTTCCGCAGTATCCACACCCGTTCTCCCTCTATGTTGAACACTCCAGCGAATTCTTGTCCCCGGAGTCGTCTCAATATCCTGGTAAATGGACGAAGCCTCTGTGCCCGCTAGTTCCACCCACTGATTTCCATCAGCCGCTGTTTGCCCTTCATAGTTGTTCATCACTTCTACTCTGCCCGACTGATCCGTTGTATGCCATTTAAGCAAGTCCGGATGAACTCCATAAGCAAAGGAAGCTTGCTCTAACATCGGGTCTTCAAAACTCCCATTTTCTGCAGATACAATTTTTATCGGAGTGGTTTCTTCAGCTCTTACAATATGCGATCCCCCATCTTGCCCTGCAAAAAGTAAGATTCCCCCGCTCGTTATTGCTAATCCAGCAAATTTCAACATATTCATTTTCACCAATCCCACACCAGCTTTCTTTTAATTTTATACATTTGTAACACAAAATCAAATATTCTTATTATTTACAACAACATTCGATCTACTTTAATTATAAGATATCTTTCGTTTTCAAAATTTGTAAATCACAAGTAATTTATGCTATTTTGTGTCTATTTAATGACTTTTTTAAGGGAAATCCTCCTGTAAAAGTATTTGAAAAGAACTTCTTTATCAATCGATTATTCTCATTATGCTTTTCCAATCCGAATCAGGACTTCCTTTTCCCCTAGTTTTACGCAAAAAAGCCGACCTTCTAAAAGTCAGATAATCAATCTAACCTTAGAAAGTCGGCTTATAAAATGACAACTAGTATTAAATTAGTCTAAATCAGTACCAGCAGATTCGATGACTTTTTTGTACCAGTTGAAGGATTTTTTCTTAGAACGTTCAAGTGTTCCTTTTCCTTCATTATCACGGTCAACATAGATGAAGCCATAACGTTTCTTCATTTCACCTGTTCCAGCACTGATCAAGTCGATACAGCCCCATGGTGTAAAGCCTAGAAGCTCAACTCCGTCTTGCATTGCTTCGCCCATTTCACGAACGTGTTCACGCAAATAGTCGATCCGGTAATCATCATTGATCGAACCATCAGCTTCTACTTTATCAACTGCACCTAAGCCATTTTCAACGATGAAAAGTGGTTTTTGATAACGGTCGTAAATAGCGTTCATTGTGATGCGCAAACCAAGTGGATCGATTTGCCAGCCCCATTCACTAGCTTCAAGGTATGGGTTTTTAAGGGAAGCAAATACGTTACCTTCTGTTTCTTTCATTTTTTCAGGTTCCGCACTTGTTAGACGGGACGCGTAGTAGCTGAATGCCACATAGTCAACTGTGTGATCTTTCATTACTTCCAAATCGCCGTCTTCCATTACTAGGTTGATATTTTTTTCGCGGAAAAGACGTCCGCTGTAGCTTGGGTAGTAGCCGCGCGCTTGAACATCCACAAAGAAGTAGCCTTCACGGTCTGCTTCCATTGCTTTCCAAACATCATTCGGATTGCAAGTGTATGGATATGTGCTTCCGGCAGCCAGCATACAACCAACCATATTTTCAGGATTGATTTCATGTGCCAGTTTTGTTGCGCGTGCAGAAGCCACTAGTTGATGGTGAATAGCTTGATATTTATCTTGTTCCGGATTTGCGGATTCAGTGATATCCATGCCGCCACCAAACATAGGAATGTGAAGAATCATGTTGATTTCATTGAAAGTCATCCAATATTTCACTTGATCTTTGTAACGTTTGAAAATTGTTTCACAGAAATTCAAGTAGAAATCAATGGTTTTGCGATTCAACCAACCGTTGTATTTTTTCATCAGACCCACTGGTGTATCGAAGTGATTGATTGTCACAACTGGTTCGATTCCATATTTATGGCATTCTGCAAATACTTTGTCGTAGAATTCCAAGCCTTTTTCATTTGGAGTAGTTTCGTCACCTTCTGGGAAAATACGTGGCCAGCTGATGGACATACGGAAACATTTGAAGCCCATTTCTGCAAATAATTTAATATCTTCTTTATAACGATGATAAAAATCAATGGATTCGTGACTTGGATAGTAACCATAATCTGTTGCCATAGCTTTTTTCGGATCAGTAAGAGCATCCCAACGACCGCCTTCAACAGATGGAAGCAAGTCTACTAACGAAAGACCTTTGCCGTCTTCAAGGTACGCGCCCTCACATTGGTTTGCTGCCACTGCGCCGCCCCAAAGAAAATTATCTGGAAATTTAAAAGTTGATTTTGTCATTTTTTCAAGCTCCTTTCATTTCGTTGCTACCCCTTTACTATAAAATATGTAATGCATTACATAGCAAGTAAAAGTTTAAAAATTTAAATTAGATTTTTATCATTTACTTGAAAAAGCCTATTATTTATTCCTTTTTTTGAAAACAAAGATGGATAGTCCCACAAAGAAAATAATTGTAAGTGCAATAAAAATCAAACTAAAGCTCACTGACAATTCATTGCCATCTAGGTAATAAACCATCCCAAAGTGCTTTTCATATTCCATTAATTGGTCGTTTAAAGACTTCATTATTCATTTAAATAGCTAGCTCATATAGCATAAAATATATTTTTATAAACAAACTACTCTTTAATCGATTATTAAAGAGTAGTTCTGATACCTCTATTCTAAATACATCTCCTGCAGCTGCTCGATGTCCGCTTGTGTCAGTCCCAGGCCATCTTTCAAATAGCCTTCTGTGCTGCCATATTTTGCGTCCATTTCATCAAATGCCGCATCCAAGTAGACCTCTCGCACATCCATCATGGCTTCCATGGCATCCACAGCTTTTTGGTTGTTATTCGTTGCTTTTGCCACTTCATCTAATGATTTTTGATTTTCATCCGCCCGATATTTATTGGATAGCATGTAATCATCCATCACCGTTTCGCGGTCAACACCTAAAGCTGATAATACAAGCGCTGTCCCAAATCCTGCCCGGTCTTTCCCAGCTGTACAATGCCAAAGCACGGCCCCGTCTTCATTGTTTAGAAGCTGCTTGAAAAATTCTTTATAGCCGTTTCTGGAAAATTCATCGTCAATGAAGCTCTTATTGGCTTCGACTAAATAGTCTTCCGGATTGTCCATTGTCATTAAATTTGCCATAAAGTCTTCTGTACTTGTTGAAACGCCTGTGTCTTTCATAATCGGATCATGGATATTTTCTACACCTTCAATCGGCGGATCTGGTTTTGCCTTCACTTCCGAATCTGTTCGAAAATCGACCACTTTTTTCAAATTATATGTATCGGTCAGTTTTTTAATATCATTTCCTGTCATTTTATACATTTCTGCACTGCGAATCAGTTTATGTGGCTTAATTGTCTTGCCGCTCGTTGTTTTATATCCGCCTAAATCCCTAACATTGACTGCTCCTTCTAGCTTGATTTGACTGCCCGGTTCGACCGTCTTCTTAGCTTTTTGCGTTGATTCTGCTGATGCTTTTTCGTCTGAAGAGTTACTGCAGCCTGATAAAACAAGGCTTGAGCCAATGATGGCAACTCCGATCGTTTTGATCCATTTGTTCATTTTTTTCCCTCCTATTTGTTTTCCATTATAGTAGGTGAATTTGCTGACCATTTTTAGAAAACGTAAAAATCCGGTAAAGTGTTGTTAAGAAAAGGTTTATTGTAAAGAGGTTAACAAATAATCTTGAATATCCTAACCGTTTGCGATAGAATTAATTAAAAGTCCGTTTCGCAGGAGGAAATACGATGGAACAGTTTCTAGAAACGATCGAAAAATCGCGCGTTATCTATTTATCCACGCATAAAGCGCAAAAAGCCATTGTTCGCCCAGTTAGTCCGGTCAGATACAACCAATCGATTTTGATTCGCACTTCTGAGCTATCCTCTAAAGTGGCACACATTCGCAAAGATCCTAATGTTAGCGGGGTTTGTGAAGACTTTCATTTTGAAGGCACCGCTTATATTCTTGGAAAAATTAATGCTCCAGAAAATCGCGAATTAAAACAACAATACCTTCAAAAATTCCCTGATGCTTTCAGCTCGAATGATATGATGCTGACACAAGATGATATTTTCATTGAAATTAAAATAAAAAATATTTCCTCTCTATAAAATGCCCTCTACAACTGTGCTCACAGTTGTTTTTTTATACCTCTTTTAAGGAAAATCCACACAATCTTCATCTTTTTTTCGTATAATTAAATAAAAAACTATTGGAGTTCCCTATATGAAAACAATTTTAGTGGTTGAAGATGATTCGACTATCCTCAAAGTAATGTCCTCTTTTTTAAAACAAGCTGGCTATTCTGTAACTACTGCTTCTGATGGACTGAAAGGTTATGAAACATTTCAGGCAGGCAAATTCGATCTGGTTATCATGGATGTGATGATGCCAAAAATGGATGGCTATACCCTTACAGAACTTGTCCGCCTTCGTCATAATACGCCTATTCTGATGATCACCGCCCTTGGAGAAGAAAATGATGAGTTAAAAGGCTTTGATCTGGGGGCAGATGATTATTTACAAAAGCCCTTCTCCTATCAAATTCTTTTAAAGCGCGTTGAAGCACTTCTTCGTCGCTCAGCTCCACAAGATACAGATGAAAAAACGCTGGAATGCGGCGATATCTTTCTTGACCGTGAGCGATTTATCGTTCTTAGCAAAGGAAAAAAAGTAACTTTAACAAAGAAGGAATTCGATTTGTTAGAGCTGTTATTACGTAACAAAAACCGTGTGATCAGTCGTGAAATCATGTTGGAGCAAGTGTGGGATTATATGGCCATCGTCGACACAAATATTATTAATACACATATGAAAAATCTACGCCAAAAACTTGGTACAGATAAAATCTTAACGATCCGAGGTGCTGGCTATAAAATTGTTGACTAACTTTAAGAAAAAGCTCAGCTACAAGCTATCACTGGCAACGTTTCTAATGATGCTGCTTTTCACCCTTCTAATCTACTTGATGCTGATTCTCTTTCTTCCGACGTTTTATTATAATTACCAGGTAAATAAAATAAACACCTCTCTTGATGACGTCTATCAGGCAGCTAAAACGAACAATCTTCACACACTGGAAAAATCATTAGATGAATTTAATACAAATACAAACACCACACCCATTCTCATTGATTCTGATGGAAAAATCATCTATATTCCCTACATTACGATTCAAGCGGACACTAATAACGAAGCGATTATAGGTCCCACTGGCATTAATGAAGATGCAGAAATAAAAACGATTACCTGTAACAATCAGGATTACTTGCTTTACTATGCTTCCAACATTCAACAGATTAATGATGTTTCGTTTGTGTTAATTCAATTTGCCCCTTATTTCTTACTTTTTGCGATAGTGCTCAGTTTGCTCGTCTCCTACTTTTTCTCGAGGAAAACGGTGCGTCCACTACAGGAAATGAATCAGGTTGCCAATCAAATGGTGCAGCTGGATTTTCACGAAAAACTTGCCGTTCATTCTGAAGATGAGATTGGTGAGCTCTCAAATAACCTGAATAAGATGGCCTATTCACTGGAAAAGGCGCTGACTGAATTACAAACTGCCAATAATAAATTAAAAGATGAAATCGAAAAGGAGCGGGAAATCGAACAGCTGCGCAAAAATTTTGTTATGGCTGTTTCCCATGAGCTCAAATCCCCTTTAGCAGCGGTCATGGGGCTTGTGGAGGCTATGCAGTACAACATACCACCTTACGATAACCACACACAATATTTACCTGAATCTTATCGTGTTTTAGAGCAAATGGCCAAGTTGATCCAGGAGATGATTGAGGTATCCCATATTGACCAGCCAGATTATATCGATCAAAAGGAGACTGTCAACCTGTCCGAACTAACGCAATCTGTTCTTTTGGAAAAACAAGTCCATCCTGATTACCACCTTAAAAAAATGCAACTCGATATAGAGCCTGATATTCTGATCAAAGCCAATCCAAAATCAATTGAAAAGGTGCTGCAAAATATTATCGGAAATGCCTTTCAATATTCTGCTAATGACGCTAAGATCGTGATTTCAGTCGAAAAAACGGCTTCCAGCTGGAAATTTACAGTTTATAATGAAACGGACCCTATTCCTGAAAAAGAAATCGGCAATCTTTTCCAACCCTTTTATCGTCTCGAAAAGTCAGGAAATAAAGTAACTGGTGGAAATGGGCTTGGACTTTTCATTACCACTCGACTTTTGGAAGTACAGGGCTTTTCATATAGTTTCAAAAATGAACAAAACGGTGTAGCTTTCACTTTTTGGCAATAAAACAGCAAAAAAACAGATGGACTTCATTTTAACTCCATCTGTTTTTTGTATGCTTAATGCATGCTTAAAAATTGGAGGTTACAGAATGGATTTTATTAGAAGAGCTTGGATCAGTATCTGGGCTAAGAAAGCAAAGCATTTTCTCTTAATGCTATTGATATTTATTATTTTCATGTTCATTTTTATTGGTTTTGCCATTCAAGATGCTACAACAAAAAGTTTGGACAGTGCACGTAAACAGCTAGGAGCCGATGTGAGCCTCGTCCTTAATCAAAAGAAACTGATGGAAGACGCTCAAAACGGTAAATCAATTGACTCCATATCGCCACTTTCCGAAGAGGATGTTCAAAAAATAGCTACTCTCAAGCAAGTGAAGGAATATCAAATGATTGTAGATGGCTCTGCAATGAAAGGTGACTTAACGCCGATCAAATCATCCTCTAAAAACAGCAGTGACTCTGGCGCCATGCTTGAAACAACTGACTCAAGTGAAATGCCGAGTTTTGTCGTGGAAGGCGTTCGTGAATCAAAGCTTGAAACAGATTTTGTGAATAAAGATAGCAAATTAATTGAAGGTGAACCGATTACAGCAAACGATACGGAAGCGGCTGCATTGATTGAAAAAGCCTTTGCTGAAAAAAACAAGCTAAAAGTCGGCGACACATTTAAATTAAAAAACGAAAAAAATAAAGAAGTTTCATTCAAAGTAAAAGGTATCTATGAAACTAGCAAAACGGTCGATTCTCAACTAGCTGCATTTGAAATCATGAATCCGGCTAATAAAATTATCGTCAATTACAAGGCAGCCGAGGCATTTGGCAGTGGCGGCATTACATCAGCTACCTACTCTCTGAAAGATCCCAATATGATCAACAGCTTTATCAGCGATGCACAAAAATTAACGACAGCCGATGACGATGGCTACTACAAATTCGATGCAAAAGATGATGCCTATGAGCAATTGATCGGTCCGATTCAACAAGTTGGTTCTTTCAGCAGTGTAATTGTGGCTATCACAATGATCGCAGGTGGCTTGATTCTGGGTTTGATTGTCCTTCTTTCAATTCGTGAGCGTAAATTTGAAATGGGTGTCCTCATGTCCCTTGGTGAATCCAAAGCAAAAATCATCTGCCAATTTTTAGTCGAAATGCTAATTGTTGCCGTACTGGCATTTACTATTTCTGTATTTGTAGCCGGACCTGCGGGACAAGCCGTTTCTGACTACATGGTTGATAATCAAATCGAGAAATCCAAAGAAGAAAAACAAAGCGATCAATCCTCTTCCATGACTTTCTCTCTTGGCGAGGAAACTACTCAGAAAACTTATGAACCAATTGACAAAATAAATGTCGAGCTTTCCACATCCGTCCTGCAAAAAGTTAGTCTGCTAGGAGGCTTAACGATTCTGCTAGCGACACTGATCCCTAGTCTGTTTATCTTAAGACTCAAACCAAAAATGCTCTTTGCGCAGAAAGATTAGGAGGTTAACACATGCAGAATTTATTAACATTAGACAAACTTTGCTTCAGCTATCAGGCAAATAACAAGGCACAGAAAATCTTGGATCAGGTTCATTATCAATTCAAAGAGCACACCTTTTATACGATTATCGGGCCATCAGGTGCTGGTAAAACAACTTTACTTTCCATCATGGCAGGCCTCGATGTTCCAGATTCCGGTCAAGTTCTCTTCAACCAACAAGACGTGAGCAAATCAATCGGTCTCTCCAAATATCGGCAAAAATATTGTTCCATCGTCTTTCAGGCCTACAATTTGATCCCATACATGACGGCGCTACAAAACGTCATAACGGCTATGGGCATTCAGCATACAAAAGATCCCAATTTTCCTTCCAAAAAAGAAAAAGCCATTCAGCTGCTGAATGAAATGGGCCTTGATGAACATCAAATGAAAAGTCCCGTCCTCAAATTGAGTGGCGGACAGCAGCAGCGTGTAACGATTGCTCGCGCCTTATCCAGCAACGCACCTATTATTTTTGCAGATGAGCCGACTGGTAATCTCGACCATGAGACTTCCCAAACAATCATTCAGCTTTTCCAAAAACTGGCTCATGAAAAAGGCAAATGCATCATTATGGTTACACACGATTTGAGTATAGCCAACGTTTCCGACGTGAAGCTGCGACTCAAAGGTAAGAAACTCGTAGAATATTAACTTGCATAATTGTTGCTTCGTACCTACTCCTCTCCTACTTTACAGCAAGGGCGAGTCGGTTGTGCAAAAAAACAAGCCATCTGAGTAATTGATTCAGGTGGCTTGTTTATTTTCTTACATCAAATGATTCATATGTCCGATTTCCATTACCCAGTATGAGCCGATAACCACAACAATCGCAATAAATGCGGCAAAAAGAATATTTCCGACCTGAATGCGGCCGTCTCTGCCTTCTGTCATGTGCATGAACATTAATAGTTGTAACGCCGCTTGGATAAAGGCGAATATAAAAATAATCACTACCTTGACATTATAATCAAGCGTCGAATAGAGTGCGACCCAAACCGCGAGTAATGTCAAAATGATCGAGAGTGCAAAGCCAACAATATGTTTCCATGGTATGCCGGATTCTGCATGCGCATTTGCAGTATTTTTATTTTCAGCCATCTTAATTCACCATCCCTAACAGGTAGACACCCGTGAAGATGAAAATCCAGACAACATCAAGGAAATGCCAGTAGAGACTGGAAATAAAGACCTTTGATGCTGCACGTGGCGTCAAACCGCGCATTTTGATTTGAATCAGAATAAATGTGATCCAGAAGAGTCCGATCGTTACGTGGGCTCCGTGCGTTCCCAGCAAAATAAAGAATGCCGACCAGTAGGAACCAACTCGCATTGTTACGCCTTCCATGATGTAATGGGCGAATTCATAGATTTCAAAACCGACAAATCCAGCGCCTAAAAGAAGCGTAATGATCGAATAGGTAACAAGTCGCTTAACATTACCTTTTCGCATTTCACCAATTGCCAGACCGCATGTGAAGCTACTTGTCAAAAGAAGAAAGGTCATAATCAAAACTAGCGGCAACTCAAACATTTCAGACGGCGGATGGCCTGCATTTGATCCCGCCTTACTCATCACAAAATAAGTCGCAAAAAGTGTTGCAAATAAAGCAATTTCAGCCCCAAGGAAGATCCAAAATCCTAAGATATTCAGTCTGCCCTGTTCAGATTGATATTCTAGCGGAAGGTCCGAATTTTTTACAGATTCCATGGGTTACCCTCCTTTACGCCCGTTTCGAGTTCGCGAGCATTATGTTCTTCTGTGGCAACAATTTCAGCCACTTCGACATGATAGCCGTCGTCTTTTTGGAAGGAACGATACACCATGCAGCCGAGCATACCCAGACCGCCAATGAGACCGAGCCAGTACCAGTAGAAGACAAGGCCAAACCCGCCGATAAATAGGAACATGGCCATTATAAAGCCCAACATTGTGTTACTTGGCATATGAATCGGCTGATAATTTTTATTATCTAAATAGGATTTTCCTTCTTGTTTTAATTTCCAGAAATCATCCAGATCGTTCCACTCAGGAAGTACCGCAAAGTTATATTTAGGCGGCACTGCCGAACTTGTTGCCCATTCCAGCGTCCGTGCATTCCACGGGTCACCTGTCACCTCACGTTTCGAGTGTTTAAAACTATAGACGATATTCCAGCAGAGAATAAGGAAGGCAATCCCCATTAAGAAGGCACCGATTGTCGAAATGAAATTCAGTGTTGTCCAGCCATCGCCTTGCACATATGTGTAAAGACGACGCGGCATGCCATCCAGCCCTAAGAAATATTGCGGGAAGAAACATACGTTGAAGCCAACCACAAAAATCCAGAAGAACCATTTGCCAATTTTTTCATTCAAGCGATAGCCGACCATTTTCGGATACCAGTAAATCAGACCGGCAAAGCAGGAGAACACGGTCCCAGCAATCAGCACATAGTGGAAGTGGGAAACAAGGAAGTACGTATTATGATACTGATAATCAGCCGCCGCCATTGCAAGCATCACCCCAGTTACCCCGCCAATAACAAAGTTGGGAATGAAGGCAAGCGCCCACAACATTGGCGTTGTGAAGGTTATGCGCCCTTTATACATGGTGAACAGCCAGTTAAATATTTTAATCCCGGTCGGTATGGCAATCATCATTGTCGTGATCGAGAAGAACGAGTTTACAAGTGCTCCGGAACCCATCGTGAAGAAGTGATGGACCCACACGAGGAAACTCAATATAGAAATTACGACAACTGCCGCAACCATTGCCGGATAACCAAACAATTTTTTGCGTGAGAAGGTCGAGATAACTTCAGAGAATATCCCGAATGCCGGCAGAATTACAATGTAAACCTCCGGATGGCCCCAGACCCAGAACAGGTTGGCCCACATCATCGGCAGACCGCCATTGGCCAGTGTGAAAAAGGCCGTTCCGAACAGTCGGTCAAATGACATCAACGCAAGTGCCACCGTCAAAACTGGAAAAGCGAAAATAATGATCAGACTGGTGATCAAGACGGTCCACGTAAACATCGGCATTTTCATCAGCGACATGCCTTTTGTCCGCATTCTCATAATCGTCACAAAGAAGTTGATCCCTGTCATTAGCGTCCCAATACCTGCAATCTGTACCCCTAGCAAGTAAAAATTAATGCCATATCCGGCACTGAATTCTTCTGCAAGCGGTGCATAGTTGGTCCAGCCGGCATCAGGTGAACCACCGATAACAAATGAGATATTGAATAGCATGGCACCCATGAAAAATGTCCAAAAACTCAAGTTGTTGAGGAAAGGGAACGCCACATCGCGCGCCCCAATTTGAAGCGGCACGGCAATATTCATCAATCCAATAATAAACGGCATCGCCATGAATAGAATCATGATTGTCCCGTGTGTCGAAAAGACTTCATTATAGTGCTGCGAATCTAAAAATTCCATCCCTGGAAGCGCCAGTTGTGTCCGCATCATCAGTGCATCCACACCACCGCGGAACAGCATCAGTACGGCTGCCAAAAGATACATGATTCCAATTTTCTTGTGATCAACGGAAGAAATCCATTCTTTAAACAGCCACTTCCATTTTTTCTTCCAAGTTAAAAGCACGACGATCCCGATACTTACAAGCGCAATAGACACTTGAGCACCTAAAATCAGAGGATCACCAGTGATGATAAATTCATTCCATTTCATGTCTAAATCCCCCTTTTTTATTCGCCCGCGTCATCCGATTCTTTTTTGTTGAACTCGTTTGTTTGGATGTCGTCCTCCATTTTTTTCATCTCTTTATCATAGTGTTTATCTTGATGGTAGCCCTCACCGTTTTTAATGATCATCGGCTCCATATCATGCCGTTCAAATTGCGGATTCGTGACAGTTACCGGCCGCGGTGGAAGCAGTGGTTCATCCGAAATCTCAACTTTTGCGTCGGGATCATGCGGATTGGTCAACTCATAGCCGTAACGTTTGTATGCATAGAAAACATACTCTGGGTCAGCGGCCGGGTCGACAAATGCCAGATGGGTGCCCGAATACGTCTTTTCTTTTGAACCACCAGGAATCAACAGTCGATCATAAATATCCTGTGTTAATTCTGGTGACTCCGTGCTCGCTTTTTCTGCCCATGATTTGAAATCTTTTTCTGACTGGGCAATGACATTGAAGCGCTGTTCATGAAACCCTTCACCGTTAAAATTGGCGTTGCGTCCTTTAAACGTCCCCTCTTCATCTGCCTGCAAATACAGATTCATGGTCATTCCAGACATTGCATACTTTTGTCCACCGAGTTGCGGCACCCAGAAGCTTGTCATCGTATCAGCTGACGTCAGCTTAAATAAAACTGGTCGATCAGTTGGAATATGTACATAGTTGACGGTTTCAATTCCCTCATCAGGGTAACTGAAAATCCATTTCCAGTCTGCACTTGTTGCATAAATAACGACCGGATCTTTATGAGAAGTCACTTTTGGCGCTTCTTCTCCCGCATAGATGGTTTTTACAGTCGGAATAGCCAGCGCAATGACAATCGCCACTGGAATCAACGTCCATAAAATCTCCAGTTTTACCATACCGTGCATATCCGGCTCGTAATTTGATGTGTCTTGCCGTTCCCGATATTTCACGAGCATAATCGTAAACAAGACGAAAATTGTCAGCACGATAATCATCATGAAAATAATCGAGTAGATGATCAAATTACTTTGATCCTTTGCTACAGGTCCCTTTGGATTTAGAACTGTCAAATCACCACAGCCGCTGAGAATACCCATAAAAACAACCAGCGCCGTCAGTAGCAATGATTTTAGTAGCTTTGACACCCGAATCCCCTCTTTTCTTTTTAATTGTGTGGTTTCAATGTGTATTTTTGCGCAAAAATACCATTGAGATGTCCTGTCAGGAAATATTCTGCTTTCTTGACAGGATTTCTCCTTTTTTCACAAACTTAGTGTGTGAAATTTCTTTCAAAAAAATGGCACTATATCCATATTCGGACTAATTATAGCTGATATTTCTTTTTTGTTCAAAAAGTTGATATATGATATTTTTCACAAACTCATAAAAAAACTGGCACCATACAGATAAAACACCCGCATAGTGCCAGTCTAATCTTATTTTTCAATTTTTGTGCTACCAGTATGGAATGGCAGGGACTTTATTCCTAATTTTTCCCATTCCGTCTCTAATAAAAGTTTTTCCGATTCCTCTGCTAAAAAAGCAATGCCGCAATCGCCGCCTCCTGAACCAGAAAGTTTTCCTGCTCCGCCATGTTGTTCAGCCGCTTCAGCAAGTTTCCCAAGCAGTTCTGTTTCAATCGGCACGTGTGCTTGTTCTCCTAAAGCCTTAAGTGCCAATCGGTTTTGCTTAATACTGGAAAATAATAGCGGCAAATTCTTCTCTTTTAATGCCTGTAGCATCTGCTCGACATAGGTGCCCGTTTTCTCTAGGAAAAGCCGATAATCATCCGGCTGCTCCTGTTTAAAAACCTGAATTTCTGAGACCAGTTTGCCAGTGCTCACCGGATTTCCCGTCCAGCCCACTGCAAATGGAAGTGTGGGCGTTTCGAGCTGCTCAATTTTCAGATTAGGCCACGGATTGGTCAAAAACCATGCCAAAGATTTATATGGCAAATGTCGAGTCACCCAATCCTGATCAAATGTCGTATAGGCGATCCAGCCGCCGTACATGCATGAAGCAATGTCCCCGCAAGAACCGTTACCTTGCACGACCAGATGGGACAGGGCCGCCATTTTAAACTGCGTTTCAAGTGGCGTATCCGGCGCAAATCGAGCCATCATCGCCTTAATAACAGCCGTCGTCGCAGCTGCACTGGAACCTAGTCCATATTTAAAGCCCGATTCATCAATCAGCTCTGTTTCAATCGTCATCTTGATAGGCGAAAGTGAAATTTTTCTAGCTTTTAAATAAGCCGTTGCCGTGTTAATGGCTTCTGCCGTGAAAGTCCAATGCTCACCTTCAGCCTGCAACTCCTCGCCAAGTGGCCACGTGACGGTATCTTCATAATGAGGAATCGTCAACTGATTTTTCCATGAATCTTCGAGCGTCAACGTGATATAGCGGTCGACAGCTGCCAGAATCGCTGTATGTCCGGATTCTACTACCGCATATTCACCTGCAATATATAATTTTCCAGGAATTTTTATTTTTAATTTACTCATCTTCGTTCACCACTTTCACACCTTCACCAGCGTGACAAATATAAACCTGCGAAATAATTTCTTTCAAACGCGTCTGGATTTGCTGTTCATCCTTTCGCAGACAAATAACTTTTACATTTGGACCAGCATCCATTGTAAAGTAGGCTGGAATTCCATTATGACGCATTTCACGCACAATATCCATAATTTCAAGCGAAAGTGGTTGAAAATAAGTGAACGGCGGCTCTGCACCAAGCGTAGTAGCGTGCATTCTCATGGCATTTCTTTCAGCAATCTCGCCAACTTTGACAAAATCGCCCGCACTTAACGCCCGTTTCATATCCTCTAAATCAACAGCCGATCTTTCAATCCAGGCTGTGAAAAAAGGAGAGGTTTCCACGGTTGACTTCATGCCAACGCGACTTGATACTTTTTTCTTTTTATCCGAAACAACAGCTACAACCATTGCGATTTCTTTTGTCAAATTACTGTGAAGCGGATGAGCAAAACTATCCGAACCGTCTGCCAGAGCGCCTTTTTCCCAAATGGCAAAATCACCATAAATCGAGCGGCTGGCCGAACCCGAACCTTGTCTGGCAAGTTTGGACAATTCTTCGTTAGAAAGGTCGTAACCCAGTGCTGCAGTAGCCGCAGCAGATAGGGCCGCAAAAGCAGATGCTGAGGACGCTAATCCTGCCGCAGTGGGTACATGATTTTCCGAAACGATACTTGCATACTGCTGCGTTGCAAATTGTTTACGAATAATCTCCATAAAACGAGTCACTTTTGCATCTTGCAATTCTTCTCCATCTAAAACAAAACGATCCGCGTCCAAATCTGTTCGCCATTCGACAGTCGTTTTTGTATAAAATTGATCCAGCGTAAGAGACAAGCTGCTATTTGCCGGCAAAATCAATTTCTCATCCCGCTTGCCCCAATATTTAATCAATGCAATGTTAGTATGTGCCACTGCTGTCTTCTTCACTGGTTATCTTCTCCAATCGTAAATATCCAAACTCTTGCCGCACCGCCGCGCTGTAAGGCATCCGCAACTTTTCTGGCCGATTCCTGATTTTCAACAAGGCTGATGATACAACCGCCTCGACCGCCACCAGTCAATTTAGCTCCTGCAGCACCATTTTCCAAAGCTGTCCGGATTAATTTTTCCAGACTAGCATCACTGACTGTCAGTTTTTCAAGCAATTTTTGCGCCTCTGTCATTAGCAGCCCTACTTGTGCAACATCTAAATTCGTTTCAAAATATTTTTTTATTTCCCGGGAAATATCACCTAATTTGATGATCATTGGCTGGTAAAGCTGGGGATCATTTTGCAATAAATGCCCTACATCTAGAACCGCTGAACGTGTTTCACTTGGCACTCCTGTATCTGCTACAACAAAATGCGCTTTCTGATTGAAATGAATTAGTTCAAGCGATTTGTCTTTTTCAAACCATACAGGCTTTCCTGTCACAACTGTTACAGCATCTACGCCACTTGGCTTTCCATGAGCAATTTTTTCAGATTGATTGACCCAGTGAAGGAGTTCCTTTTCTGTAAGCGGCTGCTTAAAGTAGACATACAGCCCCCTAACAATGCTTGCCGCCACGGCTGCACTGGAACCTAGTCCACGACCGATTGGAACATCGCTCATTACATTGATCATAACTTTTTTATCGCCCATTCTGCGCAAGATTTGCTCAGTAATTTCTTTTATTCCTGCTAAAAAAGCTGGCATTTCATCTAAAGAACCTTCAAAAAATGCAGATGAGAAGCTTGTTTCAGTGGCTTCTGTTACATCTGTTTTTACAATTGCCTGACTAAAAGGAACCGATATCGCTGGTTCCCCATAAACTACGGCATGTTCGCCACATAAAATCAATTTTGCAGTTGCAATTCCTGTAGCCAAAGCAGCCATCCCTTCCTACATTAAATCTGTTATCCATTTTATTCATTCTCAATACTTCATAATACCATAAAAAAACAATCCTAGCCCAGAGTAAAAGGAAGGAATTTACCGTTTTACATAAAAGCAGACTGATACTACTGCTAATAATACTCATTTATCAGCTTTTTTTCAATTGCTCTGCTTTTTTTCTCACATATCGATCTGTACATAAGCAGCTCTGCATGTGGCCCCAAATAATCTTCCCTCTACATCGATTGTTAAGAAATTCAACAAAAACAAAAATAATTTAATATGTTACAATCTAGGGAGTGCATAATTTGGACAGCAATCTGATAACACCTTTAACTGTTCTGCTATTAATTCTAGCAGCATTTATCATTTTCTTTATTTTAGTTGCAATTTTTTCACTAAAAATATCATGACGGCGCGGGCGTAAATGGCCTGAACAAAAACTGGTAAAGGCCTAAAAAAATACCAATAAAAGTTGGCGAATAGGCATTGCAGTTATAGGATTTTTTCTAGTGGGTATTGTTGCATTCTTCCTTTATTATATGTTAAAAAAACAACATCATATTTATGAAGACGCATTGATTGAACGAAATATTACTTTTGAGAAAATGGCCTGATAAAAGAACCTGTTACCATGTGTAGCAGGTTCTTTTGCATGCTTAGAACGAATCGTTTATACTGATTAAAAAAAGGTAGTGGTCTCAATGAATTTCGAGTTTACAACACAGCCTGATCCAACTGATATTGCTGACTTGAGAGCTATTTTGGCAGCATTTAATCAGAAACATTTTGAAACACTTGAACGTACAGAAATGGCGCTTTATGCGAAAGAAGAAGGCAGCTTGATTGGCGGTATTAATGGGTTCTCTTTGGAAATTGACTTGAAGTGGAGTATCTTGCCATAGCTGAAAATCATCGAGGCAACCGAATTGGTGAAAAATTACTTCATGATTTAGAACAACAGGCCATTTCACGCGGAGCTAAATTTTCGTTTATTTACACATTTGGTTTTCAGGCAAAAGATTTTTATAAGAAATATGGTTACCAAGAAGTGCTTACTTTAAAAGAATATCCTCTAACTGGCACGGAGCATTATTTAATAAAAAATCTCATAATGGAGTGAGCTGACTTGCTAAAATACGAATTAGTCAAAATGACTGATGATTTACCCGTTTGCTACATTGTCCATCACCAAGGTAAAAAAAATGTTGCCCCGCACTGGCATGAAGCACTTGAAATCAGCTATACAAAATGTGGTTCTATTCAGAATTTCTACATTGACGGTCAAAATTTCCAAACCTCTCCTGGAGACGTCCTGGTTATTAATTCCAACACGATTCATTCTGTCATAGGCAGTGACTTAGGTGAAAATATCGCACTGTCCATCATTTTCGATTATGCTTTTCTAAAAGAAATGATCCCAGACTATCCCAATCTTCATTTTCATTGTTACAATCGTCCACAAGATTATCAAAAGCCCGCCTATCAAAAACTCCAGTCTAGTCTTCAAAATTTCTTACAGCTCACAGAAACTTCGCAATCAATCTTATCAAAATTAAAAATGCGTTCATTGATTTTTGACATCTTAGCAGTGCTTTATGAGCATTTTTCTACGCGGCGAGTTTCTGATCCCAATGATAACCAAGCGATAGATTTTATCCGTCTGCGTAAAATTATTGATTTTATTGAAGAAAACTATATGAAAGAATTAAATGTTACATTAATTGCCAATCATTTTGATTTTTCTCCAGAATATTTCTCCCGCTTTTTCAAACAATACGTGGGAATCAATGTAAAAGACTATCTATTAATGATTCGACTGCAAAAAGCTTATTCCTATGTGGTCAATTCTGAAGAAAAAATGATCGATATTGCCTATCTCACTGGTTTTCCTAATGAAAAATCTTTCACGACGGCCTTCAAAAAGAGCTATCTGGAAACACCTTATCAATTCCGAAAAAAAAATAAGCTTAAACAATAGCCGTAAGTAAAAAAGCGATGCCGTCATAGATGCTATGAGTGATCCAGCTCGAAACAATTGACGGTTTTTTTTCTGCGCGTAAAAAGACATAATTAAAGATGATTCTAGGAACGACAAGAATCGATAAAACCTGCGTAACGTTCCATCCATATGTGCTCAAATGAAGTAAGGCAAAAATAATCGCGCATACTATTACACCGATGATTGTGGCTGTACGATTGCTTACATAAGAACGAAAAATCGCATAAACAACTAATAAAACAGCAATACTCAATATTTCTTCTCCAAAAAGCTGAATAAAATTCACTACCCACTGATACCACACCTGCGCACTCTCAGCTACTGGATTGCCAGTAATATTATTTTTTCCAACTATTAAAACAAACATAAATGAAACAGCAAAACCAATCACATTCGCGGCAACGGCCCAAAAAACTGCCTTTGTTGTCCCTTTCAATGTCAATCTTGAAAATAACGCGTGAAAACTGTCTTTATCTAGAAGAAACCATGCCATAACTGGGAAAATAGTGAAAATTAATTGTTTGATCATACCCGGAAGCGGATTGCCTATCATTGTTAACTGAAAAAAAGAAACTGCTACTACTAGTAATAAAATTGTATATTTCATAATAGGTTTTTCTTTAAAAAGTAATTTTTCCAACCAAAATCATCCTTCCATCATTATTTATGATAAAAATTTCTTGAAGGCTTTCCTTTCAGCCATTTTCTTATAATCGGTTGTAGGTTCTTCTGGTTGGTTATTTTTATATGTGAAAGCCAAGTTGGCGATTAGCATGATTAGTAAAACAATGACCACTACGCAAATGTATAGCCATATTCCAATAATTTCAAACACGGTAATATTGCTCAATATTGAACACCTCCTTTTTGATAACACTCATTCTAACAGTTTAACGCTTTAAAGTAAATAATTAATATATATTACATTTTTGTAAGGAGATTTTTAAATGTCAAAAAATGACGGTTTTGGCATTAAGAAATGACTTTTACCTGATAACCGGAAAAGTTAAAATAGCCACATAGAAAACGTTTTCTGAATGAACACTACTGCAAAAGGAGTGAGATGACTATGAAACAAAAAAATGGCCTTTTCAAAATATCTCTTCTGTCAATTTCCTTATTACTAATGGCTGGTCCCGCTATAGCTGCTACCATTCCTCTGATGGCTGAAACTTTTAAGAATCAATCGGCATCTTCCGTTGAACTGCTTTCGACTATTCCTAATTTCGGGATTATTCTGTTTGTTCTGGTCAGCAATTATCTTGTCAAGCTGATCGGTGATAAGAAAACGGTTCTCCTCGGCCTATCGATTGCTTTAATTTTCGGGCTCGTACCTGTTTTTTCCGAAAGTTATGGATTGATTCTGTTTTCCCGCTTCATGTTAGGTGCTGGTATTGGCTTGATCAATCCATTAGCCTATTCACTGATTACCCACTATTTTGTAGGAGAAGAACGTGCAACGATGCTTGGGTATCAGAATGCAGTGGGTTCAATCGGCAGTGCAGCACTTACCTTTATTGTTGGTCTGTTGGTGCAAGGCGGGTGGCACATGACATATCTAATCTATTTGGTTGCTGTTCCTGCGCTGCTTCTATTCGGCTTTTTTGTCCCAGAAACAAAATATACTGAAGCGGAAAAACCAGTTGCAAAAGAAGTAACTGCTGTAAAAAATAACAAGATTCATCCAAAAGTTTTTGGCTATTCACTCTTATCACTGCTGATCTTTGCCAGCTTTATGACACTGATCATCAAATTGTCAACATTTGCATCTGAAAGTGGTGTGGCGACAGTTGGGGAAGCCAGTATTATTTTAAGTCTTTCTACAGTGGCCGGGATTGTCAGCAGCCCACTTTTTGGCAAAATCTTTATGCGTCTCAAATTTTACACGCTATCAGTTGGTTTATTTATCATCGGCATCAGTTTTGTCGTAATTGCTTTGTCAACCAATTTATGGTTGTTAGGTCTGGGGGCGCTGATCGGCGGATTGGCTTTTGCACTCGTGACACCATATCTCTTCATGCAGGCTTCTCAGTATGCCGCGCCTGGACAGGATAATATTGTCTCGTCCGTTTTACTGGTGGGCATCAATATCGGTACCTTTATTGCACCATATTTTGCTGGAATGATTGGCATGCTGTTCAGCAACAATCAGGCCTACTTTGCGATTTTGATGAGTGGTATCATCTTGCTCACAACTGGCATTATTCATTTCCTTGTGGCTTCGTTTAATAAAAAATAGTGTTTGGAGGAATTCATGATGAAAAAAGAATGGAATGGTGACTATTTTATTAAATATGTTCCTGGATTGACGGATTCAGGCTATCTCGATCCGCGGGCAAAACAAGAAATTGAGAAAGGGAATGAAGCGGCTCAAATGGAAAATACGGCGGAACCCAGTTTGCAAGACATGCGTGATGCTATGGGCTGGCCGGCCGCACGCGATATTTCCAAACATCCGCTGACAATCACAGAACGGCAGACAGATCGCGGTGTGACCGTGAGGATTTATGAACGAGCCGACTTGTCCGGAAATGTCCCAGTACTGCTTTTCTTCCATGGTGGAGGATTTTTTGGCGGTTCACTCGATAATGTAGAAAATCCTTGTCGACTGTTGGCGGATCTGGATGAGTTGAAGGTCATTTCCGTGGATTATTCATTAGCTCCAGAAAGACCTTTTCCAAACGGTTTATTAGATTGCTATACAAGTATTGTTTGGGCCGTTTCACATGCTGGCGAACTTGGAATTGATCCTGACAATCTCTCTGTAGCAGGGGATTCGGCAGGAGGAAGCTTGAGTTTTGCCGTCTCACTCCTTGATCGGACACTCGGCACCTATTACATCAAAAATCAGGTTTTGATTTATCCGGCAACCATTTCACGCGGGGAAGAACGTTTCTGGGATTTATCAAATTTGAAAATGAAAGCCGATCAGGAGCTGATAACTGACTATATTCACGGTTTTGAGGCTTCGACTGATTTGGTCGATAAAATGTATGCTGAAAATATTCTACCGGAAAATCCTTTCATTTCAGCAGCAAAAACACCGCTTGACCAATTGGCAAAAATGCCGCGTACACTACTGGCGATTGGTGAATTTGATCCGCTTCGTGTTCAGGGAGAGATTCTTTTCCAACATTTGCAAGCAGCTGATGTGGACGTGACCTATCTTCGCTATAATGGCATGATTCATGCTTTTATGGACAAGGTTGGCGATTATGTGCAAGCGGCGGATCTTTTAGACGAGACGGTCAAGTTTATTTTGAAATAAAAAAATCCAGCAACTACCACTCTTAAAATGGTTTAGTTGCTGGATTTTTTGTTACTCAGTTTTTATTCAACATCATCTTCGCCCGGACCTTCTTCAAAGCTTTCATCCGGTACCTGTGTTTCTAAAATTTGATCGTCTTTGTTTGCTTCTTGCTCCTCAGCCAGCTCTTGTTCCTCGTCTTCTTTTGGAACGGTGGCGACAGTCGCAACTTTTTCGTCTTCATCAAGGCGGATCAATTTGACACCCATTGCGCTCCGGCCTGTTTGTGAGACTGTTTCAACTTCAAAGCGAATCAAGACGCCGCTAATTGTCATCAGCATGATATCTTCATCGCCTTTGACTGTTTTCATACCAACGAGATCGCCATTCTTAGCAGTGATTGAAACGGTTTTGACACCCATACCGCCACGACCGCGTAATGGATATTGATCGGCCGAGGTTTGTTTACCATAGCCTTTCTCGGTCACTACAAGCACTTTCTCGTCATCTTCGAGCACTTCCATACCAATTACCTCATCTTCTTCACGAAGCCGTATACCGCGCACTCCGGCCGCCGTACGACCCATCACACGAATATCTTCTTCCTTGAAGTAGATCGACTGACCATGTTTTGTGGCAATGATGATTTTTTTCGAGCCGTCTGTCAGCTGTACCGACATCAATTCATCATTTTCACGAAGATCAACTGCACGCAAACCGCTTTGACGGATATTCGCAAATTGTGCGAGCGACGTACGTTTCACCACACCATGTTTTGTCGTAAAGAACAGATAATTATCATCTTTGAATTCGCTCAGATTGATAACCGCATTAATCTGTTCCTGACTTTCAATGCCCAGCAGGTTGATGATTGGAATCCCTTTGGCAGTCCGACCGTATTCTGGAATTTCATAGCCTTTCGCCCGGTAAACTTTCCCTGTGTTGGTAAAGAACAGTAGGGTATCATGCGTGCTGGTCGCAATCAGATGTTCAACAAAGTCGTCTTCATGCGTGGACATCCCTTGAACGCCTCGACCACCACGATTTTGAGCACGATAGGTTGAAAGTGGAAGACGTTTGATGTAACCTTTTTTCGTCAAAGTGATGACGACTTCTTCTTGTGCAATCAAATCTTCATCTTCAATGCTGACTAAATCACCTGTCAAAATCTCTGTACGACGTTTGTCAGAAAATTTATCTTTGATTTCTTCTAATTCTTCACGAATGATTTGCAGAATACGTTCACCATCAGCCAAAATTGCTTTCAAATCTGTAATCAAGGCCATTAGATTTTGATATTCTTCTTCGATTTTTTCGCGTTCCAAACCTGTCAAACGTTGGAGACGCATATCGAGAATAGCTTGAGCTTGTTTTTCCGAAAGCTGGAACTGCGTCATCAAGCCTTCTTTAGCCATATCCGTCGTTTTAGAACCGCGGATAAGGGCGATGACTGCATCAATATTATCTAGTGCAATCCGCAAACCTTCCAAAATATGTGCGCGTGCTTCTGCTTTGCGCAATTCAAATTCTGTCCGGCGGCGAATAACAACTTTTTGATGTTCCAAGTAGTAGTAAAGGATTTCCTTCAAGTTCAACACTTTTGGATGGCTGCCGACCAGTGCCAGCATATTGATACCGAAAGTCGTTTGCAATGCGGTCATTTTGTAAAGATTATTGACGATGACACTTGCACTGATATCACGACGAACTTCTATCACGATACGCATACCGGAACGGTCAGATTCATCGTTCAAATCAGTAATGCCGTCAATTTTCTTTTCACGCGCCAGTTCGGCAATCCGTTCGATAAGACGTGCCTTGTTTACCTGATAAGGAAGTTCAGTAATGATGATTGTTTCTTTACCATTTTTCTTTTCTTCAATATCAACACGTGCACGTACAGTGATTGAACCGCGACCTGTTTCATAAGCACGGCGAATTCCGCTTCTTCCCATGATCATCCCAGCAGTAGGGAAGTCTGGTCCTGGAATGTATTCCATTAGTTCACGAATCGTGATTTCAGGATTATGTGTTAATGCCAATACGCCATCAATGATTTCACCGAGATTGTGTGTAGGAATATTGGTTGCCATACCAACGGCAATCCCTGATGAACCATTAACAAGCAGGTTTGGGAAACGTGCTGGCAGGATGGCCGGTTCTTTTTCCGAACCATCATAGTTGTCCACATAGTCGATCGTATCTTTATTGATGTCACGCAGTAGTTCCATCGAGATTTTCGACATTCTGGCTTCCGTATAACGCATGGCAGCCGCTTGGTCTCCATCGACCGACCCAAAGTTACCGTGTCCATCTACAAGCATGTACCGGTAGCTGAAATCTTGTGCCATCCGAACCATTGTGTAGTAAACTGCACTGTCACCATGCGGGTGATATTTACCAATAACTTCACCGACAATACGTGCCGATTTTTTATAGGCTTTATCGGAAGTCATCCCCAAATCGTTCATCGCATAAAGAATACGACGGTGAACTGGTTTAAGGCCATCACGAACATCTGGAAGTGCACGCGCTACAATAACGCTCATCGCATAATCCAAGAATGAATCGCGCATTTCCTTGTTTAAATTAACTTCTGTAATTCTTTGATTTGGTGTTTCTGCCATTTTCAGCGAAACCTCCCTTTCCGATTTTTGAGACGTTCAATCTCAAAGTTCCCGTTATGTAGGGGATGCTGCACAAAATATATCTGCAGCATCATACGATTATTTCCCGGGTAATAATTGATTAAATATCAAGATTTTTCACGTACTGGGCATTATCTTCAATGAATTTACGGCGCGGCTCAACACGATCACCCATTAACATTTCAAAGGTTTCATCGGCATCAATTGCGTCGCTGATACTTACTTGAAGCAGGGTACGATTTTCGGGATTCATTGTCGTATCCCACAATTGTTCAGGATTCATTTCACCCAAACCTTTATAACGTTGAATCGAATACTTCTCACCATCTAGCTGTGACAGATAAGCTTCAAGCTGTGCATCACTATATACATATTCAACCTGTTTGCCGTGCTTGATTTGATAAAGCGGCGGCTGTGCAATGTAGACGTAGCCAGCATCAACAAGCGGACGCATATAACGATAGAACAGCGTCAACAGAAGGGTACGAATGTGCGCACCATCGACATCGGCATCGGTCATGATAATCAGTTTGTGGTAGCGTGCTTTCGCAACATCAAAATCGCCGCCAAAACCTGTCCCCATTGCCGTAAAGATTGTCCGGATTTCTTCATTGGCTAGAATTCTATCCAAACGCGCTTTTTCGACGTTCAAAATCTTACCACGAATTGGCAGGATAGCTTGGAAAAGACGGTCACGACCTTGTTTGGCAGAACCGCCGGCCGAATCACCCTCAACGATGTAAAGTTCGCTGATTTCAGGATTACGAGAAGAACAGTCAGCTAGTTTGCCTGGCAAGCTGGAAATTTCCAATCCGCTCTTCTTACGTGCAACTTCACGGGCACGTTTAGCTGCAAGTCGCGCACGAGCCGCTGTGACACCCTTCTCGACGATTTTTTTACTAACGTCAGGGTTCTCCATCATAAACTTATTCAAAGCCTCTGAGAATAGCTTATCTGTGATTGAGCGAGCTTCTGAATTTCCAAGCTTGGTTTTCGTCTGACCTTCAAATTGCGGATCTGGATGCTTCACTGAAATGATCGCTGTCAAGCCTTCACGAACATCTTCACCGCTCAAATTATCGTCACTATCTTTAAAGAGCTTGTTACGGCGCGCATAATCATTAATCACACGTGTCAGTGCCGTCTTAAAGCCCGATTCATGCGTCCCGCCTTCATAGGTATGGATATTATTTGCAAAGGAAATGATGTTGCTGGAGAAGCCGGTGTTATATTGCATCGACACTTCTACCATGATTCCATCACGTTCGCCCTCAATGTAGATTGGTTCATCATGAATCAATTCTTTAGAGCGGTTCAAATGCTCTACATAGGACTTGATTCCGCCTTCATAGTGGTAATCTTGGCGTACCTTATGATCTTCGCGTTTATCTTCAATGGAAATTTGCAAACCGCGGTTTAGGAAAGCCAGTTCACGTGTCCGTGTCCGCAGAGTTTCATAATCAAACGCTGTTGTTTCGGTGAAAATTTGAGGGTCTGGAGTGAAATGAACAATCGTTCCACGGAAATCCGTTTCGCCTTGTTCTTCCATATCCATCTCTACATTCCCGCGTTTAAAACGTTGATAATATTTCTTGCCTTCACGATGTACATAGACTTCAAGCTCTGTGGAAAGGGCGTTGACAACCGAGGCCCCCACACCGTGCAAACCACCTGAAACTTTGTATCCACCGCCGCCAAATTTACCACCGGCATGTAGAACGGTAAAAATAACTTCGACTGTTGGACGTCCGATTTTTTCATTGATACCGGTTGGAATACCACGCCCATTATCCGTTACTGTAATACTATTATCTTTTTCGATGACAATTTCGATTTCTGTACAAAAGCCGGCAAGAGCTTCGTCGATCGCATTATCTACTATTTCCCAAACTAGATGGTGCAGGCCGCGTTGACTCGTCGAACCAATGTACATACCCGGCCGTTTCCGAACCGCTTCAAGGCCTTCAAGGACCTGAATATTGCTTTCATCATAGTCGGAAGCATTTGCCTGTACATTCGTAATATTTTCTTCTGACATGTATTTATCCACCGCACTTTCCTTTTTTCATAAAAAATATATCAACCTAAAAATTACTAGGATTTTTTAACCGTACCTTGTTCTACTTGAAAAGTTGTTGCCCGATTAAGTGTTTCATGGTCGATCCCGCTGACATTCGTCGTTGTAACAAAAGTTTGAACCTTTCCCTGAATCGCACCTAGAAGATGGGATTGCCGGTAATCATCCAGCTCGCTTAGAACATCATCCAGAAGAAGCAACGGATATTCGCCCGTTTCTTCATGGATCAAATCAATTTCAGCCAATTTGACTGAGAGGGCGGTCGTTCGCTGCTGTCCCTGTGAACCAAACACCTGAACATTTTGCCCATTAATATAAAATAGAGAATCATCCCGATGCGGTCCAATCAGCGTTACCCCACGGTCGATTTCTCTCTGCCGGATTGATTCCATTTTTTCCAGTAGTTCTTCCTGCTGCTTTTGCCGCTCCAAACCATCTGTCAAAATAACAGAAGGCTTATACGCTAGCTTCAAAGTTTCGAGTCCGCGTGTAATCTCCTGATGAATTGGTGCTGCATAACTTTCAAGTCTTTCGATAAAGCCTTTTCTTCGTTCTGTCAGCTTGATGGCTACCTCTGCAAACTGCTCCGTCAAAATTGAAAGCATGACAGGATCATATTTTTTCTTGAGCTGCGCCATCTTTAAATACTGATTTCGCTGATGCAGAATGCGCTGATATTGGCTAAGATCATGTAAATACACCGGCTGCATTTGACCGATTTCCATATTGATAAATCGACGTCTGACGCCTGGTGCTCCTTTGACGAGCGAAAGATCTTCCGGTGCAAACATCACGACATTCAAATGCCCGACATATTGACTCAATTTCTTTTGCTCGAGATGATTCACTTTTGCCTTTTTCCCTTTAGTGGTGATGCTTAGTTCGAGAGGGACCGATTGATTATTTTTCAAAATTCGTCCTTCGATTTTGGCCGCTTCATTTTCCCACTGAATAAAATCTTTATCATTCGTCGTTCGGTGCGACTTGGCAAGCGCCAGCATCAGGATAGCTTCTAGGAGGTTTGTTTTTCCTTGCGCATTTTCACCGAGAAAAACATTGACGTGCGGATCGAAATCGAGAGAAAGTTCCTCATAATTACGAAAATGACGCAAAACCAGATTTTCTAACAACATTTTTTCAGATCCTCACAATCAGGATAGTTCGATTTTAACTTTTCCTTTTCCGGGAATTAAAACGACATCTCCATTTCTCAGTTTACGTCCACGGCGATTATCCTGCTCGCCATTGATATAAATCGGATGCTCGCTTAAAAAGGCTTTTGCCATGCCGCCGCTTTGTACAACATCTGTCATTTGTAAAAGCTGCCCAAGTGTTATGAATTCACGATCAATTTTTACTACTTCAGCCAAAATGTCACACCCATTCTTTTTTATCACTACCTTCTATTTTACTAAAGTTTCTCTAATAATACAAAGAATATTTTCATATATCCGCGTTATTCGCTTTTTTCGTCAAAATAATGGGGGGATACTATTTTTAACCAAAAATTAAAATAACGCCTTCTCAGACGTTATTTTAAAAAATACCTATTTTGTAATGACTGCTTTTTTACGCCAAGCGCCTGATTTGTAACGCCACACACCAAGTGCGGCAGCTGTTACCCATGCGACGGGTGTAGCCCACCATAATCCGGCATAGCCCATGACCATCGATAAAGCAAAACCAATCACCAAACGGGAAACTAACTCAAAAATCCCCATCAGAAGTGGCACTAAGGCATCCCCAGTCCCACGAAGCGTTTCACGGACAACGAAAAGGACGCCGACGACCACATAGAAGAACGACACGATATGCAGATAGCCTACGCCGATTTGCAAGACTTCTGTTTCACTTGCATCTACGAATAATAATAAAAATTGCTTGGAAAACAGCTGAACCAGAATCGTCATGACAATACTAACTGCCGTGACAACTTTAAGTCCTGACCAAAAGCCTTTGCGCACGCGGTCGATTTTTCCAGCGCCGACATTTTGACCGGCAAACATCGAACTGGCTGCACCAAATGCGATTCCCGGCTGATAAGTAAGGGAGTCAATTCTGCTTGCAGCTGTATAGGCCGCGACAACAGAAGGGCCAAAGCCATTGATCAGACTTTGAATGGCCATATTGCCGATCGATATAAACGAACCTTGAAGGCCGGATGGAAGGCCAATCCGAATCATTTCTTTCAAAAGTGGCGGATAGAGCTTGAATTTTTTTAATTCAATCCGCATAAACGGCACATGTCGATAAGCATAATAGATACAGGCAATAGCTGCAAAAAGCTGTGAACAGACGGTCGCTAAAGCCGCACCGCGCACGCCGCCTCCCCAAGCTACAACAAAAAGAAAATCCAACGCAATATTGACAACAGATGAAAAAATCAAAAATAAAAGCGGTGTAATTGAATTTCCAAGCGCCCGAAGAATTGCAGCGATCCCATTGTAGAGCGCCATTGGCAGGATACCGATGAACAGCGTGGAAAGAAATATGTAGGAATCATCCATAATCTCTTGTGGTGTTCTAAGCAGTATGAGGAGTGGCTTGGCAAGAAGCAGCCCCAATATTGTAAACACCACTGCTGCAATGACAACTGCATAGGTTGCTGTAGAAATGACTTCTTTCAATCGATCAAAATCTTTAAACCCAAAATATTGTGAAACTACAACTGAAATCCCACTCATCAGTCCGATTATCAGAGATACCATAAAAAAATTGATTGAATTGGTGGCCCCAACAGCTGCTAATGCGTCAACGCTGACAAATTTCCCCACGATCATCGCGTCAATCATCGTATAAAACTGTTGAAATAAGTTGCCGATCAACATGGGCATCGCAAAATAAAAAATCGTTTTTGTCGGATTCCCAGTTGTCATATCTTTCATCAAGTGTCTTGCACCTCTCTTTTTGCATAATTATACATAACGTATAAATTGTGATTGTGAAATTTCACAACCTGCTGTACTGTAACAGCTTCCCCCTCTATATTCAAGCAAAAAAGACCCGCTAAAATAGCGGATCTTCGCTTTGTGATTAGTAAGTACGAACAGGTGTGATCAGCTGTAGAATCTCATTTGGAGCAGCTGCATCTCGTGGCCGCAATACGAATGGCCGCATTGTACCCGCGAAGGAAATTTGAATATCATCGCCTTCAAATGCACGCAGGGCATCCATCATATATTTACCGTTGAATGAAATTTTTAGATCTTCACCTGTAAAGCTTTGGCTGAACAGTTTTTCAGAGACATTCCCAATTTCCGGTGAGTTAGAGGAAACCTCCACTTGGCCATTATCAAGTGTCGTAAGTTTGATGACATTATTACGATTCTCCCGTGCCAGTAGGGAAGCACGATCAATGGCTTGTAGGAAAGATTTAGCATTGATTACGAGTTCCGATTTCGTATCTGTTGGAATCAGACGGGATGTATCTGGGTAGCTGCCTTCCAGTAAGCGGGAATAGAACAGCAAATCTTTTAATTTGAACAGAATTTGATTGCTGGCAAGCACCATTTCAATGGATTCTGTCGCTTCATCAAGAATTTTGTTCAATTCAGATAGGCTTTTTCCTGGAATAACGATATTGTATTCTTCGCCAACTTCTGATTCAAGCGGGATTTCCCGTAATGCAAGACGGTGACTGTCTGTTGCTACTGCAGTAAGGACGTTGTTTTTGATGATCCAGTTGACACCAGTTAAAACAGGGCGAACTTCAATAGCTGAAACAGCGAAAACCGTTTGGCGAATGATATTTTTAAGCACATTGATTGGAATTAGAATTTTCTTCCCATCAGAGACTTCTGGAAGTTTAGGATATTCCATTACATCCAGACCATTTAATGTGAAAAAGGCTTGTCCTGAACGGATATTGGTTTGATTATTGGTTGTTACTTCGATTTCAACATTTTCATCAGGTAAACGACGAACGATGTCTCCAAAGTATTTGGATTGTAAAACAATACCGCCAAAAGATTCTACTTCTACTAAGACTTCATCATTTTCAATCAAAGGGATAAATGCCTCGATAGAAATATCGGAGTCACTACCGGTTAAGGTTACCCCTTCATCATTTACAACAATCTTGATCCCCGTAAGAATTGGAATTGTTGTTCTGGATGAAATGGCGCGTGTCACTTCATTGACTGCTTGCACTAAACGGTCGCGTTGAATTACAAATTTCATGAGTATCCTCCAGTATCTTTATTTTTTTCAAAAACATATAAGTAAGTAAGTTAAAAATCGTAATAATAGTAATAGGCGTTGTGGATTTGTGGATAAGTGATTGAAAGCCATCAGCAGAAAAGTTTTCCACATGTTGATAACTTGTTGATAAGTTTGTACCGGTTATCCACAATACCCACAATTGGAATGAAATCTATAATCCACTCTTGCGTAGATTTTTTTCGATTTCAGCAATATCATTTTTTAAAACTTGATCGTTTTTGACCATTTGACTGATTTTTTCATGGGCATGGATAACAGTTGTATGATCACGTCCGCCAAATTCATCGCCGATTTTCGGAAGAGAAGCATCCGTTAATTCGCGAGACATGTACATGGCAATTTGACGTGGAAAAGCAATACTTTTCGTTCGTTTTTTTGCTTTGAAATCTTCTAGACGGATATGGAAATATTCGCCAACTGCTTCCTGAATATCTTTAATGGTAATCACGGTTGATTTTGAATTTGGAATGATGTCTTTGAGCGCTTCGGCTGCAAGACCCGCCGTAATATCTTTATTGACGAGTGACGAATAGGCAACGACACGAATCAGGGCACCTTCCAGTTCGCGAATGTTGCTATCAATTTGATTGGCGATGTAAAGCATGACTTCATTGGGAATATCAAGCCCGTCAGCTTTTGCTTTTTTACGCAAAATTGCGATTCTGGTTTCGAGATCTGGCGGTGTGATGTCTGTGATGAGTCCCCATTCAAAGCGGGAACGAAGCCGATCTTCAAGTGTGGGAATTTCTTTTGGTGGTCGGTCACTAGAGATGATGATTTGTTTTTCTTCATCGTAAAGCGCATTAAATGTATGGAAAAATTCTTCCTGCGTACCTTCTTTACCTGCCAAAAATTGGATATCATCAATTAAAAGCACATCGACATTCCGATATTTTGTGCGAAATTCTTCGGTTTTATTGTCACGAATCGAGCTGATAAACTCATTCGTGAATTTTTCACTTGATAAATACATGACTTGGGCATTTTTTTTATGCTGTAACACGTAATGACCGACTGCATGCATTAAGTGAGTTTTCCCTAAGCCGACACCACCATAAATAAATAGCGGGTTGTAAGCTTTGGCGGGTGCTTCGGCGACTGCTAATGATGCTGCATGGGCAAAACGATTGCCAGAACCAATAACGAATGTATCAAATACGTAGCGGGGATTTAATTTATTATTGGTATTTTCAGGGTCATTTTCATCATGAATTTTTCGTGCTTCAGGCGTAGGAGGTGTATACCCAATGTCCTCTTGTTCACCGTCTATAAAACGAATCTCATAAGTTGTGCCGGTTATTTCTTGCAGAATGTTGGAAATAAATTGCGTATAGCTTTTTTCGAGCCAGTCGCGTACAAAATTATTTGGCGCGGAAATAATGAAGGTGTTTCCTTCAAGTGAATGGGCGGTCGTAGATTTCATCCAAGTATCGTAACTTGGCTTGCTCATGTTTTTCTTTACAATTGCAAGGGCTTCCTGCCAAATATCTTCTATGGACTGCAATAGACTCCCTCCTTTTTTAAAACGTAATAAGTTATCCACAGGTAAAAAAACAGTGGATAAGCTTATCCAAATGGTGTTAAAAAAATATCCACAACCTAATTATGTTTTGTGGATAACTTTATTTTTCCCCAAGGTATATTCTATTTGACAGAAAATATAATATCAGAAAAGTGCTTTAATAGCAAGGACTTTCAAAATTTGTTAACATTTTTATCCAGATGTGGAAAAAAGTTGTCCACAGTAGGTTAGCATGTGAATAACTTGTTAATATCCAGTTGATAAAAAGAAACGCCTAAAATCAATTATCCACAGCCATTTGTTTATAACTCACAGGTAATTGTGAATAACTTTGCGGGTTAGCTAAAAGTTATCCACAGGAGTAGAAATGCAATTAACACCTTTACTAGAATGACTGTGATAAAATATATGTAGTCTAACGGGGATGGTGTAGAGCAATGAGATTTCAGCGATTGATTAATACGAGAGATTTAGAATTTTATCGAGTCATTCAAAATGGGGATGTTGAGGATGTTTTCGGTTATTTGCTGATTTTTGATAAAAGAGGGCCGGCTGTACTGCGTGATTTTACCGTCTTTTTTAAAAGTCATATGAAAGAAGAAATTTTTGCAAAGAGTGTGAAGGAAAATCATGTGTATGCAATGTTTTTTCATTTTACGGATTTGGAAGAGGAGTCTGAAATACCAAAATTCACGAAGGTGGTTCGCTTTATTGAGGATCTATTGGAATTTAAACCGAGAATCAGCTATTATATAGATAATTTTTTAATCGACCAAAAATTGGAATTTGAGTTTCCGCATGAATATCAGAAAATTGGTCAATTTGCAGAGCAGTTGGTGAGAATTTCCGGGCGGGATATACCTGTTCCTAAAACGACGAAACAAAAATACTTATATTTATCTCAATAAATTTTTGAAAAAAGGTTTTTCTCCTCTTCAAAATATGGTATGATTATGAGCGGAGTTTCTTATTAAGTATAGGAATTCTATTGACAAATACCGTAATTTTACGTACAATATCTAAGACTGTCTAATAGATTTTATTCGATTGGACCCTTTTATGGGAGGTGTAACAATGAAAAGAACATATCAACCAAGCAAGCGTAAAAGAAAAAAAGTACATGGTTTCCGTTCTCGTATGAGTTCTAAAAACGGCCGCAGAGTACTAGCATCACGCCGTCGTAAAGGAAGAAAAGTATTATCTGCGTAGACCACTGAAAAAGACTCAGTGGTTTTTTTTGTTTAAATGGTAGTATTTTAGGGGGAATAGCTACTTTCCCCCCTGAAAACCCACTAGATTATGAGCGGAAGATGAGGACTATAATGAAAAAAGAATATCGAATCAAAAAAAATGATGATTTTCAGCGCGTTTTTAGAAAGGGAAAATCGGTTGCGAATCGTCAGTTTGTTATTTATACCTTTAAAAGAGGGGATAACGATCATTTTCGTATCGGTCTTTCTGTCAGTAAGAAAATTGGAAACGCTGTCTGCCGAAATCGTATTAAGCGTTGTATTAGACAGGCTTTTCATGAGCTGGAAGAAGAATTGACGCAGGGAAATGACTATATTATTATCGCCAGAAAACCGGCGGCCAATATGGATTTTCATGAAATTAAGAAGAGTTTGGTGCATGTACTTAAGATCGCTCGTGTGTTAAAGCGAAAATCGAAAAACACTTCAAAATGAGTGGAAATTACAAACAGGCGGAATTGGAGGTTACATCATTTGAAAAAAAGGAAACAATTCAAGAAAAAGATCTTGATTGCTGGATTGATCGTTGCACTGATGGCAATTCTAACAGGGTGCGGCTATTCGACTGATCCGGTGACAGCTGATTCGCCAGGAATTTGGAGCCATTATATTGTTTATCCGCTTTCGTGGGTGATCACTTGGTTTGCAAATTTATTCGGTGGCGACTATGCACTGGGTATTATTATCGTAACGATTTTAGTTCGACTGCTTATTTTGCCGTTGTCTGTTAAACAGATCAAGAGTCAAAAAGCTATGACAAAGCTACAGCCGAAGATGAAAGAACTTCAGGCAAAATATTCTTCCAAGGATAATGAAACGAAACAGAAATTACAACAGGAAACAATGCGTCTCTATCAGGAGAATAGTGTTAACCCGATGATGGGCTGTTTACCGCTCATTATTCAAATGCCTATTTTGATGGGATTCTATCAGGCGATTTATCGGACGCAGGATATCTTTACAGGTCATTTCTTATGGATGACGCTTGGTAATCCAGATCCGTTCTACATTTTGCCGATAATTGCTGCGATTACGACATTCTTATCTTCAAAAGTATCCATGATGGGGCAAACTCAGCAAAACAAATCAATGGCGGCGATTATTTATGTGATGCCGGTTATGATTTTCATTATGGCGTTAACAATGCCGAGTGCGCTGGCTTTATACTGGATCGTCGGTAACTTATTTACAATCGGACAAACTTTGGTGTTCAATAATCCATTTAAAGCGAGACGTGAACAAGCAGCCGCTGAGGAAGCGATTGTTGAGGAGGCACGTCTTAAGAAAAAAGCATCAAATATGAAAGCATCGAAAAAAGGAGGTAAGAAGAGAAAGTGAGAGATATAACTGCACAAGGTCAAACTGTTGAAGAAGCTATTGAAAATGCACTTCGCGAATTAGATACCACACGTGATAAAGTTGAAGTGGAGATCATGGACGAAGGGAAAAAAGGTATTTTTGGTATTGGTTCCCGCTTGGCCATGGTTAAGGTTATTGAAAAAGAAGACGGTATTCAAAATGCAGTCGCGTATCTACTGGATGTGTCGACAAAAATGGGTGCTCAGATCTCGATTGACATGAAAGAAGACGGTAAAGATGTTCACTTGCAAATAACAGGTAATAATTTGGGGCTTTTGATTGGCAAACATGGTCAAACACTGAACGCGCTCCAATATTTGACACAGCTGATTGCGAACAAGGGCAGTGAACAGTACCGTAATATCATTGTGAATGTGGGAGATTACCGGGAACGCCGCTTTGAAACTCTTTCTAATCTTGCTAAAAAAATGGCGGATAAGGCGATCAAAACGCGTCGTCCGGTTCATTTGGAGCCAATGCCTTCTTTTGAACGTAAAATTATCCATGCGATTCTGAGTGAAAATGAAAGAATTGAAACACATTCGGAGGGACGCGATCCTTACCGGTATGTGGTGATCAAATCTGCTAAATAAATAGTGAAAAACTGGCTGCCTGTTAGTAGGTGGTCAGTTTTTTTGTTTGGAAGATAAAAATTAGTGAAGGATTTTTATCTTCTTTTTTTGTGCCTAGAAATGGCGGGATAAGAAATTTTACCTGTTTCCATTAAAATAAAAGCAGTCGGCAAAGGGGCTGCTTGCTAAGATAGGGAGGAGTCATGGAGGGAAGTGAATGCAATCGGGCATTGTAAGCGCTGTTTTGGAGAGGGGCAGTTTTTTGAAAGGATGGCTGTTGCTTGCTGAAAATGGGCTGTGATGTATTTTGAGGTGAGACTGTTTTGAAATTTTTACTTTGAATATGTGTTATGTAAGAAATTTTATTATTTGAGGAGGGAACAGGATGAGTTTTTCCATGAGGATTAATTTTGTTGATGTAATTGTGGAGGGTTCGCTGAAAAATAGCTATGTGAATGGGCATAAGACGGGGTATGAATTTGATATTCGGTTGAGTTATTATCGAGGATTGTTTCTGTCTTGTGTCGATTCTTTCTCGCTAGTGGTAGATGGGGAAGTGATTTCAAATGATCGGATTACCTTGGGGCTGAATCATAAGGAATTTTTTGTTGATCAGCTGGGGGATTTGAATGCGGAATTTTGGGAGCTGCTTGCGCCGGCAAAAATTAAAGTGATGAAACAAGGCGGATTGGCTGAGGGCGAGCATCATATCAAGTTAGAGTTATTTTTACGGGTACCTTATTTGCCTGTGCCGGGTTCAGAAGAAGATCATCAGTATGTGCCGCTCGATTCGTGCGGTGAAAAATCTTTGTGTATTCATGAAGGGAGAGGTGAATAATGAGCAATTTGAAGCTGGGAATAACGCTATACTGCTTTACAAAGGAATATGCAGAAGGAAAATTTGATGTATTTGATTGTCTGAAAACGGCCGCTGAGATTGGGGCGAAAGGATTTGAAATCGTTGGGGCACAAATGGTTAAGGGGTATCCGTATGTCGATGATCGTTTTTTAGGCGAGTTATCGGCGGCTGCTCGTGAGTATGGGTTGGAGCCTATTTGTTATGGGGCGAATACCGACCGGGGCATGTTGAAAAATCGCGATTTGACGGAGCAGGAGACTTTGCAGAGAGCGATTTTGGATTTGAAAACGGCGAACAAGCTGGGATGCAAGGTCATGCGTGCGCAATATCTACTTTCACCGAATGCGATGGAAAAATTGGCACCTTATGCGGAGGAATATGGCATCAAAGTGGGCATCGAGATCCACAATCCTGAAACGCCGACAACGCCAATTATGCAGGAATATTTGGAGGCTTTTGAAAGAACCGGCTCGGCTTATGTGGGATTTGTGCCGGATTTTGGTTCGTTTGCTACCAAACCTAATAAACCTTTTTGGGACTTGGCTGTTGGGCAGGGGGCACCTGTTAAATTGTTGGAAAAGGCGGCAGATTTGCGCTACCAGGATGTGCCGCGCGATGAAGCACGTCAGATTCTTATTGAAGCTGGTGCTGGGCCGGAAGTGTTGACTGCTTTTGAAAATATGTACGGGTTTGTAACATTTTATAAAAATCCTGATTTGGCGGGGCTTAAAAAGATTTTGCCATATTGCGTGCATTTTCATGGGAAATTTCACTATGTGGGGGAGGATCTTACGGAAGCCAGCATTCCTTACGAGCAAATTTTGCCGATTATTGCGGATTCTACTTTTGATGGTTACATTATGTCTGAGTTTGAGGGGCATAATTTTTACGATGCGGTGGAGATGACAAAACGGCACTTACTGATGGAAAAGAAAATTTTAGAGAGCTTGCAGTGATTTTTCAAGCTTTAAAAGGATGAGAATCATATTGAAAAAATATATTGGCATTGATATTGGTGGAACAACGATCAAAATGGCATTGGTAGACGGTTCCGGAACGATTTTGCAGAGGTGGCAGATCGCTACGAATATTGAGGGGAACGGGCGCTATATTCCGGCTGAAATTGTGACGACGATTCGTGATCAGCTGGGGGACAGTTTTGTTGAGCACGAGATAGCTGGTGTGGGTATTGGCGTTCCGGGACCGGTTTCAAAGGATGGTGGAACGATTCTGCGGGCTGTCAATCTCGGTTGGGAAAATTTACCGCTCAAGCAAATTCTGGAAAAGGAGCTTGATGTGCCAGTGATGCTGGTGAATGATGCCAATGCGGCGGCTCTTGGAGAGATTTGGGTTGGCAGTGCTGTTGGTAAGCGGGATTTGGTGTTTATTACACTTGGCACGGGTGTTGGCGGCGGGATCATTGTTGATGGGAAGATTGTCAATGGGGCGCACTCGGCTGGTGGGGAAATTGGGCATTTGCCGGTTTATTCGGCGGACACGCGGGTGTGTGGCTGTGGAAATGTCAACTGTCTGGAAACTTTTGCTTCGGCAAATGGGCTGGTGAAAACGATGCGACAGCTGCAACATACGGAGCTTGATTTTACAGCAAAGCAGATTTTTGAATGGTTGAAAGCAGGGAATGGGGCGGCAAGACAGGCGGTCGACATTACGGTAGATTATTTGGCCCAGGCGATTGCAGGGCTTTTGAATACGTTAGATCCGGAAGAAGTTGTGATCGGTGGCGGCTTGGCGGAAGCGGGAGACTTGCTTTTGCTGCCATTACAGCAGCGCATCAACCAGTATGTTTTTCCGCAGCTGCGCGAGAAATTTTTATTAAGGCAGGCGAAGCTGGGAAACGATGCGGGCTTGTTGGGTGCTGTCTATCTGCACATTTGAAAAAAGCCTCGATCGATTATTTGTCGATTGAGGCTTTTTTTAATGGAATGTTTCACGTGAAACAATTTAATTTTGGACCATTGTACTGTAAAAATCATCGTAGCGTCCCTGAATGGGGAAGTGAATTTGCTGGACCCAGTAATATTGTTCATTTTGATTGTTTTTGGTGTTTTCAATGGACTGCTGGATTAATTCGTTGAGCAGATCTCTTTCTTTTTGTAAATAAGTTTCGTATTGCTCTCTTGTTAATCGAATTTGTGATGTGGAAATAGGGGGATTGACTTTGGAAAAATGGGTTTCAGGTGTTTGCTCAGCCAGCTTTTTGGTTACGTCTAGAAAATTTAAAAAGACTTGTTTGTCAGAAAAAATTGTGGCTTCCGAGCTGGGAATTAGTCTTTGATCAATTGAATAGGAATAGGCGGTGGCGCGATAGATATTTTGAATGCCACCGTTTTTTTCTTCCTTTTTGATGACTTCAACGAGCTGATTTTTTTCTAGTTCACGGACATGATAGTTCATGCGGGATTTAGACATTTGATATTTTTGGCCGAGATTTTGGCAGGTGTCGGGATGATCGATCAAATCTTCTAAAACCTGCGCACGTAAAGGATCGCTCATCATTTTGAGCTGTTCATAGGTGGTGATCATCATATTATCTTTCATTTTGATTCCCCCTCAGTTTGTTAATTTTAAGGTACGGGAATCCAGTGTGATTGTCAAGTGACCTTTATTTTACGGACATGGTGGTTGGTGAGTAGCAATGTACTTGCGCTAAACAGGAGGATGACGGCGAATAGAAATGGGAGTCGGTAGCCGATATGGTCGCCTATCCAGCCGCTGACCAAAATGAAGAAAGGCATGGAAAACATGACGATGGTGACACTAAGACCGTTTACCCGGCCACGATACTGGGAGTCTACTAATAATACAAGAATTGATTCTAGGGTGGCATTGAAGAGCATAGCTGCAAATGAAACGGTAAAGCCACTGACAAGGAGTGTGATGATATTTAGCTGGAATAGAATAAGTGAAAATGCGAGTCCGCAGAGGCTTAAGCTGAGTGGGAGCAGGAGGCCGGCTGGGATTTTTTTGATGATGGGGGCGGTTAGGAGGCCAGCAAGTATCCCACCGCATGTCATGATCATTTGCAGTAGTGAATAGGTGGAGAGCCCGTTACCGACTTGATCAGCCAGGGCAGGATAAAAAGGGGTAACAAGCGCCATGGCAGAGTTTGCAAAGAAAGCGCTGATTAGAATACCAATTAGGAAAGGATGCGTCCAGATGTAATGGAGGCCGGAGCGAAAATCTTCTCTTAGTGCAGGCGGTTTACTGGTTGGCTTTCGAACGAAAGTAGGTAATCGGGCGGCAAGGAGTAGCAAAACGGTGATGAAAAAACAAAGGGCATTCAATGCGACGGAAGGGCCTGCACCAAGCCAGAGCAGCAGATAGCCGGCCGCTCCCTGTCCAAGCAGTCTGGCCAATTGATCGGAAGCCATAAAATATCCGACCGCTTTTGCAAACACGTTTTTTGAGATGAGTTCGGGCAGTAATGAGGATTCGGTAGGCTCAATCAGACTGCGGGTGGTATAGAGAACTAAAACGATGAGAAGGCCTAGCCAAATAGGCAATTCTCCAGAGGAAAGATAGACGAGAGCAGCTGCTAAAACGGCTAGGCCATTGATGAAATGTGCGGCAAGCAGCAGGACTTTTCGATTACTGCGATCTGTCAGAAGGCCACAAAATGGAGAAACCAGGACCATGGTCAACGTGGAGACGGCGCTTATCAGACTGGTGTCAAAGATAGAGTGATTTTGACTGAATACAAGCCAGGTCAAGGCAACGGAGAAAAAGGCGTCTCCAAAGCGGGATAACACATTGCCAGAGAAAAAATAGAGAAAAGAGTGATTTTTTAATAATGGAGGTTGGTTAGTCATTTTGCAGCGCTCCTATCTCGGAAAATAATTTTTATGGGGCAATAATAACATGGCTTTTCCGACCTGTCAAATTATTTTTTCGGGGAGTGGAAATTATTTTAAAAAGAGTAAAAGTAAGCTATACTCGGGGTATGAGACATTCAACGGAATTTATAGAAAGAGGATGGGTATGTGGTAATGGGAGATCATCAATATTTTAGGGGGTATACGTTATTTTTATTTAAAAGTCATGTAACGGAATTGCATTTTTTGACTACTGAAATCAAAATGACCTTTCTAAAAGAGATGAGTTTAGTAGCAGAGGCTTGTTATCATGCCTTTGGGGCTGAAAAGATGAATTATGAGTTGTTGGGAAATGGTGATTCACATTTACACTGGCATCTATTTCCTAGAAAAACTGGTGATATGCCGATAAAAGGTCCAGTGTGGTGGCTTGATCCAGAAGTAATGTATTCAGATGATGTTCGTCCTACCCCTTTGGAGTTAGAGCATATGAAGCAGCGATTAAATCATTCGTTAGATAAGCTTTTATTGGATAAATAAAACTTGTGGGAGGAATGCACATGGGGGAACGTAAGCAGTTGGCGGAGACGGAGCGGTTGTTTTTGAGTGAGATGACTGTTCAGGATACGGCCGTGTTGTTCGGTTATTGGTCGGATGATGCGGTGACGCGATATATGAATATTGAATCGTTTGAATCGATGGAACCTGTGGAGGAAATGATTCGGATGTTGCAGCAGTTGGAGCTTGAGGGGAAGGCGCTACGCTGTGTGATCATTTTGAAACGTACGGGGGAAATCATTGGGACATGCGGTTTTAATTATATTGATCGGGAGAATCGGCGTGCAGAAATTGCCTATGATCTGGGGACTAGATTTTGGAAAAAAGGATATGCGACGGAGGCTGTGGTGGCTTTGATCGATTTTGGAATCAGTGAGTTTGCGCTGCATCGGGTGGAGGCGAAGGTCGATCCGCGCAATCAGGATTCAATCATGCTTTTGGAAAAATTGGGTTTTGAATTGGAAGGGCGGCTGCGTGATTATGAAAAAATCGGTGAGCGGTTTTGTGATGTGCTGATGTATGCTTATATTAAAAAAGTGGAATGAGGCTTGGCTATATGCGGGATGATAAGAAAAGGCTGATGGCGAAAGCGGCTTATTTATACTATGTTGAAAATCGGACGCAGGAAGAGATTGCGCGGGAGCTGTCTGTTTATCGAACGACGATCAGCCGGATGTTGCAGCAGGCACGTGATTTGGGAATCGTGGAGGTGCATGTTCATCATTTTGATAAGGCGCTTTTTGATTTGGAGATGTCGATCAAGCGGCATTATGGCTTGAAGGAATTGATCATTGTGCCGGATGGGCAGGAGACGGATATTGCTCAGGAGGCGGCTTATTATTTGCAGAAAATCATTCAGCCGCATGATGTTGTGGGGCTTGCTTGGGGTTCTGCTTTGGCGGACATGATTGGCAAGCTGGATGTGGTGCGAAAAACGGATACGACTTTTGTGCCGCTTGTTGGTGGTCCGAGTTCTGTGAATGTACAATATCATGTGAATGCGATTGTCTATGATATGGCGCGGCATTTTCATGGCAAAAGTATCTTTATCAATGCTTCGGTGGTGCAGGAATCAAAGGCGTTGCGTGACGGGATCATGAAGTCTGGCTATTTTCAGGAGTTGGCGCAGTATTGGGATAAGGTCAATGTAGCGCTGGTGGGAATTGGTGGTCCGCTTTCGTCCAAGAAGAGTCAGTGGCGGGATTTGCTGACGGAGAGGGACCTGGAGGAATTGCGGCTTCAAGAGGCTGTTGGGGACTGCTGCTGTCACTTTTTTAATCGTGATGGGAAAGTTATCAAGGGGGATTTATATGACCGCACGATTAGTATTGGGCTGGAAAAATTGCGGAATGTGCCGCATGCGGTTGGAATCGCTCGGTCAAAGAAGAAAGCTCGGGCGATTGTGGGGCTTTTGGCTGGAAAGTATATCAACACGCTGGTGACAGATGAGGAAACAGCTAAGGAAATTTGGCGTTTAACAAAATAAATAGGAATTGCACAAATGTGCAGTTTTGGTTGGATTCTGTTTGGGAGGGCTGTTGCTTAAGCGGTTTTGGTAATTCAGCGGATTTTCATATGCCATTTTCAAAAACAACATGCTAGAATGCAAGTATAAAAACGCACAGGTGTGCAAAGGAGTTGTTTTTGTTATGGAATTTATGCTGGATACGATTCATTTGGCGGACATTGAAAGATATGCAGAAATGATCGAGCTGGGTGGAGTGACTTCCAATCCATCTATTATTAAGAAAGAAGGAAAGATTGCTTTTTTTGATCATATGAAGGAAATCAAACGTATTATTGGCAAGCAGGCTTCTTTGCATGTGCAGGTGACAGCGGTCGATTTTGACGGGATTTTACGTGAAGCAGAGGCGATTCGAACAAAAATTGATGAGGCGGTATATATTAAAGTACCTGTAAATTCGGTTGGCTTGAAGGCGATTAAGCGGTTGAAAACAGAGGGAGCCAATATTACGGCGACGGCTATCTACTCTTCGTTTCAGGGCTATCTGGCAATGGCGGCAGGGGCGGATTATTTAGCGCCTTATTTTAACCGGATGGAGAATTTAAATATCGAACCGCGACAGGTGATTGCTGAATTTGCGGAGATGATTGACAGATATGAGAAACCGAGCAAGATTTTGGCAGCAAGCTTCAAAAATGTGGGGCAGGTAAATGCGGCTTTTGCTGCGGGTGCTCAGGCGGCAACAATGGGTGCTGATATTCTTGATCAGGCGCTGGCAATGCCATCTATTTCAAAAGCGGTCGATGATTTTAATGCAGATTGGGCGGCGATTTTTGGGGAAGATACGCCGATTGATGCGTTGAAGTAAAATTTGAGACGAGGTTCTTCGGAGCTTCGTTTTTTTGTGGGAAAAAGGGTTGGAATTGGGAGGGAGATGTGGTAGAATAAATAAGAACAAACGTTCGCTTTTTTAGATCTGTTTACACAAAAATATGAAATAATGCTATATTTAAATAGACTAATAAAGGAGAGATGGAGATGGGAGCACCGTATAACGCTATAGATGTTGCGAATTACATCATTGAAAAAGATACAAAACCAACTAATCTAAGAGTACAAAAACTGTTGTATTTTGCGTTTGGAGAGAAACTAGCAGCTTCAAATAAGTGTCTATTTCATGAGGATATAGAAAAATGGCGCCTTGGACCAGTTATTCCAGAGGTCTATCATAATTTTAAAGATTATGGAAGTGAAGAAATTTCTCCGCAACAGCGGGTTTTCCTTAATGAAGAGGGACGGGTTCAACGAGAAAGATTTGATGAATCAGTTATTGAAGAAGAAGATCGTAAATTTATTGACCGAATTATTGCTTGTTTTAAAGAAAAAAGTGATTTTGAATTAGTCGAGGAAACTCATAAGCATCCTATGTGGCAACAATTTAGTGATGATATAAATGGTGGAATCAGGCATTTGCGATATACGAATAAAGAAATTAAAAAATATTTTCAGGAAAATAGTTATCTATGAGTAAAGAATTTGATTCCGTTTCTAATATACTTCAAGAATATGCGGAGGAATTGGCTTCATTGGAGGCAAAAAAAGCAGTAATGAAATTTTCAGTTGAGCGCTTTTATTCAAGTGAGGAAGAATGTGAAAGTGCTTATATGATACTGAAAGATTTTCTGATGGAACGTAGAATTCCCTATTATTTAATTACAGAGGCTGTTTTTGAGTCGAATAATCATTATGAGAGCGAAGTATTTATCGGTAATATAGACAGTTTAATTGAAAGTGCATATAAGGATAGTATTTATAACGAATTTGATAGTACTGAGATTGATAAGTTTAAACAAAAAATTGCTACTCACACAATGCTAGCCTTTGTGCAAAAACAACATATTGATAATTCTGTTAAAAATGTAAAAGAGACTAGTGAAAGAGCAAAAGTCGAGTTAGAAAAAATGGAAAAAATCAAAGGACAGATTTATACGGAGTTTATTGCAATTTTAGGTATCTTTTCTGCATTGATGTTTGGGCTGCTGGGTGGATTTGAAACTTTGGCGGAATCGCTTTTAAGTCTGCAAAGTAAAGAAATGCCGCTGCCAAGAGTGTTGATTACTTGCAGCTTGATTTTACTGGGACTTGCATTGGTGATTTTTGCGTTGATGGAAGGGATTGCCAAGCTTTCTAACAAGCCGCTGCGATCTTGTAATTGTGAGGATAGGGAAAAATGTACGCATTCGATTTATAAACGGCATCCCATGATGAGCTGGATCGTCTTTTTTCTCTTTTCAACGTTTTCATTGAGTTTGATGGCGTTGTATTTACCGAATGAATGGCTTCGGTCGGATCAATGGATTGTCCTCTTTATCGGGGGATTTTATTTGGTGGTGAGCGCTGTTTTTTGGTTAACTATTGCTGTAAAGAAGAAAAAGAAAAACGAAAAAGCAGGCTAAGGCGAATGGTGATTTCGCTTTAGCCTGCTTTTTTTGATGGTCCCGACTGGTCTCGAACCAGCGACCCCCACCATGTCAAGGTGATACTCTCCCAACTGAGCTACAGGACCAAACTTTCTTACCTTTTTATAATAATTGGGAGGTCGGGGTTTGTCAAGTCTGTTCTAATGTGCGGATTGACTCGCGCTCAATCATTTTTGTTTTTATCAGGGTGCTTTTTGGCTGTTTTTTATTGGAGCGGATCAGTTCAAAAAGCAGGTGTGTGGCTTTCTTGCCAAGTTGTGTGATCGGGATATCGATGGACGTAAGTGGCGGCGCTAGGAAGCTTGATATTGTGCGGTCGTTGTAGCCGATGACGGATAGGTCGTCCGGAATATTGTAGCCTAGATCGCTGGCCATTTTGTAAATGCTCAGCACTTTCAGATCATCGGTTGCAAAAACGGCGGTCGGCTTTTCGGGGCCGGACATCAGTTTGAGGGCCGCTTCGTAGCTGTCTTCGATACTGTAGCCGCTATTGATGATCCAATCGTTACGGATATCGAGATGGTGGTCGAAAAGGCAGCTTCTGAAGCCGCTGACTCGGTCGATGGAAACATGGTAGTCAAGTGGGGCGTGGATGCAGGCGATATGGCGGTGGCCGCTTTCGACAAGATGCTTTGTGAGTGCATAGCTGTCGCCAAAATTGTCCGTGTCGACTGAGTAGACATTCCGATAGGTGCCTTCTACTTTGCCGGTAACGACGATTGGAATGTTATAATTGTCAAGTTTTTCAAAGAAGGATTCATCGGCGGGAGAACTTAGCATGATGATGCCTTTGATCATTTTTTCTTCGATTTTGGCGATGCATTTCTTAAGTTCATCTTTGGTATTTCGAGCGGTCTGCAGGATGAGGTCAAAGTCTGCCTGCTCTGCTTCCGCTGAAATGGCATGGATGATTTCTGAGAAAAAAGGATTGCCTGTGGTGGTTTTAGTTGAGCGGTTTGAGATGACCATAATGGCGTCAAATCCGGCGCTTGTTAAGGCGCGAGCCAGTTTGCTTGGTTGGTAGTTCAGTTCTTCGATTGCTTGTAAAACTTTGCGTTTGGAAGTTTCAGACAGGTTAGCCTGATTGTTCAAAACGCGGGAAACGGTCGACTTTGAGACGCCGGCATGTTTTGCAATGTCATATATAGTTACCGCCAAGTTTTATCTTCCTCTCTGTTCTATATTTGGTATCGGTTCCCGTTGATTTCATATTATTATCTTAATCAATTTTAATTGAAAAGTCCACTTAGATTAATAGAAAACCACTTGTATCAATAGTGGACAGATTTTTTAAAATTACCGTTTGACAGAAAGCGCTTTCCATAATATAATATTTTTGTGGGAGCGGTACCAGTTGGGAGGAATATATGAAAACGATTGCGAGCAGACTACAGAAAATATACGGAAGTAAAGTAGATACTAAGCTGATCGAGCGGATTGAAAAGCGGGTCAGGGAGTCTAAGTTACGGCAAAAAAGAAAGCGGAAACAGGGCTGGGATGAGAAGGATGTCCTGCTGATTACTTATGGAGATCAGTTTCATGAGCCTAGGCAGAAAACGTTGCAGACCTTTAGGCAAATGTATCGGGAAAAGCTGTCATTTTTTGAGCTTGTCCATTTCTTACCGTTCTATCCCTATTCTTCAGATGATGGCTTTTCGGTGATTGATTATAAACAGGTCGATCCTCGGCTAGGTGATTGGGAAGATATTGAGAATATGGAGCAGGACGCTCGTTTGATGTTTGATTTTGTCTGTAATCATATGTCAGCAAAGTCGGACTGGTTTAAACAATATTTAAATGGGAGCGGTTACAGTGATTTCTTTATTGAGCTGGATCCGGATACGGATTTAAGTGCGGTGACGCGGCCGAGGGCTACGCCTTTATTGACGCCATTTCAGACGGCTTCTGGAGAGACAAAACATATTTGGACAACTTTCAGTGCGGATCAGATCGATTTGAATTTTGCCAATCCGGAAGTTCTTTATGCCATGCTGGATGTACTGATGTTTTATTTGGAACACGGGGCGGCTTATATTCGACTGGATGCGGTCGGTTTTATGTGGAAGGAGCCAGGGACAACATGTATTCATTTAGATGAGACACATGAATTGGTGAAATTATTCCGCGATATTATGAATGAGGTTGCGCCGGGTGCGGTGATGATCACAGAAACCAATGTTCCGCATCAGGATAATATTCGTTATTTTGGTGATGGGACGGACGAAGCACAGATGGTCTATCAATTCCCGCTACCACCACTGGTTTTACATGCAATACATCGAAATCATGCGGGGACACTACGTGAGTGGGCAAAAACGATTGGGCTTGAAAAAGAGACGATTACTTATTTTAACTTTTTGGCTTCGCATGATGGGATTGGGCTCAATCCGATTCGTGGGATCGTGCCGGAAGCTGAAATTTTACAACTAGTGGAAGAAGTCAAGGCGAATGGCGGTCTTGTTTCTTATAAAAAAAATCCTGACGGCAGTGAAAGTCCTTATGAAATGAATGTGACTTATATGGATGCACTCAGCAAGAAAGATGATCCTGATGAGCTTCGGCTGGCGCGGTTCCTGGTTGCGCATGCGGTGTTACTGGCGCTTCCAGGTGTTCCGGCAGTTTATGTGCAGAGTATTCTTGGCAGTCGGAATGATTTGGCTGGGGTCGCGCAGACTGGGCAGAACCGCTCGATTAATCGCCAAAAATATGACTATGCAGAAATTAGTCGGGCGCTTTCGGGTGGTCTTAGAAAGGCTACATATGAGGCGTTGAAGCAGTTAATTGAGGTCCGAAAAGGAGAGCCACTTTTTCATCCGAATGTGAAAATGGAAGTTCTTGAGGCGGATGATCGAATTTTTGCTGCGAAACGTCTGGCTGGGGAAGAGGAGTTATTATTGCTCCATAATTTGTCGGGAGAGGTAAGTAGTTTTGAATGGACAGGCAGCGAGTATCAAGATATTTGTCGAGGGGAAACGCTTCAAACTGGGAGCGGTTTTATAACACTTTCGCCTTATGAATTCCGCTGGCTGAAACTAAACACTGGGGAGGAACAAAAATGAAGAAAAAGAGTTTGATTTTACTTGCGGCAATGTTTCTGGTACTAAGTTTAGGTCTTGGAGCATGTGGCGGGGGAAGCGGTTCGAGTGATGATGGGAAAGTGACAATCGAGTTTATGAATTCCTCTGTTGAAAAAGAGCGTCAAGATGTGATTAATGATTTGATTGCTAAATTTGAAAAGGAAAATCCGGATATCAATGTGAAGTCTGTTCCGGTTGAAGAAGACGCTTATAATACGAAAGTTGTGACGCTGGCTCGTTCTGGGGAGCTTCCGGCAGTAATGGAAGTGAGTCAGGATTTTGCGAAGGTTATGGTGAAAGATGAGCTGATCGATCAGGATGCGGTCAAATCGGTCATTGAAAAAGTTGGCGAGGATAGCTACTACGAAGGGGCCAAAAATCTGGTTCGTTCTGAGGACGGTAAGAGTTACATTGCGGTGCCAATCAGCGGCTGGGTGCAAGGTATCTGGTATGACAAGAAAGCTTTGGCGGATGCTGGTTTTGAAGAGCCGAAATCGTGGGATGATGTTTTAGCGATCGCGAAGCATTTTAGTGATCCGTCTAACAAAAAATATGGGATTGCTATGCCAACTGCTGAAAATACGATGAGCGAGCAGGCCTTTTCTCAGTTTGCTCTTTCTAATAAAGCGAATGTGCTGGATGCGAAAGGGAACATTACGATCGATACGCCGGAAATGAACCAGGCTTTGTCGTTCTATCAGGAGCTTTCTAAATATACGATGCCGGGTTCCAATGATGTGACGGAAATCAAGGATGCTTTCATGAATGGTTCAGCTCCGATGGCAATCTATTCGACGTATTTGCTGCCTTCTGTTTATGAAGATGGGGATCCTTCCAATATCGGGTTTGCCATTCCAACTGAAAAGGATGAAGCGGTCTACGGGACGGTTTCTGGATTGACGATTTCTTCTGGTCTGGATGATGCTGAGAAAAAAGCGGCGAAGAAATTTAGCGAATTCATGTCTGAACCGGAAAACATGACGGAATGGGTGCTGATGTCCCCAGGTGGTGCACAGCCGGTTAACGAAGCCGTTTTGGAAAATGACGACTATCAAAATAATGAGGTTGTGAAGGCGTTTGGCGATCTGTCGACTGAAATTGCGGAATCCTTCAATCAGGTGCAGGTGTTTGGGCTGGTTGATGGCAAAAACTTTACAAAGATGGGCGATATTACGAGTTCCGGCGTTCTTGGTACGATGGTCAACGGTGTGACGGTCGGAAAAGAGGATGTTGATAAGGCTTTGAAGGAAGCACAAGAAAAAGCGGAGCAGGACAGCGGTAAATAGTTTAGAGAAAGAAGGGGCGGTCGTATTACTGGTCTGTCCCTTCTTTGTATCGTTACTTTTGTTCCAGCTAAGGAGGCATTATGAAAGGAAAAGTTTATAAACGGTCAGATTTTAAATTGGCAATGATTCTGCTTGCACCTTGCTTTATTCTGCTCGCGGGACTGGTTGTCTATCCGATGATCAGCAATATTCAGATCAGCTTTTTGAATATGCCGCTCAATCCGAATATCGCATCGAAATTTATCGGCTTGGAAAATTATATCCAAATTTTGACGGATCCGGAATTCTATCAGTCACTTGGTCTGACGATTGCCTATACCGTCCTAGTGGTCGGTGGGAGTACAGCTTTGGGGCTGGCAGTGGCAATTTTCTTCAATCGGGAGTTTCGTTTTCGTAAGACGGTTCGGTCGCTTATCATTCTTTCTTATGTGACGCCGTCAATCTCGTTGATTTTTGCATGGAAATATATGTTCAACAATGGTTATGGGATTGTGAATTATTTGACGGTGGATGTTTTGCATATTTTTGACAAGGCGCCGCTATGGTTTGACAATCCGGTTTCAAGTTTCTTTCTAGTCGTGCTGTTTGCGATTTGGCGCTATTTCCCTTATGCGTTCATTTCTTTCCTAGCGATTCTGCAAACGATCGACAAGTCGCTGTATGAAGCGGCTGATATGGATGGGGCAAACTTTTGGGGGAAATTCAAGATTGTCACGTTGCCGTCGATCATGCCGGTACTTGCAACAGTCGTCACACTTCGGGCGATTTGGATGTTCTACATGTTTACAGATGTGTATCTGCTGACAAACAAGGTCAATATTTTAGGGGTCTATCTTTACAAAACAGCCTTCGCATTTAATGATCTTGGCAAAGCGTCGGCAATCTCTGTCATCCTGTTTGTGATTATTTTTGTGGTGATTCTATTTACAAGAAAGCGGGTGGACTTAAATGGCAGTAAGCAGTAAAAAAGTCAGACGTGCGAAAAAAATCGGTTTCTATACAACGATGGTGCTGTTCCTTTGTATGACGCTGTTTCCGTTTTTTATCATGCTGATGACTTCTTTTAAAGGAACGAAAGAGGCCATTTCGCCGCATCCGACCTTTTTTCCAAAAGATTTTACCTTCCAGCATTATATCGATATTTTCAACCCGGATATTTTTCCGTTTGTTGACTACTTTAAAAACAGTCTGATCGTATCGCTTGAAGCGGCGGGGATTGCGGTGCTGCTGGGGATTTTTGGTGCCTATGCGCTTTCCAAACTGCGCTTCAAAGGACGCATGACGATCAATGCGAGTTTCTATATGGTGTATATGTTTTCAGGGATTTTACTGATTGTACCGCTTTTCAAAATTATTTCGAGTATGGGGCTTTACGACACGCTGACTTCACTTGTGATCACGATGGTCGTACAGACGCTTCCGACGGCAGTATTTATGCTGAAAAGTTATTTCGATACGATTCCTGAGGATATTGAAGAGGCTGCAATGATGGACGGTCTGAATCGCTTCCAAATTATTTTGCGGATTATTGTACCGCTGGCGATTTCGGGGATTGTTTCGGTGTTCGTCTATTGCTTTATGGTGGCTTGGAATGACTATCTGTTTGCTTCGATTTTCTTGTCGAGCGCAGAGAAATTTACGTTGCCGATCGGGCTCAATACGCTTTTCAGTACGCCAGATTACATTTGGGGCAGAATGATGGCGGCTTCGCTTGTGACGGCACTTCCGGTAGTGATTATGTACGCCTTGTCTGAGCGCTTCATCAAGAGTGGGCTCATGGACGGCGGCGTTAAAGGATAAAGGAGATTGATTGAAGATGAAAAAATTAGTTGCAACAGCTCCGCGTGTGGCGGAATTCGTGGAATATCAGGACCGGGCGATCGAGACGGATGAGGTGAAAATCAAGGTGGCTTTTGCCTCGCCGAAACATGGGACGGAAGTGGTCGATTTTCGTGGCGTCAGTCCGTTTATCGATGAGGAATTTTCAGCGGAATGGAATATGTTCGTGCCTCGTCCGGAAGGCAGTTCGCGTGGGATTGTTTTTGGTGAATTCCAGCTTGGCAATATGGTTGTTGGAGAGATTATTGAAAAGGGCAGCGCGGTGGTTGATTACGAAATTGGTGATCAGGTGTGCACATATGGGCCGATTATGGAGACGGTTATTGCCAAGGCGGTCGATAATTATAAATTGCGGAAAATGCCGACAGGTGGCAACTGGAAGAATGCGGTCTGCTATGATCCAGCTCAGTTTGCGATGAGTGGCATTCGGGAGGCGCATGTTCGGGCGGGCGACTATGTGGTGGTGGTTGGTCTGGGGGCAATTGGCCAGATCGCCATTCAGCTTGCGAAAAAAGCGGGTGCCAGTCTGGTGATTGGGATCGATCCGCTTGAACATCGCTGTGAAATCGCCCGTCGACATGGGGCAGATGCTACTTTTGATCCGACAAAGGTTGATGTTGGTTTTGAAGTGAAGAAAATGACGGGCAAGCTTGGTGCGGATTCGATCATTGAAACGAGTGGAAATGCGGCGGCACTGCAAGCGGCACTTCGCGGGATTGCATACGGTGGAACGATTTCTTATGTGGCCTTTGCCAAGCCGTTTCCGGAGGGTTTTAATCTCGGTCGGGAGGCACATTTCAATAATGCTAAAATCGTTTTCGCCCGTGCGTCGAGTGAACCGAATCCAGATTATCCGCGTTGGAATCGCAAGCGGATTGAGGACACTTGCTGGGAGCTTTTGATGAATGGCTATCTGGATTGCACGGAGTTGATCGATCCGGTGGTTGGCTTTGCGGAGAGTGCGGAAAGTTATATGAAATATGTGGATCAAAACCCAGATCTTAGTATTAAGATGGGCATCGAATTATAAGGAAGTGCTGAAAAGATGAAAATTGGAACGCAAAATCAGGCATTTTTTCCGGAAAATATCTTGGAAAAATTCACGTATATGAAGAAAATGGGCTTTGAGGCTTTTGAAATTGATGGTAAGCTGCTGGTCGATCATTTGGATGAGGTCAAGGCGGCAATTAGAGAGACGGGGCTACCGGTTTCGACTGCTTGCGGCGGTTATGATGGCTGGATTGGTGACTTTATTGAGGAGCGACGACTGAATGGCTTGCGGGAGATCGAGCGGATTTTGGAGGCTCTTGCGGAAGTTGGCGGGAAGGGGATTGTTGTTCCTGCAGCATGGGGCATGTTTACGTATCGCTTGCCGCCGATGGTGTCACCGCGTTCCAAGGAGGGCGATTTTAAGGCGGTCAGCGCGTCGTTGGTTTATTTGGACAAAGTGGCTGGACGAACAGGGACGAAGATTTATTTGGAGCCGCTCAATCGGTATCAGGACCATATGATCAATCTGCTTGCAGAGGCGCGTCATTATATTGAGACGAATCAGCTTCAAAATGTGGAGATTATTGCAGATTTCTACCATATGAATATTGAAGAGGACGGCATTTCTGAGGCGCTTCATGAGCAGCGCGACAAGATTGGGCACATTCACGTGGCGGATAATCATCGTTATCAGCCGGGGAGCGGGGCGCTGGACTTCAAGGCGCACTTCGATCAATTGAAAAAAGATGGTTATGACGGCTATCTGGTATTTGAATGTCGTGTCCGTGGAGAGGATCCGGAGGCGGAATATCAAAAAGCCTTAAAACATCTACAGGATTGTTTGGCATAATGAAAGGCAAACTCGTTCAAAGCTGGATTTTATTGAGCGGGTTTGTTTTTTGAGAAGGGAGTAGAGTATGAAAAAAGTGGCCATTATTGGTTGTGGGCAGATTGCTGAAAAGGTTCATGCGGCCTACTATCGAACACATGAAAAATTAGTTTTGGCGGCTGTCTGCGATCCGGATATTGAACGGGCGAAAAGTTTTGCCGAGAAGAATGGTTTTCAGGCTGCCTATCAGAATGCCCGCGAGATGCTAGAGCAGGAAAAGCCGGATATTGTGAGTATCTGCACGCCGAATCGGTTTCATTATGAAAATGTGCTGCTGGCGCTTCAGTCTGGGGCGGATGTGATGTGTGAAAAACCGCCTGCAATGACGCCGGAACAGGCTGAGGAGATGTGGCAGGAAGCAGAAAGGCAGGGAGCTGTTTTGGCATATGATTTTCACCATCGTTTTTCAAATGGCGCCCAGATGCTGAGAGAACAAGCGGCGGCCGGTCGACTGGGGGAAATCTATGCGGCGAAAGCGACGGCACTGCGGCGGTCTGGGGTTCCCGGCTGGGGCAGTTTCATTGATAAGGAGGCTCAGGGCGGTGGGCCGTTGATCGATTTGGGAATCCATGTTTTGGACGCGGCGCTATATGTGCTGGGATTTCCAAAGATCAGAAAGGTCACGGCACAAAGTTTTCGTAAAATCGGCAATCGCAAGTCGGCTGGGACGTTTGGCGAGTGGGATCCGAAACGTTTCACTGTGGAAGACGCGCTATTTGGTTTTATTGAACTGGCAGATGGTCGGCTGCTGCAATTAGAAACTTCCTTTGCGCTAAATATGAAGGACGAAAAACGGCTGAATGTGGCGTTTTATGGCGACCAGGCAGGGGCAACACTTTATCCGCCGGAAATTTTTACAGACGAGGCGGGCGAGCTGGTCATGCTTGAACGGGCGGATGACAGCGAAACGGACATGCACTTGGGCAGTATGGCAGCTTTTGTGGCGGCTGTATTTGGCGAGAAACGACCGGATCTGGCAACCGCTGAGCAGGGCTATCAAGTGCAGCGTCTTGTGGCCGCACTTTATGAATCAGCAGAGAAGGGTGAGCAGGTTTTTTTATGAAAAATTTAAGCGAAACAAAATTTGCTCTTTCTTATATAAATAAATATGGCAGCTTGATGGCGCAGGGCAATGGCTATCTGGGCTTACGGGCGAGCCACGAGGAGGACTATCCGGGGCAGGTGCGGGGGATGTATCTGGCGGGAGTCTACAATCGGCCGGCTGGTTCGGAAAGTGCGGAACTGGTGAATCTGCCGGATATTGCCGGCATGCGGATTGAGCTGGACGGTCAGCTGTTTTCTTTACAAATGGGAAAAATTGTCGAGTATGAGCGCCATTTAGCGCTTGGAAGCGGGCTGCTGACGAGGCGGATCATTTGGCGGGACCCGCGTGGCCGCCTGTTTGAACTTATTTTTGAGCGGGTGGTTGGCAAGACACGTGGGACACTGATTGGTTCCAGAGTATCCATCAAGTCGCTCGATCAGGCCGTGGGTGCAGTCGTCACAACGGGCATCGATGGGCAGCAGACGAATTTTGGTACGCAGCAGCTGGTGGAAGAGAAACTGCATGTGGCGGCTGGGGACTTCATGGTCGGCCATTATGAAACAATCGAAAGCGACCGAAAAATTGTGATTGCAGCTAAGGTGGCACCTGGTGGGGTCATTACGGCCAAGAATCGCCAAATCAAATCACAGGTTACGCTCGACTTGGAGCCCGGTCAGGCGGCGACTTTGGAAAAAATCGCGGTGGTCTGTTCGGACCTGGATATTGAAGCGACCAACATGGAGATCGGCCGGTCGTTCCAACAAAAGGATGATTCTTCCGAAGCCGTATTTGCCACACTAGAAAGCGGCGCGCTCGCCAAGTTGGCAGATAGGGATTTTGACTGGCTAAAACAGGAAGTAGCGCAGGAATGGACACAGTTTTGGGGGACCGGCCGGGTGATGCTGGAGTCTAAAGAGGCTACCGCTAACATCGACCAATTGGCACTTGATTTTGCGAGCTATCATTTGGAAATCATGACACCGAAGAATGATCCACGAATGAGCGTTGGCGCGAAAGGGTTGACAGGAGAGGGCTACAAAGGGCATGTTTTTTGGGACACGGAAATTTTTATCATGCCGTATTTTCTGCATCATTCTCCGGAAACGGCCAAAAACATGCTGCTTTATCGCTATCATCATTTGCAGGAGGCGAAAGAAAAAGCCCAGAAATATGGCTACAGTGGCGCGCTTTTTCCTTGGGAGAGTGCTTTCAGCGGGCGGGAGGAGACGCCGGAGTTTGCGGCGATCAACATTCGAACGGGCAAGCGGCAGCGGATTGCTTCGGCGCTTGCTGAGCATCATATTGTAGCGGATATTGCTTATGCCGTCTGGAGCTATTTTCAGGCGACGCAGGATCAGGCTTTTATGGGGAAATATGGTCGAGCGTTGTTACGTGAAACGGCCGAGTTTTGGCTTAGTCGAGCGGTCCGGCGAGATGGGCGTTACCAGATTCTGGATGTGATCGGACCGGATGAATACACGGAGCATGTTGACAACAATGCCTATACGAATTATCTGGCGGCTTTCAATGTCCGACAGGCGATGCGTTTCAATCAGGATGAGACCGATTTTTGTCATCGCGGGGCGGATTTTTTGGCGAAATTGTATTTACCGGCGGCTGGTTCAGATGGAATCGTTCCGCAGGATGACACATTTTTGACGAAACCGCAGATTGATCTGGCAAAATATAAGCAGGCGCAGGGCAAGCAGGGGATTTTGCTCGATTATTCGCGAGCAGAGGTCATCGATATGCAGATTTTGAAGCAGGCCGATTTGGTCATGCTGTTTTATTTGCTGCCGCAGCTTTTTTCGGCGGATATTGTCGCGCAAAATTTATCTTTCTATGAAGAGCGGACAATTCATGATTCTTCGCTCAGCAAGGCGATTCATGCGATCGTGGCTTGTCGTTCCGGTGATGTGGCCACGGCCTATCGTTTCTTTCAGGAGGCCTGCCTGATTGACCTTGGCGGAGATCCGCACTCATCTGATGACGGCATCCATGCGGCAGCTGCCGGGGCAATTTGGCTTTCGGCGGTGTTTGGCTTTGCAGGTGTGGATACGACTGGTGTGCGGCTTCGTTTTGCGCCACGACTTCCGGCGGCTTGGCAGAAAATGAGCTTCCATTTTTGGTGGCAAAATGAAAAGCTGCATATTGAACTGAAGCAAGGCTCGATCAAATTTTCAAAAAGCAGCACGACGGAGCTTGAAATCGAAGTAAACGGCAAATTGTTGAAATTAACAGGCGAAGCGGTTGAGGAAAGGATTTGACATGACTTTACAAGCAATTATTTTTGATTTAGACGGTGTAATTACTGATACAGCCCACTTTCATTATTTAGCATGGAAGGAGCTGGCGGACGGGTTGGGTGTACCATTTGACGAAGCGTTCAACGAGCAACTGAAAGGGGTCAGCCGAATGGACTCACTGGAGCTGATTTTGAAGCGCGGGGACCTCACACTGTCTCTTGAGGACAAGGAGCGCTATGCGGCGCAGAAAAACACCCGCTATGTCGAGCTGCTCGCCAATCTGACACCAACTGACATCCTACCGGGTGTGGCGGAACTACTGGCGGCCTTGAGGGAACGAGGTCTGCGATGCGCGCTTGCCTCGGTATCCAAAAATGCGCCAACTGTTTTGAAGGCACTCGACTTGCAGGATACTTTTGATGTTGTTGTGGACGCGGCCATTTTGAAAAACTCGAAGCCTGATCCAGAAATCTTTGTCCGGGCTTGTTCAGGGCTGGGTATCTCGGCAAATGAGGCCATCGGAATTGAAGATGCCCAAGCAGGAATTGAATCCATCAATCGAGCAGGCATCATCAGTGTTGGAATTGGCTCGGGCTTGAAGCACGCGGATATGACGCTAGCTGGTACGAGCCTGCTTTCACTTGGGTTGTTGGAACAGCTCTATCATACAATTGTTTCACGTGAAACAATTTAACAAGAAAAGCCGCTTCATCTCCATGGTGAAGCGGCTTTCCGCTGTGGGTCGATATTAATTGTCGCGCGTTTCAAAATGCCAAATCAGTGCTTCTTTTTCTACCCGTTTGACGAAAGCATCCTTGCCGTCACAATAGCCGTCAATATCGTGCGGAAACTGCGCGGCTAACTGTGTTTTTAATTGTCCATATTCGGCGGCGGTTTTGGGATGTGTACGCAAATAATCGCGGAATAAAATGTGGCGTTCGATTTCGGTTACATTGTCGAATTGAAAAGCATGGATGTGGTGGGTGCGCGGGTCCGTACCTTTACGATAGTAGCGGCGACCGGGAATGCCGAATTCGCCCATCACTTCGTAGCCCAGTTGTTCAAATAAAGGCGCGGCAAGGTCCAATCTCGCTAGATCATCCGTTACAAGTAGCATATCAATGATTGGCTTGGCGGAAAGTCCAGCAACAGACGAGCTGCCAATATGATATAGCGCAATGATTCTTTCGGACAGTAGTTTTTCGAGGGCAGCTTTTTCAGCTTTAAATTGTGCCTGCCATACTAAGCGATGAGGGACTACTTCAATCTTCTTCAAATCTTCCACGTCCTTTCTTCTAAGCCATTATAGCATAGCTGATTGCCTATTTTATCGCTTTCTTGTAGAATAATGAAAAAGCAGAGGGAAGTGGTCACGATGTTGACAGAACGGCTGGAACTCAGAAATTTTCAGGAAAAAGATTTGGATGATTTGTTTGATTATGCGAAAAGTCCGCTGGTAGGTCCGAATGCCGGATGGCCAGTTCATCAGACAAAGGCGGATTCAAAAGAGGTGTTGCAGCGCTTTATTCAGGATCCTTATGAATTTGCGGTCGTTTGGCGGGAAACGGGCAAAGTGATCGGCGGACTGGGATTAAAGGAAAGAAGGAAGGGTGAAGAGGTTGTGCCGCACCAAAGAGAGGTCGGCTATGTGCTCCATCCAGATTATTGGGGCCGCGGGATCATTCCGGAAGCCGTCGCGCGTATTTTGGAATATGGATTTGAAACGCTTGAAGTGGAAAAAATCTGGTGCGAGCATTATGACTTTAATGATAAATCCAAGCGTGTCGTGGAGAAAAGTGGCTTTGTCTACCAGTTCACCGAAACCAAAACGCTGCCGCTTTTGAATGATCAGAAAGTAGTTTCGCTGAATTATGTGATGACAAAAGAGGAATATCGGCAACAAATAAAATGATGGGAAAGAGTCTCAAGTTTTAGCTTGGGGCTTTTTTGTTTGTTTAAGAATGCTTCAATGATTTTTATCCTGTTGAATTTTTTGGCGTTTTTTTGGAATTCTGGTTAATTTCTGGGCAGGCAGAAGTTAATTATTGAGAAGTGTTCGCATGATTACGGATGCTATAATCACGATTGTAAGCGATAACAAAACGAATGAAAGGAAGATAATGATGGGAAAAATCAAGACATGTGTAAGCTTGTATAGTTTGCAGGATGAATATTTAAATGGCCGTATGACACTTGAAGATATTTTCCAGTTTTTGCATGAAAATGACGTGGAAGGAATCGAAATTTTACCAGATCAGATGATTCCCGGAGCGCCGGAGCCTACAGAGGAAATGCTGCGAGAATGGGATGCACTGGTTGAGAAGTATGGCATGGCGCTTGCGTGTGATGATGTTTTTCTCAATACAAATTTATACAACAATCGTGAGCTGACATTGCGCGAATCCATTGATCTGATCACAAAAGAGATCGAGCTGGCACACCGTTTGGGGTTCTCAGTAATTCGTCTCGTCTCAATGGTACCAATTGAAGTGATCGAGCCAGTTCTGCCACTTGCGGAAAAATATCAGATTAAGTTGTGCATCGAGATTCATGCCGGACTTGGCTTTGGCATTGACAAAACAGAAGAATTTTTAGAGGTTGTAAAACGTCTCGACTCGCCTTATCTTGGTGCGGTGGTGGATATGGGGCTGTTTTGTCGCCGAGTGCCTCGTGTGTTTACCAATTATTTCCGGGCGGTCAATCCGCCTTCGGAAGAGGTCATCGAATATGTGGATCAGCTTTTTGAAGCAGGTGGCGATTATTTCCGATTGACTAATCAACCAACAGCTGAGTTTAAAGCCACACAAAAAGAGTTGATTAAATCGGAAGCAGATGCGGTCTATTTGGAGCTTTCGTCGGGTTACGAGAATCTGCCGTTATCAGTGATGGATCCGTATATCAAATATATCCATCATTTCCACTTCAAGCTTTATGAAATGACAGATGAAGGGGAGGAATATTCTATCGACTATAGAGGCGTGCTGGAATATCTTCATGAAAAGGGTTATGACGGTTATGTTTCGACAGAATATGAAGGGAATCGCTGGATACTTCCAGGCAAGCCGATGATTGAAAAAGAACAGGTACTTGCCCATCAAAAGATGATCAAATCTTTGCTGAAAGAAATTCAAGGATAGGAGGAAAAAAGAATGTTTGATAATAATGTATTTATTGAAGGCACATGTCGAAATGTTTCAGAAGGCTTTGAACTAAAGACACACATTACTTATTATCGCGGAATCCCACTTTCGATGATCAATCATATTGCTGTGACTGTGGATGATGTGCCAGTGCCGCGTGAGGCGATTCGCTTTACTGTAGATGAGATTGACTGGTTCACGCTGGATGAACTACCAACCGTTACTTTTTATAAATGGGAGTATGGACAGGCCGCGACCGTTCGCGTTTTGCAGCCTGATGGACTTGCCAAAGGAAGCCACGAGGTAAAATTACAGGTTGTGACGCGTACAGCCTACATACCAATCCCGCTGGCAGGAGAAAAAACACGAACCGTTCAAATCAGCTGAATAAAACATAGACTGGGCGGGGAGGTTCCTTTGTCCAGTTTATTTTGGTTAAAGATGAATGAAGTATTTTTAATCTTAGCCCGTATTTTTACTGAGAAAATAATTTCGGTTAAAAATCAATCAAGTTTTGTATAAATAAGCAACGGTAAAAGGGGAGCATTCATTCTAAAATAAAGATAAATGAAAGCGTTTTAAGGAGCTGGTGGAAATGAGGAAGAAAAAAGGATTGGCATTGATTGGTTATGGCGGGATGGGCAAGCAACATCTAAAACGGCTGGAAAATGTTTCTGAAATCGCTGTTCTAGGTGTGTATGATATAAAGTCTGCCAAGAAGCAAGCGGCCAAGGAACAAGGATGGAACATTTTTGAAACCTGGGAGGAAGTTTTACGGGATCCGGCGGTTGAAATCCTAATCTTGGCAACACCGAACGAGACGCATGCGCCGCTTGCCATTGAAGCGATGCATCACGGTAAAGAGGTGATTTGTGAGAAACCGGCTACTTTGTCGGTGGCTGAATTTGATCAGGTGACCCAAGCAGCCAAAGAGACTGGGCGGCATTTTATGGTGCATCAAAATCGGCGCTGGGATGAAAACTATCGGATCATTCAGCAGCTGAAAGAAGAAGACCGACTAGGCGAGATTTTTTCTGTGGAAAGCCGGGTGCAGGGGTCGCGTGGAATTCCTGATGACTGGCGGCGTCTGAAAGAAAATGGCGGCGGCATGCTTTATGACTGGGGTGTGCATTTGATTGACCGCATTCTGCTGCTTTTCCGTGAAACGAAGCCGGTGAGTATTTTTGCGGATCTGAGTTACGTGCTGGGGCATGAGGTGGATGACGGCTTTCGGATTAGACTGGCGTTTAAAAATGGGGCACGTGCTTTGCTGGAGGTCGGAACGGTGAATTTTATTCAAACGCCGGAATGGTATGTCTGTGGCAAAATTGGCACGGCGGTGATTGAAGATTATGAGCTTCACGGCCGGTACATTACGCTGAATGGCAAGCTGGCCAAGGAAGCACAGCCAATTGAAACGGGGGCTGGTCTGACAAAAACGATGGCCCCTCGAAATGACGGTTCGACTACTGAGTTTTCGCTCCCATATGTTCAAACGGATGTGACGGACTTTTATCGCAACTTTGTTGAGGTAATAGATGGGCATGCAGAGCCGGTCGTTAAAAATGAAGAGGTTCGACAAGTGCTGCACCTGATCGAGCTGGCCTTCCAATCGGCTGCAACTAATCAAGTTATTTTAATAGAAAGCGAGGCGGAATAAGATGAAATTAGGTTTTTTGACGGGGTGTTTAGATATGCCTCTTATAGAGAAGTTGGATTATGCGGCAGAGCGAGGTTTTGAAACAGTGGAAGTTTCCTGCTGGCCGAAAGTGAATGAACGCGATTATGCCGGTAGTGACATTGATGTGGTGAATTTTGCGCAGGAGGATGCGGATCAGTTGCTGGCTGAAATGGAGGCTCGCGGCTTGGAGATCTCCTCGCTGGCCTATTATGACAATATGCTGCATCCTGATCCTGCGTGTAGAGCGGGTTATCATGCCCATTTGAAAGCGGTCATTCTTGCGGCTGAAAAACTGCATGTAGAGCTGGTCGGGACGTTTGTTGGGAAGAATCAGGAGCTATCTCTGGAAGAAAATTTTGATCTGTTTGAGGAGATTTTTAGTGAGCTGGTTTCGTTTGCCGAGGCGCATCATGTCAAGCTGATGATTGAGAATTGCCCGATGCCAGGGTGGGAGAAGGACGGGCTGCCGGCCACGATTTCCTACGCACCGGAGTTTTGGACGGAGATGTTTCGGCGGGTGCCATCCGCGTCTTTCGGTTTGAATTTTGATCCGTCACATCTGCACTGGCTGCAAATTGATTATTTGGATTGTCTCGACAAGTTTCATGAGCGGATTTTTCATGTGCATGCCAAGGATTGCCAGCTGGATCATTCGCTAGTTGCTTACTATGGCATTTTTGGCAAGAAGTTGCATCGCGAGCATCCTGAGGACTTAGGCTGGTTTACGCCGAAAATTCCGGGGCTGGGCGACATTTCATGGCCAATTTTTATTGAGCGGCTGCGTCAGATCGGCTATGATGGCTACTTGAGTATTGAACATGAGGATCGCATGTTTGAAGGAACGAATGACAAAGTGATCCGCGGTCTGGACTTTTCCTATCACCATCTTTACCCACTCGTGAAAAATTTTCAGGAAAGCAGTGACCGTTGATGAAACTGGGCTTTTTGAGCAATGGATTGGTCGGGACGCTGGAGGAAAAAATGGCATTTGCACGTGCTGCTGGCTTTAAGGCGATTGAGGTAGCCTGTTGGCCGGTCGGGGCGGCAAAGGGAGCCGATCTGGATGTGACGAATTTCTCACCGGGCTACTGGCGGCGGCTTTCAGAGGAGCTGGGCGTTGAAATGACGGCGCTCGCTTACTATGACAATATGCTGCATCCTGACTTGACGACACGTGCGGCGAATCAGGCACATTTGTTAAAAGTGATCGATGCGGCTGCCCTTTTAGATATTCCACTTGTCGGCACTTACATTGGCAAAAACCCTTTTGTATCAATTCAGGAAAATTTTGCCCTTTTTGAAGAAATATTTCACAAAATTGTCCACTATGCAAAACGGAAAAATGTTAAAATAATGATTGAAAACTGCCCGATGACCAGCTGGAGTCCGGACGGTCTGCCAATGACGATTTCCTATACGCCGGAGCTCTGGGAAGAAATGTTTCGACGGATAGATGACACGAATTTTGGGCTCAATTTTGATCCGTCACATTTAGTTTGGCAGCAGATCGACTATCTGGCTTGTATCGCGCGTTTTTCAGACCGGATTATGCATGTCCACGCCAAGGATTTGCAGGTGAACCGGTCACTTGTAGCAACAGCTGGTATTTATGGTCAAAAATTGCACCGGGCGGATTACCGGAATCTCGGCTGGTATACGCCAAAAATACCTGGGCGGGGAGAGATCGATTGGCCGGCCGTATTGTCCCTTCTTAAGCAGCTCGATTATTGCGGCATGATTAGTGTGGAGTATGGGGACGATCTGCTGTCAGGCTCTGCCGAAAAGGTGAAGCAAGGTATGCGTTATGTCCATAATTATCTGGCTCCAATGATATAACCTGAATGACCAAGTAGCGACTGATTTACTTGGTCATTTTTTTAAAAAGTGATCGAGGTGATTTTTAATGAATGAGCAGCTTCTTTTCCAAAGCAACCCGTGGAATTATATACGTATTGCCGATTTTAAACGAGACCAAAATGAGTCGGAACGAAAGGGAATCCGTATTTTATTTGTTTTAAAAGGGAAAATCAAATTGAGGATTGCTGGAAAATCATATAATTTAACCGATAGTGATTTTTTTATTTTGCATCAGTCGGACTATGAACTGCAGGAGCTACAGTCGGCGCTTGCTGTCAATATCGAAATCATTCCCGAGGCGACCTATTTTCCACCCGTCGAGCTAAAGGGCAATTCGGTCAACAGTCGGTCAGCAGGAGACGAGGATTTGCAGCGGAAACTGGCCGATTTGGTGCAGCTTTATTCGCAGAAAAAGACGGTCGCAAAGCTCAAGGTATATAAGACGTATTTTGAAATTTTGAATCTACTCGTGGATCATTTTGCTGAAAAGTCGACGGGGATGTCTGGCGCCCGTAAGCAGGATCTTAAGAGCGAACGATTTCAAAGAATTGTCGAGTATTTGAATTACAATTATAAAATGCCCATTTCATTGAATGATATTGCGGGGGAATTTTATATTTCAGTGCCGTATCTTAGTAAGCTTTTCAAAAATGAAAGCGGAATCAATTTGACGGCTTATTTAAATGATATTCGCTTGCGGCATACGGTCGAGGAAATTTTGGTGACGGATAAACAAATCACGAAAATTGCGATGGAGAATGGCTTTCCGAATTTGTCTTCATTCAACAAGCTTTTTAAGAAGCGGTTTGGGGTGACGCCGACTGTGTATCGGGAAGAGCAGCAGCGCACTCAGAGCGCCCCGGAGGCTGAGAACGAGCCGGTGGATATTGTGCCAGAGCTATATGCCTATTTTAAGGAGCATAAAAATGAGGCGGAAAAAGGAGACTTTTCTAAGAGGCAGCTGATCGACTGCTCAAAAGAATTTTCCTATGAAAAGAACTGGAATAGGCTTATTAATATCGGATATGCTTATGACATTATGACAACGGAAGTGAAAAATCATTTGAAGATCATGCAGGAACATTTGGATTATGAGTATGCTCGTTTTTGGGGGATTTTCAGTGATGAGATGCTGATGGAGTCGGATCGCGATCAGGCGGCGGAGGGGCACAATTTTTCGAGGATTGATCAGCTGATTGAGATTTTAAAGAAGAACGGTTTGAAGCCATTTATTGAGGTGGGTGAAAAGCCGAAGATGATTTTTAGGGCGACGGCAGAAATGATTCATGAGCAGCGTTATTCGCATAAGACGCGCAGTGCGGCAGATTGGCGTTCGCTGATTGGGGCTTTTATCAAGCACAGTATCAACAAGTGGGGGAAGGAGGAAGTTGCGACGTGGAGATTTGAGCTTTGGCGTTCAAACGAAACCATTTTTGATGCGGATGTGGGGAAATTTAAATACTATCTATCTTTACTGAAGGAAAATCAGTTGGATGTGCAGCATTTGTTTAAGGAATATTTTTCATTATTTGAGATTATTTATAGTGAGATCAAGGCTTACGTGCCGGAAGCTCAGGTGGGCGGTTGCGGTCTGAGTATGGATACGGAGGGCTACATTTTGCCTAATTTATTGGCTGCTTGGATGCGTGAAAGGGTGAGGCCGGACTTTTTTTCGATGCTGATTTATCCGCTTGATTTTTCTTCTGCGGGTGAGCAGATCGAGGTGGAAAATGAGCAGTCGGCGGATCCGGCGTATATGAAAAAACAATTGAAGGAGATTGCGGCTTTTTTTAAGGAGAACCATCCTGGCTTGACCTATTATGTGACGGAATGGAATATTTCTATCTCGAATCGCAATTATCTGAATGATAGTTCATTCAAAGCGGCGTATATTGTCAAAAATATGATCGATACGATTGGCTATGCGGGGCAAACGAGCTATTGGCTTTTTTCGGATATTTTTAGTGAGTATCGTGATGCGTCTGACCTGCTTTATGGCGGTGCCGGACTGATCACAAGAGATGCGGTGCTGAAGCCTAGCTTTTATGCATTTGCTTTTTTAGGGCGGCTGGGGAATAAGCTGGTTGAAAAGGGGCAGGAATATGTCGTGACGAAAAAAACGGACGAGCGCTTGCAGCTGCTCTGCTGTAACTATAAACATTTTAACAGTGCTTATTATTTTCATACGGAAGGAAGTATCGGGCCGCGGGATTTGTATGAAATCTTTGAGGATAGCATCGACAAGGAGATGTCTTTTCAATTGGGGCCGCTTCCGAAAGGGCGCTACCGGGTGAAGCGTTACATTATTAATCGTGAGAACGGCTGTGTGCTTGATGAGTGGCTGAAATTGGGCGCGGAAAAAGATATCAAGGCGGATGAGATCGACTATCTGCGAAGCATTTGTACGCCGGCAATCCGCATTGAATATGTGGATGTTACAAATGGCAGAATGCAGTTAAAGGAGACCTTACAGGCGCATGAGATCCGTTTTATTTCAGTGGAAAAGGTTTATTGATAGTGAATTTTTAATCTCAAATGTTTGTCGTGGCGAAATGGGTAGAATGAGGTTAAAAAATAAGTAAAAGCAGGCTATGAACCAAGAAGTTATCTGGCTGGGAAAATCTTAAGATAGGATTGTAAGCGATAACATTTTAGCGATGGAGGTTCATAGGATGAAAAAATTACGAATTGGATTTATTGGTTGCGGCGGGATTGCCAATCAGAAGCATTTTCCGGCGCTGGTCAAATTGACGGAGAAAGTAGAGCTTGTGGCATTTTGTGATATTGTTTTGGATCGTGCGGTAGAAGCAGCGAAAACATATGGAAGTGCTGATGCTTATACAACAACGGATTACAAAGAGGTTGTGGCAGATGCTTCCATTGATGTCATTCATGTTTTAACACCGAACATTTCTCACTCCTACATCACGGTTGATGCGCTTGAAGGCGGTAAACACGTGCTATGCGAGAAACCTATGGCGATCAACTACGAAGAAGCGAAGAAAATGCTGGATGCTGCGAAACGGACGGGTAAAAAATTGACGATCGGCTATCAAAATCGTTTCCGGGCAGATTCCCAAGTTACCTATCAGGCATGCCGAAATGAGGAACTGGGAGAGATTTACTTTGCCAAAGCACATGCCGTCAGACGTCGTGGCGTGCCGACATGGGGCGTTTTCCCAGATAAGGAAAAACAGGGCGGCGGTCCATTGATCGACATTGGGACGCATGCGCTGGATCTGACGCTTTGGTTTATGGACAACTACAAGCCGAAAATGGTGCTTGGTTCAACTTTTGCCAAATTAAAAGACAAACCGGAAGCCAATATGTTCGGCCCGTGGGATCCAGATACTTTTGAAACGGAGGATTCGGCATTTGGGCTGATCAAAATGGAAAACGGCGCGACTATTTTCCTAGAAGCTGCATGGGCGCTCAATATGATCGAACCGAAAGAAGCTCAGGTGACACTTTGCGGTACGGACGGCGGGGCAGAAATGTTCGGAAAGGCCTTCCTCGATCAAGGCTATGTCGTCTTTAACGAGGCAAAACATGGTCAACTGGAAGAGACGAAGCCTTCTGATGCTGGTGGTGTATTTGGCTTTGGGGCGGACAGTGTTGAGCAGCGGGATGCAGAAGCGATTCAATGGATTGATGCTATTTTGAACGATACGGAACCAACCGTGAAACCAGAGCAGGCGATTGTTGTTACACAAATCCTAGAAGCTATCTATCGTTCTGCGGAAACAGGCGAAGTAGTCGTTTTCTAAGTTCATTTATTGCAAACGTTAACAATTAGAGAAGAGAGGATTATCGTATGGAAAACCAAATCGTAAATAATCCAGTTGTTGCTGATAGAGGGAATAAATTGAAATTGTCGGAGAAGGTGACTTATGGCGTGGGAGACTTGGCTTCCAACCTGGTCTGGGGGCTTGTCGGGAGTTTTCTTCTTTACTTTTATACGGATGTGGTGCTGATCCCTGTTGCCGCAACCGGAACACTGTTCTTGCTGGCACGTGCGCTTGATGCTTTTATTGATCCGGTAATTGGTGCATTTGTTGACCGGACGAATACAAAATGGGGGCGTACGCGGCCATATATGATTTTTGGTGTCATTCCGCTTGTCGCAGTGTTTATTTTAACGTTTAGCTTTATCGATGTTTCAGATGCAGGAAAAATAGTCTACGCGTATATCACGTACATTATTGTCGGCCTGCTTTATTCATTTGTGAATGTGCCATACGGGGCGTTGATGCCACTTATGACTAGAAACAGTCATGAGCGCGCCCAAATGTCGAGCTTTCGGATGGTCGGGATGGCAGCAGGGAACATTATTGTAACGGCCTGTGCGATGCCGCTTGTCGGTCTTCTGGGCGGGGGCAATGAACGCCAAGGCTTTTTCTGGACGGCATGTCTGTTTGGTGCTGTGGCGATTATCAGCTTTCTATTTGTCGGTCTGAAATGTAAGGAGAGATATGTTGCAGCTCCACAAGTTGGACAAAAACAACCGCGTCACAGTCTGGTTAAAACTTATAAGGAAGCCATGCACAATACACCTTGGCTTTCGACGATCATTTTTTCACTATTCATGTTCATCAAAATTGGTCTTGTGGCAGGGATTACGATTTATTTCTGCATGTATGTGCTGCACAATCCAGCCTTTATTTCGATTCTTTTGCCGCTTTTATATGTTTCCATGCTTCCGGCCGCAGCGATTACGTCACTGGTCATTAAAAAGCTAGGCTACAGAAAAGGGAATATCCTGGCCATTCTAATTTATATTGCAACATTTATGATTTTGCCGTTTTTTGTTGATAATCTCGTTGTTTTCGTTATTATCTACTTTATTGGAAATGTGTTCGGCAGTATCAGTAGCGGTGCGGTATTTGGCATGACGGCTGATTCGGTCGACTACAATGAATGGAAATTTGGAAGCCGCAATGAAGGAACCATGTATGCTGGCTATAGCTTTGCAACTAAGGTGGGCATGGCCATTGGCGGTGCAGCGGTGGGCTACATCCTCGCTTTTGCTGGTTACGACCCCAACCACATCACGGCTGCCACTTCCTCGGCAATCAGCGTGGTTTACTTCCTTGTGCCGATTCTCTGCAGTGTTATTCAGCTGATTGCGCTACTGTTTTATAAATTGGATGCGCTCCATCCGCAAATCGTGCAAGAATTGGAAGCGCGTCATGCAGAAAGCGAGCTTCCGGCAGAATAATTTTCACAAACTAATCTGCCATGAAACACCGAATTGATCATTCACCCAGGCGAATTTCTCACTGAATCCGTAATTGGCGGGTTCCATGAGGACTTCGCCTTTTTTGCTTAGGCCTTCAAAGTAGCGGTCGAATTCGGTGGTATCATCACAATTGATAAAAATAGAGCTGGAGGGCGTAAAGTCGAAAGCATGCTTGACAAAGCTGTCACTAATGGCGATCTCCAAATTTTTGATGCGAATAGCGCCAATCATAATGGTTCCTTCTGGGCCAGGTTGATTGGCTCCATAACGGGCAAGCTGAAGGATTTCTGCATCGTCAAACAGGGAAATGTAAAATTCGGCGGCAGGTTCAGCAGTGGCATTCTGGAACATTAGAAACGGTGTGGCTTTTTGCATAGGAAACAGCTCCTTAGACTTGGATTTATCGAAATTATAGCATAAAATGTTTCACGTGAAACTTTTTAAGGGTAGTGTTAGATGGAGACTGTTCTTTTGGTCAGTTGGGAGGTTTTGATAATGGAGCCTAAAGGGAAGTTTTTTACATATGCGATCATTCAGGCGACCGCTTTTTTGCCTTACTTATTGTTTATTTTGATGGGGAATGCGTATGATGGCTGGTTGGACGGTTGGGCACCGCTGATTATTTATTATGTGTTCAATTATACGGGGACATTTCTTTTTAATGCGGCAGGGCGGCGGGATAGTTACCGCTTGTCACCACCGCCCTATTGGAGACTTTTATTAGAACGATAAACTGGAAGCTGCTATCACTGCAAAATCTAAGTGTTTTCGGGAGTTTCACATGATTCTAAATATCCAGACAACAAGATGGAAGGTGGATTTAATCGCACTGCTCTGTTATATTCTGCGCCATCATCGTCAGGTGGTACTTGTTCTACATTAATAACCACACTTTCTCGTTCGTTCCCAGTTCCAAACAAACCAGAAGCGTCAAGTCGCTTCATGGCCTCTTCCATGAAATCAATTCGAGCGGTCCACTCACTCTCATAAAGCTCATCATCTGATAATTCGAGTGCTCTTTTATCCAACAATTCACTCACTTCACCAAAAAATTCGTCATACCCATAAACGACATAGGGAGAATCCGCACTGTCCCATTTCCACCAGCTTTTTTCATCATCGGGTATTTGCTGTTCAATAATTGATTTTTCCAAGGCTTCGTAAGACCATGCTGAAATATACGGATGCAGCCCCTCATCAAAAACAAATACATAAAAATAAAAATTTTCTTTCGTGGTTTCTTTTAAAGATAAGAAGGCAGCATTAGCAGCTTTGACAAGTGCCTCAATCAATTCCTCGTCGCTTTTTTTTATATCCATCTTTCTTTCATCCTTTCACTCAGTCCTATGGAGCCCGAATTATTGGTTTGTACTGGGGGGAATTATACCATACCCAATTAATTACGAAAAGCAATCTTCGTTCTATGTCTGTTCCGACTATCTAGACCGTCAAGGGACTTTCGCACAGGATGTGAAAAAATCTTCACTCTTAAACCCTTGACCGTCTGGACTTTTGCCGTTCCTGCTTTCGGTCTCTTCATTCTAACGGCAAAACCGTATGCACTGGTGCGGCTGCTGCCGGATCTTTTGACTGCCGCATGTCTGATTGTGGTTTTGATCGGCAGTTACTTATTGTATGGCTGGAAAAAATATCAAAGTGTTAAAAAGTAAACAAAAAAAGCGGCGGATTCGTTGTTGCAGAACGGTTTACTTGACGTTCGGACTGCTTTGGAATATTCTGAATGTGAGTGAGGTGGGAATTAATGGAAATCATTCACGCGAAAAAAGAAGATTTTGAAGAAATCATCGATCGCTATCCAAGAATCCTGCTCAATTTTTGGGCGGAATGGTGTGCACCATGCCGCTGTTTTTGGCCGACATTAGAACAATTTCAGGAAGCCGAACAAGGCAACATCCAAGTTGTTAAAATCAATGTTGACAGGCAGCGTGAATTAGCAGCGCAATTTAAGATAAAAGGCATTCCAAATTCACTTGTTATCGTAAATGGAGAAATCAAAGGTCAGGTTGCGGGGATCGTCAGTTGCGATGAGCTGCGCAGCCGGTTTAAAAGTTTTGAACAAATGAATACTGTTTAAGGGGATTTGAGGCACTACATGTCTCTAAAGAGGTACGCGCGCTTTTTATTTTAAGCGGCGTATTTTTTTGTTGAGTATTCTATCATGGGAAGGCGCGTTGTCGTTATTCAATTTCTTTTCAGACACAATAAGTGTTGATATACACACAGTTTGTATGAATTGACCGGCGTTTTGGTTAGTTCGTTTATGGTGATTATTTTTATTATAGGGTGCAAATCGATCGTACGCCCAAAAATAGCTAGGATATTCGTTTTTATTCAGGGGGATTATCGCTAAGTAAGGGGATGGATGGGCATTTTTTTAGAATCTCCGGCTTAAAAATCAAACAAGACACTCGGCAAAAAGGGGAAGTCCGATTTTACCGAATGTCTTGTTTTTTTAAAAATGCTATGGCAGGTAATGGAGCCGAGTCAGGTTGATTTTCCGGCGATTAGGGTTGTGTAGATCATGTCGCGCCGGTGGACTTCCTCGCCTTTCAAAAGATGAATCAGGTTTTCTGCCGCAACTGCACCGCGGCGGTATTTGGAATAGCCGATCGTGGTGAGTTTTGGATCCAGATATTTGACGATTTCGATGTTATCAAAGCCGACAATCCGGACGTCACGACCGATGACCAGTTCGGTATGCTTGAAATAATCATACATGCCGATTGCTGTTTCATCATTCATGGCGAAAACGGCTACTTGATGCTTCCATTCGCGGGCAATGCGTTCTGCTGCTGCACGTCCGGCTTCTTTGGAAAAGTCACCTGGGATGACGTAGACGTTCTGGTCTTTGAAGCGGGACAGTTCGCTTTGAGCGGCCTTAAGACGTTCGTCCGCGTCATACGTGCCTGCTGGTCCCGTGATGAGGTAGAAGTCGCCTTCAAAGCCGTGCCGCAAATGATCGACCGCCAAAATCGAACCGGCCTGGTTATCGAGCAGAACCGTTCGAATATTCGGGTGTTCGATCTCCCTGTCCAGTACGACCATTTTATGCCCCCGGTTCGCATATTCCAGGATTTCCTCCGTGCTGAAGGAATGATCTAAAATAATGGCGCCGTCAATCATGCGCTCCGGCAAGAAACGATGCGACTGTTCGCCGCTACAAACGATCAGTTCATAGCCATTTGCCACCAGTGTTTGCGTGACACCGTTCAGCATTTCACCGTAAAAGGCCCCCGAATAGTCGGTCAGATAGATGCCGATAATATTTGTTTCACGCCGTTTCAACGAGCGGGCAGCCATATTTGGCGTATAGTTCAGCTCTTCGGCTACTGCGATGACTTTATTCCGGGTCTTTTCTGTGACTTTCGAGCTGCCGTTTAGTGAATAGGAAACGGTGGAGATCGAGACGCCTGCTTTTTTTGCGATTTCTTTAATGCCTACCATAACAAATACTCCCTTACCAAATCAGATTAATAGTGGATTTCAAGTTGATCGATGCCTGCCAGATCTTGTTTTTTCACACACAGTGCCCCTTCGCGATAAAGGTTGGCAGATTTTTGGCTGATAACGGAACGGCCGTCTGCTACTACATCGCGACTACCTGTGTGGCGATAGGTGATCTTGCAAGGTTTTCCAGCTAAACGATAAGTCAATGTCAAACCGTCCATCTCTGCTGGAAGTACTGGATCAAGCTCGATAAAGTCGGCTGTTTCACGAATGCCCAGAACAGCGCTAAGCAGTTGGTGGATGAAGATCCCCGGGCCGCTCGAATAGATGCGCCAGCCGCCTTTTACTTTGACTTCGCCGCGTTTAATCTTGGCAAAATCGTTCTGAGCTTCATAGCGGTCTTTGAATGCTGCATCTGAGCTACTGAAATAAGCATTGCTCTGACGCAGTTCTGCATTTTCGACCTGTTCGCCGATGCCGATCGGATTGATGATGTCGAGCATATGGAAAGCTTCTGTTTTTCCGCGTTTTGCAAGTGCTTCGACAAAACGGATATGCGCATGTACATACTGCAAGCCCACTTCACGTCCAAAGAAGGATGCCTGTTCAGCGCGCAAGAAGTGCCGACTGACACCGCCAGTATAAGTGGCCGGCTGACTCATAAGACGAACGCCATCTGGATGAAGCAGATGCTCATCGATAATTTCATCGTGAATCAGTGCCTGGTCTGCGTCCACAAGCTCTGCAATAATGCTTCGTGTGAGCGGCAGCAAACGGTAGTCAATATTGGTTTTCTTATCCGTCGGGTGAACCATGAATTCCGGCTGTTCAATATCTTCCAAGTAAAGGAAGCCCGGAATGACTTTATTGCCGTCTGTAAAAATATAATCGTTAAAGCTGGTTTTGATTTTTTCAGCTAGTTCTTTGTAATAAGCGCCATTTGGAAGCACGTCGCCAAGATTGCGAATCACTTGATAAGTGAGGGCAACCGTCCAGCTGGAACTCATATATTTCTTCTGCTGCTGGTTGGCCGGTTGAAGCGTGTCATCCCAGTCGCCGTTTCCGTAATTGGACAGATAGGTTCCAGCAATGAAGCGGCTTTCGATCATTTTGATTTCCAGCTCTACGTGTTCAAGAAGTGTCGCACTGCCGCCTTCCGCATACGGAATTTCAGTGTCCAGAATCGCCGTGTCACCAGTTGCCGCCAAGTAGTCACCTACGATTTTAAGCGGCCAAACGATCACGTCGCCATGGCTCTCCTCTTGCTTAAGATCCGAATAGCGGTCGAACATGAACCATTGCGGCCAGTCGCCCGTTTGCTGATATTGCTTGCTGAATACGACTTCAATGATGTGTCGCATCGCCGGTTGGTTGCTTGTAGCAAGGAAGAACTCAAATGGCCCCTGACAAACGTCACGTGTGCCCCAAGCGGCGCCGCTGTGCTGTTCCAGACCGTGTGGCGAACCAAAGTGAACCAGCATGTTTTGCGTGTACCAGTAAAGTGTGGCATTCCATTTGTCGACTGCAAGGGCAGGGTGAGAAATGTCAAAACCATTCAACAAGTCTTGCATGAAGTGGTTCATTTTTTCTTTTTCTGCTTCAAGCGTTGTATTTTGCAGTGCGGCATATTCGCCTTCAAGCTTGGCGGAAATATGCAGTTTCAGAGAATTTGTTTCTGCAAAATCAAGCACCTGTAGGGAAGTTGTTCCAGCAAAGTCTTCGCCGAAAATGCTTTCGTCATGAACTGTTGCCGAGGCGCCAGACCAAGTCATCCGGTAGCCCAATTCTGGATAGATTTTCTTGCTCAGCTGTTCAGGTGCCGCCGAAAATTCCAGCGTGTCGGCACTTGTTTGTGCTACTTCAAACGCCGTATCATATTCGTTGTCGCCCATTACGACCTGATTTGTCACACGAATTGGGTAGTTTTTCGAGGAAGTCCATTCCAGTTGCACCTGTTTGCCGCTCGTTGTCAGGAAGTTCTTGATTTCAATCAAATCATCTTCCGTTTTGTAGTACCATTTCGCATAGTTGGCACCAATTTCCCAAGCAGACGGCATGGTGAGCAGGTTCCAGCCGCCGTTCTTCTTCAAGTAAATCCGCTGACCGCTCATGTGAAGCAGATTTAGCGGTTCCCGTACGTGGGACAACAATTTATTGAGATTGGTGTTGCCGAGAATCAGCTGTGAATTGAAAATCCCGTCCATTTGGCTGGTTGTTGCCAGCGTGTTTTCAGGATGCAGAATGTCGACCTGATCCGTCAAAATGCCACTGTGCGGCCGTTCCAAACGCAATTCTTTTTCAGGCAGAACGACGTGGGCATGTGAGCCGGTAAAGAAGGCTAGCAGCTCGTCATCTGCAAATTCTTCAAAATGGCGTTCCGGATAGAGCGCATCCAGTTCGGAAGACGTCAATTTTTCACCAGCAAGTGGCGCATAGTGTGGCAGATAGGCCGGTTTAATCGTTTCGATCGCCTTGTCTTCAGCTGCGACGATTTTTTTCCATGCGGATTGAATCGTTTCGCGTGGCAAGGTTGCCTTTACAGCTTCCGGTTGATTTGCCGCCACGAAGCCGTAGAAAATAAAGTGACCGGAATTCTTCCAAGTTTCCGTTTGCAGGGCTGTCATGGCCAGCTCATACTGATACTTTTCATCTGCCAATGTGTCCTGCTGCAGGAAGCGAGGATCCTGACCAGTCCGCTCTTCAAGATGGAAAAACTGGAAGCCATCTGTCGAGAAGGCCTTAACAGTTTGCAGACTTCCGATTTCCATAAACGGAAACGCGCCATTCTGCGGCTGATTTTGCCGGATAGCAATCGATTTATTTTCACCAATAAAGTAATCCAAATATTGCGCGTTGAACGCCTCGTTCGTGCGGATCGCTGCAGGGGAGGCAAGCCCAATGTCCTGCAGATAAATGATGTCGCCTTCAAGATCGCCGTCAACCGAGACCTCGTAGAAGAAGCCCTCTTCATGGAGACGGAAAACCACTTCATAATGAACGTTTTTTGTTTCGCCCGTGTAGCGAACCCAATTTTCCCCAAAACGAACAGTTGCTTCATGAGAAAGAAGCGGGCAGATCAAATATTCGTCTACCTTCTTGATCCGCAAGTAAAGCTGCGACATGCGGCGTTCGAGAGGACTTTGAACAAATTGATTGAGCATAATATCGCCATAAGTGAGCTCCCGCAGGAACCCGCTTTTATGGAAAACGGCTTTCATATCGCCGACTTGAATTGTGTGCCAAATTGCCATTTTTTCACTTCCTAACATCAAAATAAAAAGTATCTTTTAGCCCCGAAACGCTGTCAGGACCTGCGTAAATTTCAAATGCACCACTATCGATGCGTTTTTCTTCGTTAAAATCAAAGTAAGCCAGATCGTCTTCCGTCAGTGTGAAGCGGACGGTTTTTTCTTCGCCAGCCGCCAGTTCCACTTTTTCAAAACGTTTCAACTCTTTGAGCGGACGGGAAATGTGAGCCACAACGTCACGCAGATACAGCTGAATGGTTTCTTTCCCAGCCACATCACCGGTATTTTTCACAGTAACAGCCACTTCAAGCGAATCGCCACTGTGCCAATCCTTCGTCGAAAGTTTCAAATCCTGATAGGCAAATGTCGTGTAGCTGAGCCCGAAGCCGAACGGGTAGAGCGGTTCGTTTGGAATATCCAAATATTTCGAGCTGTAATGCGGGTCGGCATCACTGGCAGTCACCGGACGCCCCGTATTGTGCCCATTATAGTAGACCGGAATTTGGCCCGTATTGTAAGGGAAACTCATTGGCAGTCGGCCACTTGGGTTCACATCACCGGAAAGCAGATCGGCAACCGCATGGCCGGCTTCTGTGCCCGGGAACCAGTGGATGATAATGGCATCTGCCAGCTCCTTGACATCGCGAATGTCGAGCGGTCGACTGTTGAAAATCAGTGCCACGACCGGTTTGCCAGTTGCTTTCAGGTCGCGAAGTAGGTCGATTTGTGCTTTCGGAAGGGTAATCTCCGAGCGGCTCGCTGCCTCGCCGCCCCATGCGGACGGTTCGCCGAGTGCGGCCACGATGACTTCTGCACCAGCCGCGGCTTCACTGATTGCTGTTAGTTCCGCAGCGGAGAATGCCAGTGGATCCTCGGTGCCGCGAATGCTGATGTGGCTGAAGCGCTCGTTCATGCCCGTTTCAAGCGTGACAGCTTCATCGCGCCGACCGCAGCATACCCAGCCGCCAAGCAGGTCGTCTGTTGCCGCAAATGGCCCAACAAGTGCAATCTTTCGTGACGCATCAAGAGGTAGGACAGCCCCATCATTTTTAAGTAAAACGGAAGACGCCGCCGCCGCCGTGCGGACCACTTGTCGATGCTCCGCAGATAAGGTTTTCTGTTCGCTCCGAGCCTGCAACCCGCGATAAGGATCTTCAAACAAGCCCAAATCGTTCTTCAGTTCCAAGACACGCATGACCGATTCGTCGACCAGTTGTTCGTCGATTTTGCCCGCTTCGATCAATTTTTCCAAGCCTTTTAAGTAATTTGTCGTCATCATTTCAATATCGAGACCAGCTTTGATGGCCAGTTCAGCCGCATCTTCCGGCGTTTCTGCAACACCGTGGTTGAAGAGCTCGCCAACCGATGCCCAGTCAGAAATCAACACGCCGTCAAAGCCCCAGTCGTCACGCAAAATTTCGCGCATCAAGTATTCATTTCCAGAAGCAGGGATCCCTTCAAAGAGGTTGAAAGAAGTCATCACCATCTTGGCGCCAGCTTCCAAGGCTTTCTGATATGCCGGCAAGTAGTCATTTTTCAATGCCTGCCGGGAAATATCCACCGTATTGTATTCACGGCCGCCTTCAGGAGCTCCATATGCCGCAAAGTGTTTCACGCAGGAAGCAATCCGGTCGAAGTCGTTTTTCAGATCATCGCCTTGATAGCCCTTGACGAATGCCGCCGCTAGTTCACCGTTCAAATAAGCGTCTTCACCCGTAGACTCAAGCACACGTCCCCAGCGTGGATCACGAACCAGGTCAGCCATTGGTGAGAATGTGACATGCGTGCCAGCTTCAGCAGCTTCCCGAGCCGCCATCTTGGCACAATCTTCCGCAACTTGCGGATCAAAACTTGCACCTACACCTAGTGGAATCGGAAACATCGTCCGAAAACCGTGGATCACGTCAGCCATGAATAGAAGCGGAATGCCTAAGCGGTTGTTTTCAAGATGCTTCTCCTGAATGGCGATTACTTCTTCCGCAGAGCCAGTACCAAGCGAACTGCCGATACTGTGCATTTCTTCAGACGTAAAGTCGCTTTTCTGTGCGATCAGCGGCCCGGTAGTTTCACCATTATTCAGCGCGCCCTCGAAGAAAGCGGGTACCAGCTGTTCAAGCTGACATACTTTTTCAGAAAGCGTCATTTTTCCAAGTAACGCTTCCAATTCTCTTTTTTCCATGAAAGAAATCCCTCCGATACTAAATGATCCTTTTATTTCACCGTTTCACAGCAAACATCCGCAAACGAGTAGTTTATAAAGTGAAACGTTTCTATTTTAGCGAATGATGCGTCCTTTTCTGATGGGCTTTGAGCATCATGCTCAGTACTTTGGAATAGGCGTAGGAGAAGATGATCCCCAGAATAACCGAACCGAATCCATAAACGAACAGACCTAGTAAAAGTACACTGTAATTCAAGTAGCGAATCATTAAAACTAGATTCCAGCTGGGATGATGCTTCTTCAAAATCAGTGCGATGACATCTACACTTGCAGCTGATCCCCCCGAAGAAAGGCAGCAGTAGTAACCGAAAGCGATGCAAATGATTGCGATCGCCAAATCAGGCACGATATTGATCGTCATACTAAAATCCAGACTGGCAAATAAATTAAAAAATAACAGATAGAATGAACTGCTGATGGTCGATTTGATAAACAGTTCCTTACTAACAAATAGGCAGAGCAATAAAATCACTACAGAGGCTATATTTGTAACAGCCGGCACGGAAAGTCCTGTTAATTTGGAGAAAATCAGTGCGATGCTTGTTACGCCGCCGTTGATAATATGATGAGGTACCATGAGCTTCGCATAGGCGAGCGCCATAATAGCGTTGCCCAGTGCGATTTTCAGGATACCTGCACCATGTTTTTTGAAGGAAGTGCCATCCATTCATCAAGTCCTCTTTTCTTACTTTATGCCTGTAACATTGAACCCTTTAAGGATGTATTTTTGGAAAACCAAGAAGATAATAATGATCGGAATGACCATAAAGGTTGCGCCCGCCATTTGTAGCGCGTAGTTGCTTGCGTGTTGTCCTTTTAGGAGTTGCAAGCCGACAGAAAGCGTATAGTATTTTTCATCGTTGGCAATGATCAAAGGCCATAGGAAGGAGTTCCATCCGGCGATAAATGTCAGAATCCCTTGCACAGCGAGAACTGGTTTGGAAATTGGTAGAATGATACGAGTGAAAATAAAGAATTCACTGGCACCATCTAGTCGAGCCGCTTCGAGCAGTTCATCTGAAATCGTCGACATAAACTGCCGGAATAGGAAGATACCGAATGCACCAACAAGGCCTGGCAGGGCAATCCCCATAAGCGTATTTGTTAGGCCCATTGCGTTAAGTTCCAAGTAAACCGGAATCATTGTCAATTGTCCAGGAATCATCATTGTTGCAAGTACGAGATAGAACAGGTAGCGACGGCCTTTGAATTTAAATTTGGCAAAGCCGTAACCTGCCATCGCACAGAAGAATAGCCCAATAAAGGACATGAAAACGACGAATAATGTGTTCCACAGATAGACACCGAAGTCCATTTCTGTGAATAGTTTTTTGAAATTCTCCAGTGTGAAATTATCCGGCCAAATGGTTGGTGGGATTTTCAGGATCTCTGCATCCGTTTTAAAAGAGGAGAGCAGCATCCAAACGAGCGGCAGTACCATTAAAATTCCGCCGAGTGTTAAAATTGTAATGACAACAGTCTTACTTTTCCAAGAATGTTTAAAAAGCATTTTGCGTACTCCTCTCTTTTAAATAGCGTTATCATCATGACGCTGTTGGAATTTGAATTGAATGATGGTAATCGTAATAATGATGATAAACAGAATGATCGACCCGGCCGACGCATACCCGAACTTGTTAAGCTGGAACCCGTTCTGGTAAATAAATAGCGCGGCTGAGGTGGTACTCCCGACTGGCCCGCCCTGCGTCATGATAAACGGTTCCTCGAAGAATTGCAGCCAACCGATCAATGTTGTGATCATAACGAAGAAGGTTGCAAAACGTAGACTTGGAATCGTAATGTTGACGAGACGGTTCCATTTGTTAGCGCCGTCAATAGCAGCTGCCTCGTAGTACTCTTTTGGAATTCCTTGAAGTGCAGCAAGGAAAATCAGCATGTTGACACCAATCCCCCGCCAAAGTGCCAAAATGATCAAGGAGATCTTGGCCATTGTTGGATCTTGCAGCCATGGAACAGGCCCTAAATCAAAGAATGACAGAATATAGTTCAAGAGACCAAAAGTAGGGTTGTACAGATAAAGCCATACAACGGAAACTGCGACAACGTTTGTAATGGATGGTGCATAGAAGATCAAACGGAAGAACCGGAAGATCCGTGCATCGGAAAAGTTGATCAAAAGGGCGATGCCGAGTGAGCAAACAATAACGAGCGGTACACCGATGATTACGTAAAAAGCTGTATTTCCCAGAGCTTGTAGGAATTGCGGATCTTTAAACAGGTTGACATAGTTTTCAAACCCGATAAAGCTGATATTTGAATAGTCGGCCAGTCCGAGCAAATCCATGTCGGTAAAGCTCATAAAAACAGCCAAAAAAATAGGCACCAATGAGAATAATAGCAAGAGGATCAATGCTGGTGCTATAAAAAAGTAAGGCGTTTTGCGATTAAGAAAAGCCTTCATGTTTTTCACTTCCTTCAAAAGGTTTCTTTGGAAGCAAGAGGTATTGATTTTGCATCAATACCTCTTACCAGTTATTTGTGTGTGATTATTTACTCAAAATTGTTTCAGCTTCCTGATTAAATTCTTTCATTGCCTTATCTACATCTTCGCCATTAACGGAGATTTGTTCCCAATATTTCTTGTAAGTTTCGCCAAGCTCTTCATATTGAGGGATTAGTGGCATTGGTTCAGAAGCTTCTAGTTGTTTTTGGAATACTTGATAGTTTGGATCGTCTTTGATTTCTTTGTAATCCCATGCTTCAACGTTTGCAGGAAGATTTTTTGTTTTATCAAGGTATTCTTTTTGTACATCTTTACCACTCAAGTAGTCGATCAATTTAAGAGCGTCTTCTTTATGGTCGCTGTATTTGAATACGGACAGGTTAGAACCACCAAGTACGGAAGTGTTGTTTGCAGATCCTTTAGGAAGTTCAGCAATTGCCCATTTACCATCAAGGTCAGGAGCTGTTGTTTGAAGCGTGTTAACCATCCAAGGTCCGCTGATGAACATTGGGAAAGTAGGATCGTCACCGCTGAATGCTTGTGTTAAATCAAGACCTAGATCTTGTTTAGGTGCAGCGCCGTCAGTAATGAAGCTATCTAGATATTTAATAGCATCTACAAATTCTTTTTGGTCAAATAGAGGTTTGCCGTCTTTAGAGATTAATTCAGAACCATTTTGACGACCGAACATGAATCCAAGTGAAAGTTCGTTAGGATCGATAACAAAGCCATATTTGTCATCTCCGCGTTTGCTTAGCTTAACAGCAGCATCGTGGAATTCGTCCCAAGTTGCAGGAGCGTGATCATAACCAGCTTCTTTTAAAATATCTGTACGATAGAAAAGGACGCGTGTTTCAGTGTACCAAGGAACACCGTAAGTTTTACCGTCAAATTGAGTCGTTTCAACAGCACCGTCATAGAAGTTTTCAGGTTTCATGTTGTCGCTGTCTTTTACTTCTTTGGAAATATCTTCAAGAGCGCCGGCTTCTACGAATTCAGCCATGTTTGTTGTCCCAACTTGAACAACATCTGGACCGGATTTAGAAGCGATTGCTGTTAACATTTTGTCATGTGCATTGTCCCAAGGAATAGCTTGGACTTTTACTTTGATACCAGTTTCTTCTGTGAAGCCTTTTACCAATTCTTTTGTAGCAGATGCTTCATCCCCCATTGCCCAGAAAACCAATTCGTCATCTGAGGATCCCTTGCTGTCACCAGAACTACCACATGCTGTTAGAAATAAACTCGATACTAGTGCAACTGCTAATACTGCAATCGAAAATTTCTTTTTCATGATTGACCTCCATCACTTTTTAATTATTATAAAACCTCATTGCCATGCCCTTTTATAGGCAATTTAAAATTTGTAGAAACGTTTCTATAAGAATTATACTACAGGGGTAGTCAAATTGGCAAGCGCTTTCTTTAATTTAATTTTAATTTTTTAAATGGCTCTGTTATGCGGTTTGTTGAGAAATATGGTTTTATAGCCTTACAAGAGCTTAAATTCTCATTAAAATAATTATTAAAAAATGGTGAAACGTTTTTGTTTGTGATATAATAGTAAAATAGTGGTAAAAGCGCTTACATAATAAATGAGGTGATCAAATGACTGTTTATCAAGGAATGTTCCGCTCGCAAGTTTTGGATTTAGAAACGCAGTTTTCGGCGATTATTCCAAAAAATCCGCGGGCGGTTCTTTATTTACTGCACGGGATGTCGGATGACCATTCAGCTTGGCTCCGGAACAGCAACATTGCGCGCTATGCAGAGGAGCACCAACTAGCCGTCTTTATGCCGAGCGTTCATCGCAGCTATTATACGGATATGGCAGATGGACTTCCTTATTGGACGTTTTTGACACAGGAATGGTATGAGGAGCTGCATCAGGAGTTCCGCTTGTCGAATAAGGAATTTGTGGCCGGCCTGTCGATGGGTGGATACGGTGCGCTCAAGTGGGGACTGAACTGGCCGCAGCGCTTTGCAGGGATCGTGGCCATGTCGGCAGCTGTAGATGTTCCGCGAATGCGTCGTGACTGGACGGAGCGTCAGGCGGAGTTCACCCGTATCTTTGGCACGAAGGAAGCGTTCGACGGTTCGGGGAATGATTTGTTCGCGTTACTGCAGCAAGAGGATCTGCCGCCAGTTTTGCAGATTTGCGGAACGGAAGACTTCCTATATAAGGATAATTTGAAATTTAAGCAGGCTGCTGAGGAAAATTTGACCGACTTTACTTTTATTGCGCGTCCGGGCGATCATGACTGGGCGTTCTGGGAAGCGGCGATTCAGACAGCACTCGATTGGATGGACGAAAGGATGGGAGAACATGTATAAAATAGCCACTTTTAATGTGCGATTTGATGATCAGGCTGACGAAATCAAAAGCTGGGCGTTTCGGGCACCGCTAGCTGAGCGGGTATTTCAAGAGGCGCAGTTCGATATTTGCGGCGTGCAGGAACCGCTGCTTTTTCAAATGGAGGACATGTGCCGATTTGGCGGTTTTGAATACTTTGGCGTTGGTCGCGAGGATGGAGACAAGGCGGGCGAGTTTACCGCTGTTTTATATAATGCGAAACGTTTCACAAAACTTCAAGATGGCCACTTTTGGCTTTCGGAGACACCGGAGCAGCCGTCCATTTATTCCGGCGCCATGTTTCCGCGCATTTGTGTGTGGGCGCAGTTGGAGGACCGCTCGACAGGTCGGGCATTTTTTGTTTTCAATACACACCTCAGCCACGTTTCCGAAGAGGCACGCTTGTTTGGAATGAGCTTGATTTTAGAGCGGCTACAGAAAATAGCGGCAGACCAGCCAGTGGTACTTATGGGCGATTTGAATACGGAGCCTGACACGCCTACATATGAAGCGATTTTGAAAGTTCTGCGGGATCCGCGGCTGGATGAGCAGATAACGCACGCGGGCCCAGCCGGAAGCTTCCACGATTTTGATCCGCTTCGCCCGGAAGAAGAGTTGGAAAAAATCGATCATCTTTTTGTATCGCCAGAATTTCATGTATTGAAATATGCAACACTCAAATTGGCCGGCGAAAAATACGGCGCATCGGATCATTTTCCGGTTGTGATTGAAGCTGATTTGAGATAATGAGCGGCTACAGCTGACGAACGATTTTGACCGCCGATATATTCATAGGAGAAATTCTCTTCTATTTGTGTGAATTGTGTTGGAAGCTGCTCAAATTGAATAGGTTGATTGGAAATAAAAAAACACCTTTTCTGCGCATAGAAAAGGTGTTTTTGCCATCTATTTATTTAAAAACGCGGAACCGATCTTCGTCAGCGATAAATTCTTTGTCACCAGGTTCAGTTGTCGGGTTACCAAACGGCAATTGCGCACGCAGGTTCCAGCTTGCCGGAATATCCCATTCAGCACGAACTGCGTCGTCGATTAGCGGATTGTAGTGTTGCAGGGAAGCACCAAGACCGGCTTCAGCAAGTGCAACCCACACAGAATGTTGCGCGATACCAGTCGCTTGTTCGGACCAGATTGGGAAGTTTTCAGCATATAGCGCAAAGTTTTCTTGTAGTCCTTTGATGACATTTTCATCTTCAAAGAAAAGAACTGTGCCATATCCAGCACGGAATGAAGCGATTTTTTCTTCTGTGGCAGAAAAGCTGTCAGCTGGAACGACTTTACGAAGTGCATCTTCCACGATATTCCAAAGCTTATCATGTTCACCGCCAAAAAGAATAACCGCACGGGAACTTTGAGAGTTAAAAGAAGATGGGCTATGTTTCACCGCTTCTTTGATAATTTCTTCAATTTCGTTTTCGGAACGAGTAATATTTTTGTCCAAAGCGTAAATGGAACGACGTGTTTTAATCGCATCTAAAAATGTAGTTGTCATAATTGAATTAGCTCCTTTATAATTGTTATTTACTTACTTAAGTATAGCGATATAATTTTAAAATGCAAGTAGTTTTTCTTCTCGAAATCACATGTAACCGCTATCTACGTTGGGGTTCTAAGCGAAAAAAATCTGTTATTCCGAGTTTTGTTATGAGATTTCCTGGCTATTAGAAGAATGAGAGATAAAAAACTTGCAAAATAGAACGTTTGTTCGTATAATAAAAATGAAAGAGGTGATCACAATGATTTTGGCATTTAAGACGATGGATGAAAAAAGGATAGACCCGGCACGACTAGAGAAGCGTCCGATTGTCGACCCGGCAGAACAAGAAAGTTTCTACATTACGCTTAAGGATGCAATCAAGCGCGAATGGCTCGTTCGCATCCGCTATTTTCTGGAAGCAGATCTGAATCAGCTTGTTTTGGCTCCCTTTGAATATCCAGAAATCTATCAGGGGATGGGGCAGATAGAAAAATTGGATGTCGTACCACTCGAAATGGACATTGTGACACAGGAAATTCTTTTTAAAGATGTTTTTGGGACGATTTATCCGATTCAATTTAGTGATTTAGTGGATATAGAGCTTTTATGACAACTGTTATTTTTAAAGGAAAATAACAGTTGTTTTTTTAGAGACCTTTCTTTATTTCGATTTTTATGATATAGTTGTCTAGACAATAATTGTCAATGCAATTATTTGGGAGTGTGAAAAGATGCGAGAATATTATGATGGTATTTCCTTTGCAACAACTCTTACAGGGAAAAAGATGCACCTTTTTTTAGCGCGTTATATAGCAGACTATGATGTAACACCTGAGCAGTGGTCTGTGTTGAACGTCATTCAACTGCAAGGCCCGCTTACGCAGAAAAAGATTGCCGAGCTGGTCGAAAAAGATACGCCAACTGTCAATCGAATCATTGATGTTCTGCTTCGCAAAGAATTAGTTCGTCGGGAATTGAGTGAGACAGATCGTCGTAAAACGTTCCTCAGTGTCACGGAAAAAGGCGATACAGAGGTAGCAGCACTGCGCCCTGTTATAGAAAAGGCTTGTGCACAAATGTTTGCTGGTCTTAATGAGGAACAACTTGAACAATATATGGCACTTCTTTCGCACATCACCAAAAATATCGAATAAAAGAGGGATTTGCTTGGAGGAAAACACAAAACTTTGGACAAAAAATTATGTCTTCTTATTGATCGGAAGTGTTTTGCTCTACGTTGGCTTCATGATCTTCATGCCGACACTTCCTGCTCAGATTTTAGCGCTGGGTGGTACACAAGTACAGGCGAGCCTTGCAGTAGGCTTGTTTTCAGTAGTGGCGCTTTTAACGCGGGCACTTGCTGGCGGTTGGAATGACCGTTTTGGTTCTAAGATACTTATTTTAATTGGCTTTGTTATTTTAATTTTATCAACCGCTAATTTTTATTTAGCTGGAACGGTTGCTTTATTGCTGGCTTTAAGGCTAGTACAAGGTGCCGGTTGGGGTATAGGAACAACATCGATTGCAACAGCGGTTTCGCTACTTGTACCACCCAGTCGAACTGGAGAAGGAATTGGCTTCTATGGTTTAACGACTGCGCTGGGTTTATCATTTGCTCCGATTATCGCCATCCTAATCATGAACTATTTTTCATTTAACACGTTGATTACTTTCTCGCTGGTGACACTTACGGCGGTTTTTTTATTGCTGACACAACTGAAAGTACCTCGTTCCAAGGCTTTACGTAAACCGCAAGAAAAACCAAAGATGATTGCTAAGTCGGCGCTTTTGCCAGCCTTCCTATGCTTCCTAATGGCGATTCCACTGGGTGGCATTCAGACCTTTATGATGATTTACGGTCAGGAAGAATTGAATATTTCCAGCAGCTGGATCTTTTTTGTCGGACAGGGCATCATGGTACTCGTTAGTCGACTGTTTGCAGGACGGCTCTACGATGAAAAGGGACATAAATATGTGATTCTGCCAGGCTTTGTGGCTATGGTTATCGGGATCATTCTGCTATCCTTCTCGGGTGGAGCAGGTATGTTATTTATTTCTTCTCTATTTTTTGGCCTTGGTTACGGCATGACACAGCCATCTTTGCAAGCACTTGCGATCGATCGGGCTGCGCCGCATGACAAAGGGGCTGCGAATGGGACGTTTCTTTCGGGCATGGATATTGGAATGGCGGTCGGAAGCTTTGGCCTCAGTATCATCGCAACTTTTTCCAGCTATGCTGTCATGTACCGAACTTCCATTATCGCGTTAATTGTATTTTTCATTATTTACTGGATTAAATTTTGCAGAAAACGGACTGTGTGACGATTTACTTCGAGCGCACAGCTCGTTTTTTTTATGGATAATTTGCTCGTGAAAATAACTTTTCGTTTTGGGGAAGTTTCTCTTTAAAAAAAATAGGAATCTGCTATAATAAACAAAAGCATAAAAAGACAGTCTTTTTGTTAAATTTGAAATATTGTTGTTTATTTCACAATAAGACAGTTAGAGACCGCTTAAAGGAAGGGGGCCGGAGCGAGAGCAACACAAGAAAGGCTCATAATCTCAACAAGATGTAGGAAAATTTTGCCAAGGAAATCAAGTGGAATATCAATTGGAACAGGAGAGATGATGAGTGAAGCGCGCATATAATTTTTCAGCAGGACCGGCAGTATTACCGGTACCAGTCTTAGAGCAAGTTCAAAAGGAGTTAATCTCTTATAAGGGGTCGGGAATGTCAGTAATGGAGCTGAGTCACAGATCGGCATTGTTTGAGGAAATAATTTCAGAAGCCGAAAGTTTGATTCGCGACCTGATGAAAATTCCGAATAATTACAAAGTACTTTTTCTGCAAGGTGGGGCGAGTCTACAATTTAGTGCCGTGCCAATGAATCTTGCCGCAGGGAAAAAGGCTTCTTTTGTAAATACCGGTTCATGGTCGAAAAAGGCAATCTCTGAAGCAAAAAAACTTTCAAATGTCGAAGTAGAAGTACTTGCTTCATCCGAGGATAAAAATTTCAGCTATATTCCTGAAATTCCTACCGTTTCAAAGGATTCGGCTTATCTTCACATCACAACGAACAATACGATTGAAGGAACCACTATCTGGAATCTTCCGGAAACAGGAGACGTGCCACTGGTTGCAGATATGTCTTCCAATATCTTGGCGAGCGTCTACGATACACAAAAATTTGGCCTGATTTACGCAGGGGCGCAGAAAAATATCGGACCAGCCGGACTTACACTTGTCATCGTGCGGGAAGATCTGATCGGTCGGGTGGCCGGGCTGCCGTCCATGTTGGATTACAAGGTGCAGGCGGATAATGATTCGCTGTACAACACGCCGCCAACATTTGCAATCTATGTGGCCAAGCTTGTTTTTGAATGGATTCGAGATCTTGGAGGTGTAGAGGCAATCGAGGCGATCAACCGCAAAAAAGCCGGCATTTTATATGATTATTTAGATACCTCCGAATTCTTCCGCTCGCCAGTTGACCCGCTATCCCGTTCGCTGACGAATATTCCGTTTGTTACTGGAAACAGCGACCTAGATAAAGCTTTTGTCAAGGAAGCCGAAGCAAAAGGATTTGTGAACTTGAAGGGGCACCGCTCGGTCGGTGGCATGCGTGCAAGTCTCTACAATGCTTTCCCAGTGGAAGGTGTCGAAGCGCTCGTCACTTTCATGGATGAATTTGCAAGAACTTATAAGGGGGGAGAAATTCATGTTTAATATTCAAACCTTTAATGCCATTGCGAAAGAAGGATTACAAACCTTTGACCTTGAAAAATATGTGATTGATGCGAACGAGCCGGCGGATGGAATTCTTCTGCGCAGCTATGACTTACATGCACATGCTTTTCCTGAATCCGTCAAGGCGATTGCCCGAGCTGGCGCTGGCGTGAACAATATTCCGGTTGAGGCATGTGCCGAGCAGGGAATCGTTGTTTTCAATACACCTGGAGCCAATGCCAATGCAGTCAAAGAGCTGGTTTTAGCAAGTTTATTTATGGCGGCTCGACCAATTATCGAAGGCAATGCCTGGGTGCAAAATCTGGAAGTGGACGAAAATATTGCGGCAGAGGTTGAAGCTGGTAAAAAAGCTTTTGCGGGCACAGAACTCGCTGGCAAACGCCTTGGAATCATCGGGCTGGGAGCAATTGGGGCACTTGTGGCCAATGATGCACTAGCGCTTGGCATGGAAGTGGTCGGCTATGATCCATACGTTTCGGTGGATACAGCTTGGCGAATTTCCAAAGAAGTCGAACGGGCGCTGACCATCGAAGAGATTCTGGCGACATGCGATTACATTACGGTCCACGTGCCGCTGCGTGATAACACACGTGAGATGTTCAATGAAGAGACATTGCGGATTCTGAAAAGCAATGCGGTCCTGTTGAACTTTTCACGCGGGGAGCTGGTAGATGAAGATGCGATCAGAGGCGCTTTGGATGAAGGCGTGCTGCGTCTCTATGTAACGGATTTTGCTTCACCCAGCTTAATGAACCAGCCGCAGATTCGTGTGCTGCCGCATTTGGGAGCCTCTACAGAAGAAGCTGAAACAAACTGTGCCAAGATGGCTGCCAAAGAATTGCAGTACTATTTGGAAACTGGCAGCATTAAAAACTCGGTCAATTACCCCAATGTGGAAATGCCTTATAATGGTCATCCGCGAATTGGCATCTGTCATCAGAACATCCCCAATATGGTGGGCCAGATCACCACGGTTTTGGCTGGCTATACGCTGAACATTATGGATATGACAAACCGCAGCAAGGGAGACTTTGCCTATACGCTGATTGATATTGATCAGGAAAATCAAGTGAAGCTGGATGAAATCAAACGTGAGCTTCAGGCTGTACAAGGCGTGCTTCGTGTGCGCGTCATCGAGCCGCTTGGTGTGACGATTAGTTAATTATTACCCGGGAAATAATGATAGCAGGGTCTTAAGCTGATAGAAACTTAAGACCCTTTTCACTTAAAAGGAGGAATAAGCGTGGTAAAAGTAAGACCGTTTAAAGCCGTGAGACCAAATGAAAAACAAGCAGAGAAAATAGCTTCTTTGCCATATGATGTACTGAATAGTGAAGAGGCACGGGAATTAGGCGATCAAAATCCTTATTCTTTTTTACATATCGACAAGGCGGAAATTGATCTTGATCCTACAATTTCACCTTATGCTGATGACGTATATCAGCAGGCGGCTGCCAATCTGCAAAAATTTCTTCAAAAAGGCTGGCTTCAAAAAGATGCGACGGCTGGTTTCTATATTTACGAGTTAACGATGAACGGCAGAGCACAGACGGGACTGGTGGCTGTGACATCGATCGATGATTATGCAGCCGGAACAATTAAAAAGCATGAATTTACACGAGAAGAGAAGGAACTCGATCGGATTCGACATGTGGATACCTGCGATGCGAATACAAGCCCGATTTTTCTGACCTATCGCGGAAAAGACAGCGTGAATGAGCAGATTGAAAAATGGAAAGTCGAGCATGAACCGATTTATGCCTTTGAAAGTTTTCACGAGGTAGCGCACCGGGTTTGGGCAATCACGGATGGAGAAGTGAATGGCGCGATCGAAGCCGAATTTGAATCGGTACCAGCGCTTTACATTGCCGATGGTCATCACCGCACAGAATCGGCCGTGAAGGTGGGTTTCAAGCGCAGAGAGCAGTATCCAGAAGCAGGTTCGGAGGCAGAATTCAATTATTTTCTTTCGGTCCTGTTTCCAAAAGAGCAGCTGGCAATTCTTGATTACAATCGAGTTGTGAACATTCCGTTAGCGGCAGATTTTATGGAACAATTAGAGGGGGCTTTCGATATTACGCCTGTTGGGAAAACGGCGTTCAAACCGGAAGCGCCTAAGCAAATCGGGCTTTATTTTGAGAAAGAGTGGTATAAGCTTGAAGCGAAGCCGGCCGTGATTCCAGATGATGTGATCGGTCAGTTGGATGTGTCGATTTTGCAGGAGCAGGTTTTAACCCCGTTATTCGGGATTGAAGATATTCGCCGTGATAACCGGATTGATTTTGTTGGTGGAATTCGAGGTCTGGGCGAGTTGGAGCGACTTGTGGATAACGGAAGCCATACGGTTGCTTTTGCAATGTACCCGACAACGATGGAAGATTTGCTGCGCGTAGCCGATGCGGGAGAAACGATGCCCCCCAAATCGACCTGGTTTGAGCCGAAACTGCTTAGTGGATTATTTATTCATGAGCTGGAAAGCAAATAGAGCGAGTGACCGCCTGAAAAACGGGTGGTCATTTTTTAATGGAAGTAGCCTGTGGATAACAAAAAAATCCGGCAAAACTATTGTTATCCACATGTGAATAAGTTAAAATAGAGGGGTAAATTTTTTAAAATGTGTAGATTACCTGTGGATATGTGGGTAATTTATCCATATAGATGCTGACAATTAGATTGCTTTGGTCAAAGCAGAGCGAACTGTTGCAGATAGCGTTTTATTGTGCCAATTTTTATTCGCACGCCAATTTTAGAGAGGTTCAGGTTTTCTGAGCGCTTTAGAGGAAAGGTGGTTTTTAGAATGGATTTTGATACTATCGCAGCTATCTCAACACCGCCTGGCGAGGGAGCCATTGCTATCATTCGGTTAAGCGGTGATGAGGCGATTCAAATAGCGGATCGTATTTTTTATGCCAAAAAACGGCTGAACGAGGCCGAAAGTCATACCATTCACTATGGACATATTAAAGAAAATAATGAAGTAATTGAGGAAGTCATGGTATCTGTCATGCGGGCGCCGCGAACGTTCACCCGTGAAGATGTTGTAGAAATCAACTGTCACGGCGGAATCGTTTCGGTCAATCGGGTTCTTCAGCTGCTTCTCAGGACGGGGGCGCGCTTAGCAGAACCGGGCGAATTTACCAAACGAGCTTTTCTGAACGGACGGATTGACCTTTCACAAGCAGAGGCTGTGATGGACTTGATTCGTGCCAAAACAGATCGGGCGATGGGCGTGGCGCTGCGGCAGATGGACGGCAATCTTTCACGACTGATTCGTAATTTGCGACAAGAAATCCTTGATGCGCTTGCCCAGGTGGAAGTCAATATCGACTATCCAGAATACGATGATGTGGAAGAAATGACCCAGCAAATGCTGCTTGAGAAAACTCGGCTCGTAAAAGCATCCGTTGAACAGTTGCTGCAAACGGCTCAGCAAGGGAAAATTCTGCGTGAAGGTTTGGCTACTGCCATCATCGGGCGGCCCAATGTCGGCAAATCATCGCTCCTCAATCAGCTGATTCAGGAAGATAAGGCCATCGTGACAGATATTGCCGGAACCACACGTGACATCATTGAAGAATACGTCAACGTTCGGGGAGTTCCGTTGCGGCTGATCGATACAGCTGGGATTCGGGAAACAGAGGACATTGTGGAGAAAATCGGAGTTGAACGGTCACGCAAGGCGCTGTCAGAAGCAGATTTTATTTTGCTAGTACTAAATCAGCATGAGCCGCTCACAAAAGAGGACTATGCGCTTTTTGAAGCAGCAAGCGGTCAGCAATTTGTTGTCGTGCTCAATAAAACCGATTTGGAGAGGGAAATGGATCTAGAGGAAGTTTACCGACTGGCAGGGGATCACCCGGTCGTTCTGACGTCGATGGTAGAGGAACAGGGCGCGATTCAGCTTGAAGAAGCCATTAAAAAGATGTTCTTTGAAGGCGAAATTGACGCAGGTGACGCAACCTATGTGTCGAATGTCCGTCATATCGCACTGCTCCATCAGGCTCAGGAGGCACTAGATGCAGTAATCAGCGGCGTAGATATGGGCATGCCGGTCGACATCGTGCAGATCGATATGACGCGTGCCTGGGACCTGCTCGGTGAAATTACCGGTGATTCTGTACAGGATGAACTGCTCGATCAACTTTTCAATCAATTTTGCCTTGGGAAATAACGAAGGAGATGTTTTAAAATTATGCAAGTCTATGAAGCAGGTCATTATGATGTGATCGTTGTTGGTGCAGGCCATGCCGGTGTTGAAGCAGGTCTTGCCAGTGGACGGATGGGTGCCAAGACGCTTATCCTGACGATCAATTTAGATATGGTAGCCTTTATGCCGTGTAACCCCTCAGTCGGCGGTCCGGCCAAAGGTGTCGTCGTCCGCGAAATTGATGCATTAGGCGGCGAAATGGGGCGCAATACGGATAAAACATACGTCCAAATGCGCATGCTAAACACGGGGAAAGGTCCAGCGGTGCGCGCGCTGCGTGCCCAATCCGATAAGTGGGACTATCAACACGAAATGAAGCATATGATTGAAAAAGAAGACAATATCACTTTGCGGCAGGGCCTTGTCGATCAACTCGTCATCGAAGACGGCACCTGTCGAGGCGTCATCACGAACGGCGGCGCCAAATATACCGCCGATGCAGTCGTCCTGACTACCGGCACTTTTTCACGCGGTGAGATCATTGTTGGCGAATTGCGCTACTCCAGCGGTCCCAACAACCAGCAGCCATCGATCAAGCTTTCTGAGCATTTGGAGGAGCTGGGCTTCGAGCTGCGCCGCTTCAAAACTGGTACACCGCCACGCGTGAAGTCGAGTTCGATCGACTACAGCCAGACGGAAGAGCAGCCGGGCGACGAGAAACCGCGGGCATTCAGCTATGAAACAGAAAAAATGGATCTGCCACAATTACCCTGCTGGCTGACCTACACAAATGAAGCCACACATGAGATTATAGGTGACAATCTGCACCGTTCGCCAATGTTCACAGCAACGAAAAAGGGGACAGGTGCACGCTATTGCCCATCCATTGAAGACAAGATTGTCCGTTTCAGTGACAAGCCGCGCCATCAAATTTTCCTTGAACCAGAAGGTCGCAACACCGAAGAGGTTTACGTTCAGGGGCTGTCGACTAGTTTACCGGAAGATGTGCAGGAAGCCATGCTACGGACACTTCCAGGACTTGCCAATGTCGAAATGATGCGAGTCGGCTATGCGATCGAATATGATGCCGTCATGCCGGATCAGCTTTGGCCATCACTTGAAACGAAACGGATTCCCGGTCTATTCACTGCCGGTCAGATCAATGGAACGAGCGGCTACGAGGAAGCAGCGGGGCAGGGGCTAATGGCCGGCATCAATGCTTGCCGAAAAGTCCAAGGCAAGGAACCAGTCATTTTGGGACGCGATCAGGCCTATATTGGCGTCCTAATCGACGATCTGGTCACAAAAGGAACCGAAGAGCCATACCGCCTACTGACTTCACGTGCAGAATACCGCCTGCTTTTGCGTCATGATAATGCAGACTTGCGTTTAACAGAAATCGGGCATGAAATCGGTCTGATCAGCGATGAACGCTATGCTCGTTTTATCCAGAAAAAAGAGCAGGTCGCAGAAGAAAAGCACCGCCTAGAAACCACTCGGATCAAACCGACACCAGCTGTTCAGCAAATGCTACGCGATCTTGGCTCGGCAGAATTGAAGGATGGCGTTCTGGCAGCTGATTTCCTCCGTCGCCCAGAAATGACTTACGAAAAAATCTGCGAAATTGTTCCACGTGAAACATCCGTCAGTCAAGATGTAGCGGAACAGGTGGAAATCCAGATCAAATATGAAGGATATATTGAAAAATCCTATCAACAAGTGGAAAAAATGAAGCGAATGGAAGACAAAAAGATTCCAGATAACATTGATTATGATGCAATCTTCGGACTGGCAACAGAAGCCGTTGAAAAGCTAAAAAAAATTCAGCCACTTTCAATTGCCCAAGCTAGCCGAATCAGCGGCGTCAACCCAGCCGACATTTCGATTCTACTTGTGTATATCGAGCAGGGGAAAATTGCGAAGATACGTTAAAAAATGATATTTTTACGAGAAAACTTAACTTTATAATAATGATGAGGAATTGTTTTATTTCATCTCGCTGATTTGGTAAAATAAACTTAGAATAAGCGAGATGGGATGAAACAAATATGCAAATAGTGGATGTGTCTGATTGGCAAGAAGTCGATATTTGGACGACAGGGAAGCGAGTGAAAACTTGGCTTGAGAAGGATAGAACGCGTTATCTTTTTAAAATTCCTAAAACTTCGGGTGAAATCACAGCAGAAATGGCGGCTTACTTGATCGGAACAAACTGCTATAAGCTGCACCTTCCTGAAACATACATTGCTATAAAAAACGAACAATATGGTACACTATCGAAAAACTTTGTTAACAAAAATGCCAATGTTGAATTTATAGAGGCAGGAGACTACTTTTTCCAGAAGGATCCCTCATTTGATCCGACAGATTTGTCGAAATATCAAATAAAAACAGCCATTGAATTTATGGAGGACATGTGTTTAAAACGTCCTTTTTACGAAATGCTGTTATTTGATTATCTGATTGCTAATCAAGATCGTCATGCGGAAAACTGGGGTATTTTGATCAACAATAGGAACCAAAAGTATTTGGCACCAATTTATGACAATGGCTCTTCGTTATTTAATGGCTTATCTGAATAGGATATAACAGCGTATTTGACTGATGAGAGGCGGTTTCAGGCCTATACAAATCGTGCCAAATCATTATTTACGATAGACGGTCAAAAGAAGAAAGTAAAATATATAGAATTATTGAGATATCTGCAAAAAGAAGATGGCAAATGTTTTCAACAAGCACTGGGCACTTTTGAAAATACTACTTACGAAGGTATAAATCAGCTTCTTAAAAAAATAGATGGCAGCTTTCTATCGAAAGATCGTCGACATCTTATTGCAAAACTAATTTGCTATCGGTATTCCATATTAAATAGAATGGAGGGATGATCATGCAAAGCCAATTGTGCTTATTATGGCAGAACTGTCAAACAAGACAATGGTATCATGTGGGAACATTGTTTCAACAAACGAGTGGATCGTATATTTTTAGATATGAAACTTCAAAAAAACATCGTGGGCTAAATGAGGCCTTGCAAAATGGTTATAAAGTGCATCCGTCCTTCCCGGATATTGATAAGGTTTATACGTCCGAAAATTTATTTAGTGCATTTTCAAGACGGATTCCAGATCGTCGGCGTCCAGATTATCAGCTTCTTTTCAAAAATTTGGGCATCACAGAAAAAAGCTCTACTTATGAAGTGTTAAAAGTAACAGGTGGAAGTTTAAATTCAGACGCCTATGAATTTGTTCAGCCAATTAAAATGGAAGGGCAGCATTTTGAATTAGCTTTCTATTTGAGGGGTTGGAGACATTACAATGATCAAAATGAAAAGATTCTTCAAACGGATTGTCTAACCTTTCAAAGAGATACAGCCAACAAACACGATATGTATGCAGTTCAGGTATACAAAAATAAAGAAAAGATCATTGGATACGTGCCAGCGTTCTATTCTCAGTTCATGTCGAAAGTTTTAGAGGAGAATGGCACATATAAAATGACAGATATCAAGTTTGATTCTAAAGCATTTTCTCACTATAAACTTAAGATTTCGCTTGAAGGTGAGTTGGGGCAAAAAGAATGGTTACAAAATAAAGATGATCTATTAGTTATGCAAGTTTAGCTATACTTCCATAATGGTGGTATAGTTTTTTTATGATATTTTATAAAAGGAGAAGATTCAATGAACCCGGAACAATTCAAACAAGCCCTGGCAGAAAAGGGAATCGAGCTGAACAACACGCAAATGGCCCAGTTTGACCACTACTATCAGCTGCTTGTGGAATGGAATCAAAAAATGAATTTAACAGCCATTACGGAAAAGCAGGAAGTCTATTTGAAGCATTTCTATGATTCTGTCAGTGCGGCCTTTTTCATGGATTTCACCAAAGTGGAAACCATCTGTGATGTGGGATCGGGGGCAGGTTTTCCTAGCATTCCGCTCAAAATTTGCTTCCCGCATTTAAAAATCAGTATTGTCGATTCGCTCAATAAACGCATTACTTTTTTGCATACGCTGGCGGAAAAATTAGGCCTCGAACAGACAGCTTTTTACCACGATCGCGCCGAGAATTTTGGTCAAAATAAGCAGCATCGGGCAAGCTTCGATCTTGTCACAGCGCGTGCGGTGGCTCGGATGAGTGTATTGTCGGAACTGTGCATGCCGCTGGTCAAAAAAGACGGGATTTTCCTAGTCATGAAAGCCGCACAGGCGGAGGAAGAGCTACAAGTCGCGCAAAAAGCGATCACACTTTTAGGCGGAAAATTAGAAGAAAAATTTGCGTTTCAACTGCCGCTTGAAGGAAGCGACCGCTACATCTATACGATTCGCAAAACAAAGGAAACACCGAATAAATATCCGCGCAAAGCAGGAACGCCCAATAAACAACCGATTGAATAATGTTTTTCTTGGCAAATTCTGCTAAAATAAAAGGTAGTATCGCAAAATGCAGGCTTCTGCCCATCCAGAATGCAGAAGATGTACCGCGAACGTAAGAACTCTGGAGAGGGAGGACCTTCATGGCTTTTTCACTATTTGGAAAGAAAGATAAAAATAAAGAAACAGAACTGAATCTCGAAGACGTGAAGCAACAAGTGGAAGAGTTACCGCTTGATCAAATTTTGCCCAATCAATTCCAACCGCGCTCCATTTTCAATCAGGAAAAAATCGAGGAGCTGGCTGAAACAATTAAGGTTCATGGCGTGATTCAGCCTATCGTTGTCCGAGAAATCGAACCGACTGGCTATGAAATTATTGCGGGCGAGCGTCGCTATCGTGCGGCGGTGCACCTTCAAATGGAAAAAATCCCGGCGATCATTCAAAATTTTGATGATGATGAAACTGCGGCCATCGCCTTGATCGAAAATTTGCAACGCGAACAGCTGACGCCAATCGAAGAAGCCAAAGCGTATCAAAGTCTACTCAGTATGCGCGATGTCACACAGGAAGCCTTGGCCAAACAAGTCGGTAAAAGTCAATCGGCTGTTGCCAATAAATTGCGGTTACTCAGACTTCCGGTAGCAGCGCAGGAAGCCGTCCTTGAAAAAACAATTTCCGAACGTCACGCGCGTTCACTTTTAGCACTCGAAACAGAAAAAGAACAGCTTGCCGTTTTAAAAGAAGTGGTGGACAACCATTGGAATGTGAAGCAAACAGAAGAGCATATTCGCGAAATTCTAACAGCGGAAACGGTGGAAGAAGCACCACAAAAAGCGAAAAAGCCGAAGAAAATCGCGATTAGTAAGGATGTTCGGATTGCTGTCAATACGATCAAACAATCCGTCTCGATGATCAAAGACAGCGGCATGGATTTAGACGTACAGGAAGAAGAAGAGGAAGACTACTTCAAGATCACCATCCAGATTCCAAAAAAGAAATAAAGGGGTCAACTACTAGATGAAATTTTTAAAAATATTATGGCAGATATTGGGCATTTTATGTTCTCTGCTGGTTTTACCATTATTTGTATCGGCCATTACAGGCGGCATCATGCAGCTTGAACCATCACTTTTTGTGTACTTTTTCATGTACCCAATATTGACGAGTGCCCAAGTAGCGCAGGATTCCGGCAGCTTGATGGGGATTCTCAATATGGCGATGGGCTATGCGGCCTATCTGATTACTGCTATTTATATGGTTTATGCTTTCCGTAGGGTCAAAGGCTGGTATAAAAAAGCGAAGCAATTTGATGCAGAACACAAACACTGAATCGAAATAAATTCCGGTTCAGTGTTTTTCTTTGCCTGAATGCAGGTTGAAGAGGGGATTTAAGGGTATATTAAGAGTGAAATTGCACATTTTGCTAGTTACGGGGTGCAATTTGGCTGTAAAAAAAGTAAAATAAAGAGGTAAACATAAGCGAAGGAGGTAGCGGGGGCGTTTAGGAGTGCTATCCGCGAAAGATATGGCTAAAATTATTTTTGTGAAAGATGAGAAGGATACGTTGCAGGCTTATGATTTCATTCATGATCTGATCATTAATGAACCGCTTATGGCAACAATGTTGATGCAAGGGCTTTTTCAGCTCGAGAAGGCAGAAACACGGAAATTAAGTACAGGTAAACAGATCACGCCGGACATTCATCTTCTGATCGGTAAGAGTCAGGCGTATTCCCTTGAAACTGTGCGTATTGAAGCATCCGCCGACCGTCCGATCCATGAAATGAAGATTCATTTTAAAGATAAAAACTGTCGATTGATTTTCTTTACAGCTTTTTCAAAAACAGAGACTTATTATTGCTTTGTGAAAGGCTATTTTAAAGATAAAAATCCCTTTACAGATAAAATGGGGACGTATCGCGAGGAGGCCAAGCGTGTCTTTTTGCGCCAAATCGATTCTTCGCTTCAAGTGGCCGATCAGGAACACAGCTTTGAGTCTTTAAAAGAGCTGGCTTGGAAAAATGAAGGCATCGTGCATTACTTGGACAGCTTTTCCGCTAGCTTGGGACAGCATATTTTTGAAAAACGGATGGCACATAAATGGTCTCAAATGGATTTGGCATTGAAATCTGACTTGGCACCAGTGATTATCGCCCGTATCGAAGCAGGAGATCCAGATTTAACGCTTCGCATGTATCAAAAAGCAGGTTCGACGCTAGGAATAAGAAACGTATTTTTGAAAGATAACGAACGATAAAAAAACAGCCGCTTTCTTTTATTGGAAGGCGGCTTAATTGTAGATAAAGGACAAATATACATATCCTTCTCAATTATCGAATTCGATTCCTTTATTTTTTAACCACTCGTCAAAATCGTTTGCAATGATTTTCTCACCTGTCATCCCTTTTGAATCTGAGGATGCTAAAAATAAAATCGCTTTATTCATGACAGTTGGTTGTAAAATCTCCATATTGTTCTTTTGGAAAAACTCTTTAACTCCCGTGCCAGCCATGCCAGTATCAGTAAATCCGCCTGGACAAATCACATTCACCATGATCCCTAAGTCACGAAGTTCTTCGGCCATAATTTTAGCCATGGCTTCTGCACCAGCTTTAGAAGGACCATAGGGGAGTTGGCCTTTTCTTGTCATGGTATTAGTGCTTGTTGATACATAAATGAGACTACCGCGTCCGTTTTTAACCATGAGAGGAACAAATTTACTGGAAACAATAAAATAACCAATGAAATTTGTTTCTACAATGGCTTTTACAGAAGCTATAGGAATATCATAAAAATGATGATTTGACTCCAAATTTTCCATTCCTGGCGCATTGCTACCAATGCCTGCATTATTAATCAGCATATCCAAATGATCAAAATGTTTCTCAAACCAGGCTACTGCTTCTGTTACAGATTTTTCATCACTAACATCAATTGGAACGGCGTAAACATCTAAGCCTTCCGAAGACAATTGTTTGTAGGCCTTATCCAACTTGGCTTCATTTCTGGCACTAATAATGACGGTGGCTCCGTGAGATAACAATTTTCTTGCCATTTCATAGCCCATACCGCTTGAGCCGCCAGTAATCAGTACTGTATATCCTTTTAAGTTTATGCTCACTTCAGTATGCCCCTTTTTCGATAATTTGATAAACATATTATATCATAAGTATTATAGAAAGCATTTTTCTAAGCCTTTTTAACTACAGTTCTAAACCAATTTTTCAGCTGACCACATAACTGAATTTTCCGTCAAAAAGGAATGTTTCACGTGAAACATTCCTTTTTTATAAAACCTGTCATAAATATTTACTTTTTTAGGGACGAAATCAAAAAGTTTTGGTAGAATAGAAAATAAAAGAACTGTTCATTCAGGATCTAAGATAAGGGTTGGTGAAAAAGATTGAGCAAAGTGATTGCACTTGCAAACCAAAAAGGCGGAGTTGGAAAGACCACTTCATCAGTAAACTTGAGTGCTAGCCTAGCTTTTCTAGGCAAAAAAGTGCTACTTGTTGATATTGATCCACAAGGAAATGCATCAAGTGGGGTAGGTATCAATAAGGGCGAAATCGAACATTGCGTTTATGATGTACTGGTTGACGATGTGCCATTAAAGGATGTGCGCCAGCCAACAGATTTGGATAATCTTGATGTCATCCCTGCAACGATTCAACTAGCAGGAGCGGAAGTAGAACTGGTTCCAGCTATTTCACGGGAACTACGTTTGAAAAAAGCGCTTGATACATTAAAAGATGAATATGATTATATTATTATTGACTGTCCGCCGTCACTAGGACTGTTAACGTTGAATGCTTTAACAGCCTCTGATTCTGTCCTAATCCCCGTACAGTGTGAATACTATGCACTGGAAGGATTAAGTCAGCTTCTTAATACGATTCGGATTGCCCAGAAGCATTTGAACGATGATTTAAAAATTGAAGGTGTTCTTTTGACCATGCTTGACGCCCGTACCAATTTGGGACTTCAAGTAATTGAAGAAGTGAAAAAATACTTCCAGAATAAAGTATTTGAGACGATTATTCCGCGGAATGTTCGGCTGAGTGAAGCGCCCAGCCATGGTAAACCAATTTTGCTATATGATGCAAAATCCAAAGGTGCGGAAGTTTATTTAGAGCTTGCAAAGGAAGTGATCGCACATGGCTAAAGGACTTGGAAAGGGTATCAATGCGCTTTTTGGCACAGTGGATACCAATGAAGAGACGGTTACAAGTGTTCCGTTAAAAGAAATCAAACCTAACCCGTACCAGCCGCGGAAAATTTTTGATAAAGCGGCGATTCGTGAATTACGTGATTCTATCAAAATTCATGGTGTGCTGCAACCGATCATTTTACGCAAAAAAGATGATGGCTATGAAATCGTAGTAGGTGAGCGGCGTTTCCGAGCAGCTAAAGAAGCCAAGTTGACAGATATTCCGGCGGTTGTTCGTGAACTTGACGATCAGGAAATGATGGAGCTTTCAGTGATTGAAAACTTGCAGCGGGAGGATCTATCGCCGCTTGAAGAAGCTGAATCCTATGAATTTCTTATGAAAAATCTTAAGTTGACGCAGGCAAAATTGGCTGAACGTGTTGGTAAGAGCCGTCCTTATATTGCCAATTTTGTGCGGTTGCTGACTTTACCGGAAGAGGTTCAAGTGATGTTGCGTGATGGTTCCCTATCAATGGGACATGGGCGTGCGCTGCTTGGTTTGAAATTAAAGAAAAACATTGTTCCTCTCGCTAAAAAGACAGTGGCGGAAGGTTTGACAGTGCGCCAACTCGAAAAAATTGTGACACATGCAAACGAAAATGTTTCACGTGAAACAATCAAACCGAAAAAAGTGCCTGTATATATTCGCGAAAGTGAATCACAATTGCGCAACAAATTTGGTACGGCTGTCAATATCAAACGTCGAGATAAGAAGGGGCGTATTGAGATCGAATTCTTATCAGATGATGATCTAGATCGGATCCTGGAAATCTTAGATGTGAAATTTGACGACGAATAAGCTTTGAGAGTAAGGGGGAGGCTGGATGGAAAAACCAGTTTTTGGATTAAATGATGTTGTGGAGATGAAAAAACCGCATCCTTGCGGGGCCAATCAGTTTCGCATCATTCGCATGGGGATGGACATCCGGATTAAATGCGAAGGTTGCGGACATAGTGTCATGATCCCCAGACGTGATTTTGAACGAAAAATGAAACGAATCCTTGTAAAGGCTGAGCCGGAGAATTAAGTTTCTCCGGTTTTTATTTTTGTGGGAAGCCTATCCAAGAAAATTTGGAAATGCTACAATGAACTTGAGAAAATCGAAATGGGAAGGGATCAGGCGGAATGAGTATGCAAAAACTGCAGATGCCGAGGTGGCGGGAACTGGTACAGCAGCTTTATTTGAAGATGGACTTCATGAGTGGCGATGAGTTGGCGGATCGTTTGGGTGTCAGTGCTCGCACGATCAGAAGTGATATTCGCATCATCAATGAGGTCTTGGCGCAGGACGGCAATGGGATCGAATCGGTTCGAGGTGTCGGCTATCTGCTGCATGTGAAAAATGAAGCGGCTATCCGGGAGGTCATTCTGGGCGATCATCATGCGCATGCGAATTTGACGATCGTGCCAATGCTGGCAGAAAAGCGTGTGGATTATATCATTCGACTGCTGCTGCTTCAAAATGATTATGTGAAAATTGACGAAATTGCGGATGAACTGTATGTCAGCAAGTCAACGATTAATGCTGAGATGGTCGACGTAAAGAAAAAACTGGCTGAATGCAAATTGGTGCTGGAAAAACGGCCGGGATATGGGATTCGCATTTCCGGTGATGAGCTCAATATTCGATTCTGCTTCTCAAAATATCTGCTTACAGAATCGGCGGACGTTTTGATTAGTGAAAGTGAGCAGGCCTTTTTTGCAGAAATTGATTTGCAAAGGATCGAGCAGGCGGTGACGGAAAGTATCCAGACCTATAAAATCCAAATGACGGACATGGCGGTCAAGAATCTGATCATCCATATTGCGATTGCGGTCAGTCGGGTGCAGGAGAATTGCTACATTGCGACGGGCGATTTGGAGAATATTGAATTCAACATGCAGGAGCTTCGAGCGGCACAGAATATCTTGCGGCTGATTGAAGTGGGGGAGGGCATTCATTTTCCAGAAAGCGAATTGTCGTATATCTTGCTTCACTTGAGTGCCAAGCATATTGCCAAGGATTATGATGACTACCGTGAGCTGATTCTGGTCAACAAGATGCTGGAACATTTGCGGGAACAATTTGCAATCGATTTGACGGGCGACAGTCGGCTGCTCAATAATTTAGCCCTGCATTTAAAGCCGGCGATCAATCGGATCAAATTTAATATGAATATTGACAACCCGTATTTATCTGACTTGAAGCAGAATTATCCGCTGGCCTTTGAACTGGCACTGGCGGCGAAAAATATATTGGAAGCAGAACTTCATACAGCTGTGAGCGAGGCCGAGGCGGGCTATATTGCGATTCATTTGTTGTATGCTTTGGATGGACTGGTGCTGGATGGGAAGAAGCGGGTCATTGTTGTGTGTGCTTCAGGGCTGGGGACCGCGCAGCTTTTGCAAACGAAATTACGGCGCACATTTGCCGAACGGATGGATATTATTGCGGTACAGTCGCTTCAGGAATATGGGCGCCATCAGGTGGCATGTGATTTTGTCGTTTCAACAGTGCCAATTTCTGACCATGTACAGGAATATGTACAGGTTTCACCGTTTTTATCACCGGCAGATATTCGAAATATTGAGGAGATGCTGGCGAGCGGCGCTAGTCGATTACCGTTTCGACCGGAAGAAGTTTTTTCGGAAAAGCTGTTTTTAGTTGCGGAGGATGACTGGGATAAGCAGACGATCATTGCCCGCATGGCTGAGCAGCTTGAGCGGGAGGGGATTTGCGCGGAGGATTATTTGGCCTCGGTATGGGAAAGGGAGCTGATTGTTCCGACCTATCTGGGGAATGGCTTGGCTGTTCCGCATCCGATCAAGGCGGATGTGAAGAGGACGGCGATTGCGGTCTGCGTGGCAAAAGAAGGCGTCATGTGGAACGGTGAGGAGGAAGCGCGGCTGATTTTCATGCTGGCGGTCAGAAATAAGGAACAGGCGCAGCTTGCCGCGATCTATGAATTGATTAGCGACATCGCCGAGCAGCCCAAAGTCATGCGGCTACTCCGAGATGTGACAGATTTTTCGACATTTTTGCGGATTGTGGGAGATTTGCAGGATACGAAATAGGAAAAACAGGAATCAGGCGGGAAAAAGTGCTGATTCCTGTTTTTTAATTAATTGGCGGGTGTTTTTTCAGGTAAAGCAAGTAAGAGAGCCAGGATAAAAGAGCTGACAAACCAGCAATTAGAAAAGCCGGTTGGACGATTTTGGTAAAGTAGAGCTCGATACCAGCAAAATTATAAATATCCAGCTCAATAAACACCTGCACGCCGAGATTAAAAAGCCCCAGAACTAAAATTAGTAGCGCAACAAACGGGACCGCTCGATAAGTGCCTGTTTTAAAATGAGGGATTGCGAGACAAACAAGGGAGCCCAGATAGCCAATAATCAAGATTGGCTGTGAGTAAAGCATTTGATAGGCTGGTGGGTAGATGGGAAGCCACGTGTTTTCATCTATACCACTGGCCAGCCAAGGGAAGAAGATACATATAAACGAGATGATAAAAAACAATATGCTGATTGTTCTACTCATAAGTCGACCGCCTTTTCTGTAAATTAATTATATCAAAACGCTTTCTGCTTGTAAACGTTGCCATCGCTGGCGAAATAGGGTTTTGATTGTTGCTTTTTAACCTGTTTTAATTAGACTAATCGTAAATAAAATTTCGGAAACCGCTTGCATTATTTCAGGGGAACAGGTAGAATGAAAATGAAATAGATGGATGGTTACTGGTAAAGCAGGCTATACCTTTTTATGCGTGTCAGAAAAGCGCATATGGAGGTATAGCCTTTTTTGATGATTAGGAGGTGAGAAACATCTTGAAGATCAAAAAAATCTTAAATAATAACGCAGTTTTGGTCGGAAAAGATGGAAAGGATTTTATTTGGATCGGTGCAGGTCTGGGTTTTAAAAAAAAGCTTGGGCAGGAAGCTGATGAGACAAAGATTGAAAAAGTATTTATTCTTCATCAAAAAAAGGCTGAGGAACGATTTTTAAGTTTGATGGAATCAATACCTGTTGAGTATGTTTCGCTGGCTGATAATATTATACTATTAGCCAAAAATGAACTTTCATATGAGTTAAGTGAAACGCTGTATATTTCTTTGACAGATCATCTGTACAATTTAGTCAAGCTTTATGAACAAGGACTGACAATCAATAACCGCCTTTCCTGGGAAATCAAGAAATTTTATCCAAAAGAATTTGAAGTGGGGAAGAAAGCTTTAAGGATGATTGAAGAGCAGGAGAGCCTAGCTTTGCCGGAAGAAGAGGCTGGTAATATTGCCATGCACATCATCAATGCTCAAATGACAGATGAATTGGATCAATTGGGAGACGTGCAGTTAACGACCAAAAAAATTCGCGATATTATTGTGCTCATTCGTCTTTCCAGCAAACGTGAAATCGATGAGGATTCATTAGCATTTGATCGTTTTGTCACCCACTTGCGCTTTTTTTTTCAACGATTGGAGAAGGATAGCCACTTAAAAGTTGCAAAGGAAAATGTATTATTGAACCATATAAAAGAGCAGTATCAGAAGGTTTATGAAATCATGCTGCTAGTGGAACAATATTTGCAAGTCGAACTAAGTGATGATGAGAAAGTGTATTTATCGCTACATATTCAAAAATTAATAGAGAACGATTAGGGTGTTACTGGTAAAGCAGGCAAGACTAATAAGGATTTCTTGAATGAAGTCTTTATATAGTCTTGCTTTTTTTAATAATTTGAGAAAGGACGACCAAAAATGAAATATGAAGCATTAATTAAAAAAATAGTAGAAAATATCGGCGGAAAGAACAATATTAAGAGCTTGACACATTGCATGACAAGACTGCGATTTAAGCTAAAAGACGAGTCTAAGGCTGAGGATGAAGAAATTAAAAAAATTCCAGATGTCGTGACAGTTGTGCATAGTGCGGGACAATATCAAATTGTAATCGGAAATCATGTTGGAGAAGTGTACAACGAACTGATTGAAATGACTGGATTGCAAGGGGAGCAAAACACAGCTGATTCGACTGAAAAACCGAAAGGGCCATTGAATATGTTTATTGATATGGTTTCCAGTATTTTTACCCCCGTCATCAGTGTCTTGATGGCCGCAGGGATCATTAAAGGGATATTGGCATTGCTGACTGCTTTGAATGTCGTGGATAAAGAAAGTGGCACTTATTTGATTCTGAATGCAACTGGAGATGCCTTCTTTTATTTTCTCCCATTGTTTTTAGGATATACGTCTGCTAAGAAATTTGGCTTGAAACCATTTCTTGGTATGACGATTGGTGCGATACTTGTTTATCCGACAATTGTTGCAGCAAACAGTGGAGCAGAACCATTGTATACACTATTTGCAGGGACGATGATCGAATCACCGATTTATTTTACTTTTTTGGGATTGCCTGTTGTGATGATGAATTACACTTCGAGCGTCATTCCGATTATTGCAGCTACTTATCTAGCTTCCAAAGTGGAAAAATTATTGAATCGCTTTATTCCAGTTACTGTACGCAGCTTTTTTGTACCTTTTCTTACACTATTGATTGCTGCACCGCTTGTTTTCTTGATTATTGGGCCGATTACGACATGGTTTGGTTTAATTTTAGGAAATCTTTTAGCGTCAGCTTATGCGCTTAGTCCAGTCATTGCAGGAGCAGTTATTGGTTTCTTCTGGCAATTTTTCATCATGTTCGGTTTACATTGGGGATTCGTTCCGATTGCGATGAACAATTATGCGACGCTTGGCTATGATGTTGTGATGATGGCTGGCTTGGCAACACCTTTTGCTATGGCCGGGGTAACATTTGCCATCTTTTTGAAAACGAGAAATAGAAAACTAAAAGAAATTGCTTTTCCAGCATTTTTGTCATCTATATTTGGTGTGACAGAACCAGCTCTTTATGGGGTCACTTTGCCAAGAAAGAAAGCCTTCTATATGACATCTATTTCAGTGGCAGTCGCTGGGGTCATTATGGGACTTTTTAATACGAAAACGTATATCAATGGAGGCACGGGTATTTTTGCCATTCCACGTTTTATAAATCCTGAAACGGGGATTGATAACAGTTTTATTGGCTTTGTTATTGCTGTGACAGTTGCGCTTGTTTTGGGCTTTTTGCTGACCTATTTTTATGCGTATGATCCTAAAGTTGATGATGAGGAAGTAGAAGAAAGAAAGCCAGAAGAAAATACTTTTAAAGAGTTAAATAAAGAACTAGGGCAAACACTTTTATGTGATTTAACTGCACCTTTAAATGGAAAAACGGTACCGCTTAGTCAAGTGGAAGATGAGGTTTTTGCTTCGGGACTACTGGGTAAAGGCGTGGCAATTTTACCGGAAGAGGGACGAGTATTTGCTCCTGCTGATGGCGAGGTAACAACACTCTTTCCTACTGGGCATGCCATTGGTGTCACTACTACAGAAGGGATTGAGTTATTGATTCATATTGGTATGAATACAGTGAACTTAGAAGGGAAATATTTTACACCTAAAGTTCATCAGGGGGATAAGGTGGAAAAAGGACAGGTTCTACTTGAATTTGATTTAGAAGCCATTAAAAAAGAAGGCTACTCCGTTGTGACGCCTGTTGTTATTTCAAATGGAAAAGAATATTTAGAGGTAGTCAGTACGGAACAGCAGATTGTACAAAGTGATGATATATTGCTGACGGTCGTTAATTAAGGAGGATAAAATGAAGAAAAATATTTTTCTTTTCGTAGCAGATCAGATGAGAAGTGATGCAATGGGGCACAGCGGGAATCCGGCAGCAATTACACCGAATTTGGATTCCTTGGTGGAAGAAGGTGTTTCTTTTGAGAATGCTTATTGTCAAAATCCTGTCTGTGTACCTTCCAGAAATAGCTTTCTAACAGGATTCTATCCACATGTGAATGGGCATCGAACCATGCATTATCTGCAAAATGAAAATGAACCTAATATCTTAAAAGAAATGAAGGACAATGGTTATGAAGTTATTTGGATTGGACGGAATGATTTTGTACCTGCTACTCGAACAAAAACCGCTTATTGTGATGAGTATTATGATGGTGTGATTGACAGAAATACACGAGACGAAAAAGGAACTGGGCTCAAGGCACATGATATGAACGAGGCGAGTCAAAAACTCTATGATGAGATGCTTTCGGATGATAATTATTACTCTTTTTACATGGGAAAACTGCCTGATGGAGAAGGTTATGGTAAAACAGATTGGAATTGCGTTGAAAAAGCATTAGCATATATTGAAAAACGAGGCAAGGAGAAATCGGATAAACCATTTTTTGTTTACTGTACATTGATGTTTCCTCATCCGCCATATGCTTGTGAAGATCCGTGGTATTCCAGTATTGATCGTGGGAAGTTGCCCCCTAGAAGGCCAAATATTCGACAATTGGAAAATAAAGCGAGCATGCTGTATGGCATAAATGAAAAGCAAAATCTTAATGGCTGGACGGAGGCGCGTTTTGATGAATTGCGTGGTACCTATTTGGCAATGGTTTCAAGATTTGATTATCAATTAGGCCTAATCCAAGAAAAGCTGAAAGAAGCTGGATTATATGATGATACGAATCTGCTTGTTTTTAGTGACCATGGTGACTACACAGGGGACTATGCGATTACAGAAAAAGTACAAAACTGTTTTGAAGACCCTATTTCTAATGTGCCACTCTTAATAAAGCCAGCAAAAGGTATTCCAGTAAAACCGCGTATTTCAAAAGCACAGATTGAATTAGTTGATTTGCCGGCTACAATTGCAGAATTGGCAGGGTTTGAGCTTTCTTATACACAATTTGGTCAATCACTTCTGCACGCAGTGGCAGGAGATGAGTTTCATAAAGATGCGGTTTTTTGTGAGGGTGGTCGGATTCATGGTGAGGAGCAAGCGATGGAGCTAGGGCATGGCTCAGAGTCTATTTATTGGCCAAGGCTAGCAACGCAATATAGTGAAGGACCCGAGCACACAAAAGCCGTCATGTGTAAGATGGGCAGCTATAAATATGTGATGAGATTGTACGAAACAGATGAATTATATGACTTGGAAAGTGATCCGATGGAGACTAGTAATTTGGCGATAAAAGAAGAATATCAGGAAGTCGCTCAAAAAATGAAAAATAGAGTGGCACAATTTTTTCTGGAAACAACGGATTTTGTGCCAAATAAAAGAGATAAAAGGTAATCTGAGATACTGCAGACGAAAATATAAAACTAGTTGATAAGACACCAAAAATTGTCAACGGAATAGAGGGGTTTTGATGAAGCAAATTTCTGTGTTGATCAAGCCGGCTTCATCTTTGTGTAACTTGCGTTGTAAATATTGCTTTTATGCCAATGTAAGTTCATTAAGAGAGGTCCGTTCTTATGGGAAAATGCAAGAAACCATTACGCAAAAAATGATCGATCAAATTTTTGTAGATTTGGAGGATGGAGATCATTTGACACTTGCCTTTCAGGGTGGGGAACCAATGTTAGTGGGGTTGGATTACTACCAGAAAGTGGTTTCTTTTGTGGAAGCGCAGAAGAAAAATGTAGAGGTGCATTATGCGATTCAAACTAATGGGACAATGATTAACAGTCGCTGGTGTGAATTTTTTAGAGAAAATGACTTTTTAGTGGGGTTGTCTATTGACGGCCCCGCCTCTTATCATGATTTGAATCGTATTGACGCAAAGGGACAGGGAACTTTTCAGCGGATATTAAAAAATAAAGGGTTATTGGATCACTATCAAATTGACTACAATGTATTATGTGTGCTGACAGATTCACTGGCGGAAGAGGCAGAAAAAGTTTTTTACTTTTTAAAGGAGAATCAGATTAACTACATACAGTTTATTCCCTGCTTGGATGATCTAGATGCCAAAGAGTGCAGCAATTATGCTTTGACACCAAAACGATTTGCTGCTTTTTATCGGCGGATTTTGGATTTGTGGCTAGAGGAATTAGAAAGAGGAAACTATATTAGTATTAAATTATTTGATGATCTATGTAACCTTTTGGTAAAGCGTCAGGTAACTGCTTGCGGTATTTTGGGGAATTGTCAGATACAATATGTGATTGAAGCCGATGGAAGTGTTTATCCGTGTGATTTTTATGTGCTGGATGAGTATCGGTTAGGCTACATTCAAGATCAAACTTTACGGGATTTATTTGAACAGGATCGAGGAAAAAAGTTTCTTTGTGAAGGAAAAATTGTATCTGAAATGTGTAATGATTGCTTCTTTGTAAAGATGTGTCATGGGGGATGTAAACGGATGAAAGATGCAGTATATCTAGACGAAGCAGGTTTTTGCGGATATCAAGATTTCTTGCGGGTATTTTTACCTAAATTAGATCATATATTGGCATGTGTGCGACGATGACAAGTAGTTTAGTAGGAATTCTCTATTTTTGTGTGATTGTGATTGCGAATACTGTGGGTGCTGTATCTGGAATGGGCGGTGGAGTGTTGATCAAGCCGATTTTTGATCTTATTGGTGCACATTCTGTGGCGGCTATTTCTTTTTATTCAACAGTTGCAGTGTTCACGATGTCGATTGTGTCAACTTCACGGCAGTTTACTAGTGGAAGAAAATTCAATTGGAGGATTGTTACGTGGGTTTCAGCGGGAGCAGTTCTAGGCGGAATTCTGGGAAATTTGACTTTTGAGGGTCTTCTAAAGCTGTTTAAGAGTGATGATATAGTGCAATTAATTCAAATAGTTTTGACCATATTAACGCTATTATTTGCTTTCTTTTATACGAGATATGATAGGCCTAAGTTTCATTTGCTCTCTACATACTGGTATTTTTTTTGTGGTTTGCTATTGGGGTTTTTAGCCAGTTTACTGGGAATTGGTGGTGGACCCATCAACGTTTCCCTGCTGATGCTATTATTTGCTTTGCCGATTAAAGAAGCGACGATGTACTCGATTTGTACAATTTTTTTCTCTCAGCTAGCCAAATTAATCACGATTGGTTTTTCCACAGGTTTTGCTAGTTATGATTTAACGGTTTTGTTTTATATTATTCCAGCTGCCATAATTGGCGGGTTGTTGGGAACGAAATTCAGCAACATTCTTTCGGTACAAAAAGTGACGATGGTTTTTCAAATCGTGATTCTCTTGGTTCTATTGATCAATTTGTATAATGGCTATCGAATTTTGATGGGATAAACAGCCCATTTCCGCAATTGAGCTGTTGAAGCGGCAAAAGATTGGATTTAACTCCTGAAAAGAAAGCGCTACACTTGAGGTAACAACTATAGGAGGGAAGGAAATGAAAAAATTTATTGAAAAATTGAGCTGGATTTCGCAAAAATTGGGGAATCAGATTCACTTGAAATCCATGCGCGACGGCTTTGCGACGATTTTGCCATTTATTATGTTATCCGGGTTTATGATTTTGATCAATAATGTCATTATCAAACCTGATGGCTTTATGTCGAATATTGTTAGTCCTGAAACGCTAACGACCTGGCAGGGGCTAGGCAACAATATTGTGAACGGGACGCTCGGGATTATCACCATTTTGATTGGTGCCTCGGTTTCCTACTTTCTCGCGCAAAACAGGCAGTTTGATAATCCGTTTGCCCCGGCTCTACAAACGATCGCGCTGATTATTATTTTTATTCCTACGGTGACAAGTGTTGTGCCGATTGGGGCTGAAAAGGCTGTCGATGTAAGCGGTGTTATTCCAACTGCGCTGACTGGTTCGGCGGGGATGTTCGTTGGGATTGTCACGGCACTGCTTTCGACGGAGCTGTTTATCAAATTTTCCAAGAGTAGCAAATTTAAAATTAAAGTTTCGGGGGACAGTGTGCCGCCTGCTGTAATCAAATCGTTTAATGTGCTGATTCCAACGATGCTGACCATTTTGATTTTTGCGTTCGCTTCATTCCTATTGACACTTTTGACAAGTATCAATATTTACTCGCTGATCAGTACGATTCTGCAAAAGCCGCTGACGTTCCTAGTGACAAGTGTGCCAGGCTTTATTGTGCTAATGACAATCTCGCAAATGCTGTATTCGATTGGGATTGCCGGCAGTGGGATCTTAGGGCCGATCATGGATCCCGTGCTGCTGGCCAATATGCAGGACAATATGACGGCGTTTGCCAATAATGAAGCGATTCCGCATATTATCAATACGACTTTCCGTGATGTATTTGGCGTTATGGGTGGCGGCGGGAATACGATCGCGCTACTGATTGCCATTTTTATTTGGAGTAAACGGAAGGACTACCGGGAGATTGCAGGGCTTTCGGCGGCACCTGGGCTGTTCAATATCAATGAACCGGTCGTCTTTGGGCTTCCTATTGTGTACAACTTGAGCTTGATGATTCCGTTTATTATTTCGACGCCGCTTTGCTTGCTGCTGGCCTATATTGCGACCAAGATTCATCTGATTTCACCGGTCGTCGTGATGGTTCCGTGGACAACGCCGGTAGTTGCTTCCGGTTTTCTAGCGACAGGTGGGGACTGGCGGGCCGCTGTTTTTCAGGTTTTCTTGATCCTGGTCTGCGTCCTTTTATACCTACCATTCTTGAAAGCAAATGATCGAATTAAAATGGGAAGTGAATCAAAATGAAAAAGTTGATGTTAATGTGCAATGCGGGGATGTCGACCAGCGTTCTCGTGCGGAAAATGCAGAAGGTTGCGGATGAAAAAGGCATTGAAATCGAGATCTGGGCTATTTCCGAGACGGACTTTGAAAAAAATTGGCGGAACGCGGAGGCAATTTTGCTTGGGCCGCAAGTAAGCTACATGAAGGATAAGGTGAGTGAGGTCGTGCAGGGGCAGATTCCGGTCGGTGTGATCGATATTGTGGATTACGGGCGGATGAATGGTGAAAAGGTTCTTGAGCAGGGCTTGGCATTATTAAAATAACGCGGTTTTCCCGAGTCAGTTGGCATCATGGCTCGGGTTCTGCCGTTTTTGAAGGAGAGGAAGCAGGATGCATTATTTGGATCATACGGCGAGCGTTTCGGAGCGTGTGGAGGATCTGCTTGGGCGGATGACGTTGCAGGAAAAATGCGGTCAGCTGAATCAGCGGCTTTATGGTTGGGAAACTTTTCGGCGGACGGGTGACGATACGTTCGTTTTGACGGAAAAATTTTATCAGGAGGTCGAGCGTTTTGCGGGGATTGGCGCACTTTATGGGCTGTTTCGGGCGGATCCATGGTCGAAAATGAATGCTAGGACGGGCATCAGTCGGGCGAATAGCGCCAAGGTGGCCAACATGCTGCAACGCTATGTGATGGAGAATACGCGGCTGGGGATTCCGGTGCTGTTTTCTGAGGAACTGCCGCACGGGCATCAGGCGCTTGAAAGTGAGTGCTATCCGGTCAATCTGGCGCGGGGGGCTTCATTCAATCCGGAATTGCAGCGGCAGGTGGCAGAGGCGATGGCGGCGGAAGTGGCGTCTAAAGGTGTGCATTTAGCGCTGGTTTCGGCGCTCGACATTTTGCGGGATCCGCGGTGGGGGCGCTCGGAGGAATGCTTCGGTGAGGATCCCTATCTGGCGGCGCGGCTGACGGAGGCTGTTACGGCGGGGATTGAGCAGGCGGACAGGATGGCGGTCGTTTTGAAGCACTTTGCGGCACAGGGTGAGCCGGTTGGCGGGCATAATTCCGGGCCGGTGTCGATTGGTGAACGGGAGCTGCGGGAAATTTTTCTGCCGGGCATTCAGGCGGGAATCGCAGCCGGAGCCGGGGGGCTGATGGCGGCCTATAATGAGATTGACGGCGTGCCTTGCCATGCGAATCGGGCGCTGCTAACGGACATTTTGCGGGATGAGTTTCAGTTTGATGGGGTCGTGATGGCGGATGGTTGTGCGCTCGATCGGCTGCTCGGTTTGACGGGGGATGCACGTGTGGCTGCTGGTCTGGCGGCGGAAGCGGGTGTCGATTTGAGCCTTTGGGATGAAATCTACCCGGTGCTTGAGGAGGCGGTCGAGGCGGGAATCGTGGCTGAGAGTGTGATTGATCAGGCGGTGCGGCGCGTTTTGACGCTGAAATTCAAGCTGGGGCTGTTTGAATCGCCCTATGTGAATGAAGTGGTGCCGACGCCTGATCCAGCTTGGCGGGAAGTGAATCTGCAGGCGGCTCGTGAAGGGATTTGTCTGCTTGAAAATCGCGGGAAAACTTTACCAATCGGCTCGAATGTGAAAAAATTGGCGGTCATTGGTCCGAATGCGGACGCGCTCTATAACCAGCTGGGCGACTATACGGCTCCGCAAGATGAGTCAGCTGGCGGCCTGAGTGTGCTGGCGGGGATTCGCAAAATGGCGCCTGCCGATGTGGCGATTCATTATGAGCAGGGGTCTGATGTGCGTGAGGCGGTTCCGGGCGGACTTGATCGGGCGGTGGCGGTGGCCGAGGATGCCGATGCAGTTGTGCTGGTTCTGGGCGGCTCAAGTGCACGCAATTTTGACATGGACTTTCTGAAAAACGGGGCGGTCAGTTCCAAGGGGCCGAACATGGACGCTGGCGAAAATGTCGACGTGGCGAATTTATGTCTGCCAGCTGCTCAGCGTGCCCTTTTTAAAGCGGTGCGCAAAACGGGGCGGCCGCTCATCGTGGTGCTCATCCAAGGCCGACCGCTGGCCATACCGGAAATAAGCGAGGCGACAGATGCCCTCTTGACGGCCTGGTATCCAGGTGCAGTGGGCGGTCAGGCAGTGGCGGAAGTGCTTTTCGGGCAGTATAACCCGTCCGGCAAGCTACCTGTCAGTATCCCACGGTCGAGCGGTCAGCTGCCGGTCTACTACAATCAGAAAGCGGTCGAATATAAGGAAGACTATTTTGATGGCACTGGCAAGCCGCTGTATCCGTTTGGTTATGGTTTGAGCTACAGCGATTTTCAGTATGTCGCCATCCAAACCGATCGAGCGGAATACGATTTGGCGGCACTGGCAGCCGGAATGCAGACTGTCGAGGTGGCTGTCACGCTTCAAAACCGGTCGAATGTGGCGGGCGAAGAGGTTATCCAGCTTTACCTGTTCGATCAGGAGGCCAGCATTACGCGGCGGAAGCGCGAACTGAAAGGCTTTAGGAAAATCAAACTGGCGCCGCACGAGGAACGGACGATCACACTGTCGCTCACGGCAAATGAGCTTGAGATCTGGTCGATCAGGCGGTGTTATGAAATCGAAGCGGGGACTTTCCAGCTTTATGCAGGCGGGAATTCGGAAACGGAGCTCAGGACCCAATTTCACGTAAAGTAAGGAGATGAATGGATTTTGGATGGTTTAGAGTTAGCCTCTTTTCAAATAATCAGCGCGGTCGGGGCGGCCAGAAGCAGCATTATTGAGGCGATGCAGTTGGCGCGGCAACGCAAATTTACCGAGGCCTATCAGAAAATTGATGAGGCCAACCAGTTTTTGAGTGACGGGCATAAGGAGCATGTCAAGTTGATCCAGCAGGAGGCGGACGGTGATCAGGTGCCGTTTTCACTGCTTTTCATGCATGCTGAGGATCAATTTATGACGACGTACTCGCTGCGGGATGTTGCCTACGAAATGATTGCACTTTGGAAAGAAATGAAGTAGTGGTATACTAGCGGCAAGGAGGCGATCATATGGATCTGGAAACATTCAAGAAGAAAGCAGCGGAAGATGAAAGTTGGGCACCGGGCTGGGACGAGATTGATGCGGCTTTTGCAGCGGTATATGGTGATCAGGAGCCGGCGCATTACGGCACGATGATGCCGAGTCGGGCTATGTTTGGTGGCGACCAGTATTTGGACGGCTACAGCATTTTCAGCTCGGAGAAGGGCTACAAGCACCTTGTCACCTATGGCTTGACGGAGCTTTATACGAATGAGCATTCGCTTGGCGGCGAGCACAGTTTTTGGGGCTACGAGATGACGATCAAGCTGCCGTATGAGTCAGCGAAAGAATGTATGTGGGCGGTTGACATGCTCTCCAATTTGGCCAGGTATACCAACGAATCGAAGCGTTATTTGGAAGCTTATCAGTTTATTGGCGGCAATGGTGAGTCAATCCAAATTGGTGAAGAGTCCAAAATCACAGCCCTTGTGACAGTACCAGATACAGAAATCGCCGCACGTGATACGCTTTATGGCAAGGTTGAATTTATTCAATTGGTTGGCGTGACGGAAACGGAATTTCAAGAAGTGAGGCGCGATCCGGCGCTGATTAGTCAGTTAGTGGAGAATTTACGTGTCGATTATCCGGATTTAGTGACGGATATGGCGCGGACGAAGGATTATTTGTGAAGAAACTTGAAAGAGAGTCTGAGATTGTGAATCAGGCTCTCTTTTTCACACAAAACACAAGCTGGTCTTTTTCCTAAAAAACCTTTATAATAAAGCATAGTGGAAACAAGTCGTTGCGGCTTGTTTTTTGAACGTTATCAATTTGAAAAGGAGCAATTTGAGAAATGGCACTTACAGCAGGTATTGTCGGGCTTCCGAATGTGGGGAAATCGACGCTTTTTAATGCAATTACTAAGGCCGGTGCAGAGGCTGCGAACTATCCGTTTGCAACGATCGATCCCAACGTGGGCGTCGTGGAGGTGCCGGACTATCGCTTGAATAAATTGACGGAACTGGTTGAACCGAAAAAAACTGTTCCAACAACTTTTGAATTTACAGATATTGCGGGAATCGTGAAGGGTGCGAGTAAAGGCGAAGGGCTTGGCAACAAGTTTCTGTCTCATATTCGCCAAGTTGACGCGATTTGCCATGTGACGCGCTGCTTTGAAGATGAAAATATCACACACGTGGAAGGGCGCGTGGATCCGCTTGATGATATCGCAACCATTAATTTGGAGCTGATTCTGGCTGATCTGGAAACGGTTGACAAGCGTATTGGCCGTGTTGAAAAGCTTTCTAAGCAAAAGGATAAAGACGCGGTGGCTGAGTTCAACGTGCTGACCAAGCTGAAAGCTGCTTTCGAGGACGATAAACCGGCTCGCTCGGTGGAATTCAATGAAGAAGAAGAAAAAATCGTTCGCAATCTGTTTTTACTGACGAAAAAGCCCGTTCTATATGTGGCCAATGTGAGTGAAGAAGATGTGGCGGATCCTGATGGCAATGCTTATGTGCAACAGGTGCGCGAACTTGCAGCAAGTGAAGGCTCTGATGTGATCGTCGTTTGTGCGCGTGCTGAGGAGGAAATTGCTGAGCTTGAAGATGAGGACAAAGTGGAGTTTCTTGAAGCGCTGGGCATTGAAGAATCCGGGCTCGACAAGTTGATTCGCTCGGCTTATTCCCTTCTTGGTCTGGCTACTTATTTTACAGCGGGTGTGCAGGAAGTTCGTGCTTGGACTTTCCGCAAAGGGATGAAAGCGCCGGAATGTGCCGGAATTATTCATACGGACTTTGAACGTGGTTTTATCCGTGCAGAGGTCGTTGCGTATGATGCCCTAGTGGAATTTGGTTCGGAACAGGCTGCCAAAGAAGCAGGGAAGGTTCGTCTTGAAGGAAAAGAGTATCTAATGCAAGACGGCGATGTGGTCCACTTCCGCTTTAATGTTTGATGACTTACCATTTATTATGAAAAGTAATGGTCTGTTATCTGAAACGTAAAATTTCTAACTAAAAAAAGAGAATCAAAAACGGCAAGTCCATTTTAAAATGGCTCGATTGCTTGTTTTTGATTCTCTTATTTTTTTATTTAAGGGGCTGTTTCCAGTGTCCATTGAATGGTCGCCGTGTATGTGCCGGCTTTGAGCATGGAGGTATTCGACTGAACGAGTGGCCCGTTTTCTTTATCATATTGCAAGATGGTGCTGCTGGCGGCCGGATCGTTGGTCGTAGCAAGTGAGGCAATTTCAACATTTTGATCGGACAAGACTTTTTGGGCGTTTTTATCTTTAAAGATCAATCTGCTGGATAAAAGCTGATCGCCCGAAGCATTTGTAAAAGGATTGATCAAAGCGGCTTTTAGTTTCCAGCCTTTTGTATACCGAGTGTCCGTGATACCAATCGCAAAGTTGTCAGTTTTGCGCTGAATTAGTTTTGTTCCTGAAGCAACGGGGGTGTCTTTGAAATCTATATCAGCTGTCGTTCGATCAGGGTCAAATTTCAGAACGCCGATTGCTTCGTCTTGTGTCAGTCGTTTGAATCCGTCAGCAGTGACACGATAGTAGAGCGGTTCGGTTGCTTTGTGTTCATCGGTCGCTTTAACGGAATTGGTATAACGGTCAACAGGTGTATCCCGATTGTAGTGAATTTCAACAATGTCTCCATAGGTCAATTCGGTAGGGAGCTTGCTAGTTTGAAAGGCGGTTTGCAGATCTTTCGTGCTCTGTTTATTTTGTACGGCAAACTCGGCGAATTTTTTGGAGTTGTCGATTACTTGATGCTCGGTCGGGTGGTAAAATTTGTAAGATAGATACGTTTTGTCGCCATTTTGGCTGCTAAAAGGCTGGGTGCCGTCATTATCCGCTGGTGTGACTGTAATGAAAGGTTTGTTATTTTTCTCATGCAGCGTGAGAGCGGCGCCAGTTCGATCGGCTCCATTTAATGGGTCCGCTTTGAAAGCAAGGCTGTTGGCGTACTCGATTTGGATAGAAGTCGGGATTTCAGCCTCTATTCCGCGATCATCTTGAATGGTTACGGTTGTTGCGGTAGTACCGATCAGAGATGTGTTAACTGGATGTGTCGCTGGAAAGCTTTTAGCCGTGACAGAATGGACGAATGGGACTTCCGAGTGAAGGTTCGTGACTTGATCTTCGGAACGGATATCCTGGCTGTCTGTGCCAAGCGGATAGCTTTTCGATGCGGCGTCGGCAGTGGGCAAGGTCACTTTTGTTTGCAGCTGGACAGTTTGCGAAGTTTGATTTCCCTGTGCATCCGCTGCTGTAATACGAATAGTTGCCTGGCCATTTTTATTATTTGTTAGGTTGGGATCGTAATCTGTCGTAAGTTTGACACTGTCACCGCTATTAAGAACGCGATCCATATTGTCTTTACAGGTTAGCCCGATAAGCTCTTTCAACCGTTCAAATGGCACAGAATCCTTGTACTCTAGTTGGAGGTCGTTATGCTGGATTTGCAGTGTAGGTGTAATATTGTCCACATAAACTAACCCTTCATTATCAAATTTGATCCGCAGACAGCCTTCACTTTTATTGTTGTCTAATAGTAAGCTGGGACCAATCATATTTCCGGCCGTTGCGATTGGTGGCTTATTTTTCATTGTGGCAACTGGAGCTTGTGTGATGCGTTCTTTTTCCAGTGAGTGTATCTCATATTCATCCCCCAGTCGGTATTCCCAATTGGCGATGGACGGAAGAGAGGCGGCCGTTTGGCTACCTCCTTTTAATGTAGTGGACATAACAATCGTGTTATCCCGATACTGAATGAACTTGAAAAAATCCTTGTCGAGTGCATATGTGTGAATATAAGGATCAGGGGAACCCGGATCAAGCTTAGCTGTGACTGCATCAAGCACGATTAGTTTTTGGTGGTAGCTGTCGGCAAAAAGGTCATAACGTTCAAGGTGGGTAGACAAATCCCAATGACCTGGAGAGAGGCGGCCGTCCCAACCGGTGAGTGTGATCGGCTCAACAATTTTTATATGGCGTTTCAAGGAGTGAACAAGCGTTTTGATAACAGGGCGTTTATATTCAATTGTGACGGGATACTCACCCGGTGTGTTAACGTCAACTTGCGAGAAATTAACTTCCCTCACCAAACCGAAAATATCTTCAGCATGGACATCCTTTAGAAATTGGTCGGCATTTAGCTTGGTTTTTGTTCGGTAGGTCATGCCAGAATCAGCAGCCGGCGCCCATGTCTGCGAATATTGGAAATTCAGCGTGACCGTCCCGGTATACTTGACGGTGGTGCTTTGGTCATCTGGATAGCCGCTCACAAGCCAAAATGTGACTTTTGCTGGTTGGGAAGACAGATCTATCCGGTAAGTGGTGGGATCAGAGGGTACAACTCTGCCGATTTGAGAAGGCGTGGAGCCGCTGACGGTCATAGCTGCCTGAGTGAAGCCTTCAGGAAGTTTGAAATCATAACTGGTGTTGCCCGTCGGGATGGAAATCGTTTGTTCGGCGTACTGGTCTTGAAGAATTAACCGGCTCGCTCCTTGTGTAAAAAGATTGGCGTGCGGTTTTAGTGCTTTCACATCAAAAATTTTATTTTCATCAAGGTCGATAAAAGTATTTTTAGGAGTAAATTTGCTGAGAGGTGAGATATCTGAAAGGTCAGTACGATGAATGATCAGATATTGCAAGCCAGTTAAATACTGAACGCCTTCAATAGAAGCAAGTCGTTTATCCTCTATCTGAATCTCTGTAACTTGAGCCAGTTCAGCGGGGGTCACGATTGATTTGCTGGTTACAGCTTTTCCGCTATGGTTGAGTGTTTCAAGGATAGCTTCGCGAAAATAGTAATCAGGAAAAATTTCTTGGTAGGTTTTATTAGTAGGGAGCGGCTCTTCAGCAGCTTTACTAAAATGTGGAATAAAGAGGGCTAAAAATGATAAAAGTAGTAAAATTTTTAGTCCGTTAGTAACACCCTTTTTTAATGGCTTCAATGAATATATTCTCCTTTCTTGATAGGTATTGCGCTTAGGGGCACTACAATAATTATCATTTTTAAGGAATATTATCAATGGATAGAATGTGAAAGATATGTGAACAAATGGGAAGTTTTTGATTTTGTCACATTTTCCGTTTTAAAGGTATTATTTTAAACTTTTGCATAGAAAAAACTCCTGATAGCAAATAATAGCTATCAGGAGTTTTAAATGATACTTATTTAAATAGATAGTCGATGATTCGGTCGCCGATTTTCTTACGTTCACCTTGATAAGGAAAGCAGTGCATATGAACGGCTGGGTTGAAATTCAGCTCAATGATGGCAGCTTGTTCATAGGCAGTTGGATCAGGAGGCAGGATAATATCTACGCCGCAAAATTTTGCGCCCACCACCTGCGTACACTGAATGGCGAGCTGCTTGTAATGCTCATCCATTTCTGCCGTCACGTCAATACTGTCTCCACCGGTACTAATATTGGAGTTTTCTCGCAGGTAAACAATCTGATCGGGTGCCGGAATGCTTTCAAAATTAAGTCCCTGTACGGACAACATTAGTGTTTCTTCAGGTCCGCTTTGAATCTGTTCGAGCGGTTTCAGGTGATCCGTCCCTCGCAGTGGATCGCTGTTTTTCTGTGCTACGAGTTCAGCGACAGTATGGATGCCGTCTCCCACTACATTGGCGGGAATGCGGCGCATCACGGCTTCTACTTTATCATCGATCACAAGGAAGCGGTATTCTTCACCGGGGATAAATTCTTCCACAATGACGGCCTGATCATAACTAAAGGCAATATCGAGCGCTTCATGATAATCTTTTTCTGAAAAGCTGGCTTTGAAAATGCTGATACCCAGGCCATAATTGGTCGACTTTGGCTTGACGACAATGGCCTTGTCACGAAAATCAGGATAGGCTTCCAGAGCTGCGGCCTGATCGGTGAAGCTTTCGCCGAACGGGACGCGAATACCGTTTTCAGCCAGCACCTGCTTGGTCACGACCTTGTTTTCCATTAGTAGAACGGTCACATATTGATCACGAGCTGTTTTTGTCGCCTGTTTGACGTATTCGACATGTGTGCCGTCCTTCAATCGAAGAAAATTTTCACTGCGGTCGAGGATCTCGAACTGGATGCCTCTTTTGACGGCGGATTGGATCAGAATTTGGGTGGACAGTTCCATATCTTCATAGCCGGCAAATTGGTAGGCGGTGGCATCGGAATCAGCCAGCGCCAGTCGAGCGGCTTCCAAGTGGTAGTCCAGATAGCCCATTTGCTTGACTCGTTCGACTGTCTGCCAGGCAATGGTTTTTTGCGGATCGAGAATGCGTTCTTTTTGCTGGCGGATCGTTTTGAGAAGAAGCTCACGATCATGGGCAAATGTTTCAATAAGCTGCTGCATTTTATCAAGCTCGGCAAGGGCCGCTTCGACAAAGGGCTTTTCGCTTTCGTCGCATTCGGTAATCGGCGGTTGGCTGAGGCCGTAAAGGGCAATCTGTTCTTCATTGTGGTCGGAAATCGTCTGGCTGTTGTGACAAAGTTCCGTATCTGCACTGAGCAGTCCGGCGATCAAAAACACATGCACAAAACGAAGCGTTTCCTTAGAGATGCCGTTCGGTTCAAGCGGATCCAAATCGAGCGACCGGATTTCCAAATATTCCACGCCATTTTCGGCCAATGAGTCGAGCGATTGATCGGTATGGCTGTTTTTCAAGCGAATCGGATTATAAAATTCCCGCATGCTATTGATTTTGCCTTCCGTAATATGCTGGCGAATCGTTTCAATATAGCTGTCGAAGGAATTGTAATCAATATGAAGCGGCGTCTTATTTTTGTAGCCAAATGGGCTGTTTCGGAGCGATATGCCATTTTCCATCCACATCACCCCATCGTCGAGCGGCTTTTCAGCAGGCGTTGCCGTGTAACCAGTCGGATAGATGGAACCTGCACCAGTCAGATAGACCAGCAGCCAGCGGTTTTTCATAAAATATTTGGCCGTCTTGACGTACATTCGGTTTCGGAAATCGGCTATTGTCTCCTGCTCCACATGATATTCTTCGTATAGACCTGCCAGCAGTTTTTCTGAGAAGGAAAAATTATAATGAATTCCAGAAAGAAGCTGAATTTTCTTCCCATATTCGCGAGCCAAATGTTCCCGATATAAACGGTTTGGATGGTCGGGCGTCCGGTAGACGGCAATCGGAATGTCCTCTTCTGCTGGGAGAAGGGCGGGATTGCTGTTCGGCCAAAGCAGTTCGCCGTTTTCCAGTTCTAAAGAGACGATATTTTGAAGATTCTTCACGAAGTCAAAAACTTCATCGATGGAATTGCAGACGGGTGTAATCATTTCGACTTGGCTTTCGGAAAAATCAGTTTTGATATAGGGGTTATCTTCTTTGGCGCCAAATGCGGCCGGGTGAGGCGTCAGTGCTAATTTTCCGTCAGGCGTGACACGTAGATTTTCCTTTTCTAACCCAAAATGACCGCTAAAAAGTTCGCGGCTGATTTTAGGGCGCTTTTCTAAAAAATGAATCAATTTATGATCTAATGCTAGCATAGTTTCACCTCGATGGTTCTATTTTCATAGCCTAATCTTACAACAAAGTCGAGTTTTATCCTAATAATTGGTTTATAAAAAGCTTTACGAAAAGGAGTGTATTAAGTATAATAATACACGTTAAACACCGTTATCAAATGAGGGGAGTTTGTTATGTATCAGCTGAATTTAAAGAGTAACAGCCCGATTTATGAACAAATCGTAACGGAGATCAAGGAAATGTGTGCGAAAGGTCTTTTAAAGCCTCATGAAAAACTGCCCTCTGTGCGAGAATCGTCTGTGCAGATGCTGGTCAATCCGAATACAGTTGGCAAGGCGTATAAAGAATTGGAGCGGCAAGGTGTCATCTATACAATGAAGGGAAAGGGCAGTTTTGTCAGTGAACGCAGTCATCAGAAACCGACACGTCATGAACTGGAAAACTTTGACGAGTCTTTGAAAAAGCTTATCGTTGAGGCGGATTTTCTGCAGATTGACCGGGAGGCATTGCAGCATAAAATTAACCAATTTTATCAGAGTTTGGAGGGCCAAAAATGAAGGTCAGTCATTTATCAAAAACAATCGAAAAAAATCAAGTGCTGCAGGATGTTTCATTTGAATTGCGGCCGGGAGAAATCACGGCGCTTATCGGGCGTAATGGCGTTGGGAAAACCACCTTGTTTTCTACAATGACGGGGATTTATCTGCCGGACAGCGGGGATGTTGAAATTGATGGAAAGAGCATCTATCGTCACCCGGAAGTGAAAGAAGGGTTGTTTTTTCTGGAAGACAGCATGAACTATTTCAACACGTACAGTGTGAAATCTGTTGTAAGGATGTATCGGACGATTTACAAAGAATTTGATGAAGCCTTCTTTTATCAGCTGTTGGATCGCTTTGAGTTGCCGCGGCATGCGAAGATCATCTCCTTTTCAAAGGGGAGAAAAGCGCTGTTCTTCATGATTCTGGCATTTTCGCTGAATGTAGATTATTTGTTGCTGGATGAGCCGATGGACGGGTTGGATGTGATTATTAGGAAAGAGATTCTTCAATTTATCATTGAAACGGTGGCGCTGAAAAAGACGAGTGTCGTGATTGCCTCTCATCGGCTGGATGAATTGGAAAGCATTGCCGACCGGGTGATCGTTTTGAAAGGGTCGCGAATCGAGTTGGATTACTATTTGGAGGAGCTTCGCGCGTCATCCATGAAAATTCAAGTGGCTTTTCGTACCAAATTTATTCCGGATTTTGTGAAAGAAGGGGCGGAACTGCTGAGTCGAAATGGCAGGATCTATACGCTACTTGTCACTAAAAATACAGAAGGTTTTATAGAAGCGCTCAAAGCAGAAAAGCCTGTTCTCTATGAAGAAATGCTGATTACGATTGAGGATATTTTCACTTTGCGGTTGGCGGACGATAAGATCGACTATTATGAGTTGTAGAGGTGTGAGATGAACAACTTTACTTTATGGAAAAAAGAATTTTGGACATATCGCTACCTGCTTATAATCGTTTTTGTCTTATTTCTGCTGATTCAAGGCGGTGGACTGATGAAAGATGGAACTTACTGGCAGGAGGTATATGATCAGTTTCAATCAAGTGAATTTTTGGCCTTGCAGAAGGATCCAAAGCAAAAGATGAGTCCGGAAGATATTGAAAGTGCGCTGACAGTTATTGGTCCACAGGTTGGCGAAAAAATGAATCACTATGTCCTCTACTTTTCAAAAATGCGCTATTCAGGCTTTCTGCTGCTACTGCCGATTTTTCTTGGCTATGCAATGGTCTCGGGAGAACGGTTGATGCGGCGTAACCACTTTACGTTGGGATTGCCGTTTTCGCGGCGCTCAATTATACTTGCCAAGTTGGGGCTGGGAATAGTGACGATTGTGGCCAGCTATTTGATCAGTTTGTTGATCGGTTATTGGCAGTTTTTGCGCGTCGTGCCTGAACAGTATATACAAATCGATTGGAGCCATGCGACTTGGACGATACTAAGCAATCTGATGGTCTATCTTCTTCTATTCAGTTTCTCGGTTTTAGTTGGACTGGTTGTCGGGCGGACACTGCCGGCGCTGATTGTACTGGGACTCATTCTTGTGGGTGTTTCATACAGTTACGGAGCGGTCTTTCAGCTGGCTAACGTATTGTTTCCAGCGCTGATACAGAAAACGAGTTTCTCGGATTATTTTGGTGCATTCATTATTGATGGCAACAGTACTGGCGCGTCGGGACCGTTTATTCTTCAGTTGATCCTGTTTCTTTTTGCAATTGGCGCTTCGGTTCTTTTGTATATGCGGTTTTCTGCTGAAAAGGATAGCCGATTTTTCCCATTTGCAGCATTAAAATGGGTGGTGATCAGTTTTGTGTTATTAATAGTGACGCAATCTGTCTCAATTTTGATAGAAACAGATCCAAGCCGAAATGGTTTATCGTATATTTCCGGCGATACGGCTTTTATTCTTTTACAGATTGGTCTCTTTAGTTTGTTGTTGATTGCGGCCATTGTGACGGATAGAGTGATTCATCGCTTATACAATCCGAAAAAAGGGAGGGTGAAAACATCATGAGAAATAGAGGTTTATGGTATAAAGAATGGCTAGGAATACGTTGGTTTGCATTGGTGATTTTCATTCTCTTTTTAGGTGGGATATTCTGGGGCATCTTTAATGACGTCAATCGGTGGCATGAAACGGTTGATTACTATGATTCGGATGCGTTTGCTGAAATGCAGAAGGAAAGTAAAGATGATTATATGACGGCGGAGGATATCAATAATAGTTTGACCGTTGTTTATCTTGTTCAGCCAAATTATGAGCCATTTATCAATCCGGCGTATGTAGATTCAACTAATTTTGTCTTTTACTTTCCGTACAGTTTGTTTTTCTTATTTATTAAAATTGCCGTGTTTGGGCTAGGGTTGTTTTTAGTGCTTTTTGAACGGTTTACGCGAGGCAATCGACTGATGGCCACTTTGCCTTACAAACGGTCACGTGTGATGGCTGTGCGGCTGATCATTACCAGTTCAGTCATTACCATGAGCTTTCTTATCAGCGTGGGACTGGGATTATTATATATCAATCAGTCGATCGACCCGGACTTTATCCAGTGGGACGTTTCGCGCTTGTTGCTGCTTTTGGGCAGTTCCTGGCTGTCCTATCTGCTACTGTTTCTCTCGGCGATTGTGATCGGACTGGCGATTGCTTCACCGCTTGCTGGGGTTTTGATCGGGATGGGGACGATTTTTGTGCCTAACGTGTTGATTACAAGCATTGATAAGTTGTTTTTGATGAAAGCTAATCATTTGGCCACTATACAGGAGATGAAAAGTATTATTCCGCTCGAAGACTGCATCAATATTTTTGCGCCATTCAATATGCAAAGTGATTCCGCTTTTGTTCCGCTATTTTATGGCGTGTTAGCGCTCAGCTTGACGGTGCTGGCGATTCTCATGTATAAATACCAGGCCATTGAAAAAAATGGGCAGCTCTTTGCTTTTGATTGGATCAAGTGGGTTGTTTATGGTGGCTTTTCCATCAGTACGGCACTTGCTATCACCAATTTAATTGACGGAAATTACACAAAAGGGCTTCAAATGAACACTTATTTTGTGATTGCTGGTCTGATTGCAGTGGTTCTGTTTATTGCGATAGCGGTGATTGTGAAGCGTCTAATGGCCTATTTCCAAATGGCAAAAACCAGTTAAAAGTTCCGCTTTTCGTTCCGTTTTTTTGGTAAGTAGGTTATAATGGGGAGGAGAAAAGAGTTAGGAGGAGCAGAGTTAGTGAGTACAGAAACAGAAGCTGTAAAGCAGCCTTTAAGCGAACTGAAGTCAGGTCTGACAAAGCGCAACTTGCAGTACGTCCATGAAGTTGAAAAGCATTTGCAGACAACGGACTATTCCGGTGCGCAAAAAGAGCAGATTGTTTATGAAATGACAGAAAAAATTCTGATCCAGCAAAAGCAGGGCGTGACAGCGCGTAAGTTGTTTGACTTAACGCCGACTGAATATGTGGCTGCTTTGACCGTTCAAACGAAAAAAGCGTCACCTCAGGGGGATGTAGCAACAGGGTGGATCGTCCTTGACGGTGCACTGCTCGTTCTGGGTGCTATGATGCTGATTACAGGTCTTAGTGCACTTATGGGCGGTCAGACAATGGGGATTGTCGTATTGCTGATCACAGGGGGCGTCGGTGGTTTTGCGATGCTGATCCTGCGTAAATATGCAGCAGGAATGCGCGAAAAGGAAAAAGGTGCGACGCTTAAGTATATTTTAGTGGCAGTCGGTGTTATTTTTGTCTGGATGTTCATCATGACGTTCGTACAAGTCATCTTGCCACCGTCCATCAACGTTTCGCTTGATCCGATTGTGACATGTGTCATCGGTGCCTTGGCATTGGTTTTGAAATTCTATGTCAAACGCAAAAAAAATATTCCGAACTTCTAAGCAGTTTGAGCTTGCAGCAGTTTCTTTGTTGCGGGCTCGCTGCTTTTCTTGAAGGTTGGGAATATTTCCCGGGGAATAATTTGGCAAAGGGGAGGTAGGAAATGTTTTCCTATGAGGTCATCAAGCAGTTTACGAGTACAGAACAGCATTTGTACAGCTATATCATGGAGAATCGTGACCGGGTGATTTACATGCGGGTGCGCGAGCTTTCAGAAGCCACGCATGTATCGCCGGCCAGCATCGTTCGTTTTACGCGTAAGCTGGGTTGCGAAGGCTTTTCCGAATTCAAGCTCAAACTCAAGCAGGAAATGCAGGCGCAGACGAAAAAGAAAACGGTCGACACGGTGGACGTGCTGGAAGAATTCTTTGAGCGGACGATGAATCGTGATTATGACAGTCAGCTGGATGCGGCAGTGGAGATGATTCGGGCGGCAGGGCTGGTTGTGTTTTTTGGCATTGGAACGTCTGGAATTTTGGCGGAATACGGCTCGCGTTATTTTTCCAATTTGAAGAAACGGACATTTTATATTAAGGATCCGTTTTATCCTAATGCGGGGGAGCAATTTGAAAATGCGGTGATGATTATTTTGTCGGTCTCTGGGGAAACGGATCAGGTGATTGAACAAGCGCAGAATATGCGGGAATATGGCAGTAAAATCATTAGCATTACAAATACAAGTAAAAACACGCTGGCTAGTTTGTCGGATGTGAATATTCCGTACTATGTGACGCAGGAAATGGTCGATCGGACGAATATCACGACGCAGATTCCCGTCTTGTTTTTGCTTGAAGCGATGGCGAAGAAAAATTACAACCGTGAACAGGGGTGACAAGTGTGGAGATTTGGCTGAGAAAGGCGGAAGAAGGCGATGTTGCCCAGTTGCTGGCGTGGTATCTGGATCCTGAGACGATGCGCCATGTGGGTTTTCCGAATGGGCTCTCAGAGGAAGCGGAGGACATTCTGGCGCGGATCGAGAGTGGCACGCGTCTGATGATTATGAAGGGTGAGCAGGCGATCGGCGAATGCAATTATCGGCAGACGGAAACGGGTAGTTATGCAGTCGGAATCAAGGTTTGTGAGGCGGATGAACGCGGCAGAGGGTACGGAAAGACTAGTCTTCAACTTTTGCTGCAAGCCATTTTTGAGGCGGGGCTGACGGAGGAGATTGAGTTGACGGTCCTTCAAGAGAACCGCCGAGCGATTGGTCTTTATGAAAAAGTGGGCTTCAAAACGACCGATAGACGGGAAGCGGACTTTATCGATGAGGAGCAAAAGAGACATGCGGTTCAGCATATGGCGCTTCAAAAGGTGGATTTTTGGCTACCAGAGGACTTCGCATCCGGCGGCTGTGATTTTATCAAGTAGCGGTTTAGGCGGTGCCGCACTACAAATCAATACGTCGATTTTATCAAATGAAGTGAGCTTGAAGAAATGTGATTGTCCCAGTTTACTGTTATCACACAACATAACAGTCATGGCTGCGTTGGCAATCATTTTTTGTTTGATGAGTGCTTGATTTTGATTGGCTTCGTAGAGACCGTTTTCGTCAATGCCGCGACAGCTCAAAAAGGCAATGTCAGCCCGGAAATTCGGCAGGAAATCGCCGGCAAATTCGCCTACAACGGAAGCGGAGTCGGTTTTAACCTCGCCACCTGCGATGAAAGTGGTGATATTATCCATGCCACTTAGGCCCAGGGCGGTTTTGAGGCCGTTTGTGACGACGATCAGCTTGGTAAGGTCGCCGAGGTGCGGGACGAGATGGTTGACGGTGCTGCTGGAGTCGAGGAACAAGGCTTGTCCGTCTGTCAGGAAAGTGGTGGCAAGCTCTGCGATGGCTTGCTTTTCAGCGGGGTGCTCCATTTCGCGAAAAAAATGGGACATTTCGGTATTTGTGGCGGGCACAAGTGAGACGCTGCCGTGGAATCGCTTGATCAGGCCGTTTTTCTCAAGCTCGATTAAGTCGCGGCGAATGGTGGCGGGGCTGGCGAACAGCGCTTCTGACAAGGCTTGTGGCGCGATATGTTTTTTCTTGCGCAGGATTTGCATGATTTTTTCCATCCGTTCATTGGTTTGCATCAATCGTAACGCCTCCTCATGAATTTTTTTGATGAATGTTGAAGAAATTATATCATTGGAAGCGCTGTTTTTTCAACTTTTCCTTCAAGTATTAACATTTGCCGGAATCATTTTTATACTGAGAGAGAAATCAATGACGGGAGGAAATGAACATGGAGGATTTGAAGGAGCAGCTTTGTGCTGTGTGTAATAAGATGTGGCAGCAGGGCTGGGTGGCGGCAAATGATGGCAATGTGACGGTAAAACTTGGGGAGGATCGGTTTTTGGCTACGCCGACGGGAATCAGCAAAAGTTTTATTACGCCTGAAAAATTGCTAATCATTGATGGGCAGGGCAAGGTCATCGAGGGGGAAAATGGATATCGACCATCCAGCGAGATCAAAATGCACCTGCGCTGTTATCAGGAGCGGGAGGATGTTGGGGCGGTCGTCCATGCCCATCCGCCGACTGCGACAGGCTTTGCTTTGGCGGAGATGCCGCTTGATACCTATTCGCTGATTGAGAGTTCGCTGACGATTGGTTCCGTGCCGATTGCGCCGTTTGGGATGCCGTCGACGGATGAGGTGCCGGAATCGATTGCGCCGTTTTTGCCGGATCATGATGTGCTGCTCTTGGCGAATCACGGGGCGCTGGCGGTGGGGAGTGACTTGATCACGGCTTACTACCGCATGGAGACGCTTGAACTGGTGGCAAAGACGATTTTTGTGGCGCGGACTTTGAAGGGCGGCGAACCCGAGAAGGAAATTCCGCGTGCGCAGCTGGATCGGCTGTTTGACATGCGTGCTGGATATAAAATTACGGGGAGACATCCGGGCTACCGCAAATATTCGACTGAACGGAGCTGATGAGCGTGGGAAAATCAGTATTGGCGTTTGATTTTGGGGCGACAAGTGGTCGGGCGATCATTGGACGTCTGGCAGATGGTCGCTTGTCTTTGGAGGAGGTGCACCGGTTCGACAATGGGGGCATCATGCGTGACGGGACGCTGCAGTGGGACATTGTGCAATTGTTTACTGAAATGAAAACTGCGCTTCAAAAGGCGGCGGCTACTACTTCGCTGGAAAGTGTGGGGGTGGATACCTGGGGCGTCGATTATGGCTTGCTGGACCGCAAAGGGGAGCTTTTGGTGCCGCCTGTTCATTATCGGGATCCGCGGACGGAGGCGGTTTTTGAAAAGGCGCTAACCGTTTTGTCGCGTGAGGAGCTGTACCAGTTGACGGGGAATCAGGCAATGTCAATCAACTCGCTGTTTCAACTCTTGGCAGAGAGGGAGCAGCAGCCAGAACGGTTCCGATTCGCCGGAACGTTTTTGATGATGCCGGACTTGTTCAACTATCTGCTGACTGGACGGCGCTTTGCCGAGCGGTCGATCGCTTCGACAAGTCAGCTGCTTGATCCTAGGACGGGTGACTGGCAGAAGGAAATCTTGACGGCTTACCGGCTGACAAAGGCGCTTTTTCCGCCGCTGATCGATCCGGGGACACTGGTTGGAACACTTCAGCCGATTCTGGCGGAGGAACTGGGGATTCCGGAAGTGAAAGTGGTGGCTGTCTGCGGGCATGATACGGCGAGTGCGGTCGCGGCCGTACCGAAAAATCTGGAAGAGGAGGCGCTATTCATTTCATGCGGAACATGGTCTATCGTTGGGACCGAGCTCAATTCGCCGGTCATGACGACAAAGGCATTTTTGGGCGATTTGACCAATGAACGGGGTTACGGCGGGACCACGCAGCTACTAAAGAATATTACGGGTCTTTGGGTGTTGGAAGAGTGTAAGCGTTATCTCGAAAGCCAAGGGAGAGCGTATGATTATCAGCAGATTGCGGCGCTTGCACAGGAAAGCCGGCCGTTTGCATGCTTGATTGACACGGATGATGTGTTGTTTCAGGCTCCGGGCAATATGGTGGCGCGCATGGAGGAATATGCGCGTAAAACGGGGCAGAATCCGCCGCGTTCAGATGGTGAAATTTTCAGGACGATTTATGAAAGCTTGGCGCTAAAATATGCCGCGGCGCGTGAAGAAATCGAGCGGGTGATCGGCTACCGGCTGTCTGAGGTCTACTTGATGGGCGGCGGCGCGCAGGCGGAGCTACTATGCCAAATGACTGCCGAAGCAATGGGCGGGCGGGTTTTGGCTGGTCCGGTCGAAGCAACGGCGGCGGGGAACATCGCTTTGCAGCTGCTGGCGTTGGAGGAGTTTGAATCGATTCAGGAGGCACGCCAAATGATCCGGCAATCTTTCAGTTTTCAGACATATGAGCCGAGGGAATGCGGCTGGTCAGAGCAGAAAGCGATTTTTAGAAAGCTTCTCAAGGAGGGTGAAGGCGCATGTTAAAAGGGATTCCGGCGGTTCTTTCTCCCGAGCTACTGCGGGCGCTGGCAGAGATGGGGCATGGCGACGAGCTTGTCATTGCAGACGGCAACTATCCGTGTCACACGCATGGGCAGCAGGTGATTCGGGCGGACGGACTGGGAACTTGCGACCTGCTGGCGGCGATACTGGTGCTTCTACCGCTTGATACTTACACGGATGGCGCTGCGTTTACCCTGATGCAGCCTGTTCCGGGGGATGATGCGCCGGGGATTTGGCGGCGCTATCGAGAAATTTTGGCGGACAGTACGGCGGAAAATCGGACTGTCGACTGTCTGGAACGCTTTGATTTTTATGAACGGAGCCGAAACAGCTATCTGATTGTGGCGACGAGTGAAACGGCTTTGTATGCGAATATTATTTTAAAAAAAGGGGTCGTAGAGTTGCCCCGCGAGGAAAAGGAGCGGTTAAAATGAAACATTACCCGGCAATTGGAATCAGGCCGACGATCGATGGGCGCAGAAGAGGTGTCAGGGAGTCGCTGGAAGAGCAAACGATGCGGATGGCGGAAAATGTGGCGCAACTGCTGTCGGAAAAGCTGTACTATCCAAGCGGGGAGCCAGTGCGCTGCGTCATTGCGGACAGGACGATCGGCGGTGTGCACGAAGCCACTTTGGCAAAGGAAAAATTCGATTTGGAGAAAGTTGGTCTGACAATCACGGTCACGCCTTGCTGGTGCTACGGGACAGAAACGATGGACATGGATGACCGCATACCACATGCCGTATGGGGCTTCAATGGAACGGAACGGCCAGGGGCAGTCTATCTGGCGGCCGTACTTTCAGCTTTTGCCCAAAAGGGTATTCCGGCTTTCGGAATCTACGGTCGAGAAGTTCAGGAAGCGGACGACCAGTCCATACCGGCAGATGTCGAGGCGAAACTGCTTCAATTTGCGCGGGCGGGGCTGGCCCTTTCGATCATGAAAAATCAGGCCTACCTGTCAATGGGCAGCGTCTCAATGGGCATCGCCGGCTCGATCGTAAAGGATGACTTTTTCCAAGAGTATCTGGGCATGCGGAACGAATATGTCGACATGTCGGAATTCACGCGGCGAATCGAGGAGGGCATCTATGACCAGGCGGAATATGAACATGCTCTCCGGTGGGTGAAGGAGAACTTGCAGCAGGGCGCGGACAACAATCCCGAACCGTTGCAGAGCAGTCAGGCGGAACATGCGGCGGATTGGGAAACGGTCGTTAAGATGACGCTGATCGGGCGCGATTTGATGGTTGGCAATCCTGAGCTGGCGGCAGCGGGATTTGCGGAGGAGGCCGCGGGACATGCGGCGATTCTGGCGGGCTTTCAGGGGCAGCGGCAGTGGACGGATCATTTTCCAAACGGGGACTTTATGGAAACCATTTTGAACAGCTCGTTTGACTGGAACGGCATTCGGGCGCCGCATTTAGTTGCAACAGAAAATGACAGTCTGAACGGCGTGTCGATGCTTTTCAACTACCTGCTGACCAATACGGCACAAATTTTCGCTGACGTCCGGACCTTCTGGAGCCCAGATTCGGTCGAGCGGGTAACGGGGCATAAGCTGGCAGGACATGCGGCGGGCGGTCTGCTCCATCTGATCAATTCCGGATCGGCGGCACTGGACGGAACGGGCTGCCAAAGTCGAGACGGCGAACCAGCCATGAAGCCATTCTGGGAGATCACCGGGCAGGAGGTCAGCGATACACTCAAGGCCACCCAGTTCAGACCGGCTTCCAAAGAATATTTCCGCGGCGGCGGCTTCTCGACGAACTTTTTAACGAAGGGCAATATGAAAGTCACGATGACGCGGCTGAATATGGTGAAAGGCCTGGGACCGGTCCTGCAAATCGCAGAAGGCTACACAGTCGAGCTGCCTGAGGAGATTCATCGGCAACTAGACGAACGGACCGACCCGACCTGGCCGACCACCTGGTTTGCGCCAATTTTGACGGGCGAAGGGGCATTTCAGGATGTCTATCAAGTGATGAACAATTGGGGAGCCAATCACGGAGCCATTTCATACGGCCATATTGGTGCCGATCTAATCACGCTTGCATCAATGCTGCGGATCCCGGTCAACATGCATAATGTCTCAGAGGATCGCATTTTCCGGCCGCGCGTATGGTCGCTGTTTGGAACGACCGATCTGGAAGGCGCCGATTTCCGGGCGTGCCAGAACTTCGGACCGGTTTATAAGTAGGGAATAAAAGTGCGAGGCTCGAACATAGGAAAGCTGCCACCAGCCATTTGAACAGTAAAAGAAGCTAAAATTAAGTATTAGAGCCATTTCTTCAAATGGATTCTACTTGATTTTAGCTTTTTTTTAAGTGTTGCCCCTTTTTTTATACTTAAAAGGATTCCTTATTTCACAATCTCCTCCACCACTTCCGTTGATTCGGCTGCTTTTTCATCCATTGCAGCATCGGAAGCCGCCACTTTGTTGGAAACGAGGACGAATGGCAGATAAATAATGGTGGAAACGGCCAGTCCCAGCAGTCCGACGAGCAGCGCGAGCCAGTTGCCACCGGTTCCGAGGAATGGAATGAGTGGCCCCGGTGTCGTCCAAGGCACCTGATAGGCGATCGGTGGAATAATTTTTGTCGCAATGAAGAAGTAGCCAATCAAAATGTTCACAACGGGTACCAGCACGAAAGGAATCACCATGATTGGGTTGAGCACGATTGGCAAACCGAAGATGACCGGTTCGTTGATATTGAAAATCCCTGGTGCTAGAGACAGCTTGGCAATGTCCCGATAGTCGGCGCGCTTGCTGACCATGAAAATGGCGATCAGGAGGCCAAGCGTCATGCCGGAGCCGCCGTAGTTGGCAAATGCATCATTCAGACCTGCCCAAGTGGACGGATAGGGCGCGCCCCAAGCAGTTCCATGTTCAGAAACATAGGAGAGATTGGCTAGATTCGGCTCCGTGAAAATGGTATCGCGAATCGCGGCAATCGTATTTGGGCCGTGAATCCCAAGCACCCACAGGAAGTTGGAAAGTACCGCCAGAATGATCACAGAAACGATATTGGTGCCCATGTCTTTAAGTGGTGCTTGAATCACATTGTAAACTAGATCATTCAGTCCGTTTGGCGCCACCAGCGTTACAAGATAGTTCAGTACGGAGAATAAAACCATGATAAGAATGACTGGAATCAGTACCTTGAAAGAACGCGCGACTGCCGGCGGAACTTGCTCCGGCATTTTGATGGTCAAACGAGGTGCACGTGCCAAGCGGCTGAAAATTTCACCTGTAAGGATGCCGACAATGATGGCAACAAATAGACCCTGTGCGCCTAAAAACTGTGTCGTCAGGTAATTCTGCCCGTCGACTGGCAAATAGGGCGTATAAACGATGAAAAAGGCTCCGATAGCCGTCAGCCCGCACAGGAGATCATCCTGCTTGAAAAAGATGGCCAGATTTCGTGCGACCAGAAAGACGATCAGGATGGCCATAATGTTGGTCGAGCCCTGCATAATTGGGGCAAAAATAGCCTGCGCATCGGATAGATTAGGAAATAATTTCCCTAGAAAAAGGATTTTGGCGATAAAGCCGTCCGGTGAAAGCACGGCAAAGTTGATCAGTGTGATGATCGACCCGGCCATGATCAGCGGGAAAACAAGAATAAATGCATCACGAATTGCGGCAATGTGGCGCTGCGAATTCAGCTTGTTGGCGACAGGGACCAGCACACGTTCCATACCGTGTTCAAATTTGGACATCAAACTCATAATTTGTTACCTCCCATTTTTACATTCTATTAAACGCTTTCAAATCGAGCCGCCTAAATCAGGCTGAATGCTTTCTCCAATACTGCCTTGCCATTCATCGTGCCATAATCTTTCATATCGATGACCGTGACAGGAATTCTGCCGGCAACCATCTGCTCAATCTGCCCCTGTTGATAGCGAACTTGCGGGCCGAGCATGATGATGTCCACCTGATCGACTTTGCTGGATGCTTCGGAAGCGGGCAGGGCTTCAATTTCCACCTCTTCACCGATAGCCTCAGCGTGAGCCTTCATTTTTGTCACCAGTAAACTCGTAGACATTCCCGCTGCACAAACAAGTAAAATTTGTTTCATGATCTGTTCCTCCTCTTAGAAGGGCGCCAGATTGTGACACCCTCAAATCCCTTATTTTTTTCGTTCAACTGCCAAATTTGCGCCGTTCTCTGCGATGGTTTTTTGATACCAGTAAAAACTGTCTTTTTTATAACGCGCCAAATCTTTTTCATCCGTTTCATCACGGTCAACATAGACGAAGCCGTAGCGTTTCTGATAGCCGTTCAGCCAGCTGAGCAGATCCGTGAAGCTCCACGTGCAGTAGCCGAGCATCTCCACGCCATCCGTAATAGCTTCTTGGATAGCCAAAGCATGCGCTCTCAGATAATCGATCCGATATTCATCATGCACCTCATGCTGGTCTGTCAGCTGATCATATTCGCCCAGCCCGTTTTCTGTCACCATGACCGGCAGGCGATAGCGACTCGCGATGCGTCGAAGCCCGATCCGCAGCCCAATCGGATCAATATCCCAATCCCAGTTCGTTTTTTCCAGATAGGGGTTATTGACATGCTTATAAAGACCGGGAACCCCATTTTCCTCCGTCGTACCTTTTTCACCAGTAGTGTTCATTTTACCAGCTCCGACACCATCAAGCGGGTTGAAAGCATTCGTCATCGTCCGGTAATAATTGACCCCCATAAAATCCGGTCGACCTTTTTTAAGCAGTGCTGCATCTCCCGGCGCGATTTCAGGCGCTAAGCCGTTCTCCGTCAGCCAGTTCCATGCCGCGACAGGGTACTCGCCGAATGTATAAACATCCATCCAAAAGTGAGCATTGAATTCTTCGCTGTCGAGTGCGGCCAGCTGGTTGCGCGGATCTGCATCGATGGCATAATTCGGACCATAGGCGAAACTCGGCCCGATTTTACCGCTTAATCCAAGCTCGCGAAATTTCGCAATAGCCGAAGCGTTGGCCAGATTGGCGATGTGATTGGCCGCAAACATTCTTTTCTGATCAGAAACCCCCGGTGGATGATAGTTTAACTGATAGCCATGGCTGATAAAAACATTTTGCTCATTCAGTGTGACCCAGTACTTAACCCGGTCGCCGTAGCGTTTGAAAAGCAGCTCCGCATAGTCCGTGAAATCCGCAATAACGCGCCGCGACTCCCATCCGCCATATTCGTCCTGAATACCCTGAGGAATATCCCAATGGTAAAGGGTGACGATCGGTTCAATGCCATGGGCGACCAATTCGTCAATCAAATCGTCATAGAATTTCAGCCCCGCTTCATTGACCGCTCCATTTCCAAGCGGCACTACGCGGCTCCATGCCACCGAAAAGCGATAAGCACGCAGGCCTTGTTCAGCCATCAATTTGACATCTTCCTTGTAACGGTGGTAGTGGTCGACCGCCACGTCACCATTCGTGTTTTGAAAAGTTGTTCCCGGAATCCGCACAAACTGATCCCAGACAGAAGGCCCCTTTCCGTCCGTATCCCAAGCGCCTTCAACCTGATAGGCGGCAGAGGCCGATCCCCAAAGAAAATCTTCCGGGAAGGGCTGTAATTGTTTATGTTCCATTTTGCACCTCCAAAATAAGCCATTCGTTTTGCTGCTTTAAATGTAAACGGTTCCGGTTGATTCGTAAATAGGTTTTGGCATTTCCGGTCATTGTTTCAGCGGTTTGGTAAAAATTTCAGTGCTGAAACAGGGTGTTTCAAATTGGGAAAGTTGACATTTCTCAGAACATTTCGTATGCTAAGGGTAACTATTTACAAAGTGAGGTGAGTGACATGTTTCCATCCAAAGTACGTTCAAGTTTTGCTGAGTTTTTATACATTGTTCGTGCGCTTTTTTCCGGTTTTGCATTTGCAGGGGTGAAGTCTGCCCAATTTCAAGCAAATGCATAGCGGAAATTTGGAGAGAAGCATGAATATCTCATTGAAATTATCAAGAGATGCTGTCAGCTTGTCGGCATCTCTTTTTTGCGTACGCAAAAATTGTTTCACGTGAAACAATTCTGCTTCTCTCCCATAAAGAGGAGTGCTAAAAATGATTATTACAGCAATCAATCAGGTATCGAAAAATTTTGGTGGTGATCAGATTTTGGAAAATGTATCGCTGCAAATCATGGACAATGAACGAATGGGCTTAATTGGTCGAAACGGAGAAGGGAAAAGTACCATTTTAAAAATCATCGCCGGACTGGAACGCGTTGACAGCGGAGAAGTGACCATCAAAAGAGGCTTGCAGATTGGCTACCTGAATCAGATTCCAGAATCGGCTGCAGATCAAACGGTGTACCAATATTTGCTGAGCAGCTTTGAGAAGTTGAATAAGATGGCGGGGCAGTTGAAGTTTTTAGAAGAGGAGATGGCGGCGAGTCCTGCAACGCGGCTGATCGAGCGCTATGGGGAGCTACAGGAGCAATTTATCAAAGCTGGCGGCTATGAAATGGAGCATGAAGTCGAGCGAATCATGCAGGGACTGGGCATCAGCAAGCTGCAAAGTCACCCATATGCAGCCCTTAGCGGCGGGGAGAAAACCAAGGTCAATCTAGCCGCTCAATTGCTGCAAAAACCGGATCTGCTTCTGCTGGATGAGCCGACCAACCATCTGGATCTCCATGCAGTCGAGTGGCTGACCCAATTTTTGACACGTTACAAAGGGGCGGTAGTAATTGTTTCCCACGATCGCTACTTCCTTGATGAAACAGTCCAGAAAATTGTCGAGCTGGAAAATAAGGAATTGATAACCTATCACACGAATTTCAGCGGCTACTTGAAGGAACGTGAAGAGCGGCTGTTGCGCGAATTTCAGGCCTATAAAGACCAGCAAAAGAAAATCAAAAAAATGAAGCAGGCAATCAAGCGGCTGAGGCAGTGGGCGATGGAGGCGAATCCCCCAAATGATGCTTTTTTCAGACGCGCGAAAAATATGGAACGGGCATTGGAACGGATGGAGCTTGTCAAAAAGCCGGTTTTAGAGCAGAAAGAGATGCGGCTGCAATTTGAAAATGGCGGACGTGGAAGTGGCGAAATCGTTCGTGCAGAGGGGATCTGGTTGTCGTTTGGCGAGAAGCCGATATTTGAAGAAGCCGAATTATTGATTAAGCAGGGGGAACGAGTGGCGATTGTTGGTGAGAACGGCGCCGGGAAAAGCACCTTGTTGAAGCTTTGCCTAGGCGAGTTGACACCGGATGCGGGGGAATTCAGGATTGGGCCTAGTGTGCAAGTGGCCTATCTGTCACAGCAAATGGAAGAAATGGCACCCAATCTGACCGTCTTAGAGGCGTTTCGCGACAAAGTGCGAGTCACGGAAGGAGAAGCGCGACAACTTTTAGCCGGATTTATGTTTTATCAAGAAATGGTTTTCCAAAAAGTCAGTGCTTTAAGCGGGGGAGAACGAACGCGGCTGCGGCTGGCACAATTCATCCATCAGCCGGTCAATACGCTGATTTTGGACGAGCCGACGAATCATTTGGATATTGCGTCACGAGAGGTTTTGGAAGAAGCCATCAAGAATTTTGCAGGAACTGTCATTGTGGTTTCGCACGACCGCTACTTTATGAACCAGATATGCGACCGGACGATATTGCTGGAAAATTGCCAGCTGACCAGCTTTTCCGGTAATTACAGCTATTATTTGGAAAAAAGGAAGCAGCTCGCAGAAAGTTTGTAGTTTGGAGCAAAATACGCTAAACTGAAAGAAACGAAATCGAGGTGATACAAGTGGAACTCAAGGTTATCAAAGGAGATATTACAAAACAAACGACAGATGCGATTGTGAATGCGGCCAATTCGTCACTGCTTGGCGGAGGCGGGGTTGATGGGGCCATTCATCGAGCTGCAGGGCCTGAACTTGTGGACGCCTGCCGCACAGTGATCGCCCGAATTGGCTCGTGTTCCCCTGGGGAGGCAGTGATCACTCCGGCATTCAATCTTCCCGCCAAATATGTCATTCATACAGTTGGTCCAGTCTGGAATGGCGGCGATAAGCAGGAACCGAACAAGCTTGCCTCCTGCTACTGGAAATCGCTGGATCTGGCGGCTGCCAAAGATTTAGAAACCATTGCATTTCCTAATATTTCAACAGGAATCTATCGTTTCCCAAAAGAAAAAGCGGCCGAAGTGGCACTTTATACGGTGAACGAATGGATGCAGGCAGACCCCGATACCAGCCTGCGAGAGATCCGCTTTGTATGTTTTGATGATGAGAATTATGAGATTTACCAAAGACTGCTGGATGAAAAATAGAGCGGGGGAGCGAACAGCTTCTCCGTTTTTTTGTTGCGCTTTCATGATATAATAAAAGTTAACAACAGAACGCGGACAAGGATGTGATGAATTGAATAAAAAAAGTTTTTACATAGTTGCCTTGTTGATTTTCCTCGTAGCGGGAGTGACGATCATCGTCCAAACCCTCAGAAACCACGCCTATTTCAATCTTCTTTTCCTTATAATCATTGTATGGGGAATCGTACAAAGCGTTTATAAGCTTAAAAAAATGCATAAACAAACCGATCGGACCTGATGACTGCCATTAGGTCTTTTTTGATGGGGGAAGCAACAGCTGATTGTTTCACGTGAAACATTTTAAGGCAAAATAAAAAAACCTGGCGTTTAGGGCCAAATTTTCACAACTTTTCCATAGATGCTGCGCCGTTTAACCCAACCATTCACATAGCCGTGGTTATTCGCAATCTGATATTCCGTTTGATTGTTGCGTGTGCGTACCGCTGCGATTAGGTGCGTATAATAATTGCCCTTTACCTTGCAAAAAACGATATCACGAACAGCGAGTTCAGTTGAATCAGTTACTGGTTCGAGACTGACCGGCTGATTGGATTTCAAGATTGGCAGCATGGAATTTCCCGCTTCTTTATACTTCTCGATGAACTTGCCTTCTTGAAGCAGGGAAGCGACAAAACTTGCCTTTGACATTGCTAGACCTCCTTTTCCGATTTAGTATAACATAACAGAGACCGCTTTCAAAGTGAAAACAGGTTCGCGGTACGCAAGAAACGGCCGGGAGCCCAGGCCATGGCAGCGGACTTGTCCACAAATTTCACATGAAAAAGCTGCATATCGGCTCAAAATTCCATATCCGGCCAAGTTTGCCAACTTTAGCTGAAAGGCTTCAATTCAGAGCCAAAAAGCATTATACTGGAAGGTAGGAAAAGGAGGCGGAACGATGCAACAAGCAAAAGAAATCTTACAACAGCATTTTGGTTATTCCGACTTCAGAACGGGACAAAAAGAAGCGATCGAACAGCTTTTAAACGGGCAGGACACGCTAGCGGTCATGCCGACTGGTGGCGGGAAGTCCTTATGCTACCAAATTCCGGCACTCACTTTTACAGGCCTGACAATCGTTGTCTCGCCACTGATCTCACTTATGAAGGATCAGGTGGACGCGCTTCATTCGGCAGGTGTCGAGGCGACGTATATTAATAGTACATTGTCATTAAAGGAAGTGAATGAACGAATTTTTCTTGCCAAATCGGGGAATCTGAAACTGCTTTATATTGCGCCTGAGCGGCTGGACACACCGGCGTTTCAAGACTTGCTTTTGACGACAGAAATTTCTTTGTTTGCGATTGACGAGGCGCACTGTATTTCCCAGTGGGGGCATGATTTTCGGCCCAGCTATCTAAAATTATGCGATTATCTGGATGATCTTCCGGAGCGGCCACTGATTGCGGCGCTGACGGCTACAGCCACGCCTTCTGTTGCGGAGGACATTTGCCGCTTGTTAAAAATCCCAGAAGATCGAGCGGTCAAAACGGGTTTTGAACGGGAAAATTTGGCGTTTACAATCGTCAAGGGGCAGGATAAGGATCGCTATCTGATCGACTATTTGGCAGAAAATCAAACGGAATCTGGTATCGTCTATGCGGCCACTCGCAAGGAAGTAGAACGGATTGCCGAGATGCTTCATAAAAAAGGCATCGCTTGCGGTTATTACCATGGTGGCATGTCGGATGTGGAGCGAAATGACTGGCAGGAGAAGTTTCTCTATGATGATATTCGGGTGATGGTGGCGACAAATGCTTTCGGGATGGGCATTAATAAGTCGAATGTCCGTTTTGTTATTCATTATAATATCCCGCGCACGATGGAAGCCTATTATCAGGAAGCTGGTCGGGCGGGGCGAGACGGCTTGCCAAGTGACTGCATTCTGTTGTTCTCCCCGCAAGATGCCCACATTCAGCAGTTTCTAATCGACCAATCGGAGCTTCCAGATGAGCGCAAACAGGCTGAGTATCAGAAGCTGCGCCAGATGACGGCATATGGCTATACGGAAATCTGTCTGCAAAAATATATCGTCCAGTATTTTGGCGAGGAAGGGACTGATTGCGGGCGTTGTGGGAATTGCCTCGACACCCGTGAGGCACAGGATATTACGATTGATGCCCAAAAAGTCTTTTCCTGTGTCAAAAGGATGGGCGAGCGGTTCGGCAAAGTAATGGTGGCCAAAGTGTTGACCGGCTCGAATGATCAGAAAATTCGCCAGTGGCATTTTGACGAACTCAGCACCTATGGCATTATGCGTGAACAGTCACAAAAGGACGTGCTGCAGCTGCTCGATTACCTAACAGCCGAGCGGTTCCTCATGCCTGACAATGGCCAGTACCCGTCGCTCCATCTTACCGAGCAAGCGGCACAGGTGCTAAAAGGCAAGCTCCCTGTCATGCGCAAAGCCGCTCGACAGGCTGCCAAGACAAAGGTAGCAGCAGAAGTCGATGCTGGACTGTTTGAAATTTTACGCGAAAAACGGCGCGAACTGGCAGAACGTTTCCACGTACCGCCGTATATTATCTTCTCAGATGAGACGCTGCGGGAACTCTGTCGCTATTTGCCGCAGACGGACGAAGAAATGCTCGAAGTGAAGGGGATTGGACCCGCCAAACTAGAAAAATATGGGGCGGATTTCCTGCCGCTTCTGCAAAATGAAAAAGCGACGCAAGGCTGAATTTATGATATGCTAGGGAAAATGAACGAAAGAAAGGATTTTTACAGATGGCAAAAACAGTAGTTCTGGCAGAGAAACCGTCTGTCGGCAAAGATATCGCCCGCGTACTTGGGGCAAAATCAAGTAAAAATGGCTACATGGAAGGCTCCAATTATATCGTCACTTGGGCGCTGGGCCATTTGGTCACACTGGCAGACCCTGAGCAGTACGATCAAAAATATAAGAGCTGGGATATGGCAGATTTGCCGATCCTTCCCAAAAATATGAAACTTGTCCCAATCAAGCAGACCCGCAAGCAGTACGAAACGGTCAAAGGGCTGCTGAATCGGTCGGACGTTACAGAAATTGTCATTGCGACAGATGCCGGTCGTGAAGGGGAGCTCGTGGCACGTTGGATTATCGATTATGCCAAGGTGAAAAAACCGCTCAAACGGCTTTGGATATCATCGGTTACCGACAAAGCGATTCGAGAGGGCTTCAAACAATTGAAACCCGGCAAGGCATACGAAAATCTCTACCATTCGGCGGTTGCACGTTCAGAGGCTGACTGGGTGGTGGGCATCAACGCCACACGTGCTTTGACGACCAAATACAATGCCCAACTGTCGTGCGGTCGCGTTCAGACGCCAACACTGGCAATGATTGCTGCACGCGAAGAAGAGATCCGGAATTTTAAACCGAGAGAGTTCTATCAACTGGAAGCCATCACTGAAAGCGGGACGTTCGACTGGGCGGAAGGCCAAACTTTTGACCGCGAAAAGGCCGACCAGCTTGTACGGGAACTCCGCGGGAAGAGCCTCCTAATCGAGCAGGTCCAAACGAAGGAAAAGAAAACATACGCACCGGGTCTCTATGACCTGACAGAATTGCAGCGAGATGCCAACCAGCGTTATGATTTTTCGGCTAAGGAGACGCTCAATCTGATGCAGAATCTATATGAGCGCCATAAAGTGCTGACCTATCCGCGGACGGACTCCAGATACCTGTCGGAGGATATTGTGCCGACGCTTAAGGAGCGGCTGGATGCGTGTGGTGTCGGCGAATATGCCAAACCGGCGCGAAGCATTTTGAACAGAGGAATCAAAGCTAATAAATCCTTTGTGGACAATCGCAAAGTCAGTGATCACCATGCGATCATTCCCACCGAAGAAACCGTCGCACTCTCTGATCTGTCCGACCGGGAACGCAAAATCTATGACCTTGTCGTCAAGCGGTTTCTTGCCGTACTGTCTGAACCATATGTCTACGATGAAACGACCGCTTCCGCCAAAATCGGCAGTGAGTCTTTCCGGATAAAAAGCAAGGTAGAAAAAACGCGCGGCTGGAAGGCGATTTATAATGAGTCGGATGATCAGGGGCACGCCACGAAGCTTCACAATGGCGAAAAAATAACCGTCCAAAAGATCAATCTGCGCACCGGCAAAACGAAGCCGCCAGCACGTTTCAATGAGGCCACTTTGCTTTCTGCCATGGAGAATCCGGCGAAGTATATGGAGAGTCAAAACAAGGCGCTAGCTAAGACGCTTGGTGAAACGGGTGGTCTCGGTACGGTAGCCACTCGAGCAGACATTATTGAGAAACTTTTCAACAGCTTTTCCCTTGAGAAGCAAGGCAAGGAAATCCATATTACCTCTAAAGCCGCCAGTTGTTGGACTTGGCACCAGCAGATCTCAAGTCGCCAGAACTGACCGCGATCTGGGAGCAAAAATTGGCCAAAATTGCAGACGGGAAGCTGGACTATCGACAATTTACTTCGGAAATGCGCAGTTATGCAGAAAAAGCCGTTTCGGAGATTAAGAAAAATGATAAAAAATTCCGCCATGACAACATTACCTCTCATAAATGCCCGGATTGCGGCAAACCGATGCTCAAAGTGAAGGGGAAACGAGGCACGATGCTTGTTTGTCAGGATCGGGAATGTGGTCATCGCGAATCGGTATCACGTACGACTAATGCCCGCTGTCCGAATTGCCACAAACGACTTGAGATGAAGGGGCAGGGCGATAAGCAAATTTTTGTCTGCATGAACTGCGGCTATCGGGAAAAACTGTCAGCCTTCAATGAACGTCGCGGCAAGGAGAAGCGTCAGAACATCTCGAAAAAAGATGTCGCTCAGTATATGAAGAAGCAGGACAAGGCGCAGGATGAGCCGTTCAATAATCCGATGGCAGAAGCGCTGGCCAAACTAAAATTGGATAAATAAATCGTAAAGACCTCTAAATGTGACATAGAGGTCTTTATTTGTGACTAAAACAAAATAATTCAGATAAATAATATTCGGAAAATACATTTAAATCTTCATTGACTAAAATGGAGGATTTATGTAAAAATAAAGCATTTTTTCTTATCGATTTAGCATGTTGATTGTGAGAAATTTACAGAATTGAATATTCAGCTTATTTAAATTTGACAAAAAAGTAATAAATCTGAATTTTAGTCGGAAGAAAAGTGCTGAAAATGTATATTGATTGGTGGAAAACGGGAGCATATAATAAGAAAGCTTAATTAAAATTAAAATCATGCTACACATCAAGGAGGACTACAAATGAAAGGGAAGAAAAGGAATGGCCGCCTGATAAAAACAACGATGGCAGGAGCGGTGGCAGTATCACTTGTTGCCCCGTCGTTTGTGACTGTTCAAGCGCAGGAAACAGAGAACGGCACTGCTAATACGGTAGAAGAGAAAAAGAAACGGGCGAATTTGAAAGCGGGAAGTAAGACGGTTACGGTTACCTCAAACAACTTTCTGGACTATTTTCAACTTGGTGGAACGAATGCGAGCTATGACAAATCAACAGGGACAGTAACTTTAACAGAGGATGCTGCAAATCAGGTGGGTAATTTTTACCTGAAAGATAAAATTGATCTCAGTCAGGATTTTACTTTGCAGGGTCAGATCAATCTTGGAAATAAAAACCAAAGCCAGGGTGGCGCTGATGGTATGGGGTTTGCGTTCCATCCCGGCAACATTGATGAGCTAGGTTATTCTGGTGCGGCACTAGGAATCAGCGGCTTGCCCAATGCCTTTGGTTTTAAATTTGATACGTATTTCAATGGAACCATCGACGCGGGCGTTAAAACCTATGATGACCCAGCTGGTTTTGAAGACACGACGTTCGGCGGATTTGTTTACACGGAGCCAGATGGTTGGGGCGGCATGTATACAGGACGTAATGACGAGGCCGGCAAGCCGAAAGTTATTTCCGATCCGGTCAACAATGGCTTTGAAGCAGTCGTTTTCAGCTATTCAGCGGCCACAAAGACAATGACAGTCACCTATGACGGCAAAACTTGGTCGAAGGATATTACGTCATGGATGAACAGTGGCGGTGGCACAACGGCTTATGCATTTAGTGTTTCAGCATCGACTGGTACGAATTACAATATGCATCAGTTTAAAATTAATTCCTTTCAGTATACGTCCGCTTTTGGTGTTGTAAAAGTTCAATATAAAGATTTGGCAACAGGCAACGACTTGGCTCCTGAAGAAATTTTGCAGGGCGACATTGGGGAAGATTACAGTACGACGAAGAAAACTTTCACCGATTACACGTTTGTCAGAGTTGAAGGAAACGAGACGGGTCAATTTGCAGAGGAGGACCAAACAGTCACTTATTACTACAGTGACTCATCCAACGCAGCACCGCAAGTAACGGCAAATGACAAAACGATCCATGTCAAAGAAGGGCTTGATTTAGCAACCTTGGCGACAGCGACGGATAAAGAAGACGGCAATTTGACAGACAGCATTGTCATCACGGGGACGGTCAACAATCAAGTTCCTGGAGACTATCCAATCACCTATACTGTTACGGACAGTGGCGGAAAAACGACCAGCCAGACAATCACCGTCCATGTGATCAATGATGCGCCGGTTATCGAGGCGGAAAATCAGACGATCAAGACGGGAACTACTTTTAATCCACTTGATTATGCAACAGCAACAGATACAGAAGATGGCGATTCCACTTCCAAGATTACTGTAAAGGAAAACACAGTGGACACAACAACGCCAGGTGAATATAAAGTTGTTTACGAAGTCATTGATGATACAGGTGCTGTAGCGACAAAGGAAATTAAAGTGACCGTTATCCAAGGAAATGAAGCGCCAGTCATTACGGCAGAAGACAAAACGATTCATGTGAAAGAAAGCATCACATTGAAAGATTTGGCGACAGCTCTTGACGTGGAAGACGGCGATTTGACAAGCGATATTCAAATCAGCGGAACGGTGGACAATCTGGTTCCGGGAGATTATCCGATCACCTATACAGTCACAGATAGTGAAGGCAAGACTGCGACTAAAACGATTACCGTCCATGTGATCAATGATGCGCCAACAATCGCAGCAGAAGATCAAGTGGTGGCATTTGGCAGTGAATTCGATCCATTGGCGTATGCAACAGCTGCTGATACAGAAGACGGCACAATCACGAACAAAATCCGTGTGAAAGAAAATACTGTAGACACAAGCCGCCCAGGTGAATACAAAGTGGTTTATGAAGTCACAGATGACACGGGTGCCAAGGCGACAAAAGAAATCAAAGTAACGGTAACCAATGAGCCACCTGTTATTACGGCCGTCGATCAAACCCTTCCATTCGGCAGTGAATTCGATCCAACAAAATATGCCACTGCTGAAGACAAAGAAGACGGCAGCCTGACGGACAAGATTAAAGTGACGGAAAACACGGTGAATCCGCAAATTCCGGGCGAATACAAAGTGAAGTACGAAGTGACCGATGCGGCAGGAGCAACGACAACGAAAGAAATCAAGGTGACAATCACGAACGAAGCGCCAGAAATCGAAGCCGAAGACCAAACCATCGCATTTGGCAGTACATTTGATCCGCTAGACTATGCGACAGCGAAGGACAAAGAGGACGGCAATCTGACGGACGAAATTAAAGTGACGGAAAACACGGTGAATCCGCAAATTCCGGGCGAGTACACAGTGAAGTATGAAGTAACAGATGCAGCGGGAGTGACTACGACGAAAGAAATCAAAGTCACCGTCACGAACGAAGCGCCAGAAATTCAGGTGCCGGATACAATTGAAGTACATGGTACCGTATTTGATCCGCTAACTTATGCAACAGCAACGGACAAAGAGGATGGCGACATAACTAGTCAGCTGAAAGTCATCGAAAATACAGTTGATACAAGCACACCGGGCACCTATACCGTCACATATGAAGTGACCGATGCCACAGGAGTGACCACGACTAAAACGGTTCAAGTGCTCGTTCAAAATGATGCACCAACAATCACCGCAGAAGATCAAGTGGTACCATTTGGCAGTGAGTTTGATCCATTCGCGTATGCAACAGCCGCCGATACAGAAGACGGTGATTTGACGGGTGAACTGGAAGTGCTCGAAAATCATGTTGATACGACTACACCGGGTGAATATACAGTTAAGTACAAGGTGACTGATACAGCCGGAGCAACAACGACGAAGGAAATCAAGGTCACAGTTACCAATGAAGCACCGGAAATCAAAGCCGAGGACCAAACCATTCCATTTGGCAGTAAGTTTGACCCGCTAGACTATGCGACAGCCAAGGATAAAGAGGATGGCGATCTGACGGACGAGATCAAAGTGACAGAAAACACGGTCAATCCGCTGGTTCCAGGTGAATACAAAGTGAAATATGAAGTGACGGATGCGGCCGGAGTAACGACAACGAAGGAAATTACGGTTCATGTTACCAACGAAGCGCCAGTCATTCAAGCGGACGATGAAATCGACATTAACGGAACAAGCTTTGACCCGCTGGATTACGCGACTGCAACAGATAAAGAGGATGGTAATTTAACCAATAAGATTGTCGTTCTGGAAAATAATGTGGATCCGACAACAACGGGTGACTATACAGTAACTTACGAGGTAACGGATGCAGCAGGTGTAGTGACGACCAAAACGATCACTGTTCATGTGAAAAATGATCCGCCAGAAATCGAAGCCGAAGATCAGGTGATTGCAAAAGGCAGTCAATTTGATCCGCTTGCTTTTGTAACAGCTCTTGATAAGCAGGACGGTGTGATTGATTCCAAGGTTCGAGTGATCGAAAGTACCGTGGACACCTCAACTCCAGGCACATACAAAGTGGTTTATGAAGTCACAGATGCAGCTGGAGTAACGACTCGCAAGGAAATTCAGGTCATTGTAACTGAAAGTGAACAGCCGGCAGATAACGATGCTTCAAATGACGCCAATTCGGATGCAAACGGTGAATCCAATAGTGGAGCAAACGGTGAATCCAATAGTGGAGCAAACAGTAAAGCGAACGACGAGCTGACTGTTACAGGCAACACTGAGCAATCGGAGGACAGCCGTGTGCGAAAAGCAGCAGACAAACTTCCGGAAACGGGCGATCAGTCTGGCAAAGCACTGCCAATCATTGGTTTAGGACTTGCAGCCGTTAGTGCCTTCCTGTTCAGAAGGAAAAAATAAGCAATTAAAAAAACGCGCCCAGATTTTGGGTGCGTTTTTCTTTTCTCGGGAAAAGTTGGCACATCAGATGGTAAAAAATGATAGCCATCAGTCGATTATTTCAACATAAAAAAGGATAAACAGCCCATCCGCGCCATTTACCCCCCCTCATTTCTAAAGCTCCCCAGTCAAAAACTGCGCCCGACCGAAGCCGAAAGACCAGTCTGCATCGCTGTTTTCAACAATTGAAACCATGATGTCGCTCGACTGGATGGCCAGCTTTTCTTCCAGCTGCTCCGCTAGCAATCGATAGAAAGTCTGCTTTTGTGCAGGTGTGCGCTTTTTGCTGGTCATGCGAATGATCACCACTTTGTCTGTCCGATCTAAGCCGAGACCGGTGTCCTCAATGATCATCTCATTTTTCTTATGCTGATGGAGAATTTGATAACGGTCGCGCTCGGGGACACCAAAAGCCGCCACAACAACAGTGTGGATCGTGTCCAGCAGAAGACGAAGTTCCGCATCAGACCGGCCCTCCAGCACATCGATATTTAGAAGCGGCATTCGATCACTCCTTTCACTTTTCCAAATTGTAAACTAGTTCAATCTGATTTTCACGGCAGTACTGTTCATAAATTGCTGGCAGTTCTTTGGAAGTAACCAGCACATCAAAATCAGCCAAGGAGCCATAAGTCAGTAACGCGGATTTGTCCGCTTTCGTATGGTCGACCATCAGAATTTTCTTCTCAGCCTTTTCAATCATGCGTTTTTTGACCTCATATTCCAAAATATCCGAATTCATGACGCCGTGAGACGCCGAAAATGCGGTGGCCGCCATAAAAGCCTTGGTCACATTGTACTTTTGGAAAAAAGACCAGTTTTCAATGCCGACAAAGGACTTTGTTTTGCGCTTAAAGGTCGTTCCGATTACGAGGATGTGAATATTGTCCCTGTCAGCCGCCAGATTGATGACGTCTAAATTATTGGTGATAATGGTTACATTCTTGCTACTTGGGATGTGGTCAACCAGATAGCGTGTCGTCGTGCCCGAATCAATAAAAATTAAGTCCTCGTCTTCTATATATTGTGCCGCCAGTTCGCCGATTTTTTCCTTCTCGGAATGATTGGTAATGTCGCGATTTTCAAACGGCAGCAGCTCATTCACATTTTCTTGAAGAGAAACGACGCCGCCATAAACCTTTTTGATCGTTTTCTTTTCGACAATTTTATTAATATCGCGACGAATCGTATTTTTGGAGACACCGAAGTACTCACAAAGATCATCAAGGCTGACGCTTCCCTGTGTGTGGATATAATCCTCGATTGCTTGAATTCGCTTCACCTTCATATTGTTTTCCACCTTTTCATTTTGATCAAAAGCCATTCGTTCTGTTGTACTAATATACTCATTTATAACATATAACCAAAAAATAATCAATATTTAACTTTTTTGAGTAAGTTTAAATATTGGTTGGTTATTTTAGGTTTCGATAAACAGTTATAAAGAGCAGTAATTTAACTATAACCTCACAAAAATTCCATTTAAGGACTTGACTCCCTGAATGTAATCAACTATTATTAGTAATATAATCAAAAGATAACATTTATGGTCATTTGTTGAATAAATTAAGTGATGTGGAGGAGTACGACTATGACAGAAGTAAGAAAGTTAAAGAACTTTATCGGCGGCAAATGGGTAGAGAGCAATACGGATAAATATGAAGATGTCTACAATCCGGCAACGGGAGAAGTTATTTGCCAAGTCCCAATCTCAACGCGTGCGGAACTTGATGCGGCGGCAGAAATTGCCCAATCAGCTTTTGAAAAATGGAGTAAAGTAGCCGTTCCCAGACGTGCCCGCATTTTATTCAATTTTCAACAGCTGCTCCAAAAGCATAAAACAGAACTGGCAAAACTGATCACGATCGAAAATGGAAAAAACTTATCCGAAGCACTTGGCGAAGTGGGACGCGGCATTGAGAATGTTGAATTTGCGGCTGGCACACCGTCTCTCATGATGGGGGACTCACTGGCATCCATTGCAACGGATGTCGAGGCTGCCAACTATCGCTATCCAATCGGAGTATGCGGCGGGATTGCACCGTTCAACTTTCCGATGATGGTGCCATGCTGGATGTTCCCAATGGCAATCTCGCTTGGAAACAGCTTTATTTTAAAACCTTCTGAACGCACGCCGCTTCTAATGGAAAAGCTGGTCGAACTTTTTTCCGAAGCTGGGCTGCCAGATGGCGTTTTAAATGTCGTTTACGGTGCGCATGATGTCGTCAATGGCATTCTGGAAAACCCGACGATCAAAGCGGTTTCCTTCGTGGGATCAAAACCGGTCGGCGAGTATGTTTATAAAACAGGAAGTGCTAATTTGAAACGCGTGCAGTCGCTAACAGGTGCGAAAAACCATACGATCGTTCTAAATGATGCGGATATTGAAGATACCGTGACCAATGTGATTGCAGCGGCTTTCGGTTCTGCCGGCGAGCGCTGCATGGCTTGCGCAGTTGCAACTGTTGAAGATGGCATTTATGATGAATTTGTAGCAGCTTTAAAAGAAAAGGCTAGAAACGTGAAAATCGGGAATGGATTAGACGATGGCGTATTCTTGGGACCGGTCATTCGTGATGAAAATAAACAAAGAACGCTCGCCTATATTGAAAAAGGGCTGGAAGAAGGCGCCAAACTGGCTGTAGATGGTCGCGAAACAGCACCTGAAAATGGCTACTTTGTCGGACCGACGATTTTCGAGGAAGTTACGACAGATATGACAATCTGGAAGGATGAAATTTTTGCGCCGGTTCTATCAATCATTCGGGTGAAAAATTTGCAGGAAGCCGTTCGTACAGCCAACCGTTCGGAATTCGCCAATGGAGCCTGCCTGTTCACAAATAATGCCAATGCGATTCGGTATTTCCGCGAAAATATTGATGCCGGAATGCTTGGAATCAACTTGGGCGTGCCTGCGCCAATGGCATTCTTCCCGTTCTCCGGCTGGAAATCGTCCTTCTACGGAACCCTTCACGCCAATGGAAAAGACAGCGTAGATTTCTTCACACATAAAAAGGTTGTTACGGCAAGATACCCGCAAAAAGGCTTTGCGGAATAATCAGGAGGCCAAATGAAATGAAAAAACTACTGCGCAAACCAAAACATGAAGCAATCAAGGATGGCGTGACGCTTGTCCATGAAATCCATAAAGCCAATTCGCCGCTTACTTATGTGGCCTTTCGGATGATTGACCTTGCAGAAGGTGCGGTCTACCAAGAGAGTCTGGACGGGGAGGAAGTTTGTATCGTAGCCCTTACAGGTAAAATTACCGTTCAGGAAGGCGAGACAACTTTTGAAAAAATCGGGACGCGGGATTCCGTCTTTGAAAAAATTCCCACAGATAGTGTGTATATCGGAAACAGTCGCAGTTTTACCATTCAGGGCGAGTCGGAAATAGCCCGCGTGGCACTTTGCTACTCACCTACTAGGAAAAAATTGCCGACAAAGCTGATCAAAGCCAGCGACAACTCAATTGAGGACCGCGGCAAGTATCAAAATCAGCGCCATGTCCATAATATCTTGCCAGATTCCTCCGAGATCGCCGACAGTGTGCTCGTTGTGGAGGTATACACGGAAGGCGGCAACTTCTCAAGCTATCCGCCGCATAAACATGATCAGGACAATTTACCGGAAGAATCATTCCTTGAAGAGAGCTACTATCATGAAATGAACCCGCGTCAGGGCTTTGTTTTTCAGCGTGTCTATACAGATGACCGCTCGATTGATGAAACCATGACCGTTGAAAATGGAGATATGGTGCTAGTGCCAGCTGGTTATCATCCAGTCGGCGTTCCAGATGGCTATACTTCATACTATTTAAATGTGATGGCCGGTCCGACGAGAGTTTGGAAGTTCCATAATGATCCGGCCCATGAATGGATTTTAGACCGAGAATAGGGAGGAAAAAAGAATGAACTTGAATAAAAATAGCGAGCGAAAATTTGACATCATTGCCATTGGGCGTGCCTGCATCGATTTGAACGCGGTGGAATATAACCGGCCGATGGAAGAAACCATGACTTTCTCCAAATATGTCGGCGGCAGTCCGGCGAATATTGCAATTGGAACGTCCAAGCTGGGACTGAAAGCCGGCTTTATCGGGAAAATTCCAGATGATCAGCATGGCCGTTTCATCCAGTCTTATATGGCGGGCGTCGGAGTGGATACGACTGGCATGGTGCTCGACACGGAAGGACGCAAAGCTGGTCTGGCATTCACGGAAATCAAAAGTCCCGAAGATTGCAGCATCCTCATGTATCGCGACAATGTGGCCGATCTCTATTTGGCGCCAAGCGAAGTGGATGAAGATTACATCCGTCAGGCACGCGTCCTGCTGGTATCTGGAACAGCCCTTTCAAAAAGTCCGTCACGTGAGGCCGTTCTACATGCGATTCATCTGGCTAAGAAAAATGATTGCCTGGTGGTTTTTGAGCTGGATTACCGGCCATATACATGGGTATCCGAAGAAGAGACCGCCATTTACTATACGCTTGTGGCAGAACAGGCCGATATTGTCATCGGGACGCGCGACGAATATGATATGATGGAAGGCAAAGAGGGCGGCACGAACGAAGCTACAACACATCATCTGTTTGAAAATCAGGCCAAACTCGTCGTTATCAAGCATGGCGTGGAAGGTTCATTTGCCTATACACGTGAGGGCGCTACATTTAAAGCAGGCGTTTACAAAACAAACGTATTGAAAACATTTGGCGCGGGCGATTCTTACGCTTCCGCCTTCCTATACGCGCTCTTTAACGACAAGGGGATCGAAACGGCGCTCAAATATGGCAGCGCTTCAGCATCCATTGTGATCAGCAAGCACAGCTCGTCTGATGCCATGCCGACAGCAGCTGAAATCGAAACTTTACTGGAAGAACAAAAGTAATCGAATGGAGGTATAAAAGGTGGCAGGGAAAACGATTCGTTTAACAACCGCTCAAGCTTTGGTAAAATTTTTAAATCAGCAATATATAGAGATCGATGGCGAAGAAACACCGTTTGTCGAAGGCGTATTTGCAATTTTCGGCCATGGGAACGTCGTCGGAATCGGGCAGGCGCTGGAAGAACATCAAGGCCATTTAAAAGTCTTTCAAGGGAAAAATGAACAGGGAATGGCGCATGCGGCGATCGGATTTGCCAAGCAGAATAACCGCAAGAAAATTTTTGCATGTACAGCATCAGCAGGTCCGGGCAGTGCCAATTTTGTGACCGCAGCAGGGACAGCCTTGGCAAATAATATTCCGGTTCTTTTCCTGCCGGCAGACACTTTTGCGACACGTCAGCCAGATCCAGTTTTGCAGCAGCTCGAGCATGAGTACAGCGCCGACGTTTCCACGAATGATGCACTGCGCCCGGTATCGCGTTATTGGGACCGGATCGAGCGCCCTGAACAGCTGATGAGCGCCTTGCTTCGTGCGTTTGAAGTGATGACCGATCCGGCAACAGCAGGTCCAGCAACCATTTGCATTGCGCAGGATACAGAAGGAGAGGCCTACGATTACCCCGAAGACTTTTTCAAAAAACGGGTGCATTACGTAAACCGTCGCATTCCTACCGAACGTGAAATGAGTGGAGCGGTCGAAACCATCAAGGCCAGCAAACGCCCTGTGATCATTGTTGGCGGAGGTGCCCGCTATTCCGGCGCCCGCGAAGAACTTATCGCCATTTCGGAAAAATACAATATCCCGCTTGTCGAAACGCATGCCGGCAAGTCGACCGTCGAATGCACCTTCCCGAATAATTTGGGCGGCAACGGGATACTCGGGACGCTTGCTTCCAATAAGGCGATTAAAGCCGCCGATTTGATCATCGGAATTGGGACGCGCTATACGGACTTCACGACCAGCTCCAAAACAGCATTCAACTATGAGACAACCAAGTTTCTAAATATCAATGTTAGCCGTCCGCAAGCCTATAAATTTGATGCATTCCAAGTCGTGGGAGATGCCAAGGTGACCCTGCAGGCGCTCATTCCGGCGCTTGAAGGCTACCAGACGAGCTATGGCAATGAACTGAAGGCGCTGAAGGCGGAATGGTACGTGGAACGCGACCGCTTGGCCAATATCAAATTTACACGTGAAAATTTTGACCCGGAAATCAAAGATCAGTTTGACCAAGCCACCCTGAACGAATATGCAGATGCCCTCCGCACGGAATTCACTCAGACAGAAGCGCTTGTCACGATCAATGATGTCGTAGCAGAGGACAGTATTGCGCTCACTTCTGCTGGCTCCTTGCCGGGCGACCTGCAACGGCTTTGGGATCCAAAAGTAGCCGACACGTATCACCTCGAATACGGCTATTCCTGCATGGGCTATGAGATTAACGGAGCGCTGGGGGCCAAAATTGCCGAACCGGACAAAGAGGTCTACTCGATGGTTGGGGACGGCAGCTTCAACATGCTGCATTCTGAACTGCTGACCTCCTTACAATACGGCTATAAAATCAACATCATGCTATTTGATAATTCTGGCTTCGGCTGCATCAACAATTTGCAAATGGAAAACGGCAGCGACAGCTTCTACTGTGAGTTCCGCGATCAAAACAATCAAATTATGAACGTGGACTATGCCAAAATTGCAGAAGGCTACGGCGCCAAAGTTTTCCGTGCCAACAATAAAGAAGAGCTCATTGCCGCGCTTGAGGCAGCGAAAAAAGAAACCCGCACGACCCTAATCGAAATGAAAGTTTTACCAAAAACCATGACTGACGGCTACTTGGGCTGGTGGAATGTTGGCGTTTCAGAAGTTTCCGGCAAGGCGGGCATTCAAAAAGCCTTTGCTGATAAACAGGAAATGTTAAAGAAAGCCCGCAAATTCTAAAGGGGAAAAAGGAGGGATTCGCTTGGCTTTCGTATCCATGACGCATTTACTGAAAGATGCCGAAAAAAACGGCTATGCAGTCGGCCAATTCAACATCAACGGGCTCATCTGGGCGCAGGCAATTTTGCGCACGGCTGAACGCCTCAAGTCTCCCGTCATCATCGCTTCGAGTGACCGAATTGTTGACTATCTGGGTGGCTTCAAAACGATTGCCCAAATGGTCGACGCGCTAATGAAAGAAATGAACATCACCATCCCAGTCGTCCTGCACCTTGACCATGGCCAAACAGTCGAGCGCTGCATCGCCGCCGTGGACGCAGGCTACAGCTCCGTGATGTACGACGGTTCCCACTTGCCAATCGAGGAAAATATCCGCAACACCAAAAAAGTGGCAGACTATGCCCATGCCAAATTTGTCTCTGTTGAAGCAGAGGTCGGTTCGGTCGGCGGCATGGAGGACGGACTGGTTGGCGGTATCAAATATGCAGACCTGCATGAATGTGTCCGTCTCGTTGAAGAAACCCAAATTGACGCGCTGGCAGCCGCCCTAGGCTCCGTTCACGGCAAGTATCAAGGCGAGCCGGTTCTGGGCTTCGATGAAATGCAGGCCATCCGAGCAGCCATCGACATTCCGCTCGTCCTGCACGGCGCATCCGGCATTCCACTCGCGCAGCTGAAAAAGGCGATTGCTTACGGGCATGCCAAGATCAATATCAACACAGAGTGCAATCTGGCTTGGCGACAGGCCTTGCAGGAGACGATGGAAGAAAATCTAGAAGTTTTTGAACCGCGAGCCCTTCTTTTGCCCAGCATAACGGCCATTGAACGCGTCGTGGAAGAGAAAATGACCGAATTCGGCTCGACCAATCGTCTGGCACAACACGTCGAATAATCTAGAAAAGAAGCTGGGGCACCCATCGCTCAGCCACACAAAAAACAGGTTAGAAAACGCATCGACACGTTTTCTGACCTGTTTTTTTGATTGAGAACAACCAGCCCGCTTTGCCGGGGGGCGACATTTTGGATGTAACCGGGTCGACTAAATACCTGATACAGGATAAGTAAATTTGCCCGCACTGCTACTTAAGTCTGATTTTGAATTGTCGACCACCTGTTAAACAACTGTAACATGCGTATGCTATGCTTTTGATAGTTTGAAAGCGATTTTATAAAAAAGGGTGGTTTTATAAATATATGAAAAAATGGAGTTTGGGGGTCGCACTGCTGATTGCCGCACTGTTCTTCGTGTTCCTTCCGAAGCAGGCAGAAGCAGCTGTGCAAGGTAAAAATACGTGGGGATTCAGCACTTACGAACGCAATTTAAACGGCACGACAGCCTATACAAATCAACCAAATACAACCTATACGATTCACGGTCATGGAGGCGGCAAGGGCTACACTTGGTCAAATAAGCAGCGCTATCTGCCAGGTCAATTCGTCACACCACTTAAAAACGGGCAGCCGACCAGAGTAGAAACAAACGGCAAAGTAGCCATCTATGAACTGGTCAATCCGAATGAAACCAACATTACCGCGAATACGGCAATGCGTAAAATTGGCGAGCTTCAAGGCTCCATCACAGTCCGCGGCGAAAGCAACGGCTGGTTTTCCACCGATTATTACGGCGATACAAAGCGGATGGTCTTTTTTAAGGCTAGCGACTTGAAGGGCGATAAATACTGGTTCGTAAATGCAGCCAATACGCCTGCTAAAGATGACTACAACGCGCTTTATTCAGAAGCAAAAAAGCACCTCGGCAAAAAATATACTTACGGCGCGGTCGGTCCACAAACTTTTGACTGCTCCGGCTATACCCAATATGTATTTAAAAACGGCATTGGCAAAACGATTCCGCGGACGGCGCGCGAGCAGTACAACGCCGCTCAAAAAATCAGCTCCTCCCAGGCAAAAGCCGGCGATCTCGTCTTTTTCAATTACGGCTCCGGGATTGCCCATGTCGGCATCTATGTAGGCAATGGCACGATGATCAACTGCCAAAATAATGGCGTCAAATTAGACAACATCGCCAGCGGTTACTGGAAAAATTATCTCGTCGGTTATGGACGGGTAGCGAATTTTTAATGATGAAAAGCTCTGAAAATAGACTGCACCAACTTCCAAATATTAGTCCTAAAAATCTAACATTCGGGAGGTTGGCGCAGCTTTCAGAGCTTTTTTTACTAGGTCAAAACGAAATAGCTGATGACAAGCGTTAAGAGTGTCACCACTAGGCCAGCGCCTAAAAACACAGCTGTTACATAGAGCAATGTGCGCCAAATTGAGGACATCGTATCACTTCCAGACTGACAAATTTTGGCTATTACAAGAACATTATATCCCAAAAACGGCTCGTTTGACATCCAACCCAAAGTGGGAAAAAATGGACGTGAAGGAATATTTTCAGATCAAAGGAGAGTGTTTCACGTGAAACAAATTATGATCGAGCGAAATGTGATGGCGGAAATGCGCGATGGTGTGCGGCTTGCGGCAGACATTTACCGCCCCAATGATGACGGACGCTATCCAGTGCTATTGACTCGGCTGCCGTATAGTAAAAAATACGGTCTGCATTTTCTGCGACCGGACGTGCTGGCTGAGCGCGGCTATGTGGTGATTGTTCAGGATGTGCGGGGGCGTTTTGAATCGGAAGGGGAGTTTGTGCCGTATGTGGCGGAAGTAGAGGACGGCTATGATACGATCGAATGGGCAGCGGGTCTACCTTATTCTGATGGGCAGGTCGGCATGTTTGGGCTGTCTTATTATGGCTACACGCAGATGCTGGCGGCAATCAGCGGTTCGGAAAAGCTGAAAGTGGTGGCTCCTGTGATGGCGCAAAACAGCATGACGGACGTGTTTAATGACCATGACGGCGCGCTTGAGCTGGGCATGTGGACGACTTGGAATCTGGAATCAATTCTGCCGGATATGCTTTTGCGCCGCTATAGAGATACGGATCAGTTGGAGACGAGGATGGCAGACTTGTTGCAGGATCTGGATGGAATCGAGGAGAGCTATAGCCGGAAGCCATACGGGCAGTATCGGCCGATTACGCGTACAGGTGCGATGGACTATTATGACAGACTGCTAGGGCTGCATGCAGAAGATGAGCATTGGCAGAAAATTGATGTGAAAAGTGTCTATCAAAAAGTGCGCGTACCGGGTCTACATATTGCCGGCTGGTACGACTGCTTTCTCGACAAGACGATCGCCAATTTTCAGAATGGGCATGAGCGCGGCCTAGGCGACCGGCTGATTATCGGGCCGTGGACGCACGCCAATTTTGTTTCCTATATTGGTGACCGGAATTTTGGCGTGGCCGCAAGTCGATTTGGTGAGGCCAGCATGCACGAGCTTCATTTAGACTGGTTTGACCACTGGCTGAAAGGGGCGCCCGAAAAAATCATCCCGCCAATTCAGTACTTTGTGATGGGAACCAATCAGTGGAAGACGGCGAAAAATTGGCCGCTTGAAAACACCCATTTCACCCCGCTTTATTTTCATAGTAACGGGCAGGCCAACACAAAAAACGGCGATGGAACAGCCAGTTTTCACCAGCCAGACGAGAAAAGTCCTGTCGATCAGTTTATCTATGATCCAGAAAATCCCGTGCCGTCATACGGAGGAGGAACACTGCATAAGGGCCTCCACGCAGACGGTCCGCAAGATCAACAGCAGTTGGAAGAACGGGCAGATGTCCTCTGCTACACAACAGCACCGCTGAAAAAAGAGCTTGAGGTGACCGGCCCCATCCAGGTCGAACTTTATGCACGAACGGATGCCCCGAATACCGACTTTACGGCGAAACTAGTAGACGTAGCGCCAGACGGAACGGCCTACAATCTAACGGACGGCATTATTCGAGCCGCCAAGCAGCAAAAGGCACCTTTGGATAATAAAGTGTATAAATATACGATCGATCTTTGGGCAACCAGCAATGTATTCTTAAAAGGGCACCAGATTCGTGTGGAAATTTCATCGAGCAACTTCCCGCGGTTTGACCCCAATCCAAATACAGGCGGCAGTTTCATCGACACGACCGCCAGCCGAACAGCCCGTCAGCAGATTTATCACGATCTGGCACATCCGTCCCATATCATTTTACCGATCATCAAATGATTTTTTATGCAAATAGTTCCTATACTCTGCTTTTAAATCATGGTAAAATAAGAAGTAACTGTAAAATTAGCCATGATGATTCTAAAAAGGGAATTTATAAATAGACAGAAACCAATGAAGGAGAAGGTAGAGTGAATAAATTAATCAAAAAAATAACAGTCGCGGCACTTGCGCTTGGAGTAGCTGCTAGCGGCGTTTTCGTCAGTCCTAAAAGTGCAGCGGCGGCCGAACAGCCAAATGTGAATGCCAATGCAGCGATCGCCATTGAAGAAAGCACGGGTAAAGTCCTTTACCAAAAAGATGCCGACAAACTGATGGGCATTGCTTCCATGACGAAAATGATGGACGAGTACATACTGCTAGAACAAATCAATTCTGGCAAGCTGAAATGGGACGACAAGGTAACGATTTCTGATTATGCCTATAAAATCTCGCAGGATACCTCGCTTTCCAATGTGCCACTTCGTCTAGGCGAAGAATACACGGTGCAGGAACTGTATGAAGCGATGGCGATCTATTCGGCAAATGGTGCGGCGATTGCGCTGGCAGAGAAAATGGCCGGTAGCGAAGCCGAATTCGTCGACATGATGAACAAGAAAGCAGAAGAGCTGAACCTTGGCGAGCACAAATTCGTCAATTCGACAGGGCTGAATAACTCAGACTTGAAAGGCGGTCAGCAAGTCGGCAGTGCAACGGATGAGAACCAGATGACGGCACGCGGCATGGCCAAGCTAGCCAAGCATTTGATTGATGATTATCCAGAAATTCTCAAAACGTCGAGCATTACGAAAAAGACGTTCCGCGAGGGCACTTCTGATGCCATTGACATGACCAACTGGAACTGGCTTTTGCCCGGTTTGCTTTACGGTCGTGAAGGTGTCGACGGTTTGAAAACAGGGACGACAGATTATGCCGGCATGTGCTTGACAGCTACGGCTGAGCAGGACGGCATGCGCGTGATTACGGTTGTGATGCATGCCAATGGTGGCGACAGCAGTAGTGATCACAATAGCGCCCGTTTTGACGAGACAAACAAAATGCTCGATTATGCGTTTAATAATTTTAAAGTAATGGACGTACAGGCAAAAGGCACGAAAGTAACAGATCCGTCATCTGTGGCGGTGACAAAAGGGAAGGAAGATTCAGTGGGACTAGTGACGACAGATGATGTCAAACTGGTTGTACCGAAATCGACTGAAAAAGCCAAACTGGAAACAAAAGTAACGCTCGACAAGAAGGAGCTCGAGGCCCCGGTTAAAAAGGGCACCAAGGTTGGCACAATGACCGTAGCGCTTAAAGATGGCGACGATTTGGGCTATCTGGACGGCAAGCAAGCAGAAACAATTGGAGTGGCAACGGCTGGCGATGTTGAAAAAGCCAACTGGTTCGTTCTTTCCATGCAATCTGTAGGCAACTTCTTCGTAGGCGTTGGCGATTATGTAGTGGACGGCGTCAAAGGCTGGTTTTAATAGAAAAAAAGGCTGTAAAACATNNATGTTTTACAGCCTTTTTTTATGATGAAAAATGTCAATCTGCCCTTCATTTAAGAAGGACAGATTTTTTTCATGATGCAGAAGGTTTCTTCAGTCCGAATGCGACGATCAGCCCGATTACAGCAATCGCCAGTGTGAAACCGAAGCCGAGGTGCGAACCTTGAACGAACGCTTCGACGGTTGATTTTCCGGCATCCTGTGCGTTGATTTCACCAAAGCTCAACAAGCTCGTCGTAATGGCTGTTGCAACGGCGCCGAAGATTTGTTGTAACGTATTCAAGATCGAACTGCCATCTGAAGCCTGTGGGCCGCTAAGCGCGTTCAGACCGTACATCTGTGCAGGTGACATGATAAGCGGGATTCCGACCATCAGCACCATGTGGGCGATGAGGACGTACCAGATCGATGAGGTGTTCGTGGCGAATACCAGCAGGGCCGAACCGCAGATTGCGAAAAGGAAGCCGAGCTGGACGATCGCCTTGGCACCGAAACGGTCGAACAGCCGTCCCGAAATAATCGAAAAGAAGGCGTTCAGGACACCAGCAGGTAACATTAAAAGACCGGTTTCCGTTGCCGAAATGCCCATCCCTTTTTGCCAAAACATCGGTAAAAGATACATGGACGACATGATCATAGCAAAATTAAGAATCACCAGCAAAAGGCCGAGTGTGAAGCGTTTGGTTTGGAAAGCACGAACATCTAGGATCGGTGTGTCGAGTTTAAGCTGGCGTTTTCCGTAGAAAAAGAGTGCAAGCAGGCCAATCAAAAGACTGACTAAAACGACAGGCGATCCCCAACCTGCATCACTGGCCATGCTGGCGCCAATTACAAGGCCGCCGAAACCGATCGTAGAAAGTAGGATTGAGAAGAAGTCCACTTTCGGCTTGGTGACCTCCGTTACATTTTTCATAAATCGAAGGGTGATAAAAAGTGCAATAAGCATGAGTGGGACGAGCAGCCAGAAAATGAACCGCCATGAAAGCAAGCCGATAATCAGTCCGGCAAGTGTTGGCCCGATCGCCGGTGCAAACATGATCACGAGTCCGACAAGTCCCATCGCTGCCCCGCGTTTGTTAGGCGGATAGACAGCCAGTAGAACGATAAAAATAAGCGGCAAAATGATCCCGGTCGCCAGCCCCTGAATCAGCCTTCCGACAAGTAGCATCGGGAAATTCACCGCCAGAGCAGCAATAATCGCGCCGACCATAAAGTCGCAGATTGCAAAAATAACCAGTTTGCGCGTCGAGAAAAGCTTTGTTAACAGACTTGCAAGCGGTAAAGTAATACCGATCAACAGCAGATAGCCAGTCAGTAGCCACTGCACCGTACCCGCGCTGATGTCAAATTGAGTCATTAGTTCAGGGATCGCAATATTGAGCGCCGTCTCACTGAACATGCCTACGAAACCGCCAATCAGCAGACCAAGCATAATTAGATTGGGATTTGTATGTTTTTTCGTCATAAATTCTCCTTTCAATCGTGCTGTTTTCAAACAAGCGCAAATCTTGGAAATAATCCAATGAAACGACTACCTGCTCTGAAACAACAACAGTACCCATCATAGCAGATAAAAAATTTTTTCGTAAGTTTTTTTTTTGAAAAATTTTAGCGGGAAAGCACACTATAAAATGTCAAATTAAATAATTATGTAATTTATCCTACTTATAATCAAGCTGGAAAGACGAAGTAATGCTTGATAATTCAAGGGTTTAAGCGGCGTGAGAGGTTGTCACAATGTGTAAGAATGTGTATAATTTAAAACAAGATTTCAAACAACAATACGATTAATGGAGAAGGAAAGATGGAGAAAAAACATCGAATCAAGCTTTCACATATTACAAAACAATACGATCTGACAAAGACAAAAAGTGAAAAAATCAAAGCAATGCTGTTTAATCAGCACACGGAGTCTTTTTGGGCACTGCGAGATGTCAACTTGACGATTTATGATGGGGAAGCGATCGGCTTGATTGGCATCAACGGATCAGGCAAGTCGACCCTTTCCAATATTATTTCCGGTGTCATCGTTCCAACATCTGGAAAGGTGGAAGTGGAGGGTGAAGTGTCGCTGATTGCGATCCAAGTCGGGTTGAAAGGGCCGCTCACAGGACTTGAAAATATTCGACTCAAGCTTTTAATGCACGGCATGACGAATAAAGAAATTGATACAAAAATCCCGTCGATCATTGATTTTGCGGATATTGGCGATTTCATCAACCAGCCGATCAAAAACTATTCAAGCGGGATGAAGTCGCGGCTGGGCTTTGCCATTTCAGTGCATTTGGACCCGGATATTTTAGTCATTGACGAAGCATTGTCAGTAGGCGACCAGACCTTTTACCAAAAATGTGTCGACAAAATCAATGAATTCAAGGCGCGCGGCAAAACAATCATCTTTGTCAGCCATTCCATCACGCAGGTCAAAAATCTTTGCGACCGCATTGTCTGGATGCATTATGGACAGGTGCGCGAGGTGGGTACAAACACGGAAATCGCCCAGAACTACGTGGATTTTGTCAACTGGTATAACAAACTCTCCAAAGAAGTAAAAAGCAAGTATATTAAAGAGCATCGCGAGGAGCAAAAACATGGCGTCGGCTTGTCGCGCATCATGAAATCCCCCACGAAGGAAAAAATGTCATGGAAAACCACCGCTTCCGGAATCCTGCTGGCACTACTGACGCTGTTTTTCGCCATTTTAGTTGGAAGCGGCACATCGTTTATCGGTCTTTTTACAAGCGAAGACCAAACCGCCGAGCCAGCAAAAACACAGACCGAACAGACCAAGAAAAAAGAAACATCCACCGATAATCAGGCGGACAAGGAGAAGCAAGCAGATAAAAAGAAACAAAAGGAACAGCAATCTGCCGAAAAGACGGAGCAAGAGCAGGCAGCATCTGCAACAGCCCAAACCTATGAAGTGCAAGCAGGGGACTCGCTCTCAAGCATTGCCGCCCAATTTTATCCCGATGATTCTGTACAGACAAGTGTAGAAAAAATCAAAGAAGCAAACGATATGGAAACAGACACGATCAACCCAGGTCAGACGCTAAAGATTCCAGCACAATAGAAAAAGGATTTCTCACATGAGAAATCCTTTTTTGGATAGAGTCGTTGTTGGGGATAAGACCCTACGTGCAAATAATAGCATAATACCCGTATAATAGCAAAATTTCACAATTGTAACATGAGTTTAACTAGTAACGGACATATTCCGGCTCTTCATCTTTGATAGAAGAAAAAGGCGGAAGTTCATCTAGCGGACTAAACAGCTCACTAGGGCGTAATTCAAGCGCAATGGCAATCTCAAGAAGCTTTGATAAACTGACATTCTCACGCTTATAATTCTCAATTTGGCTAATGTAAGAAGCAGTGACTCCGGAGATCTCCGATAGCTGTAAAACGGTGTAACATTTCTTCATTCGTCTCTCTTTTAAAGTCGTCCCAACGACTTTTAAAATTTCATAAGTAATTTCCATGTGAGTCAACCTCATTATGATTTTTTCTTTCATCTTAATCAATAATGAGCCTCCCAGCATTCTACACAAGTAAAATATTGGCGTGAAATGGGAAATAATTTATTTTTGCCATTTCATCTGTATCCAACCTCGGACACTATTTGTGCACCAAACCCTGTCAGCTGTATGTAAATCAGCTACTGAAAGAGTCTGTTCATGAACTTCGCCGGCTTGAAGAAGCGAGTCCCGGAAAATTCCGCCGAGAATTCCAGCGGAGAGCGGAGGTGTCATTTTTTGATTATTTTTTTCGATCACCAAATTTCCGTTGATAAACTCTGTTAATTCATGCTTGTCATTCCAAAGCAAGGTCTCCACGCTACCCGCTTTTCGGCACATTTCATAGGCATCTCGCTCCGTTACTTTATGAGCGAGCAGCGGCTGAAAATCGATCGGCCGGTCGGCAAGCTGAAAATCCCACTCGGGCACCTGCGCCGGAATAGGGTCAGCTGTTACTTCCAAGTTTCCGTTGGCATATAAAACACTGCGCAGTTTATAGATGCCAACAGAATGAGCGGCGGCTACTCGTTGCCAGCTATTTTTGATTTTGCGGTCATCAAATGTGAAAGCAAGCTCCCGCGCACTTTTCTCAAGCCGGGCGAGATGCTTCTCAAACCGCAGAATTTGGCCATTTTCAAGCCGCATACTTTCAATCAGTCCAAACGTGGGAAAAGCCTGCTTCAACACAGCCATCTTGGCATGCACCTCTTGAAACTCGGCGGCAGGGTCAGAATCCCAGACAATGCCGCCACCCACGCCATAACTTGCCCGTTGATTGGCTGCCTCATAGACAAGCGTCCGAATAGGCACGCTGAAAATCATTTCGCTATCTGGCGAGATATAGCCAATCGCCCCGCAATAAACTTCCCGAGGAGCCGTCTCGAGTTCCGCAATCACCTGCATGGTACTGACTTTCGGCGCCCCAGTAATCGAGCCACACGGAAAGAGGGCGCGAAAAATTTCCAACAAGTCCGTCTCCGGCAATAATTCAGCAGTAACCGTGGAAGTCATTTGCCAAACAGTCGGATACCCTTCAATCGAGCAAAGTTTGGGCACTTTCACGCTGCCAGTTTTGGCGATTCGTCCCAGGTCATTCCGCAGCAAGTCCACGATCATAACGTTTTCCGAATGATTCTTCTCATCATTTGCCAAAAATGCCCGCAGCTGCCGGTCCGCTTCCTGATTGGCCCCTCGTCGTGCGGTTCCTTTCATCGGCCGCGTGACAATCTGCCCATCCCGCACCTTGAAAAACAATTCTGGAGAGGCGGACAGAATCTGCCACCTGCCCAAATCCAAATGTGCCGCATAGTCGACCTGCCCCACATGCCGCAGCTGCCCATAAAGCCGTGCAAATGCAGTGTCATCCAAGTTCGCCTCGACATCAAGCGCCCCAGTGGCCCGTACCGTATAATTCGTTTGATAGGTCACACCATTTTTAATGTGCTGCCTGATCTGCTCAATTTTCCGCCGGTAGTCACTTTCGGCCGTATCCAGCACCAAGTCGAGCGGCCAGGCTAAATCTGCGCCCACCTGCTCACCCGTCGAAAAATCTCGATAGATGCCAAACCAGATCAGCGGCAATGCCCGATTTCCAGAATGAACGACCATCTCAGAATGAAATGCCGGCGCCGCATCATAACTCATATAGCCGGCAATGTAATAGCCCTGCGCCCGATAACCCTCCATTTGTGCCATTATTTCCGGAATCTCAGCCACATCGTCCGTCATAAGCACCACTTCCGGATTAGTAAAAATCTTCGTCTGCCCCTCAAAATCAAATCGCAGTCGACTCATCGTGCCGTCACCACTCGATCCGTGGCCAAACAGGCAATAAAATTCGCCAAGAGTGCATGCCCATTTTCGCTTAAGACAGCTTCCGGGTGAAACTGTACACTCATGATTGGCAATTCCGTGTGCTCAAGCCCCATCACCACTTGATCGGCCTTAGTTTCAGCCGTGACAGTCAGGCAGTTCGGCAAAGTTTCACGTGAAACAATCAGCGAATGATAGCGAGTAACGGAAAATTCAGCCGGCAGTTTTTGAAAGAGTCGACTAGAAGTGTCTGCGGAAATCAGACTATTTTTACCATGAACAGGAGCAGCTCCGTGCAAAATATCCGCACCGAAAAAATGCGCAATTAGCTGGTGCCCTAAACAGATGCCGAGTATCGGACGCTTTGTCGCATATTTTGCCAAGAAGGCCAATGTTTCGTGCGCATCAGCCGGACTTCCCGGACCTGGCGAAAGCACGATGCCAGAATAGTTTTCCACAGACTGGAGCGCGACTAATTTATCCGGAGTAACGATCTCACAATCCTCACCCAAAGTTAAAAAATACTGGTATAAATTATAAGTAAAAGAATCATGATGATCAATGAGTAATAACATAGCAGACCTCCCGCCGAATAAGATACTATTCACAACAAATGAAAAATATGAAAATAATCTTACAAGTGTTATATCTATAAAGTAGTACGTTACAGCATAAAAAGCAAGATGAAGCCGGGATTTTTTTATCAGTGGACAAGTAAAAATCTAGCGGTTGCCAAACAGCCTGAGATACGTTAGAATACAAGTAATCGAACAATCTAAAACGTTGACAAGAAATAGTAGCAGAGTTTTCTTCCTATAGAGAGCAGGCGGTCGGTGCAAGCCTGTGCAGAAGCTTTGTGAATCCATCTTGGAGTGAATGGTGGAACATCCTTTGGGGTCAGTAAATCATTCCGGTGTGAACCGTTAAATCTCAATGAAGCTGGAGATCATTTCGGATGATCTCAACTAGGGTGGCAACGCGGTTAACTTCCGTCCCTTCTATACGTCGAGTATAAGGGGAGGGGAGTTTTTTATTTTCCTTATACCGACAGACAATTCGAGAAAAAATGATATGAGGAGGAAAAAAGATGTTAGACGTAAAATTACTACGCAACCACTTTGATGAAGTAAAAGCAAAGCTGGCACATCGCGGAGAAGACTTAGGAGAATTTGAAAAATTTGGCGAGCTGGATAAACGTCGCCGGACACTGATTCTTGAAACAGAAGGACTAAAAAGTCAGCGCAATGAAGTCTCCCAAGAAATCGCCACTTTAAAGCGCAATAAAGAAAATGCAGATGCAAAAATCGAAGAAATGCGTGTTGTAGGTGACCGCATCAAGACACTCGATTTAGAACTGAAAGAAATTGACGAAAAGCTCGATCGCATTCTCATGTCGATCCCCAACATCCCGCATGAATCCACGCCAGTCGGTGAATCAGAAGATGATAATGTGGAAATTCGCAAGTGGGGAGAGGTTCGCGCCTTTGATTTTGAGCCAAAACCGCACTGGGATTTAGGCGTGGATTTGGACATCCTTGATTTTGAAAATGCAGGGAAAGTAACTGGCAGCCGTTTCGTATTCTATAAAAAACTAGGCGCACGTTTAGAACGCGCACTTCTCAACTTTATGATGGACTTGCATTCGACGGAGCATGGCTATGAAGAGATGCTGCCGCCGTACATGGTCAACCGGGCGAGCATGACGGGAACTGGTCAGCTGCCTAAATTTGAGGAAGATGCCTTTCTTGTTGAAAAAGAAGACTACTTCCTAATCCCAACTGCCGAAGTACCGGTGACCAATTATCACCGTGATGAAATTCTAAAGTCTGAGGATCTGCCGCGCAAGTATACCGCATTTAGCGCCTGCTTCCGTTCTGAAGCCGGTTCTGCCGGACGTGATACTCGTGGACTCATCCGTCAGCATCAGTTTAACAAAGTCGAACTCGTGCAATTTGTCAAACCAGAAGATTCCTACGAAGCGCTTGAAAAATTGACCGGCAATGCAGAAGCCGTTCTCCAAGCGTTGGAGCTACCATATCGCGTACTCAGCATGTGTACAGCCGACCTTGGTTTCACGGCAGCGAAAAAATACGACTTAGAAGTTTGGATTCCAAGCTACGGCACTTATCGTGAAATCTCGTCGTGCAGTAACTTTGAAGCCTTCCAAGCAAGACGTGCCAACATTCGTTTCCGCCGCGAACCCGGTGCAAAACCAGAATATGTCCACACGCTCAACGGCTCAGGCCTTGCAATCGGCCGTACAGTCGCAGCCATTCTTGAAAACTATCAAGATGCAGACGGCTCCGTTCGCATTCCAAAAGCTCTCCAAGGCTACATGGGCGGCATCGAACGCATCGAAGCCCCAGCCGAATAAAAATAATGACACTAAAAAGCTCGCGACTCAATTGTCGCGAGCTTTTTATCTGTAAAGAAGGCACATAATGGATTTGGGCGAAAAAAGAGCCATGTTTTCCGAGGATGAATAGGTAGTGATGAACCAATTTGCACATTTACACAAGAAAAAAATAGGGTACAATGTAAGCGGAAAAAGAGCCATGCACCCACATGACGCTTAAAGTTGTAAGCACCCATTATTGAATAGATTTAAATAACCTACTACAGCGGGGCTAAAGCTTATGGTAGGTTATTTTTTTATGCTCATTACCGTCACGAATGAGCAACACTAAAGATGCAAAAGCAATCATTAGTAGGTTATACCTTTCTAGGGACAACGCAATTAGGAATCATAAGAGGCATCCCCTTAGCCACCCCCATAAACTGTAACATCAATAACAAATGAAAATACATATAATTTGAACGATAAGATACAAGAAATATCCGAAAGGGGAAAATAAAAAAAGACATATAAGGATTCCCGCAAAGATAATCATCAAATAAAAAAGCTAAAATCAAGCATGATACCCATTTATCAAAATGGATTTTGCTTCATTTTAGCTTCTTCTTTTCAATCATAAAACAAGTTCCCTGACCAACCTGCGTCTCCACAGAAATCTCCAGCTGATGCAGAATGACAATACGCTTCACAAGAGAAAGCCCCAGTCCGCTGCCGCCCGTCTTTGCTTGTCTGGCCTGATCAGCCTTATAAAAACGTTCAAAGATGCGGCTTTTCTCCGCCTCTGTCATACCCGCCCCGTTATCCGTCAACGTAAAACGAAAAGCATTGTCCGACTGCCGTTTGAGCCCCACATGAATGGCACCGCTATCCGGCGTGAATTTAATCGCATTGTGGAGCAGATTCTGCCAAACTTGATAAAGCAGATCCTCCGCCCCATCATAGGTAACGCTATCCAGATCGGCCGTCACGTCGATATTTTTGGCCGACCATTGCGGTTCAAATGCCAAAATCACACTGCGAATCTGATAATCAAGCCGAAAAGGGGCAGTGGACAGTTGGTAATCCTGCTGCTCCAGTGCCGCCAGTTTTAACAAATTCTCACTGATTTTGGAAAGTCGAGCCGTCTCAGTCGCAATAATATCCAGATAGTGCTTCCGTTTTTCAGGGCTCAACGTCTCATCATCCAGCAGCTTCGTGAAACCGGCAATCGAGGTTAGCGGAGACTGAAGCTCATGGGATACATTGGCAATAAAATCCTGCCGCAAAGTCTCCATTTCAGAAAGCTGCTCCGTCGTCAGGCGCACCTGATCGAGCATCAAGTCCCAATGCCTGTCGCGCGTCATTTTGGAGAGCTGCTGGAAAGACTCGCCCAATTGGAAATTCCCATGGCCAATTTCTGCCAGCATGTCGAGCAGCAACGTATAAAACCGGCGTTCCGAGCGACGCGATACGATAAAAAGCGTAAAAGCCGCCATCATCAATAATAAAATACTGACACTTGCCACCGCTAATTGCTCCCAAAAAGGCGCCAGCTGGAAAGACCAAATATCTTCCGCCAGAACCACCAGATAAAAGGAAATCATAAAGACGGAAACGATCACCAGCACGACCAGCGAGGTGTAAAGAATCTGTTTCACCTTGTCGCTCATTTGCTTTCCTCCAAACGATAGCCTAGGCCGCGAATCGTCTGAATCCGAAACCCGCTATCAGGAAACTTTTCCCGAAGCCGCTTGATGTGCACATCGACCGTGCGCTCATCACCGTGGTAGTCATAGCCCCAAATCTGTTCGATGAGTGCCTCGCGCGAAAAAGTCTTATTCGGCGTGCCGGCCAGCTTGTAGAGCAGTTGGAATTCCTTCAGTGGCAGCAAATAGGTCTTGCCGTCCTGTTCGACGCTAGTCTCTTCTTCTAAGAGGGTGACCCGGCCAATCTGGAGCTTCTTGGCGCTAAGAATCTGATACCGTTTGAGTAGCATTTTTGCACGAGCTACAAGTTCTTCAGGTGCAAAGGGTTTAACAATGTAATCGTCGGCCCCTTGATCAAATCCTTTCACCTTTTGAGCAATTTCTCCACGGGCAGTCAGGAAAACCACCGGAATATCAAGAAATGATTTGAGCGCGCGGCACAACTCCCAGCCATCAATCCCCGGCATCATCACGTCGATGACTGCCAGATCAACTGTCTGAGTTTCCAGCAGGGTAAGGGCCGCCTGACCATCTTCTGCCACAAATGTTTGAAAGCCTTCTTTTCCGAGGACCGTTTCCACAAGCTCAAGAATATGAGGATCATCATCCACAATCAATATCCGGTTCATTTTTCCTGCCTCCTAATATTTCCCGGGGAATAATTTCTACTGTAGTTGCTGTGCAGCAAATGACGCATATAGAGGGTGGCTATCCACTAACTCTTGATGGGTGCCGCGCCCTGTAATGGTTCCATTTTCGATAAACAAAATCTGATTCGCACTGACAATGGTCGAAAGGCGATGGGCAATGACAAAAGTTGTTCGCCCCTCCATCAAATTTGCCAAAGCTTGTTGAACGATTTGTTCGGATTGGCTGTCAAGACTTGCCGTCGCTTCATCCAGCATGAGAATTTTAGGATCGCGTAAAAAAGCACGTGCAATCGCAATTCGCTGCCGCTGTCCGCCAGATAATTTCACGCCGCGTTCACCAACCTCCGTATCAAGTTGGTCAGGCAACTCCTTAATAAAAATATCCGCATAGGCAAGTGCTGCCACCTGCCATAGCTTTTCATCGGATACAACTTCTTTTAAACCATAGCACAGATTATCTCGAATTGTCCCAGATAACATGGCGCTTTCCTGAGAAACATAGCCAATTTGTTCCCGCCAGCTATGCATCGAAACCTCTCGAAGCGGTCGGTCGCCAACCGTGATTTCACCTGCATCCGGCTCATAGAAGCGTTCTAAAATCGCAAAAAGAGTGGATTTCCCACCGCCGCTTGGACCAGCAAATGCGACCACTTCACCCGGCTTCGTTTCAAAACTGATATCATGCAGAATTTGATCCTCTTTATTATAGGAAAACGCAATGTCGCTAACTTTGATCGCCTTGCCTGTCAGATCATAGCGGCTTCCAGATGTAAAATCCTCCGTCGGCTGATCCAAAATTTCCGCAATCCGCTCTGTAGCACCCTTCGATTTTTGCAATTGAGTAAAGAAGGACGCAAATGAAGTTACTGGAACGATAATTTGGAATAAGTAAAGCAGAAAGGCAATCAATGTACCCGTTGAAAGAGTCCCTTGTTCAACTCGAATCCCACCATATCCGATAATGGCGAAAATTACGCCCATCACGACAAACATAATTAGCGGACTAACAATGGCAAAAATCTTGGCTTCCCGTTTTCCAAAATCAAGCAGTCGACTAATGCGTGCCACACCATTTTCCGTTTCATAGGTTTCCGCGTTCGAGGCCTTTACCAGGCGAGCTTCCGCCAAAGTTTGACTGATTGCGCCAGTAAAATCGGCCGTTTCTTTTTGAAGTCCTTTTGAAATTTTGAACATTTTACTGCCGAGAGGGGCGACAACCGCTGCTGTTATCGGAATCGCAACTAGAATCATCAGCGTCATTTTCCAATCCATCACAAATAAAATCGTTACGGCACCAATAACGGAAATCACCCCTGTGATAAATTGCGGAAATTGGTTGGAAATCAGCTCCTTCACGACTACAGTATCATTGATAATCCGACTGACAAGTTCCCCAGTCTTGTGATCATCAAAATAGTTCATACGTAGACGAACGATTTTTTTCCAAAGCCGGTTACGAATCTGAGCGACGACCTTCTGCCCCATATAATAAAGCAGGTAAATGGAAATGCCGTTTGCTACTGCCTGTAAAATGAATGCCCCGACAATCAGGGAGATCATCAGCCCGTTTAATTTTGAAAATGAAAAACCGTCAATCAAATCCTTGGTAAATATAGGAATGATGAGTCCTGCAATTGTCGTAATAATACTTGTAATCAACGCAAAAAATATGACCCATCCGCCTGGTCTGGCCGACAGAATCAGCTGGAAAAATTGTTTCCATCCATAATTGGAGTCTTTTTTTGATGTCATTTCTTTCATCCTTTCCCTTGTTCTAAAGCTATTATAGCCACCTATTGTGAACCCTATATGAACAAAAGTACTTGCTTATACTAATTATATCGTGCTTTAGAGTAGTTTAGGCGGTATTTTTATCAAATTAACAATTACTTGTTTAGGGAATTAAAAAAATTTGATAAATGTTCATAATTAGGTCGATTTTTGTATCTATGTGGTAATTCTCGGGAAAAATTTATAAAATTTAGTGCTAAAAACGATTTTTTTAGTTCTATTTTGTTAAAATATGTAATTTTTCGTTTTGCGAGGTTTAAAATTAAAATATGTTATAATGCGTATAAAATTACAAACTGAACAACAAAGGAGACATTATGCTTTTTTTAAAAGAACTAGAAACGAATCTCACAGTCAACAAGTTAATGGAACAATGTTTTGAACATCCAAATTACAAAGACTACTGTTCAATTATCAGTACAAAAAAAGGCACGGTGTTGGAGAACACAAATTTAGAGAGTGAAAAAATCTACTTTATCTTAAACGGCATTTACGGGATGACTGTTAAACAAGCCAACGAAAGTGAAGATGATGAAAAAGAATGCATTATCCGTTTCCTTCAAAAAGGTGATAGTTTTGGCCTGTATTTCATGTATTATGATTGCTGGGAGCCAGGCGTTAGTTTGCAAAGCTTAGGCCGCGGGGAAGTCATGGCAGTCGACAGCAATTTCCTTTTCTCAATTCTAGATGAGTGGGATGAAAATAACTTCTTTATGATTCGTTGTCTATCAGAAGAACTTCGCGAAACACAATGTTTTACACAGCTTAGTTTCCTAAAAAAAGAAGAACGTATCCGTAAAGCACTGCTAAAATGTGCGCAATCGCTTGGTACATATTCAGATAATGGTATTTTGCTTCCAAAAGAAATCACACAGGAAGTATTAGCCCGCTACACAAACACATCACGCGAATATGTGGCCCATACGATTATGAAGCTGATCAAAGAAGACATCGTCCGTAATCGTCCAAAACCACTTTTGATTTTAGACAAGCACCGCTTATAAGATCTTGTACGAACCGATCTGCTAATGGCAGGTCGGTTTTTTGAGCATTCCATAAAGAAATTTGACCAGTTTGCGTTATAATGGCTGTGAAATCGTTTTCTAATGCAAAATCGAAGGAGGATGAAGCATGAAGTTTTTTATTGACACGGCAAATGTTGAGGAAATCAAAAAGGCAAGCAGAATGGGATTTATTGCAGGCGTGACCACGAACCCATCTCTCGTTGCCAAAGAAGGCCGGGATTTTAATGAAGTCATCCAAGAAATCACAGCGATTGTAGACGGACCGATCAGTGGAGAGGTCGTCAGTCTAAAAGCAGAAGAAATGATAGAAGAAGGGCGGGAAATTGCCAAAATCCACCCGAACATGGTCGTGAAAATCCCAATGACAGGCGAAGGGATGGCGGCAGTGAGTGTACTGAACAGGGAAGGCATCAAAACAAATGTCACGCTGGTATTTTCGGCAGCGCAGGCACTTCTGGCGGCCAGAGCGGGGGCCACTTATGTTTCTCCGTTTTTGGGAAGACTGGACGATATTGGCACGGACGGCTTAGCTTTGATTCGGGATATTGCCGAAATCTTTGCCATCCATGATATTCAAACAGAAATTATTTCTGCCAGTGTCAGACACCCCATCCATGTGATCGAATGCGCGAAAGCCGGCGCTGACATTGCAACTGTTCCGTACAAAGTTTTTGAACAAATGCTGAAACATCCATTGACAGACAGCGGCATTGAACGCTTTTTGGCTGATTGGGAGGCGGCGAAGAACTAAAAGGAGAGGATCGACTTGAATCGACAATTCATTGTAAAAAAAGCCCATAAAAGCAATTATCCAGACCCATTATTTGTAAATAAAAATGAATCGATTTGGATCGGGCGGGAGGACACCGAGTATCCAAACTGGCTGTTTTGCAAAGTGAAAACAACCGGCAAGGAGGGCTGGGTACCTAAACAAATCATTCGTGCAGAAGCGGGAAGCAAAAGTGGCACAGTCACCGAGGACTACTCAGCCAGAGAGCTGAATGTCGAGCCAGGAGACAAGCTGGAAAGCAATCGCGAGCTGAACGAATGGGCGTGGTGTGTTACGGAGGATGGGCAAGCCGGCTGGGTGCCACTCGAAGCTCTGGAATGTTTCACGTGAAACAATTGAACCAAGTGCTGAATTTCTGAAAATCAGTTAGTAAGAAGGCGGGGAGCCGTTTTATGCGGTTTGCCGTCTTTTTGTTTGCCTGCAATCAGGTTTATCTTTTGCCCGTTTTGTGGAATAATAAAGATAAAAAGAAGAGAAATCTGGTGGGCTTATGCAAGATTGGAAGAAAAATCTTTATGTTGTTTGGATTGGCTGCTTTCTGACAGGGACTGGACTTAATCTGATCATGCCATTTTTACCACTTTATATTGAAGAACTAGGTGTTCATAATCCCGATCAAGTCAGCCTATGGTCAGGGATCGCCCTTAGTTCGACTTTTTTGGTTTCAGCCATCATGTCGCCCATTTGGGGAAGCTTGGCCGATCGCAAGGGACGGCGAATCATGCTACTCCGTGCGGCACTCGGCATGTCGGTCGCGATGATCCTGATGGGGCTTGTGACCAACGTGTATCAGTTTGTCGGATTACGCCTGTTGATGGGGGTCTTTTCCGGCTATATCTCTACAGCCAATGCGCTGATTGCCACTCAAGTACCGCGGCATCGAAGCGGGCAGGCACTGGGACTGCTTTCAACTGCTGGCGTGTCAGGTGTTTTGATTGGGCCACTGATCGGCGGCTTTTTGTCCGATACATTCGGCGTTCGACCGGTATTTTTCATTACCGGTATTTTGATTGCAGGCAGCTTTCTTCTGACGCTTTTCTTTGTGAAGGAAAATTTCACACCTGTCGAAAAGGCCGATATGCTCTCTGCCAAAGAGGTACTGCATAAGCTGCAAAGTCCTTGGCTGATTTTCGCCCTGTTTTTCACAACGATGATCATTCAAATTTCAAGCAATGCAGTGAATCCAATTTTGACCTTATATGTGCGCGATCTGGCTGGAAATGCCCAAAACATCGCATTCATCAGTGGGGTGATTTCTTCCGTTCCGGGGATTGCGGCATTGCTGACAGCACCGCGCCTTGGAAGATGGGGCGATAAGATTGGGACAGAACGGATTCTGCTTTGGGCATTGGTCGGCTCCATGGTGCTGCAAATTCCGATGGCGTTCGTGGAAAGCCCTTGGCAGCTGGCCATTCTGCGCTTCTTGCTCGGCGTGACAGATGGGGCACTTTTCCCGGCAGTCCAATCCCTGCTGACCAAGAATACGCCGCGAGATGTTTCAGGACGGATTTTCGGCTACAACCAATCGTTTCAATATATTGGTAACGTAGTGGGGCCCATGGTCGGGTCGACAGTTGCCGCACACTTTGGCTACAATGATGTATTCTTTGTAGTCGCCGGCTTTATTTTGATCAATGTGCTGATCTCGGCCTTTTTCAATCGCCGACTGCACGCCTCTAAAAGGAGCGGATAAATTTGAACCAAAAACTAACAGATTTGCCGTCAATCGGTAAAAAAATGACCGTCATGCTGGGGAAAATCGACATCCACACCCCGCAAGATCTGGCAGGGCAAAACCCGATGACACTTTACGAACGTTCCTGTCAGCAGGCGGGAGAACGGCTCGATCCTTGCGTGCTTTATACCTATCGATGTGCGGTTCATGCGGCTGAAACAGGGGACACGACAAGCGAACTGACCAAATGGTGGAACTGGAAAGACCGCACCCACAAAAATGAACAGGCGGCAAAGGAGTGAGAAAGAATGACTGGAAGTACAATCACTTTTGAAAAAATGATCCAGGCTGCACGAAAAATTGTTTTTCTGACCGGCGCAGGTGTCTCGGTGCCATCCGGAATCCCAGACTATCGATCGAAAGGCGGGCTTTATTCAGGCGTTAGGCAGCCCGAATATCTTTTAAGCGAGCAGTGCCTGAAACGCGAACCCGATGTGTTTTATGAATTTGTCAAAAATAATCTATACTATCCAGATGCAAAGCCGAACGTGATTCATCAAAAGATGGCAGAAATCGAGCGGCTGCCAGACAAAACAGTGACCATCATTACCCAGAATATCGACGGACTGCACGAAAAGGCCGGCTCCAAGCAGGTGGTCAATTTTCATGGCAGTCTATACGATTGCTACTGTCAAAAATGCGGTCAAACGGTTCCGAGTGATGTGTATCTGCATTCCGACCAACATGAAAATTGCGGCGGCATCATTCGGCCAGCAGTCGTGCTTTACGGGGAAGCGATCGACCAGCGGGTCATTGAGGCCTCGCTTGCAGCAGTCCGCGCGGCAGATTTGCTGGTCATTGTGGGGACGAGTTTTCAGGTCAGCCCGTTCTGCAATCTGATCGACTATCGGCAGCCGAATGCCCAAATTGTCGCGATCAATCGGGAGCTACTGACCCTGCAAGCACCGTTCACCATGATGACAGCAGATGCCGCCACTGTATTCGCGAAATTGTAAGGCGTAAATGGTCCAACCGCCCGGCAAATAAACAGGCCGGGCTTTCTTGTGCAAAAAAGCACTTTGTCTTGCTACCGCTTGCAAGCCATGATAAAATTTGATTAACTGGGAGTTTTCTCAGTCAAAATTTTTGAAAAACAAGGAGTGGACGCTTTTATGAGCCCTGACCCCGAGAGTCAGCAGATTATCGTACAACTGATTCTTATCCTCGTACTCACTTTACTCAATGCTTTCTTTGCATCAGCTGAGATGGCGCTCGTTTCACTGAACAAAAACCGTATCCGCAATCAGGCGGAAGATGGCGACAAGAAGGCCATTCTTTTGACGAAGCTGATTGATGATCCGAGTAATTTTCTGGCGACCATCCAGGTGTGTATCACTTTGGCTGGATTCTTCTCCAGTGCCTCGGCCGCAACAAGTATTGCGACTAGACTCGAGGTATACCTTGGCGGGAGCAGTTTTGCCAAAGAGCTGTCAATTATTTTGGTCACAATTGTTCTGTCTTACATTACGCTGGTATTTGGTGAACTCTATCCCAAACGGATCGCCCTTCAAAAATCGGAAGCCATCGCGCGTTTTTCGGTTCGTCCGATTATTGTGGTGGGATACGTTTTACGCCCGTTCGTCAAATTGTTATCATTTTCGACGAACATTCTGGTCAAGCTGACACGCATGGATAAAGGCGACAGTGAAGAGAAAATGACGAGGGAAGAAATGCAAAAAATGATGGAAGCCGGCACGAAAGACGGCATTTTGGAAGCAGAGGAGCTGAGCATGCTACAAGGTGTTTTTGAGCTCGATAACAAGTATGCCCGTGAAGCCATGGTTCCGCGGACAGATGCTTTCATGATCGATGGCGAGATGGATTCAGAGGCGCTATGCGATCTTTTGCTAAGTGAAAATTATTCACGAGTTCCGGTTTACCTGAATGATGCAGATTCGGTTTATGGTATTCTGCACATGAAAGATTATTTCGCAGAAGCGCGAAAAGTGGGTTTTGAAAATGTCGACGTTAAATCACTCGTCAAAGAAGCTTATTTCGCCCCGGAAACCATTTTTATCGACGATCTTTTGAAAAATATGCGGAAAACGCGCAATCAGATTGCGATTCTGATGGATGAATATGGCGGTGTAGCTGGGATCATCACGATCGAGGACCTGCTCGAAGAAATCGTGGGTGATATTGATGATGAATATGATGAAATTACCAATGAATTTACGAAAATCAATGACCATCTCTACATCATGGATGGCAAATTGTCGATTGATGATTTTTGTGAGATGCTTGACGTGGAGATTCCGGCAAAGGGAGTCGACACGATTGCAGGATTTGTTTTGACGCTACTTGGCGATATTCCAGATGAAGGGAGCCAGGTCGAAGTCGAATACGGACCGCTGAAATTTACCGTACTGGAAATCAAAAATGCCAGATTAGTCTCCATCCGCGTTGAAAAAAAGTCTGAAATGGCGGAAGAGCTGATTGAACTGGCTTGATAAATAAAAAACAAATGGGCAGGGTGATTTTGGATCCTGCCCATTTTTAGTAGAGCGAAAGAAGTGAGGTCTGCATGCCAAATATTCGTGAAATTGCCAAACTGGCTGGCGTCTCAGTGACGACCGTATCGCGCGTTTTGAATGACCACCCGTATGTAGCGGCAGAAAAACGGGCGCGCGTTCAAGAGGTGATCAAGGAGCTGGATTACATACCCAACCGCAGTGCGACCAACCTGGCGCGCGGCAAGACGGAAACAGTCGGTGTCATTTTGCCGTATAATGACCATCCCTGGTTTGACAAAGTGACAAGCGGCGTTTTGGAGGCGGCTTTCAAACAGAGATATTCTGTGACGCTGTTTCCGACTAATTATGATCCTGAAACGGAAGAAAAATATTTGATGATGTTAAAAACTAAGCAGGTCGACGGGCTGATCATCGTTTCGCGAGCCAACCCGCTGGAAATTATTGAACCTTATGCGGCTTATGGGCCGATTGTTGTCAGTGAATATACGGAACTGGAAGGCTTGTCGTGTGCCTATCTCGACCGGGAAGAAGCTTACCGAGCCGGCTTTCAGTATCTCTATAATGAGGGCTATCGTCGAGTGGCTTTCACGGCTGGAAGGGACGCGGGGATCAGTCCCAGCACGTCTGCAAAAATCAAAGCCTACCAAGCGGTTTTTGGCGAGGAGCCGCGCGACAATTTGCTACTCGATTGTTATTCTGTTCGAGATGGCTACGATGCGGCGGATTATTTTTTCGCGGAGACAAGTTTTCGGCCGGATGCCATTTATGCGACCGGTGACGAGGCTGGTGCCGGCATCATGCAGTATGCGGCCGAGCATGGCCTTAAGGTACCGCAAGATGTGGCGGTTCTCGGACAGGAGAATTTGCCGATAGGTGTAGTTCTAGGCCTTTCAACGCTCGATCAACATTTGAAGAAACTTGGCAGGACCGCTTTTCAAATTTTCAAAAGTGGAAAGGTCCAAAAGAAACGAATTGATCATTCATTAATCATCCGCACAACGGTTTAAAAATTTTTTTCACAAAAGGCTTGACCTGAAACCCGTTTCATCATTTACAACATAAGTAGAGAGTGATGAAAGGGGCTGAAACAATGAAAATCGAAGGAACGTGCAAAATTTCGACGGCACTTGGTATGGAGTATCAATTCGGCATATTCTATATCGAGCGCGATTATCTTGTTTTTGAGCATGGCCTCAGCAGCAGACGCACCTACCCGCTCCAAAAGCTTTGTCATATCGAAATGTCGCTGAAAAAACGGCGGTCAAACCTAACTTTCAGCTGCGGGAACGTCCATTTTGAAATAGATGGACCATATGAGGCAATCAAATCACTGGCGGATGGACTGAATGGCGATTTTTCAGCGTATCAATTTGAGCCAGAACAGGACGCGCAACGAAAGCGTAAATTCAGCGCGCATCACGATCATCTATTTGCAAAGTAAACCAAGGAGGCAGATAAAAGATGTATAAAGCGATTATTTTTGATGTAGACGGTACACTTTTAAACACGGAAAATGCGGTTTTACATTCGCTGCAATCGGTGCTGGCAGAAGAAGGGCTTGATTATGAGCTGGACGAACTGCGCTTTGTTTTGGGCATTACAGGAAAAGCGGCGATTGAGCAGCTAAACATTTTAGATGAAGAGACTATTCTGGAAAAATGGCTGGCGCGCGAAGCTTCGATGATTGAAGAAGTCGAGGTTTTTGAGGGCGTTCATGAAATTCTGGCTGCCATTCCAGAAAGCGGTGTTGTGACCTCGAAAAATGCAGATGAAATGGCGAGCGGTTTCTATCCGTTTGAGATTGACCATCACTTTGACGCGATTGTTTGCGCCAGCGATACAGACGAACATAAACCCCATCCAGCCCCACTGCTGAAAAGTCTCGAAGTATTAGGGCGGTCACCAGAAGAAGTCATCTACATTGGGGATTCTCCCTATGATATGGCCTGTGCGCATGCCGCCGGTGCAGATTTTGGCTTGGCGCTTTGGGGAGCCGGTTCGACAGACGGCTTTGAGCAGGCAGAGCATGTATTTGAACATCCGACAGATATATTGAAATTGATTGCGCGTTAAGAAAGTATATAAGAAATTTACGTGAGGGATGACCACGAGCTAGTTACTGTAGTGTAAGGTCACAGGATTTGAACATGTAAATGAAAAGAATTTTAGCACTGAAACACCCAAAACCCCATTGTTGCTCTTAACAACAATGGGGTTTTTTGTGGTCTATATGTCGCGCATGCCTTTCAAACTCAAATAAGCCATCAACAACCCATCAGCCGTCTTAAGCGAAAGGTTGGTCTGTTCATAATATTTGTCGAGCCGGTACTGGACCGTGTTGCGGTGCATGAATAGCTCCTTCGCTGTCATGCTGATATTGCCCTGATGAAGGAACAGCGCCTCAATGAGGTCAAGCAAAGTCTCGTCATTTTGGAAGGACTGGGAAACGAGTTCAGCCAGCGGATTTTCGCGCCAATGTCCTGCTAGATCATGAATCATGCCTGAAGCAACCGTTTGAACTGATTTGGCGGACTGGAAATCGAAAAAGCGGCGTTCTTCGCTGAAATAGCGACGCATTGCGGAGGACTTTTGATAAAACAGCCCCATGAAAAATCGAACAGGGAAGTAAAAATCATTTTCAAGTGTATTGGCAACCGCTTCAAGCTCCTCGTCGCCTAAAAGGGAATCGGAAACCGGCTCGATTAGTACGCCGTATTGCGTGGAAAGCTGGATCAATTCGGTATCTGAATGGAAGAAGCCCAGCAGTGCCTTTTTCCAGTCTTGAAAAATCGTTTTACTAGGAGCCGTTTTAGGCAGGTAAAATTGAATGAAGCGGTATTGCGCCGAGGTTTCTTCCATGTCGACTGCTTCCGCGGTAAATAACAGCTGATACCAGGCTTTTGCCGCTTCATTTTTTATTTCAGGTGCCGCTTCTTTAAAAAGTACCAGGAGCAGCGATTTTTCGGCTTCCGTCAGTTGCTTTTCAGGAATGGCAAAATAAAAGGGGGCTTCAAAAAAGACAAGCTCACCTTGCTCCTGCTTGATTGGCGTTTTTGAAAAACGGATTTCTGGGTATTTCTGCTTGAGATCTTTTATATCCATCACATGCGCGTCCTTTCTACTGATAGGTTTATTTTTACAAATTGCCGACATGAAGTCAAATAAGAAAAGTGGTTGCGTAGTCAACTATTTTTTGATAAGATAAACAAGTAGAATGACACTCTGGCGTTTACCGGAGTGCTTTTTTCATGTATAGGGGGAGAAAAAGTGAGCGAACGGCACGAACAAATGACCAAGGATATTGCAATCATCCACCGGGCGGAATGGGTGTTTAAAAATGAGCGGTTGAAAGACACGGGTCTAAGCAAGGGACAGCTGCGTTATCTTTACACACTTTACCGCCATGATGGCTTGACACAAGAGGCGATGGCCAAACGATTTATGACCGATAAAGCCAATGTCACGCGCCACATGAACCGATTGGAAGAGCTTGGCATGATCTGCCGGGAATCGGATCCGTCTGATAAGCGGGTTCATCGCATTTTCGTTACGGAAAAAGGCTGGCAGCTGCAGGAACTGATTGAAGAAATTACGACAAAGTGGAGTGAATGTGTCACGGCCGGCTTGTCGGAAAACGAAAAGGACGAATTGCTGCGTTTGCTTGATAAAATGACAGCCAATTCACTAGAGGTTATAGAAAGAGGGTATCTGAATGAAAGAACAGAGTAAACGTTTGGGGGAAGACGGTATTGCGTCCCTAATGGCGCGGCTTTCCATTCCGGCTTTTATCGGGATGTTTGTCATGGGGATGTACAATATTGTCGACACGATTTTTGTTTCATACGGAGTAGGGTCAAATGGGGTTGCAGCCCTGTCGATCGCTTTTCCCGTACAAATGATTTTAATGGCCATGGCAGCCATGTTTGGGATTGGTGGCGCTTCGATTATTTCGCGGTCACTTGGCTCGGGTGATAATCAGCATGCCAACCGGGTCTACCATCAGGTGATTTGGCTGGTGCTGATTTCCAGTGTGGTCATTGCGGTTGCCACATTTATTTTCTTGGATCCGCTCATCACGATGTTTGGCGCACCAGAAGAAATCCATCAAATGACCAAGGACTTCTTGTCGCTGATTTTAGTCGCGGCGATTTTCCAGACTTTTGCAATGGCGATGAACAATATTGTCCGTTCGGAAGGGAACGCCAAAACGGCGATGCTGACCATGGTTATTTCCGCTGTTATCAATATGATTTTAAATCCGATTTTCATCATGGGCTTTGGCCTTGGCGTTCGCGGCTCGGCACTGGCAACGGTTATTGCCCAAGCGGTCGGTGCGATTTGGCTTTTGATCTACTTCCTGTCAGGCAAGAGTTCACTTTCTTTGAAGGGTTTTAAGTTTCAGCTGGATACAAAGCTCAGCTGGCAGATCATGGCAATTGGCTTTCCGTCCTTTATCATGATGTCGGCGGGGAGTATCGTGACAATCGTGGTCAACTGGATGCTGCAAATTTACGGCGGCACGCTGGCGATTGCGGTTTATGGTGTGGCGAATCGGATCGCTTCGTTTATGGTCATGCCGATCAATGGTGTCACGCAAGGCATGCAGCCGATCGTGGGCTTTAATTACGGCTCCAAACAATATGAACGTGTGATGAAGGCGGTCAAGCTGTCCATGGTGGTGGCGACGGTCATGTCGATCATTGCTTGGGGAGTGGTTGAAATTTTCCCTTCGCAGCTCGTCCGAATTTTCTCGAATGAACCGGAAATGATTGCAGAAGGAACAAATGCGGTTCGTCTAATCCTGCTTGCGGCTCCGACAATTGGCTTTCAGATCGTCTGCGGCGGGCTTTATCAGGCACTTGGAAGGGCGCGCATTTCCTTTATTATTTCACTCATGCGGCAAATTATTTGTCTCGTACCGCTGCTTTTAATTTTACCGAACTTTTTCGGTCTGGAAGGCGTCTGGTATGCTTTCCCACTGGCAGATCTCGGCGCATTTGCCGTCTGCTGCTTCATTATGGCGAAAACATGGCGCAAGACTTTTCGTGTGCGGGAATTAAACTGAAAAAGCAGTCATGTGTGACGATCACGTGAAGCTTTCAAACAAGTATTGAAGCTCCCTAAGAGAAGTTATATAATGACAAACAGAGTCTATACACCAAGGAGCGATTTTTAATGAATATTTTTCGGGCTTACAAGCTTTTCTGGAAAAATTACGTAAATTTTCATGGCCGGGCATCACGTTCGGAATACTGGTTTAGTGCATTAATCAATGTAGTGATACTAATACTTTTGATGATGATTAGTCTCATCTTCTTATTTTCGGGCTTAGTGGCGATTCCGTTTTCGGGAGATGTGACAACCGTTAATTCACTGGCAACAGGTTCAATGGTATTTATTGTTATCTATGTGCTGTTTTGCCTAGCAGTTTTGCTGCCCAGTCTTAGCTGTTCTGTACGCCGTCTGCACGATACTGGCAAAAGCGGGCACTTCATATGGTTATGCCTAATTCCGTGGGTTGGAGGCATTATCATGTTAGTTCTCCTTGCCATGCCGAGTGTCAAAACAGATAAATACGGTTTTCAGGATGAAGAATTTGATATTTAAAAAGAAACACCAGACTTTTGCAGGTTTGGTGTTATTCTTTTACTGTTAATGCGGAAAAAATCAGCAATAGGAGGGACTCACATGGTTTTAAATCATCGCGCGGAATATCAGGCACTGCCCTTAGCGGACAAGGAAAAGCTGCTGAAACAACGCATACAGCACTTCCCCGACTTTCAGTTTAAACGGATGGAGCGGTTTGAAGCATTTGGTCAAATAACAGAAACCGGCGTATTTCAGTACAAGGACGGCGGCGAATTCGTCTTTGTTCCAGGGGACACAGTAACTTTAGGCTGGAATGCCGAGACTAGTCAAATGAATGAAGAAACGCGGCAGGAAATCGAGCAGATGCTTGGGGATTTGCAGTTGGAACAGTTTCTAAATGAAAACTGTACGCCGGTCAGAACCGCTGTGATTTCTCCCATGCTTGTCGAGCGGGATGTGAATGAGATTGGCTGGAAAATCACTTCAGAGACCGATCCGCGAATTATCGAAGATAAGTACGCGAAAGAATTTTTGGCAGGCTTTTTGAAGGAAAAAAATCCTGGCATTCATGAGCTGAATAATACGTTAAAATTGCAGTATCAAGATGGGAAGCTGTTGGTGCAGATTTATGAGGAAATCAGTTATCAGGAGCTTGTCCAAAGCGTTCAGAGTGATGGCTTTGACCTGCCAACAGAAGATGAGTGGGAATATTTGTGCGGGGGTGGCTCGAGGACTTTGTGGCGATGGGGCGATAGCTTCGACTTCCAAATGAATTTGCCGCATTTCCAAATAGATGACCTGTTTGGGATATTGACTGGCCGAATCAGTTTGGTTTAAAAATCGCCTTTGACCCATATCGCTATGAGATTGTTGCAGATCAGGACGTTCTTTTGAAAGCAGGCGACGGAGGCTGTAACCTTTGTGGCGGCGCGGGACTTGTGCTAGGGTTCCTTCCTGTCGCCACTTATTATAAGGGCTATGATAAAAAAGACGATGAACTGGATTATTTGGATGATATTGGCGGGGACTATACGTCTTATCGGCGAATTATCCGTTTGTAACAGTAAATTTGAAGCTTGAGAGAAGAAAGAATATTTTCTTCTCTTTTTTATTTTAAAAAGGTAGTAGATTGACATTTTTATTAGAGGGAATACTGATTATGTAAAAAATATTTCAAATTTAAGATTAGGAGCAATAAAAGTGGAAAAACTAATTGAAATTTTAACTTCTAATACTTACTTTAAACA
>NZ_FXUT01000044.1:0-287 GCF_900183385.1 Listeria costaricensis
CAGTATTATGTGCAAGAATAATCATTCAGATAAGTACTATGATTATTATAAAGAACTTACGAAAAGATTCTTAGCTAAAATAACAATAATTATAGTTTTTCTTTATTAATCAACTTGAAAAATCTTTTTGTCACTCTGAAATTTGAAAAGCCAAGACTTTGTAACTTTTGTGAGCGTAATTTTTCCTTTTCGAAAAAATTAAGATGTTCAAGGTTATCAATATAAGAATTAATGGCCTGAATCTTATTTTTTGCTTCTGAAGAATTGTTATATGTTTCATATTGAAG
>NZ_FXUT01000044.1:348-633 GCF_900183385.1 Listeria costaricensis
ATAGCCCAAATTATTAATAATAGAAAACTTAGTTAGTTCATTTTCTCTGATAGAATAGTTTGATTTTTGTACTAAATAATTTAAATCTGCGTAGTTTACTTTTCTAGGCTCCATTCTGCACTTTAAATTTAAATCAGTATAGGGATTACTATAAACTATCATATAAGTGAAATTCATTCGGGTTGCGTATTCTTCTAAGCTGATTAAGATGCTTTTGTACAATAAGAAAAAATCATTAAAAGATTGTTTAGATAAATTTTTGTGGGAATCGAAGTCTATTATTTC
>NZ_FXUT01000003.1:0-300 GCF_900183385.1 Listeria costaricensis
AGCGCTTCAACAGGTGGCTGTCCAGAAACAGCCAGCCGAACCAGTAGAAACCCCCATGGCCCTGCGTCCCAAGAAACCCATCCAAAAGAAACGCCGCCTATCCAAAAAATGGATCGCCGGTATCGCCCTTATTCTGATCGGTTTACTCATCTTCATCTTCTACGCCAATTTTTCACTGGCACGAGTAGAAGGCAATTCCATGGTGCCGACCTTGACAGATGGCGACTGGGTTCTCATGTATAAAAACAGCGATCTGTTGGAACGCGGCGACATTATTTCTTTCAATTCGCCTGATAAATC
>NZ_FXUT01000003.1:334-78925 GCF_900183385.1 Listeria costaricensis
ACACGATTGACATTATCGACAACGAGCTTTACATTGATGATAAACAATTCGAGCTCAAAGGGAGCGTGCCAGATTACGCGCTCCAAAGCAATACAGGCGAAGAGCGAGTCCCGAAAGGAAAGGTTTTCGTTCTTGGCGACAACCTCAACCATTCGCGTGACAGTCGGGAATTCGGTTTTGTTGATTTATCGGATATTACTGGAAAACTGCTTTGGCATAGCTGAAGCGGTTTTTTGTTGGCAATCAAGCAGCTTTATGTCGCGGATCGACTATTTTCGATAAAAAAACTTGTATTTTCTAAGTGATGTGTTAATATATTAAATACACAGAAAAATATGATTAGAATTTTAATTCCGAGTGATTGGATAAATCCGAAATCTATCGGGAGGGGAATTATCAGATTTTTATAACAAAAGAAAGAGGGAGAAAATATGAATAAAAAGGTTTGGGTAGTAGGGCTTTTGATTGGGCTTGTTAGCTTGGTGCTTGCGGCATGTGGCGGTAGCAGTTCAAGCGAAGAGGTGAAGACAGGCTCTAAAGGGGGAAATAAAAACGAGGTCAATCTGATGGAAACGGCAGAGATTCCGTCGATGGATTCCAAAAAAGGGACGGACGGTGTAAGTTTTACCGCTCAAAATCAAGTCTTTGAAGGACTTTATTATTTGGATCAGGACGATCAGGTGCAGCCGGGTGTGGCAGCTGGTGAGCCGGAATTGAATGATGCGCAGACGGTCTATACGATCAAACTGCGAGATGATGCCAAATGGTCGAACGGCACGGCCGTTACCGCGAATGATTTTGTCTATGCGTGGCAGAAAATTGTCGATCCGGCCACTGCTGCTGAATATGCGGTCATCTTTGATGGCGTGGTGAAAAATGCAACAGCGATTATCAATGGTGAAAAGAAACCGGAAGAGCTTGGCGTCAAGGCGCTCGATGATCAAACGCTGGAGATCACGCTTGAACAACCGGTTCCATACTTCCAGTCGCTGCTGACTTTCCCAACGTTCTATCCGCAAAATCAAGAATATGTGGAAAAACAAGGGGAAAATTATGCGAAAGACAGCGAGCATATGATTTATAATGGCGCTTTTGTGATGAAAGACTGGAAAAATACTAGCAAAACATGGCGCTTTGAAAAGAATGACAAATATTGGGACAAGGGCAGTGTCAAAACAGATGCGATCAATGTGCAGGTTGTGAAAGAGCCGGGTTCTGCGGTAAACCTTTTTGATACGGGTAAATTGGATCGGGCGAATTTGACGGGGGATTATGCGAAACAGAAACAAAGTGACGACAATTACCAAACAGAGCTGGAGTCGTTTGTTTACTATCTGAAATTCAATCAAAAACAAGATGGTAAGGATACAATTTTTGCCAATGCGAATGCGCGTAAGGCCTTTGCGCTGGCGATTGATAAACAGCAGCTGGTCGATACGGTGCTCGGTAATGGTTCGCAGCCGGCAACAGGCTATGTGCCCGCCAAGTTTACATTCAATCCTGAAACGCAAGAAGATTTCCGGACTGAGAGCGGGACTTATCAAAAAAACGATCAGAAAGCTGCCAAAGACTACTGGAAACAGGCTAAGCAAGAACTTGGCATCGATAAAATCACGATTGAGCTGCTTGTTGATGATCAGGATTTCAATAAAAAATCTGGCGAGTTCATCCAAAATACCTTGCAAGAGCAGCTGGATGGTGTCACGGTCGATATTAAAACCGTTCCCTATAAGAACCGGTTGCAGCTGGATGAAAATCAGGACTATACGCTGCAATTGACGCGTTGGGGTCCGGACTATCAGGATCCAAGTACGTTCCTATCGACTCAAATGACCGACAATAATTATAACCGTGCAAGTTACTCGAATGCAGAGTTTGATCAGCTGATGACCAAAGCTTCAACTGAGCTGGTGACACAGCCGGAAGAGCGTTGGCAGGCGATGATCGACGCGGAGAAAGTCTTGCTGGATGATGCTGGGATCGCACCGCTTTATCAATCAGGGCTGGCCGTTCTGCAAAAGCCGGAATTGACGGGTGTCGTTCACCATTTGTTCGGTGCACCGTTCAGCTATAAGTGGATTGAGAAAAAATAAGCACAAAACACGCCCATTAGGACCGCTTGCTGGTCGGGCGTGTTTTTTTACTGCGGGTGGGCCCACTGGCTGATTTGTTCAGGGGAGGCAAGATAGTAGCTTTTGCCTTCTTTTTGAAGCAAGCCTTGCTCGAGAAAATCATGAAACACATATAAAAAGTGACGATAGCTGACGTGGAGGTAATCCGCTGCATCGGTGTGGGCCACTTGATAGATGCCATTTTCGGACATGGTTAGAATAAAGCGTGCCAAGCGGCTTCGGAAGGAAGAAGAACCGTTTTCAGCATTTTCTTCTGCCCGTTTTAAGGCTTTATGACTAAGTTGAAGGCAGAGTGCGCGCAGAAAAAGTGGGTCATTTAGAAGCTGGTCACGCAGTATGGCGAGCGGCAGGGCGATCAGTTGGCAATCCCGCATGGCAATGACATCTTTGGTGGGACAGGTGTTCTGCAAGAGCTCAATCTCGCCGATAAAGCTGCCCGATTGCAGGAAGTCGACGACAGAGCGCTTGCCGTTTTCATGGAACATGACAATCTTGGCCTGACCGCTGACAAGATAATAAAGCTGCTCCACTTTTTCCCCAGTGGTCATGATTTTAGCGGCCTTTTTTACGTGCACCGATTGGGCATACGGCTGTACATCAAAGGAAAAAAGTTCTGGCTTTAAAGGTTGATTCATGTGATCAGCTCCAATAAAAGGTGAGATTTCTCCTATTATTATACGGAAAGCTGTGCTAAGATGCTTGTAAAAGGTTTCTAAAGGAGCGGAAAAAATGCGATACCAAACGTTATTATTTGATGTGGACGATACACTGCTTGATTTTCAATTGGCGGAGAAAGAGGCGCTTCAAGCTTTATTTAAGGAAAATGGTCTGCCGCTCACAGAAGAAATAGAAGCCCGCTATAAGGCGATCAATCAAGGCTTGTGGCAGGCGTTTGAAAAAGAAGAGATCAGTCGGGAAGAGGTTTTGAGTACGCGCTTCAGTCGGTTATTCCATAGCTACGGGCGGCAAGTGGACGGTATTTGGATGGAGCGGCAGTATCGAGAGCATTTAGAGAACGGGCATGCTTTTGTCGAGGGGGCGGAGCAGTTGATTCCCCAGCTGGCCGAGCAGTTCCGGCTGTATATCGTGACAAATGGGGTATCGAAAACCCAGTATAAGCGTTTGAATGATGCCAATCTGACGCGTTATTTTGAAGATATATTTGTTTCCGAAGATACGGGCTATCAAAAACCGATGGCGGCCTATTTTGATTATTGTTTTGCGCGAATTCCAAATTTTCAGCGCGCCGAAACGTTGATTATTGGCGACTCGATCACAAGCGATATTCAGGGCGGGCAAAATGCCGGACTCGATACGGTCTGGTTCAACCCGCAGCAAAAGAAAAATGGCACGGATATCCGGCCGAGTTATGAAATTGCCCATTTGCAGGAGTTGAATCAGGTGCTCGGCCTGTAGGATTATTGAGATGGAGGTGTGCACATGAAAAAATGGCTCATGCCCCTAATTTTGGTGGCACTGCTGGCACTTGGCGGTTGTGGGAAGGTGACGAATACGGTGAAAATCGATTTGGACGGCACGACAGATCTGCGGTTTGATATTCAAGTCGGGACGGCGGGGGCTGCGCTCGTGGAACCATTTTTAGATCAGCTGACTGAGAAACTAGAGGCGCAGGGGTTTCATGTGACGGAGAAGGGGAGCGGGCATTACACGCTTGATAAAACCTTCAAACCGGACAAAACGCAAAAACCTTCAGATTATGAAAAGAAAGCCGCGCAATACGGACTGAACTATCAGGAAGAAAAAGGATTTTTCTTTAACACCTACCATGTGCAGGCAAATGTCGACGTGCCGCAGTGGCTGAGTGGGACACCTTACGGCGAGAAAATCTCCAGCAAGTTGCTGAAGCAGGTCGATTACACCTTCATTTTAGAGCTGCCAATCTCGACGGTGACTGACAGCAATGCCGACCAGACGGATGGGGGTAAGCTGACCTGGCATGTGCCGCTCGACAAACCGACTACGCTTTATTTTGACCTGGCCGTGCCGAATATCCGCAATATCGCGATTACAGCAGGAATCGTCCTTGCTTTCCTCATTTTACTGATCGTCTGGCTGGTCCGAAAGCGGCGGCATAGACGAAACGGCAAGCGCTGATCATCTGAAAAGGTGGTCAGTTTTTTTGCGTAAGCCGATTAGTTGCTTTAGAGTGCACTCCAAGGTGTATAGTAAAGGGGAAAGAGAATTTGGAGGAGGCTGAATAATGGGAATCAAAGACACAGTAACACTGGCAAATGGCGTGGAAATGCCGCGTCTTGGCTTTGGCGTCTGGAAGGTCAAGGACGGAGAGGAAGCCGTGAATTCGGTCAAATGGGCGATTGAAGCGGGGTATATCAGCATTGACACGGCGGCGGCTTATCGGAATGAGGAAGGCGTTGGGCAGGCGATTCGCGAATCTGGCAAACCGCGCGACGAGTTGTTCATCACGACGAAGCTTTGGAATGCGGATCAGGGCTATGCGTCCACTCTTGAAGCCTTTGAAACGAGTCTTTCAAAGCTCGGGCTCGACTATGTGGATCTTTATTTGATTCACTGGCCGGTCGCTGGGAAATTCAAAGAGACTTGGCGTGCCTTTGAAAAGCTTTATCAGGAGAAAAAGGTTCGAGCAATCGGCGTATGTAATTTTCATGAGCATCACTTGAAGGAACTGATGGCGGATGCAGAAATCATCCCGATGGTCAACCAGATCGAGCTGCACCCACTTCTGTCTCAAGAGCCGCTTCGAGCTTTCTGCAAGGAACACGATATTGTCGTCGAGGCCTGGTCACCGCTTGGCAGTGGGCAGCTGCTTCAAAATGCAGAGCTGCAAAAAATTGCGGACAAGTACGGCAAATCGGTGGCGCAAGTGATTCTTCGCTGGGACTTGCAGCATGGGATTGTCACGATTCCAAAATCGGTGCACGAGGATCGCATTCAGCAAAATGCCGATTTGTATGATTTTGAGCTGCACGCGGAAGATATGGCTGCGATCGATGCGCTCAATCAAAACACGCGGACAGGCCCGGATCCGGATAATTTTAATTTTTAATCGAGTCTTGCTCGGTAGCCACGGCTGCCGGGCTTTTTATTTGGTTAGATTTGCAAAGCGAGGCGGATTCCGCTATCATTTGTAGCAGAAGAACAGTGAGAAGGAGAATGTGGCATGTTTCAGGGCTTTTATAAAAAAACAAGAGCGGAACGAGTGGCAATTTTAGCGGAAGTAAGCGGGATCGACCCGGCTGAAATCGAGGCGCTGAGTCAACCGGCTTTATCGGAAGAGGTTGCCGAGCATATGATCGAAAATGTGATTGGCACGTATGAGCTGCCGTTCGGTGTCGGTTTAAATATGCGAATGAATGACAAGGATTATCTGATTCCCATGGTTGTCGAGGAACCGTCTGTCGTGGCGGCTCAAAGCGGTGCCAATAAGACCATCCAGGCGAGCGGCGGCTTTCGGGCGGAATTCCCCAAACGGTTGATGATTGGACAAATCGAAGTGCTGGATGTGCCCGATTTTGAAGCGGCTCGTGCGGCCATTTTGGCAAATCGGGAGCAGCTTCTGGCACTTGCCAATGCGGCCCATCCAAGTCTTGAAAAGCGCGGCGGCGGGGCACGTGACGTGGAGGTTTACAAACGCGAAGGCGCATTTGAGCTACTCGTCTGCCATCTCTTGGTCGACACGTGTGACGCAATGGGTGCCAATATGATCAACACCATGGCAGAGGCCGTGTCAGCAGAAGTCGAGCGGCTCTCCGGCGGGCGTGCCGAAATGCGCATCCTCTCCAATTTGGCCGATCAGGCACTTGCAACGGTCAGCTGTGAGATCGATCCGGCGCTGCTTGCAAGCAAAGACTGGCGTGGGGAGGAAGTCCGCGACCGCCTGATTCGTGCCTATGAGTTTGCCGCCATGGATCCCTACCGAGCAGCCACCCATAATAAGGGAATCATGAATGGCATCGATGCCTTCCTGCTTGCTTGCGGCAATGACTGGCGGAGTATTGAAGCAGCAGCCCATAGTTTTGCGGCACGAAGCGGCCAGTATCAACCGATGAGCAAGTGGTCATGCACGGAAGACGGCTTTCTGCGAGGTACAATGACCCTTCCGGCGCCAGTTGCAACGGTTGGCGGGGCGATCCGTGTCCATCCGTCGAGCCGCCTCGCGCAAAAATTGACAGGGACAGAGTCGGCGAAAGAGCTGGGCATGCTGATGGTCGCTGTCGGCTTGGCGCAAAACTTTGCCGCTTTGCGCGCACTGGTCACAGAGGGGATTCAGCGCGGTCACATGTCGCTTCAGGCGCGGACGCTGGCGATGATGGCCGGGGCAGAGGGTGAGGAGATTCAGCAACTGGCCGATAAATTAATCGAGACGGGCCGCCTCGACCTAGCTACCGCCCAAAAGTTAGTAAAAAAATAACACACAAACAGTCTCTGCACCTGTAAAATCGGGAGCGGCGGCTGTTTTTTTAGGCTTGAAGTTTGGATTTTTAAAGCGGTATACTGGTAATAAGACTTCACGATGGGAGAGATGAACATGTATATGGTATTCGATATTGGCGGAACTTTTGTTAAATTTGCACGGATGAACGGCGGGGGAATCATTCAGGAAAAGGGGAAATTCCCAACGAATGCCAAGAGTCCGGAAGAGCTGATTGCCCAGATGACGGAAAAATTTGAGCAATATAAAGACGCGGTAAAAGGCATTGCAGTCAGCTGTCCGGGCATTATTGATGCGGAAAATGGGATTGTTTACTACGGCGGATCGTTGACGTTTATGCATAAACAGCATTTGGCGGAGAGGTTGAGTGTGGCATGCGGCGTGCCGGTCGTCATCCAAAATGATGCCAAATGTGCGGCGCTTGCGGAACTTTGGCTGGGGACTGTCAAAGGCTATCAAAATGCGGTGGTGCTGACACTTGGAAGCGGTGTGGGCGGCGGAATCATCTTGGACGGCAAATTATACAGCGGTAAGAATCTGTATGCAGGTGAAGTCAGCTACATGATGACGGGGCTTGATAAAGAAACTTTTCGGCCAGACTTTTTCGGTATGACGGGTTCGGCAGTCAGACTTGTCGAACGGATCGCCCGCGCCAAGCAGCTGGATGATTTGACGGACGGGGTGCGGGCCTTTGAACTGATCAATCAAGGTGACGAGGAGGCCTGTGCGATTTTCCGCAGCTATGCGCTTGATCTGGCGGCGCAAATTCTGAATATCCAGTATCTGCTGGATCCGGAAATCATTGCGATCGGCGGGGGCATCAGTGCGCAACCAATTGTCGTAAGCGGTATTCTGGATGCTGTCAATGAAATCAAAGCCAAAAATCCGTTCCACATGGCGCGCCCGCAAATCGTGGCCTGCAAGTTTCAAAATGATGCCAATCTTTATGGCGCGCTGTATCACTATCTACTGCACTTTGACGAGCTTTAAAAGAGTGCGCGCGGCTTAGCGTTGGCCAGCATGAAAAAAGAGCTGAGAATCAAACGACCCCCATTTTTTGAAATGGCGTGCGATCGTGATTTTCGGCTCTTTTATTTTTCAATGGGGCTAGTTAGAACGTCTCCAATATCCCAACCTTTTTAAAATTGAATCACCTGATTGCGTCCGCTTTGCTTGGCTTGATAAAGCGCCTTGTCAGCCAGCTGGTAAAGCTGCGGCATCATGTCGCGCACGCCGTTGCATGAAGCGATTCCCACCGAGATGGTCACTTGGATGGGCTCTTTCAGTCCGACATCCATTTGTTTTTTCTCAACGGCCGCACGAAGCGCCTCACCAAGCTGTTTGGCGACTTCTTTAGTGGAATTTGGCAACAGAATGCAGAATTCCTCGCCGCCAACGCGAAAAATATGCTGATAATTCGGCGAAATTTTCATCAGGGTATGGGCAATTTCCTTTAATACTTCATCTCCTATCGTGTGACCATAGGTATCATTGATGCGTTTGAAATGATCAATATCGATGATCAGACAGGTGAGATTCGTTGTAGCCTCATCTTCCACGAGCTCATGCAGTTTTTGACTAAAGGCACGCACATTGAACAGCCCGGTTAGAAAATCGGTGTAAGCATATTCGCGTTCCTGAAGTTCCAGCCGCCTCCCGTGCTCCATATCCGAAATAATAAAATTGAGCAGAACAAGTGCCAAGGAAGAGACAACAGCGGTGAAAACGGGAATCCAGATCACGCGAGAATGCAGCCCGTAGAAAAGCAAGAAATTAATCAGGCTGAGCGAGACACTCACCAAATTTAGGATTAGCAGAACGAAGAGTTGGGAATATTTTCCGCGTATCTTTTGAACAATGATGGATAGTATACATACAAGCGTCAAAATAAAAATTAGCGACTGAAAACTAACCGGATTAACGCCAAAACTGAACTGCAACAGCCCCGTCAGAAAGGCACAGGAAATGGCGGCAGCGGGACCGATATGATAGGCCAAAAGAATAATGACCACAAAGCGGAGATCGATCCGCACACCGTCCGGCAAGTCAATGGCAAAATACATAATCGCATAGTTGGCGGCAGTAGCGATCAGCAGCAAGCCGATTTTTCGGTCTAATGTAAAGGTATAATGGCGGATGTTCGGCACTAATTTATTAATAAAATAACAGGCTGTAATCATAATGGTGATGTTGGCGAGTACGCTCATGGCAGCATTTAATAGCATGGATTTACCTCCTTTCGGGTGGGGTTTATATTTTTGCCTTGATTTGTCTAGAAGGCTTGCCGAAAAAATAACCTTGCTGGAGAAAGAGCCCCATCTGCTTTAACTGTCGACTGGTTTGCTCATTTTCGATTCCTTCAATCACAAAGTCCAGCTGGTTTTCTCGGGTAAAATCTTTCCAGGCCTCAATAAAGCGAAAGATCGTTTGTGGTTTCACGCCGTCATGCAGGCATTTGATGTAGGAAAATTTGATCCGATTCAGGTAGGGCGCATAGCTGGCCGCTCGTTCCAATGAATTTTGCCCGGAATCCACATCATCGAGCGCCACGTGGAACCCCATCTGGTCGATTTTTTTGATTTGCATCAGCAGCCAATTTTCTCTTGCCCGATCACTAGGAGAAAAAATATCCTCTGTAATTTCAATGATCAAAACGTCGCGATAGTCGATCAATTCTTCCAGCAAGTCTAATGTTTCGGCGTAGAGAAGCTGTTCTGGATAGAAGTTGATGGCAAAAACATGCTGAGAATACGTTGCGAGCAAACGAAGCAGTTCTTTTTTAAACCAATGAAGAAAATCTGCGTGGGTTTCTTTGCTTGCGATAATGGAGTGAAAATGTGTGTCAGGAAAAACCGGCTGGCTGCTTTTGTTGCGCAGTAAAATCTCATGTCCGATCAAATGATTCGTCTGGGTATCAATCTTCGGTTGAAAAAATAACTGAAATGGCATGTGCATCTCCATTTCCCCCTTAAAATAAACTACTTACTTTCTATACCCTACTTGAATGATCGTATGTATAAAAAGTATATGTCAGATTAAAAATAGAAGCGAATGTTTTGTTTTTTACTTTTTTTAATGGATTTATCTCTTATTATGTTTAATGAGAAATAAAATTTTATATTTGTTAAATTATAATGATAGAACGATAAAAAATTTCACTAAATTATTCCAAAAAGATATTGTGAATAAGTGAGCTTGATGATATACTGAGGGACGTAAAGGGATTAATAGGGAAAAAAGGAAAAATGGGAGGAAACAAATGAAGAAAAAGTTTTTGGCAGTTTTAGCGCTCGTTTTATCTGTTATGCTGGTCATTGCGGCTTGCGGCAGTAACGATAAGGATTCTGCATCCAAAGAAAAGGCAGACAGCGACAAAGAAAAAACAGAGGCGACATCTGGCGCATCTAAGAAATCTTACACAGATCCAAGTGAATTAAAGGATGAATACGATATTATTATCGTAGGCGCAGGCGGTGCCGGCATGTCCGCTGCACTGGAAGCGAAAGCAAAGGGAATGAATCCGGTTATTTTTGAAAAAATGCCGATAGCAGGGGGAAATACGCTGAAAGCTTCATCCGGTATGAACGCATCGGAGACCAAGTTCCAAAAAGAACAAGGCATTGAAGACAGCAATGATAAATTCTATGAAGAAACACTTGCAGGGGGCCACGGAACCAACGATCAAGAATTATTGCGTTTCTTTGTGGATCATTCGGCCGATGCGATCGACTGGTTGGATTCGATGGGCATTCGTTTAAATAATCTTACTATTACTGGCGGCATGAGTGAAAAACGGACACACCGTCCGGAAGATGGCTCGGCAGTTGGTGGCTATTTAGTTGACGGCTTAGTTCGCAACATACAGGAACAAAAAATTCCAATGTTTGTCAATGCGAATGTAAAAGAAATTACAGAAAAAGATGGTAAAGTAAACGGCGTGAAAGTGGCGCTTGATAATGGCAAACCGAAACAAATCAAGAGTGATGCGGTGGTTGTTACTACTGGTGGCTATGGGGCCAACATGGAAATGATCGGTGAAGAGCGTCCGGAATTGAAAGACTTGGTGACGACGAATCAGGAAGGCTCGACAGGGGATGGCATCAAGATGATCGAAAAACTGGGCGGCGTTCCGGTTGACATGGATAAGATTCAAATCCACCCGACTGTTGAACAAAGCAAGTCGTATCTGATCGGGGAAGCGGTTCGTGGTGAAGGGGCGATTCTGGTCAATCAGGACGGCGAACGTTTTGTGAATGAAATGGATACACGTGATAAAGTTTCCGCAGCGATCAATGAGAATCAGGACAAAGATGCCTATCTGATTTTTGATTCCGGTGTGAAAGATCGTGTCAAAGCGGTTGCGCAGTATGAAAAAATGGGGCTTGTAAAAGAAGCGAAAACCGTTGATGAATTAGCCAAAACAACAGGGCTTCCGGCAGAAAATCTGCAAGCGACGCTCGACAAATGGAATCAGTCGGTTGAAGCGAAAAGTGATGCGGATTTTGGTCGGGCGACAGGTATGGACAATGCACTTTCGGCAGCGCCTTACTACGCGATCAAGATTGCACCTGGTATTCACTATACAATGGGCGGCGTGAAAATCAATCCCAACACAGAGGTGCTGAATAAAGATGGTCAGCCGATCAAAGGCCTCTATGCGGCGGGAGAAGTGACAGGCGGCCTGCATGGGGACAATCGAATTGGCGGTAACTCGGTCGCAGATATTATCATCTTCGGTCGTCAAGCTGGTGACAAATCAGCCGAATATGTCAAAGCTAATCAATAAATAACCACAAAAAAGAAATCCGGTACGTGCCTAAGCGCAGCCGGGTTTCTTTTTTTTGTGGCTATAATGACGCGAGCAGGGGATCATTTTTCGGAGGAATGCTGCTTGCGGAATTCACCGGGCGACAGGTGGGTGTTTTCCTTGAAGAAGCGATAAAAGTGGGCTTCTGACTGAAAGCCGATCGCCTCAGAGATTTGCCGGATCGTCCAGGTGCTCTCTGTTAAAAGCTTGACTGCCAGCTCGAGTCTGGCCCGTTTGGAATGCTTCATAATGCTGTCACCGGTCTGCTTTTTGACGATGCGATTCAGATATTCATCGTTGTAATGAAAAGCCGTGGTCAGTTCCGAACGAGAGAGAATGCCATGCTGCTTCTCAATAAAATTCAAAACCTGATGGCATAAGAAGGCTTCTTTTGATAAATCAAGACTGACAAGCCTTGTGCTGACGAGCTGGCGATTTTGCAAGGCATCAAACAGGCGCAGTGCAAGGCCACGCTGTAAGAAAGCGGCACCAATTTTTTTCGTGGCAATTTCTTGCTGCAAGGAGTCAAGCAACACAAACAGCACGGGATCATTTTCACTTGTCAGGCGGTTGAATTCAATGTAGCTGCGCTGATATTCTTTCTGATCCTGCATATTGGCCTGCAGAAAACGCACGATCATTTCTTGCTCTGCAGGATGATTTTTAGGAAAAGCCGCTTGAAAAATTTCTTCCAAAAAACTCACAGAAAAATTGATAAAAACGACCGTGCAGCCGGGATCAGGCACTTCAAAATGGGAGACCTGCCGATTCATCAGACAGCCGCTTCCCGCTTGGTAGAAAGCCGTTTTATCTTCAATATAGTTGGTCAAGGTGCCCGTCAAAACATACATAAGCTCAAAATAGTCGTGCTGATGCGGAATGTTGATATTGTCGCCCGTGAAAAAATCAATTTGGCCGTCAATGATCGAGGTATAAAGAATTGTCTTGGGTTGTGCCGTTTTAAAGAACATCGAAATCGGGGCTTTGGCGGCAAGGGTGTGCTTTTCAACGGCTGCTGTTTGAAGCTCAATACTTTTCATTTTGTCGAGTAGTGATTTTTTCAATACTTCCCACCTCTTTTCATCTTTCATTGTAACCTGAATGAAGATAAGAAGAAATGTAAGCGCTTATGAAAAGTCGGTTTTTCAAAGTGTTTGATAAGGGGATGTCGTTTTTTGCTATTACCTGTGGCAAATTTTGCTCGTATACTTAAGGCGATCAAAAGAATTTGAATAGAAAGAAGGGGGAGCATGAGAAAGAAACGCTCTTTAAATGATAACTGGCTTTTTCATCTAGGCGAGCTTGGCGAACCAATGAAAACAGTCAAAAAAGCAGCAGCAATCGGCGGCTTGACCTCCGCAACGACCGAAGAAGGTATGCCACTTCCGATTGGTAAAGGAGGCGACCATTTCCTGCGTTTGATTTCACAGGGGCAGCCTGATCAAGGGTTGCGCATGCTCGCCGGAACCGACCTAGAAACAAAAGCGGCAGAAATAGACTGGCAAAACGTCGACCTGCCGCATGATTGGAAGCAGAATATGGCCTTTACCAATGATCCAGCACTCCTGATGAGCGGTTCAAAGGAAGAGGGTGTGGGCTACTACCGCAAGACGTTCGATTTGCCGGAGGAACTTGCGAGGGGGCAGCGACTCATCTTGCGTTTTGAAGGCGTGATGCGGAAGGCAAATGTCTGGCTGAATGGCATGTATCTGGGTGAAAATTTAAGCGGCTACACGGAGTTCGACTATGATGTGACCGAAATGCTTCAAACCGGTTCAGAAGGTGCCAATGTGCTGCTCGTCAAAGTGGACACGACGACTGGTGGCGAAGGCTGGTGGTACGAAGGCGCCGGGATTTACCGCAATGTCGACCTGCTGATTTTACCGGAATTGCGGCTCGACGCGGATGCCTTATATCTATTTACCAAGCAGCTAGGGACTGATGTGGCAGAAGTCGGCACGGAGCTGACCGTCCAAAATGATACGGCAGAACAGCAGGCCTTTACTGTCCGGCTCCACATGAATGAAACCCTTTTGCTTGAGCAATCCGGTGAAACGGCTGCAAGCGGGTCTGTCACACTGGCAGGGGGCTTCACGCTTCATCAACCGGACTGCTGGACGCCGGAAAATCCGCATTTATATGCCATCCGGGTAGAATTGCGCCAAAATGACCGGGTCATCGATGAAGTGACCGTCAAATTTGGCGTTCGGACGGTTCGCTACGACGAGACGGGTTTTTACTTGAACGGGGAAAGCTATCTCTTAAAAGGCGTCTGTGAGCATCAGGATTTTGCCGGCGTGGGAACGGCGCTTTCCAAAGACCTCGTTCGCTTCAAGCTCAACAAGATCAAAGCCATGGGTGCCAACAGTTATCGAAGCGCCCACCATTTTGCTTCCCGCGATCTGCTTTCGCTATGTGATGAGCTGGGCGTCATTGTGATGAATGAAAACCGTATTCTGGAGTCCAGTCCGTGGCGCCTTGCTGATTTCAAAAAAATGGTCACCAGAAGTCGCATGCATCCGTCGATCTGCTTCTGGTCCATTGCTAATGAAGAAATTATCGGCAGCACTAGCCTCGGCGCGCGCATGGCTAAACGAATCGTCCAAACCGTTCGAGCGGTTGATTATGAGCGCTTGCTGGTTTCGGCAGAGCTGCTCAATCCGGAAGGGCTGATCGATGAGGACTATATCCAGCATTTCGATGTGGTCGGGGTCAACTATCCCGAAGCAGGTGTCATGGGTGGCGGACTGGAGAAGATTAAAGAAAACTATCCACATCTGCCGCTGATGAGTGCCGAAAATGCCTCCTATTTCTCGACACGCGGAATCTATCAGGACAACGCGGCGAAATGCCAAACGAACAATTTTGGCTCGCTGTATTCGATGGTGCTACCGGGGAAACGGGAACCGGGAGATCCTGGCGTAGGGGGGACCGCTCGACCGGAGGAAGTCATGGCGTTTGTCGAGTCGCATCCGTATATGGGAGGCGCCTTTTTGTGGACGGCTTTTGATTATGCGGGCGAACCGTCACCGTTTGGCTGGCCGGGAATCAGCTCCCAGTTCGGCATTCTGGATATGTGTGGTTTTGAAAAGGATTACTACTATTACTATCAGTCGAAATGGACGGAGGCTCCCATGATCCACGTCATGCCGCACTGGAACGGCGAAGCGCTTGATTTAACCAAAGAGAAGCAGGAAATCCGCGTTTTCAGCAATTGTCACATGGCAGAACTGTTTGTAAATGGGGAAAGCCAAGGCCGCCAGCTGGTCGCAGGGCATTTTAACACGTGGCATGTGCCATATGTTCCTGGCGAGCTCCTCGTGGTCGGTTTTGACACAGAAGGAATGGAAGTAGCCAGAGACATGCGCCAGACAGCAGGTGAGCTTGCGAACGTCCAAATCCGCACGTTGTTTGAAGGCGAGGCGGTCCAAATTTTTGCCTTGGAAGCAAGAGATGAAGCGGATCGACATGTGCCGACAAGCCATCAGGAACTGAAAATAACTGCACGGCATGGGCGCATTTTGGGTGTTGGAAATGGGGATCCAATTGGTCAAAACAGACGCTTGGACCGCGTGGCATTATTCTCTGGAAAAGCGATTGTCGTGGCGGAAAAAGGGACCGTTCTTAAGGTGTCAGCGGACGAGGAGCTGGCTATTTCCCATCTGTGAAATGAACATATAGCAACTGGATTTTAAATATAGTGAAAGCGTTATTTTCGCCCTATACTTAAGAGGTGAAATGAATGCGCGCATGCTTTTAAATAACATCACATTCTGAAAGGATGAAACGAACGTGAACAAAAAGAAATTAGCACTAATTGTTGGGATTTTAAGTATGAATTTGCTTCTTATGTCGGGTTCTGTTGTCGGGTCTGCCATTGCGGCGATTGCCAAATCTTTTCCGACAGAGCCAATCTCCAAGGTTCAGATGCTCAGCTCGATTCCGCAACTGGGTCAACTAATCGCCACACTGATTTTCAGCTATCTGGCCTTTAAGATTACACGAAAAAACTTAGGACTGATTGCCGTCGCCCTAGTGGCAATTAGCGGCTTGCTTCCGGCATTTTACAACACAAACCTCAATATCATTCTTGCCTGCATGGTCTTGCTCGGCTTTGGTCTGGGTCTGATCAGCAATATCGGACCAGTTTTACTACAGGAATATTTTGAAGGCGAAGAACGTGCCACCGTTATGGGCTGGGCAGTTGGCGTCAACAATATCGGGATGATTGCTTTTGTCGCGATCGGCGGTATTCTTGGCGGCGTTCACTGGCAAAACTTATTCTGGGTATACGGCATTTCCGTAATTATTTTCTTGCTGGTATTCTTCCTTGTGCCGCAAGACGTACGGATTCAAAGCAAAGATGCCGGTGCCGCTGGTGAAAAATCTGAAAGCTACTGGAAAACATTTAAAGGACTTAACGGCTATGTGTACGTGATTTTAGCCGTAACTTTTGTAACGAGCCTTGCCATGATGATTTTCATGTCAAACCTGTCGATCGTTTTGGCAGAAAAAGGCAATGGAACAGCCTATACGGCCACGATCACAGCTATCGGCAATGTTGGCGGTATCGTGACGGCCTTTGGATTGAAATATATTCGGAAGCTGACGAAAACCAATACAATGGCTTGGGGTTTCATCTGTTTTGCACTATCGTTTATCTGCATCGTTTTCTTCAACAACTTTGCGATGCATATTCTTGGAAACATGTTCTCTGGAATGGGAATCGTGCTAATCAATGCGACCATTCCATATGAACTGTCCATCCTATCAAGCAAACGGCAATTTGCGATTGCGATCTCGCTGAATACACTTGTCAGCTCACTGGCTGGGGTTGCAGCGCCAATCATACTCGCAGCAGTCAACATTCCGGCAGGTTCTTCTTCCTATATGGCCGGCATCATTCTCAGTGCGGTTGCAGCGCTTCTTCTGTTCGGTTCCCGTTTAGGCAAACGTGTAGAAGATGTTCATGCGGCAAAAGTAGTCGAAGCAGAAGCCTAAATAAAAAAACAGAGGGGACACGTGACGTTGTGCTCTCTGTTTTTTAACGATATTGTTCGCGATATTCAGCAGGTGAAAGGCCGAGGTTGCGGCGGAAAACTTTATAAAAATAAGAAGGGTTTTCATAGCCAACTTTTAACGCGATTTGTTCAATCGGGACATTGGTGTTCACCAGAAATTCAGCTGCTGCATTGATGCGCTGTAAATGAACCAATTTGATAAACGTTCGACCAGTTTGCCGCTTTAAATAGGAGGAAAGGTAGTTGGGATTGAACCCGAAATAATGCGCCATTTCTTCCAGGGTAATATCGGCATAATTTTTTTCAATGTAGAGAAGGAGCATCAGCAGATCGGTTTTGCTTTGTTCCGTGTCGACAATTTCCAGCTGTGTATGATAAGCAATTCGCACCAGCCGGGAAAAAAGCGTGAGAATTTCAAAGCGGATAATATGACTCGTCTGAATGTCAGGAAAATAGTATTCTTTGATGATATCATAGACGGTCGAGACGATTTTCGGCTCATGATTCGTTTTGAATAAGCTGTACCTGCCTTCAAGTTCCGCTTCGTTGGAAAGAAGTGAAAACAGAAAAGTGGCAATGGATTGTGAGTTCCCGCCCCGAAGCATGAAATTCAGATCATTGAGAGAGAAAGCGGTATTTTTGAGGGCGATATTGACGACAATCGTGGAAGGTGAAATCGGTTCGACTGTATGAATGGCCCGATTGCCAATCACTAGCAGCTCATCCTGCTTGACGGTCAGCGTCTCTTTTTTCGTAATGACGGTACAGTGACCGAGCAGCGGAATAATGATTTCAACATAGTCGTGAATGTGATAGGGGATATGAGAAGAGACTGGCTGCACAGAGACAGAAATCGACTGATTATTGAGGGCCAGACTATCTGTCAGCGTATCAAAAAATTCGTAGACAGGTTCTTTGCCCACATAGCCGGAGACTTTCGCGCGGAAGGACGCAGAAATCGTTTGCCAATTTCTCGGTTGGCTATAGGCATGCAGCAATTCCAAAATTTCAGGATTCATCGCGTATTCCTCCAAATACAAGCCATTTTTCTTTATCATACCTTAAAAGCAGTCGCTTGATAAGTCGTTTGGAGATACATCTGTGAAATCGACACACACTTGATCGGATTTAGCCATAGCAGGCAGGATTTTTCAAGTATAAAATGGAAGTAAAAGCATATAACAGGAGGCAATTCCATGATAGATTTAACCAAAAAACCATATCATTTAACTGAAAAAGAAATCGCCTATATTGAATCAAAACGGGCAGAAATGTCGCTCGCTGAAAAAATCGGCCAGCTATTCTTTGTCATTGGGCAAGATGAAAACATGGTGGATATTCCTGCTTTTATTCAAAAATATCAACCTGGCGGCATGATGTATCGACCTGATCACGCTGAAAAAATCAGTCGGGAGTTGAAAAACGCCCAAGCAGCCAGCAAAACGCCCTTATTCACCTCGGCCAATCTTGAATCTGGCGGCAATGGGATCGTAACGGAAGGCACCTGGGTTGGCATGCCGCTACAAATGGCCGCGACGGATGACCCGGAAAGCGCCCGCACACTAGGTGAAATCGCCGGCTATGAGGCACATCAAGTGGGTGTGAACATGGCATTTGCACCAATTGTCGACATTGACCTCAACTTTAGAAATCCGATCACCAATACGCGTACATTTGGCAGCGACCCGGCGCGCGTTTTAAAAATGGCTGCCGCTCAGATCGAGGGTTTCAAGGAGCAGCAAGTCATCCCTGTCATCAAGCACTTTCCGGGGGACGGCGTGGACGAACGCGATCAGCATTTGCTGGCATCAGTCAATTCTTTAACAGCAGACGAATGGATGGCCTCCTATGGCGAAATTTACCGGACGCTCATTGAAGCCGATATTTCCAGCGTCATGGTTGGTCATATCATGCAGCCTGCATGGGAACGCAAACTGAGCCCGGAAATAACCGATCAGGAAATGCGCCCAGCCTCCTCGTCCAAACGGCTCATCGACCAGCTGCTTCGAGGCATCCTTGGCTTTAACGGACTGGTCATCACAGATGCGACACCAATGATCGGCTATAATTCGATCCTGCCGCGTGAACAACTGCTTCCCGAAACGATTAACGCAGGGGTCGACATGATTTTATTTAATAAAAATATCGACGAAGACTATGCGATCATCCACCAAGCCGTACAAAATGGCCAACTGTCTATGGAGCGACTTGACGAAGCGGTCACGCGAATCCTCGGCACCAAGCTGGCACAAGGTCTGATGACAGCAGACGACAAACCGGCACGCATCCAAGTCCCAGCAGAACCACAGCTGAAAACCGAAGCGCATACGAAAAAGGCCGCTGAAATTGCCAAAAAATCAGTTACACTCGTCAAAGATCGCGATCAGCTGTTGCCACTCACACCGGAAAAATATCCACGAGTCCGGCTCTACGTACTGGGCGATTCAGATGAAGGCGGCTTTAAAGAAGGCGGTCAGGTCACAGGGATTTTTGAAACCCGGTTGAAAGAAATGGGCTTTGAGGTAAGCTTATTCGACACGAGCAGACTCGATTTTCATGAAATTTTTGAAGAAGGCGTCGCCGATTTGAAAGAAAAATTTGACCTGGCTTTCTATGTGGCCAATATCGAAACAGCCAGCAATCAAACGACCGCAAGACTCGACTGGATCCAGCTGATGGCAGCCAATGCCCCATGGTTTATGAGAAGCATTCCAACCGTCTTTGTGTCCACGGCGAATCCCTATCATCTTTTTGACATTCCGCATGTATCCACTTTTATCAATGCATATACAGGCAATCAAGCAAGCATCGAAGCCGTTTTACGTAAAATGACCGGCAAAGAAGCATTTGAAGGTATCAGCCCAGTCGATCCGTTCTGTGGCGATTTTACAACAAAATTATAAACTGGGAGGCTTTTACTTATGAAAATCAAGCAAATTTTAGTCAATCATATGACCGAACCAATCGGCTTTAAATTAGACGACCTGCGAATTGAATTTAAAATAGAGGCACCTGCCTATCAAGAAATCACCAAGCAGCTGATCATCTGGACGAACGAAAAAGAAAATCCCGTCTACATCACAGCCCCGCAACCCTATACGAATAACTATTTTGATGTAGAGATTCCCCTTGAACCGCGGACCCGCTATCATGTGGAAATCGTGATCAAAGCTTGCGAGACGGAAGCACGTAGCGAGAGCTTCTTTGAAACAGGCAAAATGAAAGAGCCCTTCCAAGCAGAGTGGATTGCGCATCCCAATAAAGATTTGGCGAACACCGTATTTCAAAAAAATCTGGCAGTCGCAAAAAAAGTTCAGCAAGCACGCCTCTACATGACGGGGCTCGGCTTGTATGAAGTTTATTTAGACGGCTGCAAAGTTGGCGATGAATATCTGGCGCCGGGTGTCACCGATTATAAGGAATGGATTCAGGTGCAAACCTATGACGTGACAGAAGCACTGGCCAATCCGGCGGAACACGAATGGCGAATTTCCACGGCTGACGGCTGGTACAAGGGTGAATACGGCTTTGAAGGCGGCCGGACAGCCATCTACGGCGACCAGCACAAAGTGATCGCTGAGCTTCATCTGGACTTTGCAGATGGCAGTCATGAAGTCGTGACGACCGATAGCACGTGGCAGGCGGCTGCTGGAAATGTCACAGCTTCCTCCATTTATTACGGAGAGGACTTAGACGACACGCTTGTCACCGGCGACTGGCAGCCCGTCATTATTCTAGCCGACAGCAAAGCGGTTCTGGAAGATCGTCTCAGCCTGCCCATCAAAATACAGGAAAAAATCACCGCCCAAACACTTATCCAGACACCAGCAGGCGAAGAGGTGCTCGACTTTGGGCAAAATCAGGTTGGCTGGCTTTCTTTCTACAACCGTGAACCCAAAGGAACGAAAATCACTTTCCAAATGGGTGAAATTTTACAAGAAGGGAATTTCTATCGGGAAAACCTTCGCGATGCCCGGGCCGCTTTCACATATATTTCCGACGGTGAAGAAAAATGGGTTCGGCCACATTTCACTTATTACGGCTATCGCTACGTCAAAGTAGAAGGGCACACCAAACCGCTTGAACTGGCGGATTATGAAGCGCACGTCATGTACTCAGATATGCCAGTGACAGGTGGCATTCAAACAGGTCACGCCAAAGTCGACCGCTTATTTGAAAATATCCTTTGGGGCCAAAAAAGCAACTTCTTTGATGTTCCGACCGACTGCCCACAACGTGATGAACGACTAGGCTGGACTGGCGATGCGGCTGTATTTTCCAATACCGCTGCCCTAAATATGGACGTTTTCGCTTTCTTCAAAAAATATATGAAAGACGTGGCGGTTGAACAAAAAAATCATGACGGCATGGTCACAATGTATGCACCCGCTATGGGCGTCAGTGATGGCGGCGCCGCGGTTTGGGGCGATGCAGCAACCATCATCCCATGGAACATGTATCACATTTACGGCGATCCGGCGATTCTCCGTCAAAACTATACCAGCATGAAAGCCTGGGTCAACTGGGTGACAGCGAACACGAAGACACCTGATTTATGGACGGGCACCTTCCAGTTCGGCGATTGGATTGCACTAGACGGCGAAAATCCCGCCTTACCGACCGGGAAAACGGATGAAGACTTCATTGCCTCCGTTTATTACTACCATTCCAGCCAAATTGTGGCCCAAACAGCCGCGCTACTAGGCTTTGCAGAAGACGAAGCAATTTTCAGCGAACAGGCTGCAAGAATCAAAGCTGCCATTCAAAAAGAATACATCACAGCAAACGGCCGCCTGTCGATCGACACCCAGACAGCCTATGCACTGGCGCTTTATTTTGAACTTGTCCCAGAAGAACAGATGAATCGCGTGCTGAACGACCTGGTGACACGCCTTGATAAAGATAACGACCATCTGAAAACCGGCTTTGTCGGCACGCCGTTCATTTGCCAGGTGCTTTCCAAATACGGTCGCCACGACTTGGCCATGAAAATTTTCATGTTGGAAGACTTCCCAAGCTGGCTATATGCCGTCAATATGGGTGCCACAACCGTCTGGGAACGTTGGAATTCCGTACAAGAAGACGGCACGATGCATCCGGACGGCATGAATTCACTCAACCACTACAGCATTGGAGCCATCATGGAATGGGCCTATAAATATCTACTTGGCTTGCGTGAACACAATGCAGGCTGCCAAGAAATTCATTTTGCGCCAAACTTTGATTATCATTTGAAACAAGTCTCCGGCCATTTCGACACCCCGTATGGCGACGTGAAAGCGGCCTATGCGATCGAAACCGATAAGGCACATACGATTAAAATGGAGCTAGCGGTCCCATTCGGCGTAACCGTCCACGTCGAGCTGCCCCGCTCCCGCGGCAAAGAAGTACACGTAAACGACCAAGTATTCACAGGTGGCACCTTTGACCTGACAGCAGGCAATTATGAGCTTTCATACGTACCAGATGGTGACTATATTGCCCGCTACCATGCAGAAACGCCCGCTGCTGCCATCATGGCAGACGAAGAACTGGTTGCCAAAATCGATGCGATCGACGGCGTACTTGGCTTCTTCAAGGCAGACCCAGAAGCGGCACGAGGCGGACTCGGCAGAATGTCCCTAACGAAACTGAATACAATTTTACCGTTCATCCATATCGAGCCGGACAAGCTGGCACAAATCAACCAACTCCTAGCAGAAACCCCAATCTTAAGCGAACGGAGCTAACTATAAATGGGCTGGGACATAAATTTCTCAGCTACACAAAAATACAGGCCAGAATAGAAAAGTTTTCTGACCTGTATCTTTTTTATTGAGAGAGCAGAAATCTAGAAGAACAGTTTTCTGCTTTTTAGAACTCTTGCTCGTGACTGCTGACAAACAGGAAATCGCGTTAGAGTAATCGCTTTAATTCTTTATAGAAACTCTCATGTGTCCCAACCAAGAAAATAGGGATGACCTGATTTTCTTCTATCATATAAGCAATTCGATATTCAGTTTTAGCATATTTAAATCCCATTGTCCATATATCATTCAGATCGCCACTCTTTTGAATGCCGTTATATGGATTGACTGCAATTTCATCGTAGATTACTTCCAGCATTTTTTCTTTCAACTTTTTTTCTTTGATTTTTTTAAGATACCTTATTACATGTGAGGATGGGCGTATCTCATAGGCCAATTTCTTTTGCCAGCTCCTCTCGAGTCATGGCATTTTCTTGCTTTTTAGCCTGATCTGCTAGTTGTCGGATCATAGTAGGGATTTCATTTTTTCTACGCTCAAATTCAGATAAAAAAGTTTCTGGATCCAAGTTTTCGGCCAATAAATCGCGCAGAATATCCTTATCAAAATCAAATATATCTGTACTATCTGGTACAAATCTATAAAAAATTCCCTCTGCTTTTAACTCGGGCTCCATAGACATACCCTCTTTAAGTTTAAATTTACTAGGGACAGTCAAGGTCAAAGAATTTCCTTGTTTCCTAACCTTTGTCAGCATTTTATATCACTCTCCTTGAAAATAATTACTTGGTAAGTACATTATACAATTATTTTTGAGTAATCACAAGGTAATTACTCAGGTGCTATTTACTATTATAAGAACCCACTAAAAATCATGATATAATAAAGCGAACTGGAATTTTAGTTGCTGGCTTTAAAAAGCAGATTTCCAGTAAAGAAATTTCAAGCCAAGTAAAATCAGCGGAGGGGAATCGAATGCAGCCGAATAATGAGAAAAAACAGGAAGAATTTATAGCAGTCGTGATACGGGCAGACATATATAGCGGGGTTAGTGAAGTGGCACCGGAGTTGGAAAAGCTGAACAACCTAGGAGAAAAATATAAAGAGCTGCCTTTTGGCTTTTTATTTTGCTTTGATACGGTATCAGAAAAGTACGGCAATCAAACACAAGCACGTATTAATCGCAATATGGGAACAGATCGGCACGGCGGTTATTATAGAAATGATACAGCGCTCATGATTACGATCGTTTTAACAAGTGAAAAATTCCCGGCGGATACCTTGATGACTGACACTGACGATGGCCTATTTGACCGGAAACCCACACCAGAAGTAAACATTGCCTATGCGAAAAAAATGATGGGCGCCGAATTAATCCGCTTTTTCCCGGAAGCACTGAAAAAGCAAGTACGAAATTATCCCACAATCAAAAAAATCATCCCCAGTCTTATTGCAGATTTTGAACACGGCGTGAAGAAACTTGGCTGGGGTTGAGGAAACAGAACTCTTTAGAAAGGATAGATTTTTCATGAATGAGTTAGTTTTTGTTAAAGAAAATTTCAATGTGATTCATGCCTCCTTTATAAAAAAAGGATTTGCTCAAGGGAAAATTTATAAATGGTATTTACCTTATCAGGATTTGGACAAGATACATATCCATACGGTTGCCACAATTCAGGATGAAACACGAAAGAAAAAAGTCTTTGTGGAGGAACTCTCCTATCATCCAAAGGCAAAAGAACTGTACAAGCAGCTGCCTCTGACCAATTCACGATCAAGCTGGCAGATACAACTTATTTGTCAGTACTTAGCAAATAACGGGATTGAGTATTATCGCGAAAGAGCTTTTAGGGGGTTAACAACCACTCACAATAAACCGTTAAGAATTGATGTATCATTTCAAATAGCTGATCAATGGTATTTTATCGAATATCATGGAACCCATCATTACTTTAAAAGAGGGGCCTCCACTCAAAGATTTAAAAATATTCTTAAAAATATGGAGCTCAGACGAATTTGGTGCAAAGAGCATCAGGTACCTTATTTGGAAATTCCTTTTTTTAGACAAACCGAAATTAAGCAGTTAGTTGAAGCGTTTATTTTAGAAAATGTATAAAAACAAGCAATCAGTCCCAAGAAACATTCATTTCAGTCGCTAACTTAGCAATTTTAAAAGGTAGGTGGAAAATAGTGCCCATTCTCTGCCCAGTAAACAAAAAACGAGTTTGAAAGATTATTAAAAATCTCCAAACCCGTTCTTACTCTAAGTGCGGCCGAGAGGACTTGAACCTCCACGGGATTACCTCCCACTAGAACCTGAATCTAGCGCGTCTGCCGATTCCGCCACGACCGCAAAACACCCAACAAAAATCATTATAGCGCGATTTCTGGCACTTGTCAAAGCAGAAAAGAAAGCATCTTAGAGAAAATACAACTAAGATATTTACTAAGGAAATTCAAAAAATTGATTAATGTGTCTGCTAAAAAAATAAGAATTAAAAGTGGCAGTCTAGCTGTAAAAAACGAAAATCTTCAAACGATAGGCGAAAAACCGTGATGAATCAAACTAGGCATTTTTTAAAATTAAGAGATTAGGACTATCATTTAAAATAAACCTAAAAGCATGCAAAATTTATTTTCTTGAAGGGTGCAATAGCTTGCTTTTAGGTTTATTTATTTGCTTAAATGACGATTTGTTTCAGTTTTGCTTAATCCTCATAAGCTGCATAAATCGTCAGAGAAGTGTTAGTTTTTATACGTTTGACTTCTTTATATCTAAGTGAGATCTTATACTGTATTTCAGCAGGGATTTGTAAGTGCCAGACAATGTACGAACCTTCTTTTTTCCAGTGTGATTGGATGAGACCATGTTTGGTTTGAATCGCACAGTTGCACGCGGGAATTTTTTTTGAAAAATAGGGATCAAAGAGTACCTCGTCGTAGCCTGATGCATTGTCACAAATTTTAATCCCAGCTAAACCTTGATAATACCACTGCTGAAAACTTGTAAACATGGCGTGATTTAATGAGGCCTGTTCGCCGACAAATAATTCACCAAAAACACCGTTTCCAGAATCGACCATTTGCTTAAAACAAATCCCGTCTTCTTTTAAAAGCCAGTTTTCAATGACATCATCATGATGGTATTTGGCTAGATATTCATAGCTGAGCATAGAGCCGAATATACCAGTTGTAAAAAGCCCGTCTTCTCGTATTTTATGAGCTAATGAAGCACTTAAATGGGCTGGATCCTCTAGTGCCAAGGCAACTGCGAATGCATAGCTCGTTTGTGTACCATCTCCAAATGAGCCATCTTCATTTTTAAAGCGACGGATAACTTGCTCTTTAAGTTCTTCGTATTTCGCTTGATAAGGGGAAGTATCCTGACATACAATATCGGTTAGCAGAAGATGGTACTGCAAAAATAGCAAAACGGTACAGTAGCCAACAAAGAGCTTATCTGGTGTTGGCTTTTTAAACTGTCCAGAAATGAGCACGCTACCGTGATCACCTATGCAGCAATGTACCAAAGTATCCAACTCAATGGATAACAGATAGTCCATTTGTTTTTTTAGATAGGGATATTCGGTTTCAACCAATTGACGATCGCCGTAATACTGATAGTGCTTGTAAGTTAGATAGGGATAGACGAATTGCCACAAAAGAGGTCCTTCCTGATCCGCCGTCCCGTTAGATTGAATGCCCATATAAGGCGCGGTTTCCGCAATGCCGCCAGCCTCCGTTTGCGTTAATCTGAAATCGATAATTGTTTTTTTGTAGAAACGCTCTAAGTCGAAAAGGTTTAGATTTGAGGTTGCCAGAGCGACAATATCCCCACCATAGCCGAGCCGCTCACGTGCACAGTCTTCAAACACTGCGTGCACATTATTGAGTTTCGTGCGGCTTGCCATCTGAAAAAGTGCCTGCAGGTATGAATGGTCAACCTGAACCGAACCCGTAATAGATAAGTCCGTATGAACGTAGGTGGCATGGAGTTTACGGATGGCGTTCTTTTTAATGCCTGTAATGACTGCATAGCGAAAAGAATGATAGGTAAAAGTATTGGTAAATGTATTCTTTCCGGATTTACAAATGAAAAAATCCGTTTGAATCGCTTTTTTGGGACTGCCCGGTCCACCATCAATCACCACATCATGAATTTCCAGTCCAACGCTTCCTGCTAGACTACTATCATAATGAAGCTGATCATCTCGCTTGCTCTCGCTGTAATGAATGACCACCTTTTGCTTTTCATCTGCCATCACTTCAAGCGTAAGAAAACCTGAGAGAATCTCACCAAAGTCAACGATGATTCCTGCTTCTGTCTCATAGATGGCAGTGGGCTTTACGTCTGCTATTCTTTTGATTTTAGGAATGCAACTTGGAACTAGGTGCCGCTTTCTTGAATCGATGCAGACAGGATGAAAATTTTGAGGGGAGCGTGTGAAGTCCCTTTTTTCTCCCAAATAGAGGTTATTGAAAAGCAGCGTACCTTCACCTACCAGCCACGTATCATCACTGGAGAGCAAAACACATTCTTTATTAGCAATATCAACAATCACACTCGGTTCACCAATCTCGGATAATGTTTCTCGCAAATTATACTTGCCAAACAGCTTTAGTGGAGCTGGATTGTACATGCCGTTACCGAGCTCAATGATTAGCTGATTTTTGCCAACCTTGAGATAATCGTGGATGGAATAGGCATCATAATAAACCATTGACGAAAATGTGGTCCAATCACAATTTAGCTCAGCATCTCCTATACGCTTGCCATTAATATAGAGAATATAGTAGCCAAGCGCCCCAATGTATAAAGTAAGATCCTCTATACGACTTAATTCGAATTCTTTTTTGATGACAGGATTTGGATAATCTTGATAATACAGTGCGTCGTGTTCACCATAATCACGTTTTTCATTTCGTATCCAACATCCTTTAAATTGCCAATTTTGATTTTCAGTAACCATACAAAATCTCCCAACTTTTCCTTTTATAGATAATGATTAGCTTTCTTCTGCAAAAGTATCCACTTGTTCCTCTGACACGATCTTTCTATCTTCTATTTTGATGAATGGAATCCAGATGAGTGTTGCTACGACGACCTCGACAAGCTGCAATATAGCCCCCATCACGCTTCCTGTTACGAGATATCCGCTTAAAAGGAGGGGCGTTGTCCATGGTAGCTGCACCAGCCCGGATGGAAGAGGAACAATGCCGATAGCAAAGGCAATATATGCGATAATCGTGTTGACTGCACAGGCGAAAACAAATGGAATAAAGTACGTAACATTCAGCATTAAAGGAATCCCAAATAGTGCTGGCTCACCAATATTGAAAACATAAGGAACGCCTGCAATTTTCCCCATTTCTTTGTAACGTTTACTCTTGGCAACTATGAAGATCGCAATCACTGCCCCCACAATCCCAATGCCAGCAAAATGAGTGAAAAAGCTGTTCGAGATGATATTGACAGGGTCTCCGCCCGCAATGACAGCCGATTTATTGCCATCTTCTAATACTTGTAAAATAGGCGTCATAACACCGCTAACCAAGGAACCGCCATGGATCCCAAAGAACCAGAGAAGCTGCTCGCAAATTTTAGCAACGACGATCCCAAATAAGGAGCCGCCTAACGTTGTCAAAGGAATGCCTAATACATAATTAATCAAATCTAACGCATTGCTGTTGAAGATGCCTTCACATAATAAGCGAATAATCCAAAATAAAGTAATTACAAAAAATGATGGGATAATGGATTCAAAGGGCGCTGAAACTGCCGGCGGGACAGATGATGGCATTTTAATTTTAAACCCTTTATTTGAAATGAATTGATAAATCTTGGCCGACAGCATTGAAACCACAAAGGCTAGAAAGATCGACTGAGCGCCAATTTTGACAATCTCGATTGCATCGCCCGTTTCTGTAGATACTTGGGGTGTTAGTAGTAAGAAAGAGACGACGGAAGTCAAGATCACTTGAATAGCATTAATATTTAACCGATCTGCCAAGCTTTTAGAAGCAGATATTGTAACGAGAAGTCCGCTAATATTTAAGGTAACGCTGTTGATATATAACAATTTTGCTTGCCAAACTTCTTGTTCCACACCAATAACACTGGTAATAAAGTCAGCGATTCCTTGTACAGGCGGATAGGCAATAATTAAAAAGATTGAAGCGATAAATGTAAAAGGCATATAGGCCATCATGGCATCACGAATGGCTAGAACATAAATATTTTTATTGATTTTACTGGCAAAAGCACCTAGCTTTTCCTGAAGTTTTTCAAGAAATGGAATTCTCTTCATTTTAAACCCCTCTTATCTGTATTTTTTTGTACAGAGCTCTGTATACAAGTTTTATTATAACCGCTTACATTTTGAGGGAACAATGCGTCTATTTGTGTTAGTGACTATCAAAATTAGACTTTTTGATGTATCATTGCAAGTTTTGATGTATACTCACAAAAAGGAGGGGAAATGATGAACTATCAAGAGTTAGAACAACTGCTTTATAGCGAGCGAACATTGTCCAACCATACTACGCAAGAAATCTATCAGTATTTTTTAGAAAGCAAAAAAAGGGTCTCATATGAAGATGATTGTTTATTTGTCTTTCATAATGACCGAGAATTCCAAAATCGGCATCACATTATTGACATTCATCAAAGGAATAACGGCAAGGTGCCCATGCATATTTTTCATTATATTCTCATCACATATTGTTACAGTGGAAAACTAACAATTTTAGTCGGTGGTGATGAGGTCGAACTGCAAGAAGGGGACATTATTATTTTTGATAAGCACGTTCCGCATAGTGTGGAAGCAACCGGCGCGCAAGATTTAGGGATTAATATTATTTTAGGAGAGGATTATTTTTCAAAAAAATTTATTAATCATTTACCGAATGATGCTCTGATGTCTCAATTTATGTTTGAATTGATGAACAGGCAGAAGACGCACGGACATTACCTTGTCTTCCATACGAAAAAGGATCATCTAGTTCATAATTGTGTTCAAAATATCCTTTGTGAACATTATGATTTTACAATATGCTCCAATGATTTGATTGACAATTATATTATGATTTTGGTGACACATCTGGTTCGGAAATTTCAATATAACACGAACTTATCCGCAACCATTTTTAAAAACCAAAAATTGCTCGATGATATTTTAGACTATATTAAAAAGTACTACATGCTGGGAAATTTACAAGTGATGTGTCGAGAATTTGGCTACGATCCGTCTTATACAAGCAAGCTCATTAAAAAATATGCTGGTAAGACCTTCAAGCAGCTTGTAAATGAGGAACGAATGAAAAATGCCGTGATTTTGCTAAACAACAAAGAGCTGCCCATTTATGAAATCGCTGAAACAGTAGGCTTTAAAAACTTAACGAGCTTTTATAAAAATTTCTATACTTACATGCAGTGCACTCCGCAGGAATATCGAAAGAGACAGTAAGAAGTCCGTCAGACCAAAAGCTGCGGGAGAGACCATATGAATATATATAGGACAAGTAAAAGGAATATTTGTTACAATGAAGAAGAAAACAATACTTTCAAGGAGGCCTTTTTGATTATGAGTAAACTACTTATCAATGCAGACGATTTCGGCTATACACGAGGCGTGACCTACGGAATTTTGGATGCGCATACACAAGGAATCGTCCAATCGACCACGGCGCTGACCGTATCGCCTCATTTTGAACATGCTATGCAGGCAGCCCAAGACTTCCCGAATCTGGGTATCGGTGTGCATTTGACCCTGACACTAAAAAACGCCCGTCCGATTACAAAACATACTAAAACCCTCGTTGATGAAAAAGGTATTCTTCATTCGCAGCATGATTTTGCCCGCTTTGTCGACCCGGACGAAGTCTACACGGAATGGCAGGCTCAAATCCAAAAATTCATGGATACAGGCAGAAAACCAACCCACCTTGACTCGCATCATGACGTTCATGGCCACGAAAAAATCATCCAAGTAGCCGTCCGCCTGGCAGAAGAGTATGACCTGCCGCTGCGTCTGCCCATGGATAAAAATACAGCTGCTTACCATTCAGTAGCCCATACAGACGACCTGTTGCACGGCTTTTACGGAGAAACGGCCACAGAAAGCCATCTGCATGCACTGTTGGAAGAATTCAGCAAGACTGGCACAACCGGGGAGCTCCCATGTCATCCAGCCTACATCGACCCAGAACTCAAACAGTCGACCAGCTATCTAGAAGAGCGCCTCGTCGAATTTGCCACATTAACAAGCACCGCCACCAAGCAAAAAATCGCCGAAACCGACATTGAACTGATCAATTACCGCGATATTCACTAAACAACCGAGAGAGGGGGAACCAGCATGGTTAGAAAACGAAAAACCCTGCCGAAAGATTTTCGAGAAATGCTTGCGGAAGGGGACATGAATAAACTGAAAGCCGTTTTTGACAAGTGCGAACTGGATGCGACAAACGGCTACAATAAAGAAGTTGCGCTGACCTTTTTTCAAATTCCGGCTGAACTGACAAGATGGCTTGTAGAAAATGGGGCAGATATCAATAAACCAGATTACTATCAGCGAACCCCGCTGCATCATCATGCCGGATATCGGTATGGCGATCTTGCTCTTTTGATTGAACTGGGCGCTAGTATTGAAGCAAAAGACAGATACAAAAATACGCCGCTTCATATGGCTGCAGAAAGTTCCGCGCAAATGGTTCAGCAGTTATTGGATGCTGGTGCCAATCCTCTTGCTAAAAATGAAATGAACGAGACCCCACTCGAGCGCGCGCTGGCAAGAGCCAATAATCTTGATATCCCTCAGCTTGTCCCGATTTCAGCATTACTTTTGAAAGCTGGCACACCCATCACAGAAAAAATGAAAGCATCAGTCGAGCGGATCGGCCAAAATTTTGAATTCCACCGCGCAGGCTTCAATACGGAATTGCTCCCTGAAACCGATGCGGCACTCACGCGACTATATGACCTTTTTCAAGTCCCACCAGTTCCGCGAAGAAATATTCATGATGGACATTCGCCAATCGAAGTGGCACCTGGCAAGTGGAACGAGCAATATCAGGCACTTTGGTCGCTACTAATCCCTTCAAGCGGCCCGGCCCAAACAGTTCAAGGAGAAGCAATCCGCATCACAGGTCGCGTCAGTGATGAACTCCAACGAAACGGCGGAGCCAATTGGAACGCCGATTACCGTAAAATGCTCACCGCCTTGCCTCACTATTTCCAAATGGGCGAGCCGCTGGAAAAAAGTTTGCTAAAAGAAGCCCAACAAATCACGAAAGCAGGCAGCCAAATACCCGATGAATCCCTGACACGCCTGTGCGAACTGGCCGTTATCTGGGTACTAGCTAATCCAGCACCGATGCAACTAGGAAAAGTGGAATATCAGAGATAGGCTAGGGAAATGAAATAGATATATAAAGGAATGCTAATAAAAAAGAGGATTTAAAAATAGTAGCAGAACAATTTCTTAAAATGAATTTTCCGCTTGATTTTTAGGTCCTTTTTTTAGTGTGCCAGAGTCTTTTATTGCAGGCTTCAAGAATGAAATATAATTTGATAGTAAAAAGATGCTAGGTTTGAAGAGGCTGATGAGCAATAAAAAACACGTCATCTCTGACGCATTTTTAGCTTGATTTTCATTTCTACAGAAGAGTGATTAGATTCATCCCTGCCAACACCTTGAAAGTAATATACAACAAAACGGAACTTTATTAAAGAGCGGCTCTAAAAGGCGTAAGATAAAAACCCTGCCCAGTCTCTGCCCACCAAACAAAAAAACGCGTCTGAAAGATTTTTCCAAATCTCCAAACCCGTTCTCATTCTAAATGCGGCCGAGAGGACTTGAACCTCCACGAGCTAATGCCCACTAGGCCCTCAACCTAGCGCGTCTGCCGATTCCGCCACGACCGCGATATGAATACTCACAATTGCTATTATAGTAAGAATAACACCACTTGTAAAGCGATTTTGGTCAAATTTTCAAAAAAAGTTTTCCGCCGCAATCCCCATCTGCCTTCATCTTGAAAATTTACCCGCGCCAGTGTATAGTAATAGTAACGAAAGGCGATGGAGTTCGCCATAACCGCTATTTTTAGCTGATGACTCCTGTTTAAAGAAGCGTAGCCACGATGAACTAGGCTTTTTTAAACAGGAGTTTTTTGTTTGGAGGGAAAAACATGTTCTACCTATATGTGGGCGTCTTCAGTGCGCTCGGCGGTATGAGCCGTTACGCAATTAGCTTGATCTTGCCGGCAGCGACTTTTCCGGCAGCCACACTGACAGTCAATCTGCTCGGCTGTTTCTTGCTTGCAATCGTCAATCAGATTCTTGCTGAAAATGAAAAAATTCCCGCGGCACTCGTAGCCGGAATGGGAACCGGCTTTGTCGGGGCTTTTACCACGTTCTCAACTTTCAGCGTCGATAATATTCGGTTGCTTATGGCTGGTCATTACGGAACGGCAATCAGTTACATGCTCATCAGCCTGATTGGCGGTCTATTGATGGCAGCGCTTGGCTATCTAGTCGCAGCGAAATATCGGGCAAGGAGGCGAGCGGCATGATGTCATTTTTATTAGTCGGACTTGGGGCGGCATTTGGCGGGATGACCCGTTACGGCTTGTCTACATTTATAAAAGGAAAGTGGCCGACCAATTTTCCAGTGGCAACATTTTTCATCAATCTAACCGGTTCATTTTTGCTAGCATTCCTGATTTCATCCGGGGCAAGTGAAACATGGCAGCTCCTGCTTGGAACGGGCTTTATGGGCGGCTATACGACTTTCTCAACCTTTCAAGTAGAAAATATTGAGCTGCACCTCAAAAAGAAAACCGCCGTCATGTCCAGCTACCTGCTGCTTTCTTTTGGACTCGGACTGGGTTGTGCAGCACTCGGTCTTTTTCTCGGCCAATTTGTATAAGATTTATTTAAGATTAGTCAAAAAGGTGTTGAGCCGAAACAAGTCGCGTGCTATATTTATAAAAACAGAACGAACCTAGAAAGGAATAACACATGAAAAAGCTCCTGATTCCATTGATGATTTTGGTCGTCCTTCTAACGGGTTGCGGCAATGATGAAACGGTTCCAGCCGTCTCTTTTACCGGAAAAATAACCGACGCATCCACTCTTCAAAATACTGGTAGCTTTCAGGCTGAAGGAACGCTGAGCTGGAACGGAGAGGCAGAAAAAGACACCCGTTCGCTGACGATCAACATTGATTCCAGTACGACGATTAAAGATCAAACAGGAAAAACCATCAAATCAACCGCACTTAAAAATGATCAAAATTTTACTGCTACATTTTCAGCTGATACCAAAGTGATTTCCCCCTCTCCCGGAACGCTTTCCACACCAGCACTCACATTGACGCTTCAATAAAATAAGACCCATCCGTATCGTCCGCCATTCTTCTCAAAGTGGCGCGGCCATGTGGATAGGTCTTTTTTTATCGCTCTAACCTCTTCTTTTACGAGTAAAATACTGGTTAATTGTGTCCATTTTCTTACAATTTGGCATCTATATTGTTTCTATCTTAGAGATGTGCTAGGTTTAAGAGGAATCGATTTATCATGTAGGAGGGAACAGGATGAAGAAAAAAGGGTTATTAATCGCCATGCTTTTCAGCTTGGTGATGATTCTTGCGGCATGTGGGGAGTCGGCGCAGGAAAAATTTATCGCTGCTTTTGACAGCAGTAACGAACTACCAGATCAAAGTACACAAAAGGTCACGCTCAAAATGGACGAATTAGGTTTTACTGGTATGGAAGCTTCCGATAAAACGACAGCGGATATGTTGAAAGACATGTCATTCAGCGCACAAATTTCGACAGATAAAAAAGCTGAACGTTCTGAAGCTGAATTATCACTTGGTTCCAAAGGACTGATTCAGTTTACAGCCGGGCTGGACGTTTTGACCAATGATAAAACAGGCGAGGCGTATATCGCGTTAAAAGATCTGGTTGAGCCGGATGACAATTTGAAGACACTGCTTGACCAAGCAACAAATGGTGCCTATTCAGAAGTCATTGCCGAACATCCCGATCTGAAAAATAAATATCTCAGTAGCTCAGAGCTTGCAAGTCTATCGGGAACAGAGACGGAGCCAGTATCGGATTCCGTACTGAAGGCGAGCGAAGATTTACGCAAACAAATGCTTACCATGATGAAGGACTATTTCGGCAAGTTTGAAGAAGATCGTTTTACAGAGGACGATAATGGTGTCATTTCCGTGACGCTGAATAAAGCCGATGCAGTGTCCTTTACAGAAGAGCTTGAGAAATTTTTTGCCAAAGACAGTGTGAAAAAAGATATGAAAACGATCCTCGAATCACAAGGGGCAGTGACAGATTTCAATACCGAGTATCAAAATATCATTGATGGCCTGAAAGAAGCGAACAAAGCACTCAAAGAAAACAAATCCACCAATGCCAAAATCAAAGTGGAACTAACACCAGATAAGGATAAGGGCTTCAAGAAAGTCAATATCAAAACGAACATTTCTGACAAAAAAGATTCTTCTCTAGCAGTCGGATTCACCATGAGCGTTGAAAATCTGGACTACCAAAAAGTAGCCGACCTACCAAAAGACGACCAAATTTTGTCTAATGATGAATTCCAACAAATCGTACAGGAAGTCGTCATCAAAATGATTTACGGCGGCGATCTTGACACAAGCCAATATGATTTCAGTGGAACTGGGATTTGATTCATCCAACTCCATAAAAAGAAAGACGCCGAGAAGTGCTGGTAATACACACTTTGTAGGTGTCTTTTTGTGTTTGACTGTCTTTTGACTAGAGAGATGAGAATAGATTTAACGTATTTGGAAAAGGTAAGCTGATTAATTTTTGATGATTCATTAGTCTTTGTGTGGAGTAATTTTACTTACATGCTTTTATCTATCTTTTTCAGCAATGAGAGGAAGAGCTGGATCAGGGATAAATGGAAAATATAATATAGCAAAATCATATGGAATTGATGTAGAAAACTTGAAATTCAGCAAGACTGTTCAGAGTCATACTGGTAGACCCTATCAAGATTCAAAATTACTTATAAATGAAATTATTGAAAGCACAGTTCCGATGCCAGATCCTCGTGGAACGGGTGCTTTATCTTGGACAGTCAAAGGAACTTTTAATGGGAGCAAAGGAACATATGAATTAATTATTGACCCCAAAAGCAATACGGTTTGGCATTTTGTATTTAAATCTCAATAACAAAGGAGAATTAAAGTGAAAGAAATAGAAAGTAAGATGATTTATGAATTCGAAAATCATAGTTTATATTATGAAGGAAAGATAGATGAGACACCAACTTTTTCGTTAATGGTAGATACTCTTGAATTAGAAATTGATAAAAAGAATGGACGTCTTCTAAGCATACAGGGATTTTTACCGCTTGTGAATGCTATTCATACGACAATTCTTATGAAGGATTATGAAGAGGGAAGCTTCTATTTGGAAAAAGACCATATAGATTGGTATCAAGAAAACCAAGTGTATGATCTTCTAAGTAAGATTCCCGAAATACAAGAATATTTTGCTCCCTTAATTATCAAATATGATGAGGAAAAAGGAATTATCCAATTAGGAACAGATTTAGATGTACAGGATATATTAACTAAAGTAAATGAAAATATCTTTTGTGGAACAGATGAATATATGAAACTTAAATGTATTTATGTGGTACCCTCGGAATTTAGAAGTTAATTTCTTTAGAGATAGATGAAAAATTCCTATATTAAAAGAGAATAATTTGGAAGGTAAATAAGAAAGGAAAAGTCGTCCTATAGATTTTCTTTTCTTATTTACCATAATAAAGAAACCTCCATCCAGCCAAAATCTCTAATAAACGGGTTTCGGCTTTTTTATGCACTTGCTTTTATTCAACTATCCCGCGCTTTATGGTATGATATGGGAAGAAAATAATGGATAGGTGAAGAAAATGAAGTGGAACAAAGCGACAAGCGGTGAGCAGGAAACAACGGCGATTGCCGAAAAAATCGGGCAGCATTTACAGGCAGGCGATATTATCTTGCTTGAAGGAGATCTTGGGGCAGGGAAAACCACTTTTACAAAAGGACTCGCTAAAGGGCTGGATATCGAGCAGATGGTCAAAAGTCCGACGTTTACCATCGTTCGCGAGTATAAACGCGGCAGGCTCCCGCTTTATCATATGGATGTTTACCGACTGGAAGAACTGGGCGGTGACGAACTGGGCTTTGAAGAATATCTCGACGGGAATGGCGTCACAGTGATCGAATGGGCACAGTTTATCGCCGACCTTTTACCAGATGAATTCTTGAAAATCACGATCAGCCGAACAGGCGACACAACCAGAGAGCTTGAATTTGATGCACACGGGGCGCATTATCGCCAACTCGTAACGGAGGTTTTGGAAAAATGATACTTGGGATTGATACCTCAACAGACACCATGTCGATCGCCCTTTACCAAGAGGGGACGATTTTAGGGGAATACACAACGAATCTAAAGAAGAATCACAGTGTGCGACTGCTTCCAGCGATCCAAACATTACTGGAAGAATGCGGCGCCACGCCTCGTGATTTAACAAAAATAGCTGTTAGCGAAGGACCCGGCTCTTATACTGGACTGAGAATCGGGGTGACGGCTGCAAAAACACTTGCCTGGGATTTGGACATTCCGCTGGTGGGCATCTCGTCATTAGAGGTGCTGGCTGCATCTGGTCGCTATTTTAATGGGAAGATCGTTCCGCTGATGGATGCGCGTCGAGGAAATGTCTATGCCGGCGTATATGAAACAGCAGCGAGCGGTCTAGCGAGTGTCCACGCAGATCAACATATTTCGCTTGAAGAACTTCTTGCTTATTTGGAGGAAAAGAAACAGCCGGTCCTTTTCATCGGGCAATTGTCCGCCGCTTTCCGTGAACAAATCATAGCGGCGCTTGGTGAACGGGCGACTCTGTCCGAACCGCCATACGCCTACGCCCGGGCAGGCACCTTAACTTGGCTGGCCGAGCAGAAAGCAGGCGTTCCAGTCCATACTTTTGTACCGACCTATCTCAAACTGGCGGAAGCAGAAAGTAAATGGCTTGAAGCGAGGAAAGAATCATGAGTTTTTCTTTCCGTGAAGCCGGACTTGCGGATGCTTCGGAACTTGCCACAATCGAGCGGCTCGTCTTTTCGACTCCGTGGACAGAAGCGGCCTTTCAAAGTGAATTTGAAACCAACGAATATGCGCACTATTTGCTGCTCGAACGTGACGGCGAAATCGTCGGCTATGCAGGCATTTGGCGCGTGCTGGACGAAGGGCATATTACCAATATCGCCGTGAAACCGGACTATCAGGGACAGCATCTTGGCGAAGCGCTTTTACGAGAACTGTTGCGCGAAGCATCCGAACAGGGCGTTTTACGCGTCACACTTGAAGTCCGCGTTTCCAATACAAGGGCACAAAATCTTTATCGCAAATTAAATTTTCAAAATGGAGCGCTCCGCAGACGGTACTATCCGGATAATGCGGAAGATGCGCTGGTAATGTGGGTGGATTTATCATGACAAAAAAACAAACCTTGCTGCTCGGAATCGAATCCAGCTGTGATGAAACAGCTGCTGCGGTTGTCAAAAACGGGCGCGAAATTATATCAAATGTGGTTGCTTCTCAAATCGAAAGCCACAAGCGCTTCGGCGGTGTCGTACCGGAAATTGCCTCGCGTCACCATGTCGAACAAATCACACTGGTTATTGAAGAAGCACTAGAGCAGGCAGAAGTCGAGCTGGACGATCTGGATGCCATTGCCGTTACAGAAGGTCCAGGACTCGTCGGCGCACTGCTTATCGGTGTCAATGCGGCCAAAACACTTGCTTTCTCGCACAATTTACCGCTTATCGGGGTCCATCATATCGCCGGACACATCTATGCCAACCGGTTTGAAAAAGAGATGGTTTTCCCACTACTTGCACTCGTTGTCAGCGGTGGGCATACGGAACTCGTATTGATGCGCGGGCACAACCAGTTTGAAATTATCGGAGAAACGCGTGATGATGCAGCTGGCGAGGCTTACGACAAGGTGGCACGGTCGCTCGGGCTGTCTTATCCTGGCGGCGTTCAGATCGATCGGCTGGCGAAAGAAGGGGAGGACACGTTCCATTTCCCGCGGGCCATGATCGACGACCCCAGCTATGATTTCAGTTTTAGCGGTCTAAAGTCAGCCTTTATCAATCAGCTGCACAATATGCGCCAGAAAAATCTCGAACCGAATCCCGCCGATATGGCAGCCAGCTTCCAGGCAAGCGTCGTCGATGTCCTCGTGACCAAAACGATTCGTGCCGCTAAAGAGTATCAGGTGAAGCAGCTCCTTCTAGCAGGCGGTGTCGCAGCCAATCAAGGACTCCGTGCAGCCCTCATCCAAGAAGCAGAAACCGAACTCCCAAATGTCGAGCTGCTCATCCCGCCGCTTTCACTTTGCGGTGACAACGCGGCCATGATCGCCGCTGCCGGCACAGCCTCCTTTAAAGAAGGCAAACGGTCGAGCCTCGCCATGAATGCCGAACCCGGCCTGCTGTTCGATGACATCTAAAAAAACACCCCATAGATGGAGCGCTTTTGCCAAGTCCGGCCAAGCCCTTCAAATCTATGGGGTATTTTTTATTCTCAGGAAAGCTCTTCCAGTTCCTCGCTGACAATCGTCCAATCCTCCATCAGCGCGCCAGAAGCCTCCTTCAAAACATCCAGCTCCTCGGTGATCGCATAGCTCTTTTCGTGATCATTAAAAACCTCCGGAAGCGTCAACTGTTCTTCCAACTGGCCGATTTTGGCATCCGTTTCTTCCATCTGGAGTTCCAACTCTTCCAATTTCCGCGTCAGTTTCCGAACCTGCTTTTGCGCCTCCTTGCTCTCTTTATAGGCCGCTTTGCTCGAGGAAGGCTCCTTTTCAGAAGTCAGCCCAAGCGCCTCCTGTTCTTGCTCCGCCAGCCGTTTTAGCTCCTCCGCTTCCGCCAATTTTTCCTGATAATAATCATAGTCACCCAAGTAAACCGTCGTTTGCGTTTGACTCAGCTCGACAACTTTGGTGGCAATTCGGTTGATAAAATAGCGGTCATGGGAAACGAAAAGAATCGTCCCCTCAAAGTCGATCAGCGCCGCTTCGAGGACCTCCTTACTTTCAATATCCAGGTGGTTGGTCGGCTCGTCAAGAATCAGGACATTCGCGCCAAGTAAGGTCAGTTTGGCCAGTGCCAACCGGGCTTTTTCACCGCCGCTTAACGAGTGGACAATCTTGAGCACATCATCATCGGAAAACAGAAAGTTGCCAAGCGTCGTCCGAATTTCCTGCTCCGTTCGTTCCGGATAATCATCCCAAAGCTCCTGCAAGACCGTTTTCCCCGATGTCAATTTGGCCTGCTCCTGATCGTAGTAGCCAATCTGGACACCCGTTCCAAAGGTAAAACTGCCCGCCTGTACCGGCAAGTCACCCGTCAGCGTCTTGAGCAGCGTCGATTTGCCAATTCCATTCGGGCCGACAAGCGCAATACTGTCACCGCGGCTGATAGAAAAACGGATATTTGTCGCGATTTCCGGCCGGTCCGAATAGCCGATCGTGAGGTCCTGCACCGCCAGAACATCCTTCCCAGTCGGGCGCTCAAAACGAAAGCCAAAACGCGCCGCCTTTTCATCCCCTTGCGGTCGGTCAAGACGCTCCATCCTGTCGAGCTGCTTCCGCCGGCTTTGAGCCCGCTTGGTCGTCGAGGCCCGCACAATGTTGCGCGCTACAAAATCCTCTAGTTTGGCAATCTTGGTCTGTTGCTTATCGAATTCCTTCCATTCCTGCTCCAATTTGGCTTTTTTCTGCTCTAAGAAGCGGCTGTAATTGCCCACATAGTGATCAATTTTATGGCGGCTGATTTCATATACCTGATTGGCCACCTTGTCCAAAAAGTAACGGTCATGCGAGACGATCAAAAGGGCACCGTCATAGTTTTGCAAATAGGTCTCCAGCCAGCGTAGCGTCTCAATGTCCAAATGGTTGGTCGGCTCATCGAGAATCAGCACATCCTGCTTGGAAAGAAGTAGCTTGGCCAGTGCCAGTCGCGTCTTCTGTCCACCGCTTAGTGAGGCGATCAGCTTATCAAAATCCGCCTGATAGAACCGCAAGCCATGCAAGACCGAACGAATTTCCGCCTCGTACTGATAGCCGCCAAGTTCTTTAAACCGATGCTGCATCTCGTCATACGTCGTAAGGATTTGCTGATAGGCCTCCGGTGAGTCATACAACGCGTGATCACCCAGACGCTCCTCCACCTTCCGCAATTCCCGTTCCATCTGCCGTAAAGAATCAAAAACCGTCAGCATTTCATTCCAAATCGTCCGGCTGGATTCAAGCCCCGTATTTTGCGCCAGATAGCCAATCTCAACCTGCTTTGGCTTTGAAATCAGGCCGCTGTCATAGCTCATCTGTCCAGCAATAATTTTAAGAAGTGTCGATTTGCCCGCACCATTGCGCCCAACAAGTGCAATCCGGTCGTTCGTTTTCACTTCCAGTTTAATATTTTCCAAAATCGGCTCTGCACCGAAGAATTTTGTAATTTGTTGAACCTGCAATAAGATCATCGTTTTAAGCTCCTAGTCCTCATTTCATTCTATATATAAGTGTATCGTAAAGGCCGGAAGCTTGCAATGATCGCACATTCACGAAATCGGGAGCAGGATTGTGAAATAAGCATGTGAAATTAGTAGCAATATTTGTGAATTTAAGTTAAAATTGTTGTAATAGCTAACGTTAAGTAGCATCTATGCAAAAATTTTAACTGATCAATGAGCAAAAAGATTGTGCATTGCTTGTGAAATGTTTATAGTAAGAAGGCAAGCATGTGAATGTGAGAACAGCTTTCATTACTTGCATCCATAAGCAATCAAAAGAATTTATTTTTTTAGGAAGAAGGGAAATTGGAGTTATGATGGAAGAAACGACTAAGATTCCACAAGCTACAGCCAAGCGTTTGCCGCTCTATCACCGCTATTTGAAATATTTACACGAGTCGGGAAAAGAACGTGTTTCATCTGCCGAACTTAGCGAAGCAGTGAAAGTTGATTCTGCAACGATTCGCCGTGATTTTTCATACTTTGGCGCGCTCGGTAAAAAAGGATACGGCTATAATGTGTCATACATACTGGATTTCTTCAGTAAAACACTTAGCCAAGATAAACAAACCAATGTTGCGATCGTGGGGGTAGGTAACCTTGGTACAGCGCTATTGCATTACAATTTCATGAAAAACAACAATATTAAAATCGTCGCTGCATTTGATGTCGATCCGGCAAAAGTGGGGAGCGTTCAGCAGGAAATCCCAATCTACCATTTGAATGACATGGAAGAGATTTTGCGTGACAATCATGTGGAAGTCGTCATTTTGACCGTTCCTTCTGATGAAGCGCAGGCAACCGTCGACAAGCTACTCGCAGCGGATGTCAAGGGAATCTTGAACTTTACGCCGGCACGTATCAGCGTACCGAAGCAAGTGCGGGTTCACCATATCGATTTGACAACAGAGCTGCAAACACTGATCTACTTCTTGGAAAATTATCCGTCCAAAAACTGATCATTCACTCGATCTTTTCTCTTTTTGAGAAAAGATCTTTTTTTATGGATTGGGCATGCTGAATTTCGGGTATGGAAGAGGCAGATAAGCTCATACTTTGGACTGAAAATGGCCTATTCTGATAGAAAAAAGAGAAGTTTCTGTTATAATGGCTTTTAGTTCATCATTAGAATAGGAGTGAGGGGAAATGTTGAAGCGGCTTAAATGGACGCAGTGGATCGCACTATTTATTTTTGTTTCAATGGGAATTTCGTTTTTTTATACACTTTTTGAAGTATTCACTGCACCAGTCAAGCAACCAGCCACAGGACCATCTGTGACACTTCGCAGCGATTATCTATTCCTGCTGCTTGAAATTATTTTGGGTATGGCGATTCTTGCCTTACCATCCATCCTTGCCAGACGGTTCAAATTTGAGATACCGGGACTTGTGTATATCTTATTTGTCATCTTCCTGTATGGCGCGATTTATCTGGGGACAATTCAGCAATTCTATTCCATTGTGCCGCACTGGGACAAAATTCTACATATTTTCAGCGGTGCAATGCTCGGGGCGATCGGTTTCTCTTTCATCAGTATTCTGAATGCCAATGGGAGAGTAGTCAAAGAAATGAAACCTGGCTTCCTAGCTGTTTTCGCGTTCTGCTTTGCCGTCACGCTTGGGGCATTCTGGGAAGTGTATGAGTATACATTTGACGGGCTCCTCGGTCTAAACATGCAGCGCTACGATACATCAGGAGGAACGCCGCTTGTCGGACGAGCAGTGCTTCAAGATACGATGGGAGACATTATTGTCGATATTCTCGGCGCGCTCGCCATTGCGATTATTGGCTATCTGGCCCTTAAAAAAGGCAAGCCATGGATGAAGCAATTTGAGTTTCACCGGAAAGACTGGAAAAAGAAATAGATACAAGAAAAGCCCTTATCAAAAGTGCCGCTTTAAAACGGTTCTTGATAAGGGCTTTTTATTATTTCTCTTCATCTTTTTGTTTAGGCAGATTATCCACATAGCTATCTGAATACTGGAGCAGTTTTCGGCTGGCGTCAAATTTTTCCTTCACATCATCAGATAAAGCATGACTGGTGCCGTCATAATTCGTGGCTTTCCCCGTTTCAAAACTTTCATCAGGCTCATACATGTAACTGTTGGTAAAGTAGCTTCCTTCAGGCATGGTATAGCGTTCCGGCACGAAGTTCGTTTTGGTATTGAGAATGTCTTCACCAAACATGATCTGATCATCCGCTTTGATACCAAGCAAGTTGAGGACAGTCGGCATGACATCGATTTCGCCGCCGATATTATCAATTTTCCCCGTATCCTCCATTCCCGGATAGTGAATGAAGAAAGGAATCCGGTAATCATCGGCCGGCTGAGCTTTTAGTTCTGAATCATGATTGACATATTTCGTTTGGTTGGCCGGAAGCTCCGTCGTGTCGATAATATGATGATCCCCATAGATTACAACCACCGAATCATCCCAAATTCCAGATTTCTTAAGCTTCTCAATAAAGTTACCCAACTGCTGATCGGCATAATGGATCGCCTGGAAGTAGTTACCAAGCTCCGTATCCTCAAGATCGCTCGGCAGTGTGAGCGACTGTTTACTTTCTGGAATTTCAAACGGCATGTGACTGCTGACAGAAATCAACTGTGCATAAAATTTTTCATCCTTGTCATAATGGTCTTTCAACACAGAGAAAGTCTTATCATACAGAACCTCATCACTGGCAGAAAAACCAATTTTGTCCTCATCCCCAAAGAAGGAGGCATCATAGAACTTATCAAACCCGACCGCCGGATAAAATTCGTCCCGATTGTAAAAGGAAGCATCATTGGTATGAAACGTCGCCGTTTCATAATCATTTTCCCCTAGTAGACGCGGCAAGGATGGGATCACTCGGTCGCTATAGGTTTGCGTATTGGTATAATAGCCGCTCGGAAAAGTGGATGTATAAACCGACCATTCCGCATCCGCCGTATTGGATTTTGAAACCGTTTGGAAAAAATCATCCGAATAAAGCGTCTCATTTTCCAACTTGTCGAGCGTTGGTGTGACAGCTTGCCCGTTGATCTCTAAGCCCGTCAGATTCCGCTGAAAACTTTCCAGCTGGATCACAATCAGATTTTTTCCTTTGGCATCACCAAAATATTTCGGATGCTTCTTCGTTTTAACACCCTTAATGTCGCGAATATTGGCCGGCGTAATGTCAGCCGCCTTCACATGAGCAGTTCCAGTGAGTGCCGTAGAAACATTGTAAGTAAAGAAGCCCATTTTTTCCGCCCGTTTGGCATCACTGATAATATTTTTGCTCATCATATCATAGGTGAAAAAACCAAGTGCAACAACCGTGACGCTTAAAATAATACCCAATTTTTGACGTGTGATTTTAAAAGTTCTAGGACGGTAGCCTTTTTTCAAATCGAGGAAAAGTACAAGTGGGAAAAGCAGCAGATTCAGAAGGAACAACCAGTCGCTTCCTTGTAGAAGACTTGTGGCACTGTCTTTGACAACACCCACTTCACCGATCAAAGAAAGACTGTGATAAGTAGCCACCTCATTATAGAAGCGGTTATAAAGAACGAATACCAGCATCAGCACGCCGATAAACGCTGTCAGCCCAGCATACCAGTAAACATGGGCTCTTTTCGGTGCAAAACTATGTATAAGCGAAAGTGGAATCAGCACGAAAAGAAGGTCCGCAATAAAACTGAAAATACTAGGATCAGGGAAAACCTGCCAATAGGCCAGTGCAAATTCGCCAACAATAAACAGTAAATAAATAACTAACACAATTCTTGCCTCTTTCTCAAACAATTTAATGGAAGCAAGCAAAAAATTCCCATTATGGCTCATTTTACAACAATCCCCCTTATTCTGCAAACAAATGAGAGGTAGATTCTCAATACTATGCTTTAAAAGTATTTACCTTTAAAGGGATAAAGAGTATAATAGTGAACATACATTTTGTGAAAGTGGGAATACATATGTCAATGAAACAACTTCTTCGCAAAAAGACTGTGGAAGAATTAATGGATCAAGGAAATGGGAAAGTGCATCTGGAAAAAACACTAGGCCCGCTAAACCTGACATTTTTAGGTGTCGGGGCTATCGTTGGGACAGGGATCTTTATTTTACCGGGAACAGTTGCAGCGACGAAATCAGGACCAGCGATCGTGCTATCATTTGTCATTGCGGCAATCATCTGCGCCCTTGCAGCCATGTGTTATTCAGAATTTTCTTCCTCTATTCCAGTGGCGGGGAGCGCTTATACATATGGATATGTCATCTTTGGAGAGTTAATCGCCTGGATTCTTGGCTGGGCGCTTCTATTAGAATACGGACTGGCCGTAGCTTCTGTTGCCAGTGGCTGGTCGTCTTATCTGAATGCCTTTTTATCCGGTTTTGGCTTGGAAATACCAAAAGCACTCTCAGGGCCTTTCCAACCGGACGCGGGAACGTACATCAATTTGCCAGCTATTGTCATAGTCTTTGTCATCGCGATTTTACTGACAAAAGGTGTCAACGAGTCGACAAAAGTGAATGCTGTCATGGTCGTCTTGAAAGTCAGTGTCATCCTGCTCTTTATCCTAGTGGGAATGTTCTATGTTAAACCTTCTAACTGGCAGCCGTTCATGCCATACGGTTTCAGCGGTGTTCTAAGCGGGGCAGCGACCGTATTCTTCGCTTACTTAGGGTTTGACGCGGTGTCCTCGGCAGCTGAGGAAGTAAAAAATCCGCAGCGCAATATGCCGATCGGGATCATCGGTTCGCTATTTGTCTGTACTTTACTATATGTCGTCGTTTCAATCGTATTGACCGGAATCGTGTCATATACAGAATTGAATGTGACCGATCCAGTCGCTTTTGCTCTTCAAATCATTCATCAGGACTGGGCAGCAGGACTTGTATCGCTAGGAGCAGTTGTCGGAATGGTAACCGTCATTCTTGTGATGATGTATGGGGGCACTCGTCTAGTGTATGCACTAGGCCGTGACGGATTGTTGCCAAGAAGTATGGCCGAACTAAATCCAAAAACGAAGACACCTATTAAAAACACATGGGTTTATTCCATCATCGTGGCAATTTGTGCCGGCTTCATTCCGCTCGACAAATTGGCAGAAATGGTCAATATCGGAACACTCCTTGCCTTTATGTTCGTTTCACTAGGAGTCATTTCACTACGTAAAAATAAATCAATCAACCATAACGGCTTTAAAGTACCATTTTATCCCGTGCTTCCAATCGTGTCCTTCTTGCTGTGCGCCTTTATGATCACACAACTGGCTGCTGTCACTTGGATTGCAGCTGCAATCTGGTTTGCTTTCGGTCTGATTCTTTATTTTACCTATGGCCGACGACATAGTACACTTAATAAAAAGTAAGTAGAAGTCCGCATGCTTTTTATGCTGATGTGTCCTAATAATGAAATGATAACCAATAAATAGAAAATGTGGAGCGACCAATCATCGCTCCACATTTTTTTGTACAGTTTAGAACCCAAATTTACAAGTATACAGACTCGTTACATGCACTCTTTCAATTCAGCTAGTAAGAGCTTTGCTACAGGAGTGAATACCTGATACTTTTTCCAAATGATGTGCATGGGTGAGTGAAGTGCTGGTTCCAGTGGAATAAAGCGTAAATCACTGTCTGTTCCAGTATTTACAAGCCCATCAAATCCCAGAGGGTAGCCAAGGTTTTCCCTGACCATAATAGTCGTGTTAAAAAGTAAATCATATGTGGCAGCAATATGCAGATTGGAGGACTGTTCGCCAAACCAGTCAAGAAGTGCTTCCTGCATACCCTGTCGTGAAACGATCAAAGGCAGGTTTTGCAAATCCGTGACAGTGACTGATTTTTGTGTAGCCAGTGGGTCATCTGCTCTTGTTAAAATACCCCAGCGGTCAGAATGCGGCACCGTTAAGTAATTATACTTGAATAAATCAACTTGTTTTACAATGACCGCCAGATCAAGTAGTCCTTTTTCAATCCGTTCGGTAATGGCATCTGAAGCACTACTATAAAAATGAAACCGAATATTCGGATGCTTTTTTTGGAGGGCTCGAGTTGATTTGATAAAATGATTCATACCAGCAGATTCTGCACACCCAATTCTAATATCACCACCAGATATTTCATCAAGTGATTTGAATTCAGCAGAAGTCTTATCAACCATATCAATAATTTCCGCTGCTCTTTAGTACCAATTGAATAATGATGAGCCTGATTTTCACGAAATATGGAAGTCAGGTTTTTTAGTAGGAATAAAGAGTGGCGTTCTTACTGAAATAGTACATTTGTGAAATAAATTTTGCTATAATTTGAATAGAACACGCAACAAGGAGGCAGCAAAATAATGACAACAATCGGAATTGATTTAGGAACATCTAATAGTTTGGTCGCATATTGGGACGGGGATCAGCCGGTATTGATTCCTAATGTGTTTGGAGAGGTATTGACGCCATCAGTAGTTGGAGTGGATAAAGATGGCGTGATTCTAGTCGGACAAACTGCTAAAGAGAGGCTAACAACGCATCCCGATAAAACAGTAGCTGCTTTTAAACGGCAAATGGGCACACAAAAAAACTATCTACTAGGGGAGCATACTTTCACAGCTGTGGATTTGTCGGCGATCATTTTAAAAACTTTAAAACAGGATGCAGAAAATTTTCTAGAACACCCCTGTGAAGATGCTGTGATTAGTGTCCCAGCTTATTTTAATGACACGCAACGAAAGGCAACATTAGATGCAGCCTATTTGGCGGGATTAAAAGTAGATAAATTGATTAGTGAACCTACCGCAGCGGCTATTGCTTATGGCATTCATGATCAAGAACTCGATATGGTGCTGGCTATCTTTGATTTAGGCGGAGGAACGTTTGACGTATCCATCATTGAAATGTTTGAAGGCGTTATGCAAGTAGTGGCCATTTCAGGAGATAACTTTTTGGGTGGGGAAGATTTTACAAAAGCACTATTTCATTATTTCCTTAAATATCATCAGTTGAGCGATTCTATGCTTGAACTGGAAGAGAAGGCACAGCTTTTGCGTCAGATTGAAGAGGCCAAGCAACGACTAGGAGAGCTGCCACAAGTTAAAATATCAGCTAGAATTGCAAAGAAAGAATATGAAATGGTTGTGACACAAGAACTGTTTGCAGAGATTTCAGAACCGCTTTTGGCAAAAATGCGTGGGCCGATCGTTCAGGCATTAAATGATGCCGGTTTTAAACCGCAAGATCTGGATCAGATTATTTTAATAGGTGGAGCAACGAAAATGCAAGTGGTCAAAAGTTTTGCCAGTCGTTTCTTAGGAAAAGTGCCCTTTATGTACATCAATCCAGATCAAGCAGTCGGTTTGGGGACAGCCGTTCAAATAGCGCTTAAGGAACGTCATCATTCAGTGGAAAACTTTATTATGACGGATGTCTGTGCATACACTCTTGGTACAGAGGTCGTAGAGCAACTATCGCAAGGCAAATTTGAAGAAAATGTTTATTTGCCGATTATTGACCGAAATACTCCGATACCAGTTAGTAAAGTAAAAAGATTGGTGAGCATATTTAATAATCAAGAATGCTTGCGAATCCAAATCTTTCAGGGGGAAAGCCGTAAAACAGATGGCAATCTGAAATTAGGAGAACTTGAGGTCAAGTTGCCACCAGCATCTCCAGCAGGCTATCCAGTTGATGTTCGCTATACATATGATAAAAATGGCGTGCTTGAAGTGCTTGTCACATTGCCTCTACTGGGTGAAACTAAACGATTAGTTTTGCAAAACGGCTCAACGAATTTATCACAAAAAGAATTAGATGAACAGTTAGAAAAATTAGCGGCATTCAAAGTTCATCCACGAGACAAACAGGAGAACCTTTACCTATTGGCCAGAGCAGAAGTGCTTTATCAGCGAGTTCTGGCAGAGAAACGAGAGATTATTGGGCAATTGATCAGAGAGTTTGAGATGCTCCTAGATCGACAGGATGAGCGCGAAATCAGAAAAGCGGTTGCTGAATTTAAAAAGAAACTGGATACCATGGAAAGCCAGATGCTTTGGTAAGAACGATTATGGAAGCTAGGTAAATCAAGCTTTTCGCTAGTATTCTTATTTGTTCGCCGAAACATTTGGTGGATCAGGTTTCCAAACGAGATAACGATTTTCACTTGATAAATAAAAAACCCAACTTCGCAAAAAGTCAGGTTTCAGACTGTAGACCAAGGATGAGAATATCTGGCCTACAGTCTTTTTATATCTAAAAGAAAAGCAACTATTTCGTGAAAGTGTTCCATTTGCGAAAGAAGTTTTGTTATAATTTGAATAGAATACACTTGGGCTACCTACCACTTTTTTGTATCAACGACAGAAGAGCCGGGTTTTCAATTGGAAAATTAAGGGAAAAAGCAGAAGTAATCATGATTTTCTCATGACAGCTGTTTTAAATAAAAACCGACTGGAAAAGAACATGAGACAAAGAAGAATGATTGTTCCAATGCCAAGTATAATTTGTTGAAGGGCGACGACTTCTTCTGCTGGAAAAGCTGATTTTGCTATAAAGAATAATAAGAACAAACCGCAATTGGCGATGAAGCCAACCCAAAAAGGAGAATATCCACCCAGCTTTGCGACAATAAACGAAACAAGCCAGAAAAATAAGGCTAGTCCTACCCCAGATACATACATGGTTGATAGAATCAATTTCTTCACTCCTTTGTTACGAAAATATTTCTGATTTTGTTTATTGTAACATAAATGAAATCTATTGTAAAGATTGAAATAATAAAAGCAGAAAGCAGGGAACGATTTGATTGAGTACTATAAGTCAATGTCAGACGGTACCATAATGAAAAGGGAAGAATTGGAAAGTGGAACATGGATGAACGTGGTAGCTCCGACTGAACAAGAAATTGAAGAAATCAGCCAGAAATTTGACATTCCGCATGGATATATACGTGATGCTCTGGATACAGAAGAAAGATCGCGAATCGAATTAAAACGGGCAGCAGAGGCTGTGAGTCATTCTTTAGTTATTGTCGACTGTCCCTTTGAAACGAAGGATGAACTCGGCTTTCCGATGTATGAAACCATGCCAATTGGGATTATTTTGACAGAAGAAGTCATTGTGACCGTTTCATTAAAGGAAAGTCCTGTCATTGAAAGCATTATTGCTTCTAAGATCGAGCAGTATGATACAGCTAGTCATACACGCTTCCTACTACAAATTCTATATGCAGTCTCTTATTTTTATTTGAAATATTTGAATCAGTTGATCGGAGTCACAAACAAGTTAGAGGGGAAAATTAAACAGTCGATGAAAAATGAGCAGCTGTATGCGTTTATGGCTGTACAGAAGAGTCTGGTTTTCTTTGCAACAGCGCTCCAAAGCAACAAAGCAATTCTAGACAAAATGCAAGATGTGGAGCATTTCATGCAGAATCAGGAAAACCATGATTTATTGCGAGATGTAGTCATTGAAAACAAGCAGGCGATTGCGATGACAGATACTTATACGCAAATCATCAGCGGCATGTCGGATATTTTTTCGTCTGTTATTTCCAATAATTTAAATATCGTCATGAAATTTTTGACCAGCTTTACGATTATTTTGTCATTGCCTACGATTGTGGGAAGTATTTATGGCATGAATGTGAAGCTTCCATTTGCAGATAATGCGCATGCTTTTAATGGAATTATGCTGTTTACCTTTTTAATTACTGCATGTGTAACGATTGTTTTTTGGCGGAAAAATTATTTCTAAAGATGAATTCGGGGGATAAATATGAAAAAACTAACTTATGAAAAACGTGCGTATCAATTTATCAAAGACCAGATTTTGCAAGGGAATTATCATGTTGGCGAGCACATTCCAGAAGCGAAAATTGCTACCCAGCTAGGTATCAGCCGAACGCCTGTTAGACATGCACTAAAAATACTAGAAAAAGAGCAATTGGTCGAAATTCAGTCGCATAAAGGGGCGGTTGTCGTTCCAAGTGATATGACCGTGGATCGCTACTTGGATTTGATTGAGTTTAGTGAGGGCCTAATGCTCAAAACGATCGAAAAATTCAAACGTAAAAATGGCTCCTTTCCAATTGAAGAGATGACGCAGATCATGCAGTACATGCAAGATGCCATCAAAGAGCAGGATGAAGAAAAATTTATCAGTCAGTTATTTAAGTATTTTTTTACTTTGATTCGGTTAATGCAAAATCAGTATGCGGCTGAGTGGGTTTTGTCTGTTGAACAAGAATTTGATCGCAAAGCACGAAAAGAGTTGCGGAGCATTCCGGTCAGTTTGGCGGAAGAAACGATTCATTATTTAGAAACGATCAATCACGCTCTGATCAATAAGAACTATCAGCTTGCAGAAGAGACTGTGGAAATGTTAATTAACCGCTATATTATTCGCACTTTTCGCTATTAAACAGGAAATCCCAGCGCTTTTTCGATTAAAATGTATGCAAAACTCCTCCCGTGCTATTTTTCTTAAAGAAATCTTAAACAAAAAATACATTAAAAATACACAATGTGTACAAGATTACGTTAAAAGTGATTCTAATGTGAATTCATACGTTTATTTTTGTGCACATTATTGCTGTGGAAAAGCTAGTTATTTCAAGGATTCAGCATAAGAAAATACAAATAAAAAGCAATATTACTTTTTGAAAATACGCGATTCTTCATTAATAAAAATCTCAAACTTTTTTGTATAGCAAACGATAAAATAATCATTTATGATAAAAAAAGAGGTATATTTGCAAGGTACCATATGATATAATGATGAAAAAGTTCACCACCTAAAGGAGCGTAAAAATGTTAAAAAGTAAACGTGATTATAAGACCTTAGATAAAGTTGTTTATTTCAGCATCATTGAAAAAATCAAGACAGGTGAATTAAAACCTAATGAACATCTTACCGAGGAACGGCTCTCCAAAGAGCTTGGAGTTAGTCGCTCTCCGATCCGCAAAGCAATCACGGCTTTGGTAGCAGAAGGTGTCCTTGATTACCGCACATATAGTGGGGTAGTGGTAAAAGATTCGCTTGTTGATTCTACCCGTTATGTTCAGCTGCTTGAAGTAATTGAACTTTTTGTTAAAGCAACATTGGAAAAAATTGAACAAATGGAGACGGAAATTAGTACAACAGATTTGAGAAACTGTATACAAAGTATGGACCGTGCTTCGTATTTGAAAGACTTAGATGAGTATCTATTCAATGAACATCAATTTTTCTTACGTTTGATTGCTCATTCTGGTAATCCGTATTATAAAGATATGGCGAAGAAGGTATTTTTCAATATTACTTACTTTGCGGTTGAGTCGATTAATCAGATTAATGAGGATATGCGGGACCGTACGATCAAGCATTTGAATCAAATCGTAGATCTGCTTGATAAACAAGCTTTCCAAGAAGCCAATGCTGAAATAAAAAAACTACTCGGCGAATTTGTCGTAAACGCATTTCGTTAAGCAGTAGCGTTCATCATTTATAAAAAGAAACTTAAGACCAAATAAAAGACGTTCAAGATGATTTCCGCATCTTGAACGTCTTTTTTTAATAGTTGATTTCAAAGAGGGCATACTCTTTTTTCCGTCCCATCCAAGTAAAACCGGCTGCTTCATAAAACGAGCAAAGAAAGGGATTTTCTGCTAAGCAATCAAGCCGCACATAGGGAATTTTCTTCTGCAAGGCAAAGCGGCAGGCGAAACGAAGCATTTCTTCCCCTAGTCCGTGGTGGGCAAATGAACGAGCCACCATCAAGCGATGTAGATATACAGCTGGATCAGAAATCTTGTCCTCCCAAAGGTTTGAATCCCATTCTAAAGGCGTTTCACGAATAATGAGTGCTGCGGCCAGCGCGCCTTTTTCCGAATGGCAGAGATAGACTTCTTGCTTGGTGATACTGAGCGAGAGCCCATGCCGATCCTGCCCGGCTAGAACATCTTGCCACTGAGTCGACCCGGCTGCTTGAAGAAAGCGAGCGGTTGCGGTTAGTAATTCTTCCAGTGAGTGCTGATCTTTCGGGCTGGCTTGGCGAATATAAAATTTTTTGTGATCTAAAAGTAGGATTTCTTCAGGCATATTTCCTCCTAAAAAAACGAGGCAAAGTTGCGCCCCGTTTCATCGATCATTTTTTATCAGAAGGATCGTCTTCTGGTTTTTCTTCTTTGGACTCACCGATTTCCGGTTCTCCTTCTGGTGTTGTAAATTCAGGTGGAATGACTGGTTTTGGTTCCTCCTGTACTACTTCATCAGCCGGTGCCGTCGTGTTTGCTTCATCGAATGGATCTTTCTCATTCGTCGGGCCAAAACCATCGGGATGCTGATCATTTTCAAAAGGATCCTCAGCCGCGTTAAAGTCGGAAGTTGCCCCATATGAAGTAGTTTCTGGTGTGGGTGCAAAGTCATCATGAAAATCGTCATATTCTGTATAAAGGGTGTTCGTTAAATCATCGTAGAAGACCCCGCAAGCCGTCATCATGTATGGCAGTACATAGAGTGAGATGCCAAGAGTGGCTAATCCACCAAGCAGCACCATGATAAGCCCGCCGGCGAGCAGACCACCTGAAATCATACTCATACTTGCTGATACATCATGCATGCTATAGCTGTAATTATAACCGTAATCATAACCAGTGAAAACGCTACTGAACAGCATGATCAGCCCAATAATCAAAACAACGACGGGAATGAGATACCAAAGTAAGAAGTAAAGAGAGAGACTAAAAAATTTCCCTTTACGCCCGTCCATCATATGGCGACTTTCTGTAATGGCATCAAGTGCGGAGATGTTTGGATTATCCCGCAAAATCATAAATGTCTGAGAGTAAGAGAACATTTTGATAATACCTGGAACAATTAGTAAAAGGGACCATAGGAAGGTAAAAATGGCTACTAAAACATAAGCTGCAAGTGTCCGCCAGTAGCTGCGGAATCCGCTAAATAAGTAGCTGACATCTGGTTTGTCTTTCCGGCTTATTGCAAGGAAAAACCAGACTAAGCCAACTGCAAGTGGCGCTTCAACAAAGTAAATGGCGATCCAGCCGACAACTGGAATCCAGCCAGCAATCGAGCCTACCACCGTTGTTAAATAAATAATTAAGTAAGATTACGCCAATGGCAAGCCCCCAGCTGCCGCGCAATGAATCCTTCGCAGTGCGACGAATTTGAGCATTTGTCATCATCATTCTTTCATTCTCCTTTATTTTAAATTTTCCCCTGTAATAAAAATAGCATAGTTTCACTCTAGAATACAGTTAAACCCGGTTAACTGTAGAAATTTCAGTCTGTAGAAGGAGCTGGTTCTCGGACTGGGATTTGAGCCGTTTCTAAGTGGAAATGAGCGAGTGCTGTTAAGAAACGCGGGAATAAAAGCAGGTACAGCACGAGTTGAACGATGCTGCCAAGTATCAAAATTAGTAAACTCATGAAAAACAGCTGCTGATCAACTGACGAAGCATACAGATAACCAGACTGATGACTGAGCGCGATAAGACCGCCAAAATAAAAGATGAGTGGTATTAAAAACCAGATGCCATAAGTAATGAGAGAAAGTCGGCAAAGCAACCAAATCGATCCTTGCATGGATTCCGTGCTCTTTTTGATGGCTTGGAGTGGACTCAAATCTGGTTCATCCAGTAAATAATAAAAAGTTTGTGAATAGCTGAAACATTTGATCACACCAGGTACAATGAAAAGAAGCGACCAAAGTCCGATCAATAAAATCATTAAAATGCCAGTCAAAATAATCCGGAAATAATGTCGATATCCTATAAATAGATGGCCAATGTCAATCTTCTTGCCACGTGCAATTTCAAGAAAAAGAAAGAACAAGCCTACATACAGCGGGAAAACAAGCAGAAGGGTGAATAAAATACGCAGAACGGTGGAAAAGGAAAAAATGAACAAACAGAGGTAGTGTACCCCTGTGTAAATAATTCCGGTTAGCATTAGTGAACCAATCGCGAGCCCCCAGTTTCCTTTCAGCGATTTTCCTGCAGCCATTCTAAGCTGGTCAATATTCATCATGCATGACTCCTTTTTTGATTAATAGGTCTAAGATACCATGAGTAGATAGTGGAGTAAATGATTTTTTGGATAAAAAGAGGATTAAAAAGGAAAAAAACGGGAAAAGAACAAACAGTTTAAAGAAAGAGGTGCTCATAGAATGGCTAATGATCGACAAGATTTAGAAGAACGTTTAATTGAACTGCGCAGAGAATATCAGGAAGTACTCGCCGAGTCATACGAATTTGAGGATCCGCAACTCCAAAATGGGCCGATCAATACAGCTGAAGTTCGCCTAGATGCAATCCGAAAAGAAATCAAGGATGTTGAGAAACGTCTCAAGAAATTTGAAGAAGTAGAATAAACAATTGAAACGTCCGGGATTATCTTTGGACGTTTTTATTTTACATAGAAAGGGGCGCCAGGGATGAAACCGATTTTTGCAGTTGGAGATGTTCATGGAGAGCTAGGTTTGTTAATCAAATTGCTTGAAAATTGGCAGCGAGACCGTGAAAAATTAGTTTTTGTTGGTGACTTGATCGATCGGGGGGAGAATCCCGGCGGTGTCATTCGCTTCGTTCGGGAATTGTCCCAAGCAAATGATGTTGTGGCGGTACGCGGGAACCATGAAGCTATGCTGCTCGACTGGTTGGAGGAGCCGGCCCGACGAATGTCTTATTATAGCAGTCAAGGCGGCATGGAAACGATTCAGACGTTGCTAGGACCGGATTTTAAAAATGCTGCTTCACCGGAAGAACTGCGGGATCTTATTTTACTTAAAAATCAGGAGGAAATTGATTTTATCAAGCAAATGCCGCTTTATTTTGAAGCAGAGCAATATGTATTTGTCCATGCGGGAGTTGATTTAACCAAGGAGGACTGGCATGATACAGATCCGCACGATTTTTACTGGATTCGGGAGCCCTTCTTGTTTGGGAAAAATCGGACGGGTCGGGTTTTTATTATTGGGCATACGCCTGTTCAAAATTTACATAAGGATGGTTCGAGTCATTTGTGGGTCGCGCCGGATAGAACCAAGCTGAATATCGATGGGGGCGCTGTGTTTGGGGGGACGCTCAATGCAGTGGTGGTGGAAAAGGAAGCCATTACCGGAAGCTTTTCCGCTCTGAAATGAGCCTTTTGACGGGCTGGAATTTGTTACGATCGGCTGATAACGATTTTGGCAGATCTTTGGTAGAATAGACCTTTAAAGTCAGGGAAAAGGAGTGGAGTCTGTGCGGAAGAAGATTCTTTTTTCCGTACTTACAGTCATTACAATCGCGGTTCTTTTAATCGGCTGGATTTTTTCTTATTACGACCAGCAGGAACAGGCCAAGGCGAAAGAAAATATTATTCCGACGGTGTTTGTTCATGGTTACAAAGGGACGGCCAATTCTTTTGGACATATGCTGGACAGATTAGGTGAGCAATTTGATGTGAATCAGGCGGCGATGCAAATTTATGTAGGGAAAAGTGGGAATTTGAGTATTCAAGGTACGCTAAATCCTAATACGCCGGGAGATTCGGCCATTCAAGTCGTTTTTGAAGATAATCGGGCGAGCTTGGCGCGGCAAACCGTGTGGCTCCAAGATGTGATGAGGTATTTACGAGAAAATGAGCATATAAAAACAGTCAACTTAGTCGGACATTCTATGGGCGGCCTTGCGATTCTCAGTTATTTGGAGAATACAGAGCTAGATGCGAATTATCCGGTGCCACAAAAATTTATCGCCATTGCTTCACCGTTTCGCGGAATCGATCAAGCGGATTATTTTCAGTTGCAGAAAGATCCAGCGGCACATGATTTGAAAGCCGGCTCAGATGCCCTTCAGGCGCTTGTGAAAAATAAAAACAAGCTACCTAAAAATCTGCAAGTCCTAGCCATTGCGGGAGAAAAAACAGGAACCGATTCAGACGGCTTGGTGAATGTGGACAGTGTATTCTTTTTAAAGGAATTCTTTCCAAAAGGTAGCTATCAGGAAAAATTGATTACAGGCCCCGATGTCACCCATAGCGGGCTTCATGAAAATACAAAAGTGGACTATTACGTCAGCCAATTTCTGTGGAATCTGGAAGATAAGGATGGCAGCGATGCGCTGAATGTCCAAACAGTCCCACATGCGAAATAAAAAGAGAATCCCAAATCTCGACAAAGCCCTCATGAAAATGGCGGCTTTGCTTGATGGGGATTCTCTTTTTGTCTCTCTATTCTATTTAGTAGTAAGGCGCCATAAACAAATAGACGAGTACGCCCGTTAGGCTGACATACAGCCAGATTGGCATTGTCCAGCGCACGATTTTTTTATGTTTTTCGACTTGCATCGTCCAGCCCCAAACGAGCGCAAATAATGCCAGCGGGACTACGATTGCTGCCAAAAAGCTGTGTGTGATCAGAATGAAAAAGTAAATAGGGCGAACAATGCCCGTGCCGCCGAACGTACTGGTTTCAGCAGAGAGGAAATGAAACGTCAAATAGGACACGAGGAAAAATAACGTCGATGTAAAAGCCGCCAGAATGAAACCGCGGTGCATGTTGATGTTTTTCTTTTTAATAATGGCCCAAAGTGCGATCAATAAAAAGACAAATGTAAAACTATTAAAGATTGCGTTTATGCGTGGGAAAATCGTCAAGTCAAAATGGACGGCTCCCTGATAGCCAATCGGTGAGAAAAATAACAGCAAGATAATAACGACTGCCACCACTGAGAAAATCATGATCGGCCAAAAATAGTTTTTATCCGTTGCAGGTTTTGACAAGTTCTCCTTCTTTTGCTCCATGAAAAAATAGCCCCCTAAATCTATTTTGGTTCTTTCACGTTCATTATACATGAGCCGACTTTCGATAGCGAAAAATTGAACCGTGTTTTTCCAGCAACGAAACGGGAATAGAGCAGATATGGAGATGATATAAATGAAAAATTGGCGTATCCCTTTTCTCGTTGTCATCTTTTTACTTCTTGCGGCTTGCGGAAATGATAACGCAGATCAAAAGGACAAAACCGGCATGCATGAAAATGGTAAAATGCAGCAGGATATGAACAATCTTTCTGGCACAATGAAGGAGAGCGAAAAGCCTTCTTCTGATGGGGGAAAATCGGAGGAGCCGCTTACCGAACAGCAAGTTTTGGCGGCCGTGAAAGAACAACTCAAAGGCACTGATCAGGTGGCCCTCCCAGAGACCGTTCCGCTGACAGCAAAAGGGCAGCATCTGACGGCCAAGACAGCCAGTGAAGGGGCAAGCGACTATCTGGTCACATTTTTTGAAAGCGCGACTCCAATTCCAATCAACAACGACAAGCTGAATGAAGCGGACGCAGCCACAAAACTGGCAACTGTCGAGCGGCACCGCTATGATTCAGAGCAGGCGGCCAAGGAGGCGGTCGGCCATGAGACCTTTGCAAAGAGCGGCGGGCAGGCGACAGATTTGGGCTACGGATTGACCGGTTATCAGGACGCCGGGGCTGGGCAGAAATATTTAGGCTGGAATGAAGGACGTTGGGCACTCTCGATTCATGCTTCCAATATGGAGGGCACCGATTATCTGCCACTCGCACAGAAAATGGTAGCCAAGTTGGAAAAAGAGTCACTGCCCATCCCGAACTCATACGGTCGAGCGGCCTTTGAAGCAGCGAAAACAGATGATCCGGCAGACAATCAGCTACTCTTTCAGGATGGCCCAGATGTCTACACGATCACGCATCTTGACCCACTCAGCGCAGTCGACATGGCCACCCATTTTGAGCAGAATAAATGAAAAAGCAGCTGGCATAAAGTGAAAAGAGAAGCTGAAAATCAGGCAAATCCATTTTGGGAAATGGCTTTAATGCTTGACTTTCAGCTTCTCTTATTGTTGAATCATCATGCTGAAACAACTTGATGTTCCAGTGATCCTAAAAATCACTCTACCCGGTCTTCCGCATGATTGTAAGCACCATGCCAAACAGGACCGATAAATTGATTGAGGGCAAAGCCGCCTTGGATTGCAGCAGTCACGAATTCTTTCGCTTTTGCTACGGCGTCCGGTACAGAGAGCCCTTTTGCAAGACCAGCAGTAATCGCAGCTGCAAATGTACAGCCCGCGCCGTGGTTGTGATCTGTGTCGACTTTTTCAACTTCCAAAAGTGTGAATTCCTTGCCATCATAAAGCAGGTCGATCGCTTTGTCACTTTCAAGCGCCTTGCCACCTTTGATGACCACATACTCAGCGCCCAGTTCAATAATTTTTTCAGCCGCTTTTTTCATATCGTCGACTGTTTTCAATTTGCCAAGACCGGACAATTGTCCAGCTTCAAACAAATTCGGCGTCGTAATCGTGGCCACTGGTAGAAGCAGGTCGCGAATGGCCTCCGCATTTTCCGGCTGAATCAGCTCATCTTCCCCTTTGCAGACCATGACAGGGTCGATAACCACATTTTTCAAACCATGCTTGTCGATCGCTTCACGCGTTGCTTGGATAATTTCGATTGAGCCGAGCATCCCCGTTTTCATTGCATCAACCGGTCCGCCGGAAAGAATCGTTTTTAACTGTTCACGAACAAGCGCTGCATCAATGGGTGTTACGCCATGTGCCCAGTTGTTGTCCGGATCCATTGTCACGATGGTGGTCAGTGCGCTGAATCCAAATGTGCCATATTCTTCAAAAGTTTTCAGATCGGCCTGTAAACCAGCACCGCCGCTGGAATCAGAACCTGCAATAGTCAAAGTTTTTTTGATTGTCATTTGAACATACCTCCAAAAAGTTAGTCGTTTGTTTTCAACATTTGATAGATGGCTTCAGCAACGCCATGTTCATCATTTGATGTTGTCGCATATTTAGCTGTTTTCTTCACTTGCGGTTCAGCATTGCCCATTGCCACACTGTACCCAGCCATTTTCAGCATCGAAAGGTCATTCATATTGTCGCCGATTGCAAAAGTTTCAGCCAAGTTAACGCCAAGTTTTTCTACATAATACTGTAGAGAAATCCCTTTTTGAGCTTCGCGATGGGTGATTTCGATATTATTTGAAAAAGAGGAAGTAATCGATAGTTCATCGGAAACATTAAGTTCCTTACTGGCTTTTTTCAACACTTCTTTGTCGGGTGAAAAAGAGATGAATTTCAAAATTTTAATCTCATCATTATTAAAAATACGCTCTGCATCATTGATTTCATGGACGTCCTTCGATTCAAAACGTTCCTCCACCTGTTCGATAATTGCTTCGGTATCTTCATTTGGGAACATTTGCTTATGCATGTCAATCATAAATTCTTTCCCACGAGCTTTATCAACTGTAATCGGACCGATATCTGTAAAAAATTCAGTGTACATGCCGAGTTCATTGAGCAGTTTATAAGTCTTTCTAGCAAGCGTTTTGTCCAGCACATGCTGAAGTAAAATGTTGCCGTGTTCATCGCGGATTTCCGCGCCATTCATGCAGATTGCAGGTGCATAGAGATTCGCTTTATGGATGAGTCCCATCGCGTCATCATACATCCGTCCGGTGCAAAGAACAAAATGAATCCCTTTGCTGCGTGCGAGCTCAATCGCTTTCACACTTTCCTCATCAACACGGATTTTGGAATTCAGTAATGTGCCATCCATATCAGAAGCAATAACTTTAATCATAGATTTAATTCCTCCCATAATTTTCCCTACTAAATAGAATAGCATTTTTTCTATAAAAATGCAGGCTTATTGCAACATTCGTGGAAAAAAGCTGAAAGGGTCATGTATTTTTGCTTCCTGTCAGAAAGTCCGCTATAATGAGCATGAAAAGAAGAGTTTCAAGGAAGGTGTCGTATGAAAACTGAATTTGAGAAAATGATTGCTGGAGAAATGTATGACCCGTCAGACCGTGAGTTGATCCACGGAAGGGAACGTGCGCGCAAACTTTGCCGCCAAATCAATGAGTCGACCCATGCGGAAGAACGTTCCGAGCTTTTAAAGCGGCTTTTGGGGGAAACAGGAGAAAATATCTATGTGGAACCTAATTTTCGCGTGGACTATGGCTCCAATATTTATTTAGGTGAAAATTTCTATGCGAATTTTGATTGCTTAATCTTGGATGTGTGTGAAGTACATATCGGTAAAAATTGTATGCTTGCGCCGGGGGTTCACATCTATACGGCAACCCACCCAATCGACCCGGTCGAACGATACAGCGGTCGTGAACTTGGCAAACCTGTTGTCATTGGTGAAAATGTTTGGATCGGCGGCAGATCGGTCATCAATCCAGGCGTCACACTTGGTGACAATGTGGTGGTTGCTTCCGGTTCAGTCGTAACAAAAGATTTTCCGGATAATGTTGTGATCGGCGGCAATCCGGCACGCGTAATCAAGACGATCGAATGAGGTGTAGTCAGTGATGGTTACAAATGAAGAGCTTTTTCGTAAAATGCAGCAGGAGCTCAACCTTGCTAGAAATTCTGAGCAGGAAAATGAGCGAATCAAGCATTTACATGGTTTAAAAATCTTGATTGAATTATATGCAGCAGAGGAAGGACAGGCACCAAGCACTGTACCAAATGAAGCAGTGGCATCTAAGTCATCCACACAGCAGCAGATATTTTCAAACCAAGACAGCATGAAGGGGCAAAAAGTTGATTTTGAGGATGGTGCAAACGGGGACTCGCTGCTGGATTTCTAGGAGGGAGAACGAATGAAAAAAGCATTGGTCACAGGAGGCATTTTTGCCATGCTGGCAGTAGCACTTGGAGCTTTTGGTGCCCATGCACTAAAGACGACACTTGGCGACTATCAGCCTACATATGAGACAGGCGTTCAATATCAGATGTTTCATGCTGTAGCTATTTTGATTAGCGGTATACTACTTGAAAAAACAGGAAGTGGCTTTTTTACAGCTGCCTGCTGGTGTTTTAGTTTAGGAATTGTGATTTTTTCAGGAAGCTTGTATGTACTCAGCATAACGAAAATTGCAATCTTAGGAGCCATCACACCCATTGGCGGCGTATTATTTATTGTGGGCTGGTTGTTGTTTATTATCGGTTCCACGAAAGAACGCTCAATATTTGCTCGTTTCTAAGCAGATTTGTAGAGACTGCAAAACTTTCGTCATAAACTTTTAACATTTTTTTTACAAAAAAGTGGATTTCTTTTCAAAAATAGGGGGTAAACTGGTTTTATAAGCAACGACAATCTTATTACTTTTTCTCCCTTTTTAGTAATGGATTGTCCTTTCTTACCTTAAACTCCCTTTTTGACACTGGTGACGGCTAATAGTAGCTGGTACAGTGTCTTTTTTTATCTTTAAGAAGAATGGGATTAAGAAGTATATGTGGAAAAATTAAGATTAACTTTAACATACAGGATAACTTAAGTGTAAATAAGAATAAATTAGAGCTTTTTTAATTCATTTAGTTCCTTCATAAAAAAAGTATATGTTGTTACTATTTAAATATAAATTGAATTTGAGGAGGAAAGATATATGCTACTTAATGAGCAATTAGAGATCGAGAGAAAAAATAGAGGGCTATCTAGAAATAAACTAGCTCAAATAATTAAAGCAAGAATTAATTTAAGTTTTCAAGTAGAGACTATTCGTCGATGGGAATTGGGGATTTCTACTATAGACCCAAGAGTTTTAGCATTTCTAAGTGAACTATATGGTATATCGATAGAAGATTTAGTTTCAGAAAAAATTGAGCCACTTACTAATAAAGAAAAGTACTATAGATTTGGAAAAGATATAAGCGAGTATTGTTCAATAGAGAATATTACAGAGTTCATAAGGCGATATGAGATTGTAAATAGCAATGACTGGATAACAACACCTAAATATGATTTGATTATGCGTTGCTATGAAGACTTTTTAAAAAAAGAGAGTGGAAGTTATATTGCTTGTAAAACCGCTTTTGAGGTATGTCAAGACTGGATGACCGATGAAGTTGAATACACTGATAAGGACAAATTATATCAACGTATATATGATGACAATGCAGGATATTTAGGAGTTAAAGAGAAAAGAGATCCTATTGATTATATAGATTTGCTTGAAGAATTAGAAAGAGCTGTAGATGATATTTCTAGCTATCTAGAATTATTTGAGATGGGAGGATTTAATAAATGGGAATACATTTAAAAATAAAAGAAGAACGAAAAAAGAACAATATGACGCAAGAAAAACTGGCGGAAGAAGTGGGTGTTTCGACAAAAACAATTACTAAATGGGAAGCAGGCGATGTTATACCCTCACTAGAAAACTGTAAGAAATTGAGGGCAGTTTTTGAGATTACTTTAGATTATCTTTTAAAAGACAATATCGAATTAAAAAGTACATATGATAAATATGTAGAGCTAGGAGAAAAGATTCTTGAACTTGTAGAAGAAGAATATCCTATTGATTTTATTCAAAACTATTATATATGTGCGAGAGAACCTAATTTATTGTTTCCTAGAAAGATAGCAAAGAAATTTATTAATGATATAGGTAAACGTATTGACAAGACAGACGCTTCCAATAATGAAGAAATAAAATTAATTCAAAAAGATATGAAAACATTTTTACTTTTTTGGTATAAATACAATAAAGGCAAACACTTACTTTTGAAAGACCTAAAAGCAAAGACCTTATATATGAATAGTGTTTCATATGATGCTAAGGAAGTTGCGGAGGCTCTACAGAGTTCTAACACTCAAAAAAAATCAATTTTGTTATTACGAAATTTGATAATAGGTAAATTAATTAAAGAATGCGATTTATTTAATTATGAACTTGATGAAGAAATAAAATCAGAAGTAGATTATAGCGGAGAAATTATGTGGCCTTTGAACGTATATAAATAGTCAAAAAATGAGAAATAAAAAAATTCATTAAATAGTTTTGTATAGTAAATATATACTGATAAATTATTCGTATTTAAATCGGTAGCACTAAAAACCCTGAAAGAATCGCCGCCTGTTCGGGATTCTTTCAGGGTTATTTTTCTGCAAGATATTTGACTTTCTCAGGGAGGTCATTCACCTTTTTATAGTTGTTGACGATTTTATTTTGACCGACTACGACTTTATATTGGGCGTTTTTGGAAAGTTTTTTTTCAGAGTAGAAAACAATGCGGCGCTCTTTGCCGTTCGGTGTGTAAGCTTTTGTTTTATATTCATAGCCTTGGAATCTATCACGCGTCACTTTGGCGCCATCCGTGGTCACTTGGACATAATAGCTTTCTGCACTGGCTGAGGCGGGGACTAAATATTCAAAAATAACAGTGGTAGCCACCAGGAAGGCAGCAACCAATATGAGCAATCCTTTTTTATTTGATTTCATTCTTCTCATCCTTCCGTTTTGAGGCTCTTCCTTTGATATCTTTATTGTAAAATATTTAGGCGCACGGTTCCCTCGTTCTAACTAACAAAAAGAATCTTCTAACTTACATTTTTGTCATTAACGAAAAAAAATACTTGTCAATCAGTTTTTAATATGGTTAAATGAACTAATGAACGTTAGGTCAGAGGTGATAATATGAAAGAATTTGACAAGAGAATGGAGCAAGAACCAGTATGGAAAGTGCTTCTACGCTATTTAATTCCGTCTTTGGTCGGCATGCTACTGATGTCCGTCAATATTGTAATCGACGGCATTTTTGTGGGACATAAGTTGGGCGGCGTAGCCCTTGCTGGGATTAATATTGCTGTGCCGGTCTTTTCCCTGTTTACGGCCATCTCGCTATGGATTGGGATTGGCGGCGCCACGCAGTATTCTTTTGCGCTTGGGGAAAAAGATATTCCAAAAGCCCAGTTGATTTTCACTCGTTCCGTTATAATGGTTGTGACGATTACGATCTTTTTAGCGATAGTGGCGTTTATTTTTCGGGTTCCTTTGGCGAATTTTTTAGGTGCAAATGAAGAAACGCTTCCTTTTGTGATGGATTATATGAATATTTTACTGCTGTTCGGGTTTGTTTTGACCCTTGAAAATATTCTCAGCATTTTTGTTCGGAATGATGGGGATCCAAATCTCGCGATGGTGGCACTCATCATAACAGCTGTCAGCAACGTGATTTTGAACTATGTGTTTCTATTTATTTTTGAATGGGGAGTGGCCGGTTCTGCGGCTGCAACCGTGTCGGCGATTGCGATCGGAGTTGTCATTTTGGCGACCCATTTTTTCAAAAAAACGAGCCACTTGCGCTTCCGAAAATTCACCTTTACAAAAGAAGCGTTGTTCAAAACTTTTTCGATCGGCTTACCGAGCTTCCTATCTGAATTAGGGATTTCTGTCTTTACGATGGGGTACAATATTGCGATTGCAGCAGTGGCTGGAACTGCAGGCGTGGCGGCTTTTTCCGTACTCAACTATTCACATAGTGTGATTTTGATGCTCTTTTTGGGCATGAGCTCGGCGATTCAACCGCTGATCAGTTATTACCGCGGCGCCAAACTTGCTGTTCGTGAAACACAAACGATTCGTCTAGCGGCAAAAGTGGCAATCGGATCCGGTTTATTTTTCTTTATCATCGGGCTCTTCTTTGCTAAGCAGATTGTCGGCATGTTTGGGAATTTTGATCCTGAAATGGAAGCACTCGCCATCATGGGCGTACGGATTTTCTTCAGTGCCTACTTATTTATGGGCTTCAACTTTGTGATGATGACCTATTTCCAAACAAGCGGCAGGATCAAGATGGCCACTTGGATCACTGTGGCTCGGGAAATGATTTTTATGGTCATTTTCCTGCTAATCTTACCGCCGATTCTAGGTGCGGCTGGTGTCTTTGCGGCAATTCCAGTTTCTGAAATGATCGTTTTTGCTTCAGTTTTGATTTATGCTGTAAGAAAACATCTGTTTCGACTGCCCACAAACAGTAAGATTGTGAAATCAAAATAAATTGAAAACGAGCGCAGTTTTCATAACAAAATATAGCTTTATATGGAGGAAGGCACCACTACAGGTTGTGCTTTCCTCTTGTTTATTTGTGTCTATTTTCACATTGAAATTGGACACGAAAATTTTTTTAGCAGGATTAGAGATAGGAGCAATGCGCTTTTTAGCAGTTTTTATAAAAATGGTCAATCACAATATCTTGCATTCACAAACGAAAAGTTATACTATATATAGTATCGAAAGCGAAATATGGCTTCATTGTTTTTAACTTTTCAGGAAGTGGAAATTTCCGGTAAAAGTTAATTTTTTTGTTCATGAGGTATGACATGCGCTGTCAAAAGCGAACATAAGAAAGTATGAAACTGATATTTCTGATTAATTGTAGGGAATGGGGAGTGCAAATGACAACTTATATTGTAAAAGATGGCGGAAATCGCAAGTTACCTTTTGACCAGGAGAGATTAAACCGCTATTTAAACAAAATCCATGAAGAATTTCCAAAACTGGATATTAGCGATTATAAACGTAAGATTTTTAATTTTATTGATAAAAAAGATGAATACGCATCGGATGAAATGGTCGACTATATGATTCGGGAAGCGGAAGCGAAAACCGATATTCATTTACCTGAGTGGGAACATTTTGCGGCGCGTCTTTATTTAAATAAACTCTATAAAAAAGCCAGTAAAAATCGTTTTTACAATGATGATGATAAATACGGTTCCTATGTGGGCTTGCAGGAAAGTTTAGGCGAGCGCGGCATTTATTCCGGTAGCATTTTGAAAAACTATTCAAAGGAAGAGCTGATCGAAGCAGGCAAAATGATCGACCCGGAACGCGATAAATTATTTACATACAATGGGCTGTATCTGCTTGCAACGCGTTATCTGGCAACGGATCAGGCGCGTAACGTTTACGAACTGCCGCAAGAACGCTGGCTAACGATCGCCCTTTATCTAATGCAAAATGAGCCGAAAGCCAAACGGATGGAGCTGGTTCATGAGGCATACTGGGCGCTCAGCAACCTATACATGACTGTCGCAACACCAACACTTGCCAATGCCGGCAAAACAGGCGGCCAACTGTCGAGCTGCTTCATTGATACGATTGATGACAGTCTCCAAGGCATTTATGACAGCAATACAGATGTGGCACGCGTTTCCAAACATGGCGGCGGTGTCGGTGCCTATATCGGCTATGTTCGCTCGACTGGTGCAGCAATTCGCGGTGTCAGAGGAGCAAGTGGCGGCGTGATTCCATGGATCAAACAGCTGAACAATACAGCCGTCAGTGTCGACCAATTGGGGCAGCGGAAAGGTGCGATTGCGGTTTATCTGGATGTTTTCCATAAAGATATCGAAATGTTCCTAGACTTGCGTTTGAACAATGGCGATCAAAGACTGCGGGCTCATGATGTGTTCACGGCGGTTTGTATTCCAGACTTGTTTATGGAGACCGTTGAGCGTCGTGGCGACTGGTACCTCTTTGATCCGCATGAAGTGAAGGAGAAAAAAGGCTGGTATCTGCAAGACTTCTATGATGAAAAACGCGGCGAAGGCAGCTTCCGTGAAAAATATGAAGAACTGGTGGCCGATGAAACAATCAGCAGAAAAATCGTGAAGGCGATCGACATTATGAAACGCATCATGGTCAGCCAATTGGAAACCGGAAATCCATTTATGTTTTACCGGGATGAAGTGAACCGGATGAATCCAAATAAACACGCAGGAATGGTTTATTCCAGTAATCTGTGCACGGAAATCATGCAAAATATGAGCCCGACACGGATGATTCAGGAGATCATTTCCGGCGATCAAATTGTCATCACCAAACAGGCGGGCGACTTTGTGGTCTGCAACCTGTCCTCTGTGAACCTCGGACGGGCGGTCACGGCGGAAGAAGGCACACTTGAGCGGCTGATCGACATTGAAGTCCGCATGCTCGACAATGTGATCGATTTGAATGAGCTTCCGGTTCCGCAAGCCACCATCACGAATCAGAAGTACCGCTCGATCGGGCTTGGCACATTTGGCTGGCACCATCTCTTAGCGCTTAAAAATATTGCCTGGGACTCCGAAGAAGCGGAAAAATATGCGGATGAACTTTACGAAAAAATTGGCTACTTGACGATTAAAGCAAGTGCTGAACTGGCCAAAGAAAAAGGCAGCTACAGGGCGTTTAAAGGCAGTGACTGGAATACGGGTGAATATTTCACCAAACGCGGTTACACCAGTGAAGCATGGCGTGAACTTGCAGACGATGTGGCGGCAAATGGTATCCGGAATGCCTACCTGCTTGCTGTAGCGCCAAATATGAGTACGGCGCAAATTGCCGGCTCGACTGCTTCGATTGATCCAATTTACAGTGCCTTTTATTATGAAGAGAAAAAAGACTATCGTCGGCCGGTTATTGCACCGGATCTCAGTTTGAACACCTACCCATACTATGAAAAGGGTGCGTATAAAGTGGACCAATTTGCGAGCGTTCGTCAAAATGCCCGCCGTCAGCGTCACGTTGACCAATCACTAAGCTTCAATTTCTATGTACCAAGCGGCATTAAGGCCAGCAAATTGTTGGAGCTGCACATGACAGCATGGCGTGAAGGGCTCAAAACCACCTACTATGTCCGTTCAAATGACATTGATGTAGAAGAATGCGAATGGTGCTCAAGCTGATCAATCACACATTGACAAAGAACCGAGCCCGCTTGTCATCGAGCGGGCTTACATAAAGCGAACTACTAAAAGGAGGTTCACCGGAAAATGGCTGAACAAAATGAACAATTAACGCGAATCAAAGTCTTGGAGCCTTTAAGTCCCAATCGTTCGACTTCGATTATCAACGGCGAAACCAGCGGGATTTTAAACTGGAATGATATTCCCTATCCGTCTTTCTACCGTGCCTATAAAGAATTATCGACCAACTACTGGATTCCAGATGAGGTAGATATGAAAGGGGACGCCAAGCAGTATCCAGAGCTGTCTGAAACGGAACGCTATGCTTTTGATGCGATTATCGGATTACTGGCAAGCCTTGACTCTCCGCAAACACGTTTTATCTACAATGTAGCGGAATATATTACGGATCCAGCTGTTCATGCCAACGCGGCGATCATTGCACAGCAGGAAGTAATCCATAATGAAAGCTATTCTTACGTGCTGGCCTCAATTACCAATTTGCAGGAACAAAAACGAGTCTTTGAACTGGCACGGACGCATCCAACAATCATTAAACGTAATGCGCCAATCATGGAAGCCTATGACCAGTTTATGCAAAATAAAACAGGCGAAACACTGGTTCGGGCATTGATCCAATCTTCTATTTTAGAAGGAATCAATTTTTATAGCGGTTTTGCCTATTTCTACAATTTGGTCCGTCAAAATAAAATGACCGGAACAGGCAAAATCATCAGTTTTATCAATCGAGACGAGCTGGCCCATTCAAAATTTATTTCCGAAGTGATCCGGGCGATCCTTGGCGAAAATCCAGAGCTGCAAACCGATGAACTGATCAGCTACACACATGAAGCGTTCAAACATGCGGTGGAACTGGAAACAGAATGGTCACAAGAGGTTCTGCAAGGCATCGAAGGGATCGACGTGGATGAAATGGTCGACTATGTGAAATACCGGGCCAACAAAATGCTGGGCATGCTTGGAATTGACGAACTCTATCCGGGCTACAGCGACAACACGATGACTTGGATCAAAGCTTATGCTGACAACTTTACAGAAACAAAGACCGACTTTTTTGAAATGCGCAATTCAAGCTATAAAAAAACGAATATCGATAATGGATTTGATGATCTATGAGAATTCTCCTTGCTTATGATTCGTTAAGCGGGAACACGAAGCTCGTGGCAGATGAAATCGAAAAGGAACTTGTGGCACGCGGCCATGATGTAACGGCTTTTCGCGTTTCACCGCTTGCTGAGTATCCACTTGATGAGGCATACGACTTGTACATGTTGGGGGCATGGACGGTCGATTACGGCAGAACACCAGATGATATGAAGGATTTTATTGCCGAGCTGGGAGAAAAACCGGAACACGTCGCGCTTTTTGGAACAGGTGAAACACAGTGGGGCGTCGAGTTCTTCTGCGGGGCGGTCGACCGAATGCAAAAATATTTTGGCTCGACCTATCCAACTTTAAAAATCGAACAAATGCCGCACACAAAAGAAGATGCTGAACAAATTAAACAGTTTGTCCAAGAAGTATTGGACAGAAGGGGTGAAGTCAAATGACAAGTATTGAAATCAAATCACTGGAAGAATTTCAAACCTATATGGAAAGTGGCGAATTAGTCTATGTGGATTATTGGAAAGACAACTGCCCGAATTGCAAAATGCTCGACCTTTCTTTCCAAGAATTTAAACATACTGCTGTAGCAGAAAAAGTCAAAGTTTTAAAAGTGAAATTAGAAGAAGTGGGCGAAAACTTTTTCTTCGATCAAAATGTACGCCAAACGCCGACGCTTGTTCTTTACAAGAGTGGCGAAGAGGTTTCACGTTTGAACGGCTTTATTCCGCCAAACAAAATCGAAGAAGCTATCGCTAAACACGCTTAAAATGATCCTCCTCGAATTCGGGGAGGGCTTTTTTGTCGATACGGAAGGGAGATCAAGATGCAGGAACTACAAAATGAAATTACCGACTTTTTAAAAGAAAAGAACTGGCTGGATCAATATCAGCATCCAAAAGAACTGGCGGCAGCACTGAGTGTGGAAGCGGCAGAATTGTTGGAATGTTTTCAGTGGAAAAGCTCAGCAGAGGCGCTGGCTGAAAATCGGCAAGAGATTCTGGAAGAAGTGGCTGATGTGATGATCTATGCTTTGCAAATCGTGGAAAGTATGGGCGAGGACGGCGGAGAAGTGATTCGTCAAAAATTGGCCATCAATCGTGCCAGATAAGTCATTTAAAAACGGCAGGCCCCGTAATGGAAACCTGCCGTTTGCTTATGTCGTATGTAAATTAACGGAATGAATAGGAGCGGGAACGTTTTTTCTTAGCTCTTACGATGGCAATCACACCTAAAATGGCAAGAACAAGGCCAAGCAGGAATGTAAAGAAACCAATCAATCCCGGGATACTGAACGATACACCGATACCAATCAGGCCTAAAATAAAGAGAATAACACGCATTAACTTCAAGCGGAAAACTCCTTTCAAATAATCTAACAACTATTATATCAAATTTTGCCATTTTTTTAACCTTAAAATGAGAAAAATTTTTTAAAGATGAAAAGCATTGGTAGCACATAAGTTCGCATTTTTTGAAATTAGTCAAGACTACCAAGCCAAATAAATATTTGTTATAGTAAAAAAGATAATGATTCGTGGAGGGAAAAGGGAATGGATTTTAAAGAATATCAAGAATTAGCAAAACGAACAGCTGCCCATCATGAGCAGGCGCTTACGAATTACGGCTTGGGCGTTGCAGGAGAAGCAGGCGAAGTTGTAGAACTCATCAAGAAGTATGCCTTTCACGGCCATGATCTCGATAAAGCAGCGCTGACCAAGGAACTGGGGGACCTTCTTTGGTACATTTCACAAATTGCTGAATGGGCCAACATCGAAATGGAAGACGTAGCCGAAATGAACATTAAAAAACTAAAAAAACGCTACCCGCACGGTTTTTCACCGGAGCGCAGCAAGTTATCGATTTAATATTTCAAAGGATGAAGACCTATGCTTCATCCTTTTTTCTTGTTCATCCGTATTTTAACAGTAAATGTTGTAATTTCTTACAGTAGGCGTCTTGCAGGGAGGCTGGTTCCAAAATGGTTATCTGATCGCCAAATGCCAGACAATACTGAACCATAAAATCCGTCTCCGCTTCACCAAATGTCCCTTTGATCAGAAAACCATCGTCTTTTTCAATCAGGTGCATATTTTCATAATTTTTCTTACGGAAAAGATCGAGACCGTTTGGAGCAAGTTTCAATGTGAAAGAGAGTGGCCGATCCTTTTCAGCCTGATATTGATAGCGTCTTTGGATTTCAGCTTCATCCATTTTTTTAGCAGGATGCTCACTTTCTGTCATATTAGTGATAAATTCGACTCGGAACGTTCGAAATGCTTCACGATCCAAATCCCAAGTAAAAATATACCAGTTTCCCTCTACAAAGTTCATGGATAATGGCTGTATATGCCGCGTTTCCTTTCGATAGCGATCATAAGTGATAAATAATACTTTTTGCTGTAAAATAGTCAAGAAAAGTGCCGACAGAGGAACCGGGAAATCCTGATCAGCGGCTCCGTGAAAATGAATCAAACGGTCGACTGCTTCGGCCCGGGACTGCTCTTTTTCAGGAAGAATCGCCTGCAGTTTGCGCCGTAATTCTGCGTAACTTTGGTTGAATGGATTGTTTGCCATGCTTTTTAATAATTGTAGGGAGAAAAAGAGAGCGCCCCATTCCTCACTTGTAAAATAAAGTGGCGGGAGCGGGGGAGAACCAATCAGCTGATAACCGCCATGCCGACCGGAAACGGAATAAAGCGGCGCTCCGAGCTCTTCCAGTGCGGCAATGTCCCGCAGTGCGGTTCTTTTGGAAATGGTAAAAGCGCTCATTAAATCCTGCAAGGTAAATCGCTTGGCCTGATGAACGAAAAGAAGTTCCTGCATTAAGCGTTCATTTTTTTTCATAAAATTCTCCTTAAAAGGTGACAGGTTTTGACACCATTATACGCTATACTGAAAGAAAGCAAAAGAAAGCGAGGCACGAATAATGAAAAATTTGACAATCTCCCCATTTTTAACATTGAATGGACAGGCGGAAGAAGCGATTCGGTATTATCAGGAGTTATTTGAAGCTGAACTGCTATTTAAAATTACCAATCGTGAAATGAAGGCGCAGATGGATCCAACCTTGGCGTATCCAGAAAATGAAGCAGACTGGGTCGCTCATTCTGTCATGACTTTCGCCGGACAGACATGGATGATAGCAGATATAGCAATCGATACGACAATGAAAGAGTTTCAAATCGGCAACCATTTCTCATTTTGTCTGGAAGTGGAGGACCGGGCGGCGGCCGAATCCCTTTATCAGCGTTTTCTGGCGGATTCGCGTACCCAAGTCGTCGAGCCGCTAGCTGCCAATCTTTTTTCTGACGGCTATGCGATCGTCAAATGCCCATTCGGAATCACCTTTCAAATTGTCAGCAAAGCAAGGCCAGCGTCATGAAGCAGTATCAAAATAAGCAGGAGCTAGTCGAAGCGGTTCAACAAAGTTATCAAAAATTCAGAACGGAATTTACTGATGTGCCGGAACCGCTCAGTGACCAGCGAGTCGAAGCGGTCGACAAAACGCCAAAGGAAATGCTTGCCTATCAATTAGGCTGGCTAACACTCGTTCTTTCATGGGAGCAGGAGGAACAGGCGGGCAAGAAAGTTATCACACCAACACCGGAATACAAGTGGAATCAGCTAGGGCCGCTCTATCAGTCCTTCTATGAGCAATATGGCAAAGTGACACTCAAGAAGCAGCTCACCCAGCTGGATCAACTGGTTGCTACGTGGATAAGCTGGATCGAGACGCTACCAGACGAAGTGCTGTTTGAAGCCGGAAAGCGTGACTGGGCAACAACGAAAGCCATGTGGCCGGTCTATAAATGGATCCATATCAATTCGGTCGCGCCATTTACCAACTTTCGCCCGAAAATTCGTAAGTGGAAAAAACAAATACTGGAAAATTAGAAAGAGATGCAAAACGGTTCCCAGCAAGTCTAGGGGCCGTTTTTTCAGTTTTATCAATCTGCTTATTTATGTATTATTAAGTGACAAGACATGTATATATAGATTTTTTGTCAGCATGCCGTTATAATAGATAGGACATGACTAAAAAGGGGTAGTGAAAATGAAAGATTATTTGATTGATCGCTCTTATAAAGCGTCGATGGGGATTGCCAATGCCGTCCTAGTCACGCTTGGAATGGGGCTCTTAATACAAACGATCGGGCAACTGCTGGGCTGGTCGTTTCTTATCCAAATTGGCGCAATCGGCAAAACGATGCTGATTCCAGGGATTGGCGTCGGAATCGCGATTTGTCTGCGGGCCAACACACTAGTAGTAATTAGTGCCGCGGCCAGTGCTGTGATTGGTGGCGGTGGAAGTATTGCACTTGAAAATGGTGGTTTTGCCATTTCAGGCGGTGAGCCTGTCGGGGCGATTTTAGCAGTGATCGTGGCGGTTTGGTGCGGCAAACGTGTGACCGGCAAGACCAAGTTTGATATGGTGCTGATTCCGGCAGTGTCACTTCTGGCCGGCGGTCTAAGCGGTCTACTTTTTGCGAAAATTATGACACCCGTTCTTGTCACAGTGAGCGGCTTTATCACCAGTCTAGTCGAAGGCTCGCCATTTATTTCCTCCGTTGTGATCGCCGGCGTGTTCGGCCTTTTAATTCTAAGTCCCGCTTCATCGGCAGCACTGGCCATTGCGCTACAATTGGATCCAACAGCCAGTGCCGCGGCCTTGATCGGCTGTTCGGTTCAGTTTGTTTCTTTTGCCGTTTTAAGTTTTCGTGACAACAATTGGGGTGCCTTTTTTGCCCAGCTAATCTGCACGCCGAAACTGCAGACACCCAATCTGATTCGCAAACCCAGTTTGATGATCGTGCCGCTTTTGACGGCAATGGTTGCAGGACCAATCGGTGTACTTGTTTTTCATTTACAGGCGACAAGTGAAATTGCAGGAATGGGCTTATGTGCGCTAGTTGCACCGCTTTATCTGGCTGCGAATGAGGGCTTTCTAGCGCTCGGTTTATTTTTAGTCGTTGCTGTGATCTTGCCAGCTGTGATCGCCCTTCTCGTCAGACCGTTCCTTGTCTCCAAGCAAAAACTTAGAACGGGTGATTTGAAAATTGAGCTTGAATAAGAAAGCAGAAAACCCCGAGCAGAATATGCTCGGGGTTTTCTTCGGATGAGCCAACTTGCCACTCATCTGATGGGCCGGTATTTGTCTGATGTTTCTGTCTAAACATACATGGGGGAGAACGGTTTTGGTTTCCAGAAGCAAGTTGCGTATTTCGATTTTTCTGGGCTAATCCCAGCAGGACATCTGGTAAAAATCAGCTTATGCCCTGTTTCTTCTCTCAGATACCGCGGATTGATTTCTTTGCGGCTAAATGAGCGCTGTTCTTGCAACTGTTCGACCATTTTAAGATACGATACTTTGTTCCGCTGCTTTAAAAGAGTGAGGATTTTTCAAAGCTGGGACGTAACGAAAATCCGTTTCCCTGTCTTTTCAAAATATTCGTCCTTGACGCGGCTAGAATCTCCATCGCCTTCCTCCTGCAATTTTGAAAAGATGTGACTTTTAACCAACTTTCTTCCTTGACCATCAGACGCTTCCGGCATATGACAAAGCTGAAAAATTCTCAGCTTGTACACGGAATAATGTTACAAAATGGAAGTAGGTGGTGTGGAATGGTTCAAAAAAGTTATTCGATCTCTTTCTTTCATTCGCATCACCTCTTTTGTATTTGTTACTATATTATAACCGTTTTTTTGTTTTGTAAACGCTTAATTCGAAAAATGAGTCCTATGGCTGAAATTTTTAGTAAAAAATGGATTTTAGCAGGAAGAAATACACCAAAAAAAGAAAAAATGGGTTGACGCTTTCTTAGATAACCGCTATGATAGATAATATTGAGAATGATTATCACTATCAAATAAAGGGAGGAAACAAGATGAAGAAGTTTGCATGGATGTTCGCGATTTTGCTGAGCCTTGTACTAGCAGGTTGCGGAGCCAGTTCAGATAAAGCAAGTACTGAGGAAAATGAGGCGGCAAAGACGGTGACGTTTCAGTCAGAGGATGGAGCCATTGAAGTCCCTGCGAAACCCAAACGTGTCGTTGCACTTTCAAGTTATACAGGTGATCTGATTAATCTGGGCGTGAATATTGTCGGAGCAGACAGCTGGAGTTTTGGCAATGCGAATTTTAAAGATGCTTTGAAAGATGCCAAGGAAGTGTCCGATGAAGATGTAGAAGGGATTATTGCGCTTAAACCCGACTTGATTATTGGCAGTTCAACCATGAAAAATAAGGATAAGTTGAAAAAAGTGGCACCTGTTGTGACCTTTACATATAACAAATTGAACTATCTGGATCAGCATATTGCTGTCGGAAAAGCCGTCAATAAAGAAAAAGAAGCCACCGCCTGGGCGAAAGATTTTGAAAAACGGGCAGAAAAAGCCGGTGATGAAATCAAAGCGAAAATTGGTGAAAATGCGACCGTTTCTGTTGCGGAAAGTTACGACAAGCAAATGTATGTTTTTGGCGATAACTGGGGACGCGGTACGGAAATTCTTTATCAAGCAATGAAGCTCAAGATGCCAGACTCCGTCAAAAATTCTGCACTCGAAGCTGGCTATTACGCGATTTCACCAGAAGAACTTGGCAATTATACGGGGGACTATCTGGTACTCAGCCGTCAAAGTGATGGAGATAATTCCTTTATGAAAACCAGCACGTATCAGGATATTCCGGCCGTGAAAAATAATCAGGTGCTGGAGGTTGAATCGAGCAAATTTTACTTTAATGATGCCACCACTTTAGAATATCAACTGAAAACTTTTGAAAAATTCTTTCTAGGTAAGTAAAGAAGAAAGGTGAGCGCATGCGAATTTCACTTCCAATTAAATTTTTGACTGCGCTGATTCTGCTGTGTATCGTTTTTCTGCTTGCCTTGATGTTTGGCTCTGTCAATTATTCGCTGTCATTTCTAGTCGACGGTTTCTTGCACGGAGCACATGAAAAACAAATGACGATTCTGACAGAACTGCGTTTACCGCGAAATGTGGCCGCAGTTTTTGTCGGCGCAGCTCTTGGCGTTTCTGGGACCATCATGCAGGCCATCACGCGGAATCCGCTTGCCGACCCGGGACTTCTTGGTGTTTCGGCTGGCGCCAATGCAGCTCTTGCTGTTGTGCTGGCATTTCTTCCAGGGCTTGCTTTTTCAGGCATGATGTTAGCTTGCTTTATCGGGGCCGCTCTTGGCACACTGCTGGTTTTATTTTTAAGCCAGTCCAAGGATATGTACAAAATCGTACTAGCAGGCGCGGCAATATCTGCTTTTCTAACGGCGGTCTCAAGTGGTATCGGTTTGATTTTTAAAACAAGTAAAGGCATGAATATGTGGACTTCTGGCGGACTGATCGGTGTCACATGGAATGAAGTCTGGCTGACAGTCCCCATCATACTAGCAGCACTATTATTCAGTTTATTTTTTACCAAGCAGATTGGCATTTTGACGATGAGTGATGAGGTGGCGACAGGGCTCGGGTTATCAATTAAAAAACTGCGGGTGATTTTATTGTTTGTGATTGCCATTCTAACGGGCATTGCCGTGTCCCTCATTGGGGATTTAGCTTTTGTAGGGCTGATCGTGCCGCACTTTGCCAGATTTATTGTCGGATCGAACTACAAATCAATTTTGCCCATGTCCGCTTTTATTGGGGCTATTTTTTTACTGCTGGCTGATATTGTCAGTCGAACGCTCAATCCACCGTTTGAAATCCCGATCATCGCGATTATTTCGGTTATTGGTTTTCCGTTCTTTCTTTATATTGTGCGGAAAGGGGTGGCAAACTAAATGGACAAGCAGAAAAAGATTTTACCATACCCGTTTATTATCCTGATTGCCGCGCTTCTTCTTTTAGGAACAGCGATTGTCAGTCTGATGCTTGGAACGGAGGCGCTTAGCTTCGGGCGTATTTTTTCCGTGCTGTCAGGGCAGGGGACGATGCTTGAGAATTTTATCCTATTCGACTTGCGGCTGCCAAGACTGTTAATTGTAATCTTGGCGGGTGCAGCGCTTGTTATTTCAGGAAGCTTGCTGCAAACTTTATTAAAAAATGATTTAGCAGATCCGGGTATCATCGGCATCAACTCTGGGGCTGGGGTAGGCGTGGCGATTTTCTTTTTGTTTTTTGCTGCGCAGGCGGAAGCGTTTAGCTATTTGGTGCCGCTCGCAGGATGCTTGGGAGGCTTGCTTACAGCCTTTTTGATTATTTTCGTTTCAAAAAATCGTCCAGAAGCATTGATTTTAAACGGAATTGGCTTCTCATTTGCACTTTCTGGGTTGATGGTGTTGCTGATGTCAACGGCCAATCAAGAGAAAGTAGATTTTTTAACAAAATGGCTGTCGGGATCAATTTGGGGCACTGATTGGGTCTATGTAGCGATTTTGGCAGGGATGTTTATTATTTTGCTGCCGTTCGTTTTTTATCATCTACGAACCTTAGATTTACTGACACTGGATGAATATACAACGATTAATTTAGGGATAGCCGTCAAACCATGGCGTTTTATCTTTATGGTCATTGCCGTCATTTTTGCGGCTGTGACAGTATCCATTACAGGAACGATTACATTTTTAGGATTGATGGGGCCACACATTGCCCGATCGATTGTTGGACCGAAGCATCGTTATTTTTTACCGCTCGCTATTTTTATCGGAGCCGAATTATTTTTATTTGCGGATATTATTGCACAACGAATTCATTTGCCAACAGGAATTTTACTATCGATCATCGGCAGCCCCTATTTTATTTACCTATTGCTTAAGAAAAAATAAGAAAAAGCGCACATCCAAAATAGGCGGATGCGCGCTTTTTCAAGTTCTATTTGCTGAAAATAGCGGAGGAAAGGAATATTTGAATTTAAGGGCATTTTCTAACAATTAAGCGTAACACCCGTCAGGTTTTTCCAGTCTTGGAGAAGGTCGTCAGCGACAAGATTAAACTCAGCTAGACGAATTGCAGAAATTAGGGAAGAGACTTTATTATTAATGGAAGAATCATTGTTTTTTAACCACTCAACTTCACAAATACAATACTTGGCTTCTAATATAATTAATGTATGATGGCACTTTTTAGCTAATTCTAAAACATCATAAATATAATTACTTACCTCGTCAAAGCGATTATTAAGACGCAAATAATTGCAAAAGTTAAATAAAGTAGCGCATTTAGTTTTTGCAACATCATTGAATTCAGAATATAAGTCGAAATACTTATCAAGTCTTTGAAAAATATAATGA
>NZ_FXUT01000007.1 GCF_900183385.1 Listeria costaricensis
CCGCTCGCATCTCTTCATTGTTAATCGAATAAACCAGTAAAAAACACTCTCAAATCCGCACAAAAATACCGATCTTCCTAAAAAGATCGGCATCAAAAATTCTTCTTATGATTCAGACAACATTTCTCTTTCGCGTCGCAAATCAGTCAACACGGCTTCAAAATCAGCCGGAAGCGGTGCCGCAAAATGCAGTCGTTCACCCGTCCGAGGGTGCGTAAAGCCCAGTTCCGCCGCATGAAGAAACTGACCGCTTCCCTGAATGGTGTTTTTTGGTCCGTATTTTGGATCGCCGGCAAGCGGATGATCAATGTACTTCATGTGAACCCTAATTTGGTGCGTCCGCCCGGTATCGAGCTGACATTCCACCAGCGTGAAAGCAGGGAAACGCTCGACTACTTGAAAATGAGTCCGTGCTTCCTTCCCGTCTGGCACCACCGCCATTTTTTGCCGGTCATCTTTGGAACGGCCAATTGGTGCTTCAATCGTGCCCTTTTGATGATGAATCACGCCATGGACAAGCGCAAGATAAACCCGGTCGCTCGTTTTGTCCTTCAACTGTTTCGCCAGTGATTCATGTGCCGCATCGTTCTTAGCTACCATCAGAAGCCCTGAGGTGTCCTTGTCGATCCGGTGCACAATCCCAGGTCGGATCACGCCATTAATGCCCGACAAATCCTTGCAATGATAGAGCAGCGCATTGACAAGCGTCCCCGACTGGTGTCCTGCCGACGGATGCACCACCATGCCAGCCGGTTTATTTACAACCAGCACATCCGCATCCTCGTAGCAAATTTCAAGCGGAATATTTTCTGGAACTGCCTCGAGCTCCTCCGCTTCCTTCCATTCATAAGCCACCACTTCGCCCGCGGTCACTTTATAATTCGGCTTCACAGTCGCACCGGCAATCGTCACCATGCCACAATTCAAAATCGCCTTAATTTGCGAGCGGCTGAGCGGCAACAGCTCACTTAGCGCCTTGTCGACCCGGCTGCCCGCCACATTTTCTGTTATTGTTACAGTCTCTTTTGTCATACTTTTTTTCCTTTCGTTTTGCGGTCATCTAGGAAGACATAGATTAGCATCAACACCACACCAACGCAAAGTGACATATCCGCCACATTGAAAATTGGGAAATAATAATCGCCCCAAACGGTCGAAATGAAATCAACCACTTCCTGATGCAGCAGCCGGTCGATAAAGTTTCCCACAGCTCCGCCTAAAATAAGTGCCAAGCTTACTGAAAACAGCGGCTGACCCTTCGCATATTTATGCATAATATAAATAATGATACCCACTACGACAATCGTGACAATGTAAAACAGCCACATGTGCCCTTCCAGAATGCTCCAAGCGCCTCCCGTATTCCGGTAACTCCGCCAGTACAAAAATCCGGGAATCACGGTGATGCTTTCGCCGACTTCCATCGTTTGTACCACAATGTATTTCGTCAGCTGATCCAGCACGAGAACCGCAAGCGTAATCAAATAATAATACATGCCCTTGCCTCATTTCCCTCTTAATAAAATCGAAAAAGAGCTCCCCAAAGACGGGAAGCCCTAGTCTCAGTTATATCCATTGTATGATAAATTGCACTAAAAATAAAGCCGCAATCACATACATTACCATCGAAATTCGCTCTTTCTTCTTCGTGAAGAGCGACAGAATTGGATACGCGATAAAACCTGCTGCAATTCCATCCGCAATGCTATACGTGAATGGAATCAGCACAACGATCAAAAGTGCCGACAACATGCTGGCCGTGTCTGTAAGATCAATCTCTTTGAACTCCTGCAGCATACTGAGCCCGATCACAATCAAAATTGGCGCCACGGCACTGTTTGGAATGACGCCTAAGAAAGGCATCAGAACCAGCGAAGCCGCAAACAAAAGTCCTGTCGTAATCGTAGCCAGTCCTGTTTTCGCACCGCTGGCAAAAAGCGAGCCGCTCTCTAAAGCCGAAACCGTTGGGCTGGTGCCGAACAAGCCGGACAAAAATACCGTGATGGAGCTGGCGCGCAGAACCTTTGGCAGGGATTCTTCCCGTTTCAGTTGCTTCGTTTGCCCAAAGGTGAGTCCGACCGTTTCAAAAACAATCACCATCGTCATCGTAAAAACACCCGACCAGAAAGCCACATTCGTCACGCCGTGAAAATCAAGCGCGAAAAAAACATCTTTCACAGGTGCCAAACTCAGCGTTGTTTCACCGACTTGACCGTTTACCCCGAATAAAAAGCCGAGGAGCGTCCCAAAAATGAGACTCCATAAAAACGTTCCAGGCACTTTGCGGATCACAAGAATCAAGGTGAGAAGGAGTGTGAGGAGCGTTGCAAGCACAAACGGATCATTCAGCGCACCAAGTTCCAAAAGTGTATGCTTCCCCGGCTTCACGAGCTGCCCTTTTTCCAGTCCGAGTAGCACTAAGAAAAGTCCCAGTCCAACCGTAATCCCCTGCTTCAATACCAGTGGAATCGCATTGTTGAGCTTTTCTGCAAGCGGTGTGAAAGCCAGAATCATAAATAAAATTCCGCTGACCGAAACCGCCGCCAGTGCCTCCTGCCATGAAAGCCCCATACTGCCGACCAGTGTGTACGCAAACAGGGCATTGATCCCCATTCCCGGCATCACGATTAGCGGTACATTGGCCATAAAGCCCATGAGCAAACAACCCACCGCCGAAATAAAAATCGTCGAAAGGATGGCAGCTTCTTTTGGAATTCCTGCCTCGCTAAGAATACTGCTGTTGACGACGATGATGTAAACAACTGTAAAATAGCCGATCACACCCGCCAAAAGCTCCGTTCGCAAGTTTGATCCATGCGTCTTTAACTGAAACCTTTTTTCCAGAAATTTTTGCATGATTTTTCCTCAATATAAAATTGTCCCTCTCCCAACCCGCAAGAAACGTCTTGCCACAATCATGAATTATACATGATTTCTCGTTTTCGGGCAACAAAAGTCGTTTCCATTACTTTTTAGCATTTGTTTCTAAATTCCTTTTTGAAAAAGACCCGATCCAGCTGCCAACTATGGTATAATGCTTGGTTAGAAGGGAGGCTTCTTTGTGGAGCATCAACAAGGACTTTGGGGAAAATGGCGGCAATTTCTGCTGATTTTTACACCAATCGTCATTACACAACTTACACTTTTTTCCATGACATTTTTTGATACAACAATGTCCGGGCACTATTCCAATCAGGCGCTTGCCGGCGTCGCAATCGGAAGCTCACTGTGGTCGCCCATCAACGCTGGTTTTTCAGGGTTGCTCATGGCCGTCACGCCAATCATTTCGCAACTAATTGGTGCCAGAAAAGAAGCCGATGTAAAGAAAACGGTTCATAACGGCCTTTATATTGCCTTGGCATTAGCCCTTTTACTCATTCTGGCTAACCTTTTTCTTGTGCCCGTCGTTTTGTCACACATGGCGATTACAGATGACGTCAGGACAACCGCCCGGCACTTTTTAACAGGGATTTCGATTGGCATACCGGCGTTCTTTTTATCTGCCGTTTTACGTGCCTTTATTGATTCGCTTGGTCTGACGCGCGTCACCATGCTGATCACTTTGACGACCGTTCCAATGAATATTCTGCTCAACTATCTGCTGATTTTTGGGAACTGGGGATTTCCAGAGCTTGGCGGTGCGGGGAGCGGCTATGCAACTGGCATCACCTATTGGCTGGTTTTGATCGTGACACTCGTTTTGATTCAGACGCAAAGTCGGATCCGCCGTTTTCGAGTTCTATCACGTCCAGCAGCATTCGATCGGCGGCCCGCCCGTGAAATCATCGGCATTGGCGTTCCAAACGGCTTGACAATTTTGTTTGAAACAGGGATTTTTTCTGCCGTGACGATTCTGATGGGGCACTTTGGTACAGATACAATCGCCGCTCATCAGTCGGCCAATAGTGTCTGTACGCTTTTATACGCCTTCCCGCTCAGTATTGCCAGCACATTGACGATTCTGATTGGGTACGAAACAGGGGCTGGTCGCCTGCCGGATGCCAAGCGTTATCGCCACATCGGCATGCTTGCAGCGATTGCAATTGGCTGTGTGAACGGACTGATTTTATTTTTATTCCGCACGCCGATTGCCTTTCTTTATACTAAAGACGCAGGACTGGCTGATCTGATTACGGCCTTCTTGATGTATGCCATCCTGTTTCAATTTGCGGATGCGATTTTGTCACCCGTCCTCGGAGCACTGCGCGGCTACAAGGATGTCAAGATCACCTCGATTGTTGCCTTTATCGCCTACTGGCTGATCGGACTGCCGCTTGGCTATCTGCTTTCTCTTGGCAGTCTGGGTGCGTTTGGTTACTGGATTGGACTCAGCACAGGGCTCTTTACAGCCGCGATCCTGCTTTCTTTCCGCGTTCGGGTGACGGAGAAAAGGCTCGTAGGGAATCAGTAAAACATTCTCCAAAGATCAAAATAATCAGCTGAACATAAAAATTCCAATGGGATGAGAACCTACTATTAAACATAAATCCATTTTCTAAATGGTTTTTGAATAATTTTAGGTTCTTTGTTATTTTTAACCTGAGCGCTTATTTTTAATGGATATTTTGCCATTAATCGCTGCCTTTTTATAATTAACGTCAAATGAACTTGCTTTTAGAACGATCTTATTTCTAACTCCATAATTGCCTTCGTAAAAACGAGTATTTTTACGTAACAAAAAACAGACAAGAAACCCAATCGATTTCTTGTCTGTTTATCATTCTCTTCATTCGACTCTACAAAAGTCATTCAAATTCTGCTGTTTCGATTTCTAAAAAATAATCTATCCCTCAGGTCATGTTCCTTATTTCAACATTTCCTTCGCAGCATTTACCTGTGGATCATTTTCTGTCAGTTGTTTTTGTACTAGTTCAACCAGTTTATTCGTGGTATCTCCAGTCATAACGCCTGTGATTTCCAAGTTATTATCTTTTTGGAAACGTTGTACCGCGTAAGTCGTATCCGCATCATACAGGCCGTCCACTTCACCAACATTATAATCGAGTGCTTTCAGAAGGGTTTCAATCGTCTTAACATCATCGCCAAAGTCGCCTTCTTTGTAGCTCTTAGAAGCAGATGGAACCGTCATTGTTGCATAATCCGGCATCTTGACTTCCTTGTCAGGTGTGATGCCTTTTTCATTAATCCATTCGCCGTCCGGTGTCAGCCATTTGGCGATTGTCAGTTTCAGCGTGGAACCGTCATCAAGCTCTGTCGCCGTTTGAACGGTGCCCTTTCCGAATGATTGCGTCCCCACAAGCTGAACATCCCCTGATTCACTGGCTGCCGCTGCTAGGATTTCAGAAGCACTGGCACTGCCGTCATCAATCAGCATCACGGTTGGCACCTTGACCTTGTAGCCGTCATTGGCTGAGCTATCCGCCTGAATGGCAGTTTTCTTGCCGTCCTTATCCTCTTCCTGAACGACTACCTTGCCGTCATCCACAAACATACTGCTGATATTGACCGCCTGATCAAGCAGCCCGCCTGGATTGCCTCGCAGGTCGACAATCAGCCCTTTCATGCCTTCTTTGTCCAATTTCTTCATGGCTTTTAAGAATTCTTCGGATGTATTTTCTGAGAAGCTACTAATAGTGACGTGGGCAATCTTATCGTCACCCATTTCGGTATAAACCGTCTCGATTGGGATTTCGTCACGTGTGATCGTCACATCAAATGGCTGGTCGACCCCTTCACGCTTGATTGTCAGTGTCACATCCGTCCCTTTTTCACCACGGATTTTGTTGGTCGCTTCTGTCGCTGTGTCGCCTTCGACTGATTTACCGTCTACTTTTTGAATGACATCGCGCGGCTTCAGTCCTGCTTTTTCAGCCGGCGAATTTTTGATTGGTGAAACGATCATGATTTGCCCGTCTGATTCCTGAATTTCTGCCCCAATTCCCTCAAAACTAGACGAAATGGAATCGTTAAACTGGCTCGACTCTTTTTTCGACATGTAGGTGGAATATGGATCATCCAGACTGGCCACCATTCCCTGAATGGCACCGTTAATCATCTTACTAGGGTCGGTATCTTTGTAATAATTCTTTGTAATCTGGTCATACACATTGTAAAGCTTTGTAAATTCATTTCGTTCCGGAATGGTCACCTTAACTTCTTTGTCCGCACCTAAGCTCATGACCACCGTCGTAATAAGAGCTGTCACAAACACAAATGCAAAAATAATCATGATGAATGGAAAAACTTTTATTTTAATATAGCTATTTCCCGGTTGCTTTTTCTTCGGTTCCTTTTCCTCTTCTTCTGGTTGTGGATGTTGATCCATGAAACTTCACCACTTTCTATCTATAAATGCCGCTTTTTTTATATATGTAAACTTAACTCTATTATTTTACCAGTTTTTACGTGTGAATGGTATCCCTATTTATAAAACTCTTTTCCCTACAAAATGAAAACCGCACTGCGACTAAACAGTGCGGTAAACTTTATTCAATCACTTCATATCCAGCTTCCTCTACTGCCTCCACTAAATCAGCTTCTTGGAGAGCGGTCGCATCATAGCTGACCACCGCTTCCTCTTTTTCCAGTGAGACTTGCGCCGATTTTACCCCCTGCATGCCACTAAGGGCATCTTCTACACGTTTTTTGCAGTGACCGCAACTCATGCCGTCGATTTTTAAAATTTTTTCCATCCTAAATAACCTCCTTGATTTAGCTCACATAGGTCGCCGTTTTCGCCTATTTATGCGGCTTGTCTACTTATTTTTCTCTCTCAGAATCGGCAAATCGATATCTTTTCAAACGTAGGGCATTGCTGACGACTGAAACCGAGCTGCCGGCCATTGCCAGACCTGCTACCCATGGGGCGAGTAGTCCCATCGCCGCGATTGGAATTCCCGCACAATTATATGCCAGCGCCCAGAAAAAGTTCTGGCGGATATTGCGCATCGTGGCTTTGCTAAGAGATAGTGTGTCTGGGATTAGTGTCAAACGATGACCGACCAGCGTCACGTCTCCTGTTTCGATCGCAATATCTGTGCCGGTGCCAATGCTGATGCCAATATCACTTGCTGCTAAAGCCGGGGCATCATTAATTCCGTCCCCAACAAAGGCGACAACGTGTCCCTCCTGCTGTAGCCGCTCGACTAGTTGGCTTTTATCGCCGGGGAGCTGCTCCGCAAAGTAGCCGTCCAGCCCCAGTTCCCTCGCCATATTGGCAACAACCGGCTCCAAATCACCTGAGCAGACATATGTTTTCACACCAGCCGCCTGTAAAGCACGGATGGCCTCTCCAGCTTCTGCTCGCGCCTGATCTGACAGGGCAAAAGCACCGGCGAATTGTTCCTCAATGGAAAGGGCGACAATGGTTTGCCCGGAACGGATCCACTGCTCGACCTGCTGCCGGTCAGCGTCATGAATGGCAGCCGTCTTGGTGATGAACCGGTAGGAACCGATCGCGACTTTCTTGCCGTCAATCATCCCGGTAATCCCGTGACCAGCTTTGTTTCGCACACGATCGAGCGACAATTGGGCGACCTCTTTTTGATGATCTGTCAGTCGTTTTTGAATCGCCAGCGCAATCGGGTGATCAGATTGGCTTTCAAGCGCCAAGGAAAAGGCATGGAATTCTGGCAGCCGTTCAAGCTCCCTTGCGACTTCCAGTTTTCCTTCTGTCAGCGTCCCCGTTTTGTCGAAAATGACCGTATCGACTTTTGCCGTCCGCTCCAAATGTTCGCCGCCTTTGAATAGGATGCCGTTTTCCGCACCCTTACCCGTTCCCGCCATAATCGCAGTCGGTGTAGCCAGACCAAGCGCACACGGACAAGCAATCACAAGGACGGCAATCGAAGCCACCAGACTGTCACTAAACGAGCCTGTAGCCAAATACCAGATTACAAGGGTCAATAAGGCGATCACAAGCACAATCGGAACGAAAATGCCGGAAATCCGGTCAGCCAGACGCTGGATTGGTGCTTTGATGCCCTGTGCCTCTTCGACAAGCCGGATGATCGATTGCAGCACCGTTTCATCCATGCGTTTTGTGACCTCGATCTGCAGGGCACCGTCAAAATTGACCGTGGAACCGATCACCTCGTCACCTGCTTTTTTCTCCACAGGAACGGGTTCTCCCGAGATCATCGATTCATCAATGCTCGACTCCCCAACACGAATCACACCGTCAATCGGAATCTTCTCTCCCGGCCGAACAACAACCCTATCCCCGACCGAAAGTTCTTCCAGCGGCACGTTCCACTCTTTGCCATCCCTCAAAACGCGCGCCTCTTTCGACTGCAATTTCAACAAACCGGCAATCGATTCCGTCGTTTTGGATGTCGCATAACTTTCCAGTAGCTTTCCTAGTAAAATAAGTGTGATCAAAATGGCACTCGTTTCAAAATAATAATGCGCCATTCTGGTCGGATCATTCAGCTGCAAAAAGTATTCCACTACGCTGTAAAAATAAGCCGCCGATGTCCCAAGCGCCACAAGCACGTCCATATTGGCACTTTTGCCGCGGAGTGATTTATACGCCCCCTTGTAAAAGCGCGCCCCAATATAAAACTGGATAATCGTAGCCAGAATCAGCTGCACAGTAGGGCTAATCACCTGCCCGATGGCTTCTGCAAAAGCCGTCTCCCGAAGTCCCGGAATATGTGTGACCATCGTCAGTAAAAGTGGCAGTGACAAGACGGCCGACAAAACGAACTGCCACACTTCGCGCCGGAAATTTTTGGCTAGAACCGCATCCTTTTCTTCCTTGGTCATCTTTTTCGCTGCATCATAGCCCGCTTTTTTGACCACTTCGATGAGTGCCTCCGGTGTCGTCTCAGATGGATGATAGTAAATCGCCGCATTTTCCGTGACCAGGTTGACATTAGCCCGTTCAACGCCCGGCGCTTTATTCAGTGATTTTTCGACACGCGTAGAACATGCCGCACAAGTCATCCCAAATACATTCAGATCTTGGCGAATTGCTTTTTCCTCCATATCGCTCTCTCCTTCTCACGATTTTGAAAATTGACGGATCGCACTGATTAAGTCGTCCATCACTTCCCCGTTGTCGCCATCCTCTGCCGCTTTCACCACACAATGTGCCGTATGATGTTCGAGCACCTGCAAACCCACCTTTTTCAGAGCAGAATTTGCCGCCGAAATTTGAACAAGAATATCTGTACAATAGCGATCTTCCTCCACCATTTGCTGAATGCCGCGAATTTGGCCTTCCACACGACGCAAACGATTCAGAATTAGCTTTGTTTCCTCCTGATTACGCGGAACGAGTGGTTGATCTTGCACCATATCAATTCCTCCTTTATCTTTTCTACACACCTCATTATACCCCCTATAGGTATAAAAGCAAGTTTTTTATCTCCTGCCGATACTTTTTCCCGCCAAGTGCACCTTGCCGAAATATGAAAAAGCAACCATCCAGCGTCTCGGCCAAATGGTTGCTTACACGTGTTATTTTGCTTCTGCTTGTTGCACTTCTTTATCAAGAGTTGCCACATGGTCGAAAAATTCTTCCAGTGTCCAGTCGTTATCATGCATGATTTTCGCTGCATCTTTCCCAACATACCGGAAATGCCACGATTCATATTCGTACTTCGTGATGTCCTGTTTGCCGTCCGGATAGCGGAGAATAAAGCCGTATTTATACGCATTATCTGCCGCCCATTTCCCTTCCGGTGTACTGCCGAACGCTTCTGTCAGCTCATAGTTTTGACTTGGAGAAGAAATATCCATTGCCAGTCCCGTTTGGTGTTCACTTGTTCCAGGAACCGCCACCGCTTCATTTGCCTTTTCTTCCCCAACAGACGCTACTTCCTGTTGATAAAGGGTTTCTTGATACGCATAGGAACGGTAGCCGGATACAGCAAATAAGTCATAGCCCGCATCCTTAGCCCCGGCAAAGAAATCTTCCAGTGCCGCCGCTGCTTCCTTCCGCATATGCGCCTTTTCGATTGTCGTATCCCCAAATGAAAATGCCACATTCGGCACGACAAGATCGGACGGCACATAGGTCGACTGCATCAAGTAGTCTTTATTGGCTAGGATCAGCAGATTATCTTCATTTTCGATATATTCTTTCCCGTCTTTTTCCATGAGTTTGTTTTGCTTATCGATGTACGGGTATAGGGGATCCTGCTTCAATTTTGATAATTCAGATGTTGTCTGATCTTTCGTTTGTGACTGTGTCTGTTCCGTTTTCGGAGTGGCAGGCGTATCAAAATAATACTGCTCCACTGTTTGTACTCCGCTGATGGCAATTGCCAAGACAAGAGAAACAAAATTCATCTGTATCGATCAACCTTTCTGTTCGTTCACTGTCCCCCGCAGCTTGCTTTATTTTTGGATGGCTGCATCAAGTGCAACAATAATCATATCGTTAAAAGTCGTTTGACGCTCTTCAGCCGTTGTCTCCTCACCGGTAAAGATGTGGTCACTGACAGTTAGAATGGCCAGTGCCTTGCGTCCGTATTTATGAGCCAGCGTATAGAGGGCCGCTGCCTCCATTTCAACCCCTAAAATCCCATAATCTGCGAGTTTTTGTTTGTCTAACTCGTCATTATAAAAGCGATCCGATGAAAAGACGTTGCCGACCTGAATCGACAAACCTTTTTCAACACCAGCATCATAGGCTTTTTTCAAAAGTGAAAAGTCAGCCACCGGTGCAAAATCGACCCCAGGAAATGTATTGCGATTGATCTGTGAATCTGTTGACACCGCCTGTGCAATCACGACATCACGGACTTTTACGTCTTTTTGAATCGCACCCATCGTGCCCACGCGAATCAAATTTTGCACGCCGTATTCCCTCATCAATTCATTGGCATAAATCGAAATCGACGGAATGCCCATGCCCGTTCCCATGACGGAGACCGGTTGACCTTTATATGTACCCGTGTAGCCAAACATGCCACGAACCTGATTAAATAATTTCGCATCCTCTAAAAATGTTTCTGCAATATACTTTGCCCGGAGCGGATCCCCTGGCAAAAGAATCGTTTCCGCAATTTCACCTTGTTTTGCTTCAATATGAACACTCATGCTTCTTCCTCCTTAGTGACGATTTTTTTCCTGATCTTCTTTGTATTTCTCATAAAGCTCATCGAAAAGCGCCATTCCCGAAAGATAGGTCGCGTTCAGCTCCAAATATTCGCTGAGCGTGTGATAATCTTTCGCCTGTTTGGGAAAGCCGTGATCCTTATAAGCGGCATTTGCAAAATTCGTCATCGGATCATGCTTTCTTGGATCACGATAGGTCATGAGAAAATGATAAAAGCTTCTACCCATGCTGTTCTCCCCCACTTCTTTTTCTGTTTTTACTATAGATGATTTACGTCAAAAGGTAAAGACTAATCCATTAATTTAAGTAAAATTTCTTCCGCCAAACGATGCGTTTCAAAAGCATCCCACAAGTCGATCGGCTCCTTCTCCCCGTCCCGGACTGCTGCCAGAAAAGCCTGAATGATCGGCTCAAATCCGCGTTTATAAAGCGTCGTATCCCAATCCGAGAACCGACATGCCGTTTTATCCGTACCGCTGTAATGCGTCCACTCCGTCACCTGCTCCACCACGCGCTTCCCGTCCGGCGCATAGACGGCCACCACTTCCTCGTTCACACCACTGTCCCGATTCATGATCGCCGTGGCTGTTTTCCCCGCCGCCTCGAATTGGACGGTCAATGCTGCAAGCAATTCGCCTTTCCAGACCGGATGCACCTGCATGTTCTCCACTTTGGCATCCAAAAGAAAGCGAACCGTATCAAGCACATGAATAAAATCATCATACACAAAGGTGCGCGCTTCGCCAGGCTGACCGCTGCGATTTTTTTGCATCACGATCATATTGACATCCGCGACCTCTTTTAGCGCCTGATAACGCGGGGCAAAACGACGATTGAAGCCCGTCATCAAGAGCACTTCCTGCTGCTCAGCAAGTGTCGTTAGCTCCTCTGTTTCCTCGATTCGGTCTGTGATCGGCTTATCAACATAGACTGGAATCCGACGCTCAAGCAGTTGTTTGACAATCTCGTAATGGCTACTAGTGGCACTATGAACAAAGGCACAGTCAATGCCTGATGCAATCAGCTCCTCCACATGTTCATGCACATGCTGAAACCGATACTTCTCACTCAATAAGTTTAATTTTTCCTTGTTACGTGTACAAAGGTGCAACTCCACGTCCCGAAGACCGGCAAAAACCGGCAAATAGGCTTTCTGAGCAATGTTTCCGAGACCGATGATTCCTACTTTCATTTTGTCTCCTCCTAAAAAACAGGACTCTTTGGAAATATCCAGAGAGCCCTTTTATTTACTTGAAAAGTGTGCGATATTCCGCGTAACCTTCTTTTTCCAAATCCTTCTCCGGGATGAAACGAAGTGCAGCGGAATTGATACAGTAACGAAGACCACCCGACTCCCTTGGCCCGTCTGGAAAAACATGGCCGAGGTGAGAATCTGCCTCCTTGGAACGAACCTCTACGCGGCGCATCCCATGGCTGTGATCGTTTTTTTCCTGAATTTCTGCCGTGTCGATCGGCTTCGTAAAGCTTGGCCACCCGCAACCGGCATCATACTGATCGGTCGAGGAGAACAGCGGCTTACCCGAAACGATATCCACATAAATTCCCGCATCCTGATTTGCGAAATAGGGATTTTCAAACGGCCGTTCTGTCGCATTTTCCTGTGTGACCTGATAGGAAAGTTTTGACAGCTCCTTCAATTTGGCCTTTTTTTCAGCTTGATCCAAGTCCATCATTCCTTCCAATGAGAATCAATAAATCTGTCTCTCCCAGAAGCATTTCGATAGCCTTTGTAATGCGCGCTGTCTTTTTTGTAAAAATCCTGATGATAATCCTCTGCCGGATAAAAGACGCTGGCAGGGACGATTTCTGTGACGATCGGCTTCTTGAACCGACCACTTTCAGCAAGTTTCTGCTTCGACTGTTCGGCAATCCGTTTTTGTTCTTCTGTCGTGTAAAAAATGGCCGGACGATAGCTTGTGCCGCGGTCAACAAATTGACCAGTGCGATCAGTTGGATCTGTTTGCTGCCAGTAAACTTCTACTAGTTTTTCATAGGGGAAAACGGCCGGATCAAAGGTAATTTCTACGGCTTCCGCATGCCCGGTTGTGCCGCTGCATACTTCCTCATACGTCGGGTTGACCGTTTTGCCGCCTGTATAGCCAGAAACAACTTGGATAATGCCCGGCAGCGTATCGAATGGCTTTACCATACACCAAAAACATCCGCCAGCAAAAATCGCCGTTTCAGTTCTTCTTTCTTCCATTTGTCATGCCCCTTTCCAGCCGGCCCTTAATCGACCGGTACTAAGAGTGTAAACGAAATATCATCTTTCTTCAAATCAAGTGTATCCATTCGCACTTTCGTATCGCCTTTTAGCTTGAGTTTCGTCAAATCCAAATAGATTTCCTTCTTCTTCGGAATGACCGTCACCCAGTCTGGAAATTTATAATTGTCATTCACATAGCCCATCACATAGCTGACCGGTAGCGGCAAAGCCCCCACTGACATATCTTTTAGTTTCAGCTCGACATTGCCATCATCCACGACTTTCGGCGAGAACGTCAGCTTCATCGTAATCGGCTCATTAAAAATCTCTGCCTTCGCTTTGAAAATGACATTGTCTGCCACATAGACATCATATCCGATATCCTGATCATTGCTAAAGTCATCAATATAAGTGGCGATCAGTTTATTCAGATCATTCTTTGTCGTACTGGACTGAAATTCGACCATCTGCTTGTTGCTGATCAGCTTTGGTGTCGGCTCCTCGGTTGGACTGAACACAAAAATGGCCAAATAGATGTACACAAAAAAGCCAATGATAATCAAAAGAAGCGTCAAACAAATGACCTTCCAAATATTGATTTTTCTTTTCAACTCTGCTTTTGTCGTCTTTTCTTTTGAGCGTGTTTCCTGCGCCACAATTCTTCCCCTTTCTATTTGGAGATTCTGCCTGCTTCCAGGTCCTTGTCAATCGACTGATAGATGGCCTCTGCCATGACTTCATAGCCTTTGTGATTGGGGTGGAAATAGTCCTTCGTCGAAAGCAGCGGGTTCGGTTTGTCCTTATTTTTTGCCTCACGATTTTCAAGCTTGTCTGCAATCGGAACAAAATGCGCCCGGTCCTCTTCTGCGACAATTTTTTCCGATCCGGCATTCCACTCACTGATCACCTGGTCGAACTCCTCAATCTGACTGAAATAGGTCGTATAGGGGTTATAAATACCGACTAAATAAACTTCCGCATCCTGATTCAGCGAACGAATTTCATCAAATAATTCTTTCAAGTCTTTTTCAAAACTCTGATCGGCTTTTTCAAAATCAGAAACCTGTACGTCGAGCAGCTTACTTTTCAAAACAGCCATCACGTCATTGCCACCGATCGTAATCGTAATCACATTCGCCTTTTTAACATCCTGTCTGAAATCATCCTGCGTTTTCAGCCGTTTTAACAGCTGGTCGATCCGGTTGCCAGCCACGCCATAATTGCTGGTTGCAACGCTCCGAACGTCTTCATTTTTCTTGAATTTGGTTTCTAAAATGCCCACATAGCCGCCATTTTCCTCCTCATCACCGACACCTTCTGTCAGTGAATCCCCCATGGCCACCAGTCGGATCGGCGTCTTTGCCATCTCTGCCCGGTAATCCAGATACTGCTTGGCATAATACCCACAGGCAAGCAGTACGATGCATAGAAGCGGAATCACGAACCACCAGTATTTCTTTTTCCACATGTCTGTTCACTCGCTTTATTCTGTATAATACATGAAGGCAAATGCACCGTTCCCAGCATGTGTTGAAATAATTGGGTCTGCTTTAAACATCGGCACTTCCTTCAAGGATAAAAGACTTTTGAATTCTGCGGCAAGCTGTTCGGCTTCTTTTTGGCCGTTCGCATGGACAATATCCAGTTCTTTCACTTTCTTCGTTTCGTTTTTAACGGTATCAATCAAATAATTTAAGATTTTCTTCATGCTCCGTTGTTTGGTTTCTTCTTCCAGTTGGCCATCTTTTAGCCGTGCCACGAGTTTGATATTGAGCAGATTGCCGATAATGCCCTGCATTTTGCCGACACGTCCGCCTTTGATCAGATTTTCAAGGGTGACAACGACGATATACAGCTTGGTGTTGGCACGAATTTCAGCGATTCGTTCGACGATCTCCGCCATGGAAAATGTTCCGGCCTGTGCCATTTTGGCCGCTTCAATCACTTGGAATGCCTGACCGCGTGCCGTATAATCCGTATCGATCACCGTGATATTTCCGCCGGCAATTTCTGCCGCCTGACGCGCTGTCAAGACGGTTCCACTCAATTTTTCAGTTAGATGAAGGGAAAGAATCTCATAGCCCTCTTGCTGAAATTTCTCATATGCTTCGACAAATGAACCGATCGGCGGCTGTGAGGATTTCGGTAAACTTTGCGAGTTTGCCATCAGCTCCATAAAGCCTTCTGCCGTCAGGTCTGTCATCGGATTATAGCTCTTGCCGTCAACCTCTACAGAGAGTGGTAATACTTCAATATTATATTGTTTCATTTCTTCCATTGTTAAACCTGCAGTTGAGTCCGTAATAATTTTAATTTTTGTCATGATTTCTTCACATCCAATTTCTGCTTAATTATTATATTATAGCAGTTTCTTCCTTCTTTGGCATTGTTTTATCAACCGCTCAGTGAAAAAATACACCTAAAGGTGGAGGGAGAATCGCTTTTCATTTAGGGCGTTCTAGCGTATCATAGAAGTAGAAATGAAAGAATGAGGTGGTTATGTGAACCAAACCCAAACCTGGAGGTATGACTGGAAGGAAGAACTTGCAAGTGCCGTCACACATGGCATTGGTTTTCTGCTGAGCATTCCGGCATTTGTGCTGTTGATTGTTTCGGCTGTCATGAAAGGCGACCCGCTTTATCTGGCAAGTTATCTGATCTATGGCATCTCGCTTTTGCTACTCTATCTCTGCTCCACACTTTTCCACAGCTTTAAGCCATGTAAAGCACGACGCTTTTTTAATATTATGGATCACATTGCCATTTACTTATTGATCGCTGGTTCCTATACCCCTTTTGTTTTGATCACACTTGGCGGTACGCTTGGCTGGACACTGTTTGGCGTGGTCTGGGGGCTGGCTATTCTTGGGATCATCTATAAAATTTTCTGGCTCGACAAATGGCGAATTCTGTCAACGATTGTTTATTGTCTGATGGGCTGGATGGTACTGATCGGCATCAAGCCGCTAATCGCAGGCCTTGGCATGACCGGCTTTATCCTACTTCTTGTCGGCGGTATTTCTTTTACAGTCGGTGCCGTTTTATACAGCTTCCCGAAAATCCCTTACATGCACGCCATTTGGCACTTGTTTGTGATTGCTGGAACTGCCTTTATGTACTTCTCGATTTTATTTTATGTTTGATACATGTCAAAACGCACGCAAAAACCTTGGATCGGTTGATGCGTGCGTTTTTTATAGGGATGGATTCGTTTTACGGACGGCTTCTGCCACATCTTCATCATGATCAATGCAGTAGCTGATGAAACCTGCTTCTTTTGGAATCATCTGAAAAGCAGGTGTCGCAGTGAGTTGTTGCAGGGCCTCGTTACAAATTTGCAAATAAAATTTCCACGCGTCTTCCGAATTTGACGCAAAAATCTCATTAATCTGTTCCTCGGAGAAAAAACAGGTAGTAGCAAAGCACTGATATTCCCAGTCCCCCGTATTATATTTCAAGTCAAAAATCTCTTCTTCCGCGCTGTACTCCTCCGGCCAATTTTTTTGATAACTCGCCAGTGAATTTTCAAAATCGGCAAGCGTATTGAGACATAAATTCACCTCTCCATAGACCACATTGCAGTCCAGCGCAAATGCATAGAAGACAAGCCCCGGATGCGCCTTTAAGAATTTCGGAATCTCCTGCTCAGCAAAAGTTGTAATTTGTGCGATAATCGCTTCTTTTCCCGGTTTCATGTTGTTCGTTCCTTTCTATTCGATGATATGAACGGTTATTTCTGTTAAATTTTTGAGATTGATCTGAATCTGGAGCTCTTCATGTTCATTGATCGCAATCAAGTTGTCATGATGAATTTCTACCCGTCTAATCGGATTTGTCTGAACAAAAAAAATTCCCCATTGCAATTGATACTGTTGATCAGTATGCGCAATAAACCCCTCATTTCCCATGGCACCACTGCCTCCAAAAATGTAACCATCTTCATAAGCAACCTTTGTCCACGGATCGATTTCGGTCCATAAAAGCGGTTCGTATTTTTCCATACTTTCAATCGTTGTATCACATAAAGGTCCGCAGAAAACGACCTTTTTACGAGCGGCTGTATCCCGAAAAACTTCATAATTCAAAATGATGACCTGCCCATCTGCAAATGTGATACATGAAAATCCTGGCAGTCTCCATTCTCCTTCTTTCCAATTTTCACTGACTACTTTGTGATTCATAAACAAGTGTCCTTTCTAGGGATATCCAAATATGTTGAACGAGAATATGCCTCATTATAACATATTTTCACGTCTTAATTAGTATGACATAATTAAACCTTGATTTTAATTATGTCATACTATATAATAGCGCCATAACCTCATAAAGGATGTGGTTCCCATTCAACTTTCAGAACGCCAACACCAGATCATTGCATTTGTAAAGGCGCATGAACCGGCGACCGGCGATCAGATTGCCAAGCATTTAAAACTCACGCGTGCAACGATTCGAGCGGATTTAGCCGTTTTGACCATGACCGGAATTCTTGATGCCAGACCTAAAGTCGGCTACTTTTTTTCCGGTCTGGATGAAAATCCGGCCCTGTTTGAAGAGATCCGACAGATGAAAGCTCAAGATGTGATGACGCTTCCCACGCTCATTCAAAAAGAAACCAGTGTCTATGATGCGATTGTCACTCTTTTTCTTGAGGATATCGGCAGTCTTTATGTAGTGGAAAACGCGACACTGATCGGACTTGTGAGCCGAAAAGATTTGCTGAAAAGCGCGATTGCCGGGACAGATACCAAGCAAACCCCCGTTGCAACCATTATGACGCGCATGCCCAATCTGATTGTCGTCGAAGCGAACGAAAGTGTCCTTCCGACAGCCGAACTGCTCGTCACCCATCAAATTGATTCTGTGCCTGTTGTCAAAAAAGGCGACGGAAGCCTAGAACCTATTGGGAAAATTTCAAAATCGACCATTACACGACTATTTGTCGATACATGGACGAGAACTTGACAGGAGGTTTAGTATGCCAAACAAATTGATTGTGTATATTATTTCTGATGCCATCGGAGAAACTGCCCAGCATATCATTCGGGCGGCCACTGCTCAATTTGCCCTTGATTATGTGCCAGATATTCGCCGCCACCCCTTTATCCGCGATGAGGAGACGCTGCTTGAAACCCTGAAAGAAGCCCGGCGTGAAGGCGGCATTGTCGTTCAAACCCTTGTTACTTCTCATCTGGCTGAAAAATCAAGCCGTTTTTGCCGAGACAACGGATTGCAGAATGTCGACCTGCTCCGCGATTTGACTGCCGCTATCGAAGAACAAACGGGGCTCTCTTCGCTGGAAGACCCTGGCAACATGCGCCGGCTCGATCGGGCGTACTTTGACCGGATTCGTGCGATCGAATTTGCGGTGAAATATGACGACTGTAAGGATCCGCGCGGCCTGCTCGAAGCAGACATCGTGCTGATTGGCGTATCGCGCACCAGCAAGACTCCGCTTAGCAGCTATTTGGCCAATCAGAATTTAAAAGTGGCCAATGTGCCGCTCGTCCCTGAAATTCCACTGCCGAAAGAATTATTGCAGATCGATCACCGCCGCATCATTGGCCTGACGACAACACCGGAAAAACTGGAAAGAATCCGGAAAACTCGGCTAAAATCGATCGGTCTGGATGAAATGAGCAACTATTCCAGTGAAAAACGAATTTTGGAAGAACTAACTTATGGCTATGAAACCTTCAAAACCCTTGGCTGCCGTGTGATCCACGTTGAAGATAAAGCCATTGAAGAAACCGCTGCTCTTGTCACAGAAATGATCCAGCTCGACCAATCTATTTAATTTTGAGGTGAAGTAGAGATGAGAAAATTTGTGTACCAGTTTGATGAAGGCAGAAAAGAAATGAAGTTTTTATTAGGCGGAAAGGGAGCCAATTTGGCCGAAATGACCCGCATTGGTTTACCCGTTCCACCCGGTTTTATCCTCTCGACAGATGCTTGCAAAGATTACAACGAGCACCATGGCCATCTGTCGGAGGATATTTTGCGTGAAGTGATGCTCCATCTGGCACATTTGGAGGAAGTAACCGGCAAGCAATTCGGCAGCGCGGAAAATCCCCTGCTTGTTTCCGTTCGATCAGGAGCGCCCCTCTCGATGCCAGGCATGATGGACACCATTTTAAACCTAGGACTTAATGAAAAGTCTATCCAAGGATTGATGCACGCGACAGGTGATGCCCGTTCGTCCCTTGATTCCTACCGGCGCTTCATTCAGATGTTCGGCGATGTCGTGTTCGGCATTCCCAGCTACCACTTTGAGCAGGCACTTACCCGCATCAAAAAGGAAGCCGGCTATCAGTCTGATACCGATTTGCAGCCAGCTGATCTGGAAGAATTGATTTCGCGCTATCTGGACATTTTTTCAGCCGAAGCCGGTCGTGATTTCCCGCAAGATCCGAAAGAACAACTGCTACTCGCCATCACCGCCGTTTTTGATTCATGGATGAACCCCCGTGCAGTGATTTATAGACGACTGCATGACATTGACGCCTCTTATGGAACCGCTGTCAATATTCAGGCCATGGTTTTTGGCAATACCGGTGACACGAGTGGAACTGGCATCGCTTTTACGCGCAACCCTTCCACTGGTGAAAAAGCAGTTTTTGGGGAATTTCTACTGAATGCGCAAGGCGAAGATGTGGTGGCCGGAATTCGCACCCCTGTCGAACTTTCTCAGCTGCAAAAGCTCATGCCGCAAATCTTTGAGGAGCTGATTGCTACTTGCGCCCTGCTGGAAGAACATTACTTGGATATGCAAGATATCGAATTCACGATTGAAAAGGAACGACTCTATATTTTGCAGACGCGTAACGGTAAACGGACGACAAAGGCGGCCATCCAAGTGGCGGTCGATCTGGTACATGAAGGTAAAATTTCTCGGGAAGAAGCGATCATGCGAATTGCCCCCAAAGAACTGGACCAATTGCTCCATCCAGCTTTTCATCCAGATGCCTTGGCAAAGAGCCGCGTTCTTGCAACCGGACTTCCCGCCAGTCCAGGTGCGGCAACTGGTGCGATTTACTTTGATGCAGCTTCGGCTGTCCGGGCGGCCGATATGGGCATCAAAGTCATCCTCGTTCGCAGCGAGACCTCTCCGGAAGATATTGAAGGCATGGCCAAAAGTGAAGCCATTTTGACTGCACGAGGCGGCATGACCTCCCATGCGGCAGTCGTCGCTCGCGGCATGGGCAAATGCTGCATCGTCGGTTGCGCAGACATTCTGATTGATGAACAGGAAAAAGTGCTGCGAACCAAAGCCGGGCAGATTTTGCATGAAGGAGATCTGATTTCACTTGACGGTGGCACTGGTCAGATCTATGAAGAGGCGCTTCCGCTAACAGAGGCCGAACTATCCCCCGCTTTTGACGAATGGATGCAGTGGGTCGATGAATCCAAACGGCTGCAAATTCGGGTGAACGCCGATACGCCGGCTGATCTTCAAATGGCCCTTCATTTTGGCGCCGAAGGAATCGGGCTGTGCCGCACAGAGCACATGTTTTTCCATGAAGACCGCATTCCTTTCGTCCGCCAAATGATCATTGCCGAAAACAGCCAAGACCGTGCATGCGCCCTTGAAAAACTAAAGGACATGCAAAAGGAAGATTTCTGTGCATTGTTCCGGATTGCCGCCGGTCGCCCCATCAATATCCGCCTGCTCGATCCCCCGCTGCATGAGTTTTTACCAAAAGAAACCCGTGAGATCGAAAAATTGGCTCAAGCAAGCGGCAAAACGGTCGCAGAAATCAGACGCCGACTTTCCGAGCTAACAGAAACCAATCCCATGCTCGGTCATCGTGGCTGCCGTTTAGCCGTTACCTTCCCGGAAATCTACAAGATGCAGGCGGAAGCCATTATGGAAAGCGCGATGATCATTCATGATGAGGGCATCCCTGTCCACCCTGAAATCATGATCCCGCTTGTCGCCACGCAAGCCGAACTGGCACTAATCAAAAATGAAATCAAGGCCACGATTCAACAAATGTTTGACAAGGAGCGGCTCATTCTCCCCTTTGATATCGGGACAATGATCGAAACGCCTCGTGCCTGCATCGTAGCCGACCAGATCGCCAAGGATGCCCAATTTTTCAGTTTCGGTACCAACGATCTGACACAACTGACATTCGGTTTTTCACGCGATGATGCCGGCAAATTTTTGCCAAGTTATGAAAAATTAGCGCTGCTTCCACAGGATCCTTTCGTGTCGATTGATCAGGATGGCGTTGGGGCGCTGGTGGAACTGGGGACTGTCCGCGGTCGAATGACGCAGCCGAATATTAAAATTGGGGTCTGCGGCGAACACGGCGGTGATCCAAAATCCATCCGCTTCTTCCATAAAATTGGCCTTCAATACGTTTCCTGCTCGCCTTTTCGCGTGCCCATTGCTCGTCTGGCCGCTGCTCAGGCTGCACTCTTGGAACAGCACAGCATGGAAACCGTCTAATCTGACCGCCCCGCTCATTGTACAGCGGGGCTTTTTATGATTCCAGCAGCAAAAAAACATTAACTTTTCAACTTTATCAAATCTTTATATTGACAAAGATATCATTTCCCTGTATTCTAAATACCAACAATTCTTATCGGATTAATTGTATTAAAGAATTGGCATAAAAGGAGGGGGAAAATGGATACAGTACTTGTTATCCTGAATTTAGCCATTGCCGTCAGCGTATTAGGTCTCTTTTTTTATCTTGGCAAACGGCACGTTTCATTTTCAAAACGGGTTTTACTCGCACTTTTCATCGGGATTTTAGCGGGTTTTCTCGTGCAGTGGATCTACGGCGCATCAAGCACAGTGACGACTGAAACAACTGATTGGTTAGGGATTGTCGGCGGAAGTTACGTCAAATTCTTGCAAATGATCGCCATACCGCTTGTGTTTGTTTCGATCGTTACAGCCTTTACACGTCTTGAATTAAAAACCAATATCGCCAAGATCGGATTATGGATTATTGGCACCCTTGTAGTAACTGCCGCAATCGCAGCAGTCATTGGGATTGGTTCAGCACTTCTTTTTCATTTGGACGCAGGGAATATCAACCAAGGCGGGGCAGAACTGGCTCGGGCAAAAGAGCTTCAAGACAGCTACGCATCGATTGGTGACCAGACCTTGCCGCAAAAAATTCTTGAACTTTTACCAGCCAATCCGTTTCTTGATATGACGGGTGCGCGTGCCACTTCGACCATTGCGGTTGTCGTGTTCGCCGCTTTTATCGGGATTGCTTTTCTGGGCGTACAGCGCAAGCAGCCGAATGAGGCCGCAACTTTCGCCAAAGGAATCGACGCCATCTACGCCATCGTACTTAGAATCGTGCGGTTGATTCTTCGCCTCACGCCTTATGGAGTTTTCGCAATCATGACGAATACTGTGGCAACAAGTGATGCGAATGCCATCATCAAACTGGGTAGCTTTGTGATTGCTTCCTATGTGGCACTGATTGCCATGTTTGTGATTCATCTGCTCATCGTATCGCTGACAGGAATCAGCCCGATCACCTATATTCGCAAGACACTTCCTGTTCTGACATTTGCGTTCACTTCTCGGACAAGCGCCGGGGCCTTGCCACTGAATATTGACACACAGCAAAAACTGGGCGTGCCATCTGGAATTGCCAACTTTGCTGCTTCATTCGGTCTTTCAATCGGACAAAACGGATGTGCAGCCATCTATCCGGCCATGCTCGCGATTATGATTGCCCCAACAGTCGGGATTGATCCAACCTCGATCAGCTTTATTTTGACCGTTGTAGCCGTTGTCGCCATTAGTTCATTTGGCGTTGCAGGTGTTGGCGGTGGGGCAACTTTTGCTGCGATCATCGTTTTATCTGCCCTTAATTTACCAGTGGGTCTTGCTGGCGTTTTGATTTCAATTGAGCCGTTGATCGACATGGGTCGGACTGCCCTTAACGTAAGTGACAGTATGGTAGCCGGCGTTGTCACCAGCCGCGCCACCGGTACACTTGAAAAAGACCGTGCTACGCGTGAAGAAGTGACAGCCTAAACAAAAAAACGTTATGCCCGAAACTTGGAAGCTTCACGCCAAGTCCACGGCATAACGTTTTTTTACTAATCTGCTTGTGGTTTAAATCGCTTGATGGCCAAAATTTCAGCATTGTCCCCCTCCAACCGAATCAGTGCAAGTCCCGTCACTCGTCCGGATAGGCGCGGTGAACTGTGCACAAGATATTCAAACACGCGAATCTGCGCACGTCTGGCAAGATGGCTGGCAATTGTCGTATGCGGCACCCATTCGCCCGGCAAATAATGCACATGCGGATTCCCCGACCACTCTTTAAAATGCCTGCTGTGATCCAAATGCAGCAGATACAGCTCTGAGGTCATGACCGGCGCCAGATAGACCGCCCGCGTTTCAATAAATGAGCCAAAGGACGCGAAGGAAACCGTAAAAGCCAACCGATCTTGATAAAAGCTACGCATTTCCTGAATAAAATTTGGAACGTCCAGCTCGCCATAACTGGCAATTGTAATATGTGGTAGACGCAGTTTCATCCGGTCGAAATAATCCGACACACCCGTCTCTTCTAATTTTCGCCAGATTCGAATGATTTTTTGATTGAGATGTTCATCAAAAATTGCGACCACGGCGTACATGGCGGCACCTCCTTTTTTCTATTTTGCCCCGTTCCTAAGCGGACTAAACTTGACGAGCTGCTGTATTTTTCGCCCGTTCCAGCCCAAACTCCAAATAAAAATCCCGTTTTGTCTCCAACAAATAACGCAAATCATTCATAAATTGAAACAAAATCGCCCGACTTTCAAATTCCTCCCGTGTTTCCGGCAGCCCGCTTTTCCGAAACGAACGAACCATCTGCGTGATTTCTTCCACCAGCTCCGAAGCCGGATAATCCTCCGCCAGTTTCAGTGCCGTTTTTTCCGTGATTGCGGCTAGAGCCAGACTCTGCTCATTCGTCCCGCCAGCTCCCAGTAGATGCTGTTCCATCTGCCTGAGGATCCGGTACTGCACCATCCGCATATCAGCATATTGAACGTAATAGTGAGCGGATTGAAAAAAATAATTTTCCAAATTTCGAGAAGCCTTGTCCTGCATCCTATTCAACCCGGCCCGCAGCGCAGCCATTCGTCCCTCCCGGTCGCAAAATCCTTCCTGACAGCGCAGACTAGCCGCCATCTCAAGCAGAATCTCCCGCATCAGCTGTTCAATCCGCATTTGCTCAGCCCGCAGCTTATCCTCAAGCTTTGGCATGTAAAGATTGAGCAAGATCCCGACGCCCGCCCCGACAGCAAGCAGCAGCATTTCATTTTCAAACCAGTAGAAAGATAGCGACTGCTCCACGAGTATGTGTGTCACCAGCACCGAGCTGACAACGATTCCATCTGTAACCCGCAGCTTGACCGCGCAAGGAATGAACACCAGCAGATAGAGTCCAAAGCTGATTGCGTTAAAACCGATCACAAGAAAAAACAGCGCCGCAATCGACAAAGCCAGAACTGCCGAGTAGATTCGCTGTACAGCAAGCGTGAGCGAACCCTTCTTTGTATTTTGAATACTTAAAATCGTAATAATCCCTGCTGATACCGCATATTCAAGCCCCAGCCATTCCGCCAGCATAATGGAAATTGCCGCACCAACGGCCGTTTTTACCGTCCTCATCCCAATCCGCATTTTTTTGACCGCTCCCTTTTTCATCGATATTCTATTATACGCAAAAAAATCCCGATAAAACAAGCATTATCGGAATCTTAAAAACGCGCTAGCCACGCCACTATTCATCATCTAGCGGAGCACCCGCTCTTTTTTTGAAAAATAAAATCGCACCAATCAAAATGCCCGCCCCAATCACCAGATAGACAATCATTGAAAACTGGTCAACCACTGTGGCCGCTTTGCTGAAAGATTCGCCAAGTAGCGCTCCAATACTAATCAGAACCGTATTCCAAATCAAGCTTCCAAGTGTCGTGAGTGTCAAAAATTTTAAAAACGGCATGCGTGTCATTCCCGCCGGTATCGAAATCAGACTGCGCACTAGCGGCACCATGCGGCAAACAAAAACCGTCCGCCCGCCATATTTCAAAAATGACCGCTCCGCCTTATCAATATCGCTCTCCTTCAAACGTAAAATTCGCCCGTATTTGCGCACAAACCCTTTGATCCGTTCTTTGCCAAAGTAAAGCGAGATACTGTAAAGCAAAATCGCTCCGACCACCGAACCAAATGTCGCCATGATAATTACCATGACCAAATTAAGCGGACTGACCGTCGTCATAAAACCGCCGAATGTCAAAATTAATTCAGAGGGGATTGGCGGAAAAAGATTTTCGATCATAATCAGAAAAAAGACTCCGAAATAACCAAAATCTGTCATAATCTGCGTGATCCATTGTTCCATTCCGTCACTCCTTTTAAAAATTAAGTACTTACTTGCTTTTCATCCTAACATGCCAATGAACGAAACGCCAGTTAAAACTTAAAAAAAATTACAAAATAAGACTATAGCCGTAGGAAAAGTGGTTGAAACAAAATAAAAAAGAAGCCCCACGCAAGCAATCGGCATCTAAAAAAATGGCGCTCAAGCTCGCGTTTAGCTTCCCTTATACTTTCATGATCATGTTTTTTATAAATCCAGCTGCGCCGTAATCAACGCTTCATATTGTGCAAAAAATGGCTGCAGCGCCTGTTTGATTTTTTGAATTCCGCCCGGTTCATCACTTTCAATGCTCATCGGCATCACCGGCTCATGCAGACTCATCCGCAGCAAGAACCAGCCCTGACCAAATTCACCCGATGTATTAACCCGCACCCCTTCATGATTCACCGGTTCAAGCGTAAAGCCTGGAACCGTCCGCACATAAGCCGGCAAATTCCGAAGAACCGTCTGCCCATAAATTTTGAAATCCGGCGCTTCGATATGCAAACGGGCTTCCGTACTTTCAGCAGGTTCCACCAAATCAGCAATCAGGTCCTGCAACGATCGGCCCTCTGCCCTAAGCTCCGCATACGTCATCAAAATTTTGGCCACCAGATAGGCACCATCATCAAGAAAATAATTTTCCTTTAACGCCGCATGTCCGCTGATTTCAATAGCAATTTCACTCGGTGTCCCCGCTTCATTCAAACGAATCGCCTCATTGATCACATTCCGGTAGCCTCGTTTGAATCGGTGCTGTTTTCCGCCGCACGCCTCGATAAAATCTTCCAAGTGATTGCTCGTCGTTGAATCCGTCACAATCGTCGTTCCCGGATGCTCGCGCAGTAAAATACGACTGATCATCGCGATCAAAGGATTTCGATTGTAACTTTCCCCACGTGCGTCCATCAGTGCCGATCGGTCCACATCTGTATCAAAAATCACACCAAGATCCGCCCCATTTGCAAGCACCGCACGTTTAAGACTCGCCATGGCTTCATCGTTATCCGGATTCGGAATATGATTGGGAAAATGACCATCCGGCTCCAAAAACTGGCTGCCCGTAATATCAGCCCCAAGCGGAGCCAACACTTCCGTCGCAAAAAAGCCCCCAGCGCCATTTCCCGCATCAACAACAATCTTACTACCAGCAAGCGGTTTGAGCGGATCAGCCGCGCCTCGTATGCCTGCCCGAATTTTGGCCACCAGATCCTCTGCATAAGTCGTAAGAAGTGCCCGCTGTTCGACCGTTCCACCAGAAAAATCCCCATGTGCAACCGGATTTTCCAACATAAAGGCAATATCTTCATGTTCCGCACCGCCAGATTTAGTGAAAAACTTAATCCCATTATAAAAATAAGGCAAGTGGCTAGCAGTAATCATCAAGGCAGCATCCGCCTGATAATCCGCATACTGAGTTGCCATAAACATCGCCGGCGTCGTAGCAAGCCCCACATCAAGCACGTCCACGCCACGTTTCACTAATTGATCGATCAACTCCGTCTTGATTCTCTCAGCAGACAAGCGACTATCATGACCAACCGCCACTTTCACCCGACCCGATAAGCCTTTTTTCTGCTCCAGCCAGTTGGCAAAACCGTGTGCAATCAGCCGAATATTTTCATTTGTCAACGTAAGCGCATGCTTGTCCGTCTCAATCCCAATTCCGCGAATATCTGAACCATTTTGCAGTGTCCGTAAATCAAATTGCTCCATGATGATCCTCCCGTTCTCATTTCTCGTTTCGCCTTCATTATACCGTACAAAAGACCACTTTTTAAGTCCCATTTCTGTTCAGGCTTTTCTCCGTGCGACAACAACTCTGTACCCAACCGTCACCTGTGGAAGATCTGTCTGTAAAAATTGGTCGACCTGCGCCGCTTCCAAATGCCAGCCCAGTGGCGTCATCAGCAACAAGTCGCGAAACCGTTCCGCCGAAAGCGCTTTTTGATAATGAAGCGTCGCCTCCTCGATCACCGTGTATTCCTCCAAAAGCCGCTCATAAACCACCGCATGACCACCACTTTCCTTCAGCGCAAAGGCCGTCCGAATTTCCTGCAAGTAGTCCTTTTCCGGAAAGACTTTGATCAGCAGCCCGTCGCTTTTCAAAATCCGGTCAAACTCCTGATAGCTTGCCGGTGACAAAATATTCAGCAAGAGTGCCGTCGAATCATCCTGCAAAGGGCAAGCCGCCAAGTCTGCCGTAATCCACGCATGGCCCGGATAGTCGCGCGCCGCCTGCCTGATGCCCTCCTTCGCAATATCCAGCCCGACAACCGGATACCCGCCGCCAAGCTGCCGACTGATTTCCGCCAAATGACTGCCCTCACCAGTTCCCGCGTCCACTAGAAGGCCTTCTGTCCGCCCGTCCAAGTAGGTCGCACACAGCTCAGCCAATTTTTCCGTAAGCGGCGCAAAAAAGCCCGCATCACTGATTCGTTTTCGCGCCTCGAACAGCTGCCGATCATATTTTGTATGAATCCCGTGGTCTAGTAAAAATAAATACCCCGGTTTGGCCACATCAAAACGATGCCCCGCCTCGCATAGCAAAGAAGCCCCTTCCAGCGCCAGATGACCGCCGCAATGCGGACAGGCCAGCTGCGGCAAAATCCGCCCGATCGCCCGCAGATTGACTGCTAACTTCGATTCCATTTCATAAATCCCGCCTTTCTGGCAAAAAGCCGAATCAATCACTGATTCGGCTTTTTACGCACATATGTTACAAATGTATAGTCATAAGGATTCTTTTCGTCCTTTTTATTCTCCATCCGACTCGTCTCGGTAAATTTCGACCAGTCCACTTCCGGAAATTTCGTATCAGCAGAAAAAGTCGCAGCAATCTTCGTCACGATCAAACGGTCCACATAGGGCATAAACAGCCGGTAAATCTCCGCACCCCCGCAGATGAAAATATCCTCCGTTTTCGCGCGTGCAAGAATCGGCTCCACCTCATGAACGACCTCCGCATCAGAAAGCCGCAAGTCGCGACTTCGAGACAAAACCAGGTTTTCCCGATTCGGCAAAGCTTTCCCAAGCGATTCATACGTTTTGCGCCCCATCACGATCGTCTTCCCTGTCGTCTGCTCTTTAAAAAACCGCAGATCCGCCGGCAAATGCCACGGCATCCGGTTATCCTTGCCAATCGCCCCCTGCTCGTCCTGCGCCCAAATAAATGTCAGCATCTTCCTTCCTCCTTCTTATACTGAAATCGGTGCTTTAATCGATGGATGCGGGTCATACCCCTCAAGCCAGACATCCGCCACATCAAAATCAAAAATCGACTGCACCTGATCGGATAAATGCAAGGTTGGAAGCGCTCGAGGTTCCCGACTAAGCTGTTCTTTCACCTGCTCCAAATGGTTGTTATAAAGGTGCGCATCTCCCATCGTATGCACGAATTCTCCCACTTCAAGACCCGCCTCACGCGCGATCAAATGGGTCAGCAATGCGTAACTTGCAATATTGAACGGAACACCCAGAAAAATATCCGCGCTCCGCTGATAAAGCTGACAGCTAAGCTTGCCATCCGCCACAAAAAACTGGAATAGCGTATGACACGGCGGCAAAGCCATGTTGGGCACATCTTCCGGATTCCACGCCGAAACAATCAACCGCCGCGAATTCGGATTTGTTTTGATCATCTCGATCACCTCTTTCAACTGGTCGATCGTCTCGCCCGTCGAAGTTTTCCATTCGCGCCACTGCTTGCCGTAAATATTCCCCAGCTCACCGTACTTCCGTGCAAACGCTTCGTCTTCCAGAATCTGCGCTTTAAATTTGGCCATTTCAGCCTGATAGACCTCATTAAAATCCGGCTCACGCACTGCCCGAAGACCAAAGTCCGTCATATCCGGCCCCGTATAATCCACACTCTTAACGTAGCGTTCAAACGCCCACTCGTTCCAGATATTATTATTGTGCTGCAACAGATAGCGAATATTCGTATCGCCATGCAGGAACCAAAGCAGCTCGCTAACAACCAGCTTGAACGGCACACGCTTCGTCGTCAGAATCGGAAAACCCTTCCCCAAGTCAAACCGCATTTGATAGCCGAACGTGCTGATCGTGCCAGTTCCCGTCCGGTCCCCTTTTTGCGTCCCATGTTCCATCACATATTTTTCAAGTTCCAGATATTGCTTCATTATCAACCGACTCCTTACTCCGCATATTGCGCCAAGTATTCCCAGCGCTTCATGCGTTCCTCTAGTTTCGCTTCCTGTGCTTCGATTTCCTGATTGAGTTCCGTCGCCAGCATAAAATCGGCCCCGCTTTCTTCAAGCCGATTTTGCAGCTCCAGAAGGGAATTTTCAAGCGTTTCAATCTCGTTCATGATCCCTTCCCACTCTTTTTTTTCCATATATGTCAACTTGGTCTTTTCTTTCGGCTTTTCTAAAACAGGCGCTTCTTTTACAGCCTTTTTGCTCGTCTGCCGCTTGATTTTGCGCGACGCTTCCCTGTCGGCCAAATAGTCGCTGTACTCACCGTAAAACGGCCGAATCTCGCCCATCCCTTCAAAGACGAGCAATTTGCGAGCCACCTTATCCAAAAAGTAGCGATCATGGCTGACCGTGATGACCGTCCCGCCAAAGCTTTCCAAATAGTCCTCAAGCACCGTCAGCGTCTCTGTATCCAGATCGTTTGTCGGTTCATCGAGCAACAGAACATTGGGCCGCTCCATTAAAATCTTGAGTAGGAAAAGCCGGCGCCGTTCGCCACCCGAAAGACTCCCGATCAACTTGCCATGCGTACTTGGCGGAAACAGGAACCGTTCGAGCATGCTGCTGACACTGATGGTCTCGCCGCTTGTCGTGGTCACCGTTTCGCCGACCTCTTGCAAATAGCTGATCATGCGCTTCTCCGTATCCAGCTCGATATTCTGCTGCGTATAGTAACCAATCTGCACCGTCTGCCCGACAATCAGCTCGCCTTGATCCGCCTCGAGTCGTCCGGCCAGAAGGTTCAACAGTGTGGATTTTCCCGTGCCATTTTCGCCCGTAATGCCGAGCCGCTCACCCGGCTGAATAATCCAGCTAAAATCTTTCAAAACTTCCTTCTCACCAAAATGTTTGCCCAAATGTTTGAGCGTAAAGACCTCTTTTCCAAGCCGCGTTTGCTGAAAATCAAGCTCCAGACTGCCGGAATCTTCCTTGGTTTTCACTTTTGCTTCCAGCTCACCAAAACGATCCTTCCGCGCCTTCTGCTTCGTCGAGCGTGCCTGAGCCCCGCGCCGCATCCAAGCCAGTTCTTTCCGGTAAAGATTGCGATTTTTCTCACGCGTGCTCTCTTCCTGTTCCATGCGGATTGCTTTCGACTCCATAAATTTTTCATAGTTGCCAACGTAGCGATAAATTTTCCCGCGATCGAGCTCAATAATATGATTTGTAATCCGGTCCAAAAAGTACCGATCATGCGTCACAAGAAGAACGGCCCCTTTAAAGCGGTTCAAATAGTCCTCCAAAAAGCGAATCGACTCAAAATCCAAATGGTTGGTCGGTTCATCCAGAATGAGCAGATCCGGCGTTTCGATCAGCACCTGCGCCAAACCGACCCGTTTCCTTTGACCACCCGAAAGCGTCCCAACACGCGCCGTCAAATCCGTAATGCCCAGCTTGTCGAGAATCATTTTTGCTTCCGTATTCATATCCCAAGCTTGCGTCGCATCCATTTCCTGCTGTGCGGCATAAAAGGCCTGGTGCCGCGTTTCATCATCCGGGTACTCCGCCATCAAAAGGAGCGCCTCTTCATAAGCCCGAATCGCCCGAAAGCTGCGCGTCTCCGCCATAAACACCGTCTCAAGCACCGTTTTATCAGCTGCAAGCGGCGGCTCCTGCGCCAAATAGCAGATCGTATAGTCGCCCGGCCGAACGATTTCCCCCGCATCCGCCGACTCCTTGCCAGAAACGATCTCAAGTAAAGTCGATTTCCCGGTCCCATTGACACCAATGACCCCAATCCGCTCCCCTTCAGAGATCGTCAAATCGACCTGATCAAATAATATTTTTTCGCCAAAACTTTTCGCGATACCGATAAGTTTAATTTGCTTCATGATAATCCTTCCATCTTGCATAGTCTTCTTATATTTTAGCCGAAAGAGCAGAACTAGGCAATAAAATAAAGAGATTCTCAGCTAAAAGAAGCCAAGGTTTCCGCTAAAATGTAGCCCACATAAATCTTTGCCTCTAAATCATTTTGTCCACATCAAACAAACACTCGCCAAATAATAATCTCAGCGTGTCCCTCTAGTAACAGATACGACAATGAATGGCTCAAGTATCTTCAATCGTTAGATAACCCTCTTTCAAATGTGGTTTGAGAAATACAAACAACGTCGGTGAAGAACCCGCATTTAGGTAAAAAGGCAGCCAATTTGTATGTAATTGCACTAACAAACGATCGGCCGCCATCCCTTCATTCACCTGAAAAGAGGCTGGAATCCCCCCGAATTTATCCTTATCTAATTCATCAAATTCTAGTGTAATCATTTCTTCTTTTTGCTGTATTTGCGGTATCCATATATGCTCTGAATCGCTCGTTGGACCCACAGCAGAATCACTCACTTCAATAAAATTCGGTATACGTCCATCAGGTTGAACAATAACCGCATTCTCTCCTCCATCTGGGAAAATGATGTCAGGATCAAAGAAATCATCCTCTTTATCAATAGGCTGTGTCATGAAAAAATAGGCCATGACCACCTCATTAATGTCATCATAAATTTCGTCTAAACGAATTTGCCCTATAAATTTCATAGGCCGCTTACCCCAAGCAGTACTAACTGGCCACTCAGGAGAGGTTAACCAATCCGGTTGTCCACCAAATTTGGTTTGAAACGAAGCTCCTTCCAGCTTTTTCAAAAAATGCGTAATAATATAACTTTTCATACATCTACCTTCTCTATTCTCTACAGATTCAATCATTATTTTCTTGTGCATTAACAAATGATTAGGCTTTTTTCCTCCGATAAAAATAAACACAGACACTTTCAAGAATCAGATAGACTAAAACAAATGGAGCAACCTTTTCAGCTCCCCATATCCAGAAACAAATGATAAACAGTACTGTAAGAATCAAAGCACGAATGTAAAATAAGAAACGACCGTTCTTTTTCATCGCCGCCACCTGCCTTTTCCATTGTATGTACGAGCAAAACTAGAAAATAAAACTTTGCATACCTTCATGCTAGCTACTCTCTCATTATTGTTTACAGCTCGATTATACCAACTTGCAACTGTTCTCCAAATAAGCCCATCTTATAAAAAAACCACAGCCGCATTTCTGCCAACCGTGGTTTTCAAATTTTATCGCTTAGAACAAGCCTTTCGCATGCCCTTTCTCATCCACATCCATGTTGAGTGCTGCTGGTTTTTTCGGCAAGCCCGGCATCGTCATCACGTCACCCGTCAAAGCCACCACAAAGCCAGCACCCAGTTTCGGAATAAATTCACGAATATGCACTGTGAAATTCGTCGGCCGTCCAAGCAGCGACGGATCATCCGACAAGCTGTACTGCGTTTTCGCCATGCAAATCGGATAGCGATCCCAGCCGTATTTCTTGAATTCGGCAATCTGCTTCTGTGCCTTGGTTGATAGTTCTACCCCGATGCCACCGTAGATTTTCGTCACGATTTTTTCCAGTTTTTCCTCGATACTGTCCGCATCATCGTAGAGCCGTTTATAAGAAGCTCGCCCAGATTCAACCTCCGCGATCACTTTATCTGCAAGTTCCAGACCGCCAGCACCGCCTTTTTCCCAAACCTCCGTCAAAGAAAATGGAATATCTTTTGCCGCACAAAGTTCCTCGAGCGCCGCCACTTCCTGCTCCGTATCCGTGATAAATTTGTTGATTGCCACAACGAAAGGAATGCCAAATTGGCCAATCGAATCGACATGCTTTTCCAAATTGGCAAAGCCCGCCCGAAGCGCCTCGACATTTTCAGCGCCCAGATCCGTTTTAGCCACGCCGCCATGCATTTTCAGCGCGCGAATCGTCGCCACAATGACCACACAGTCCGGTGCCTTACCAAGCGCGGGTACCTTAATATCAAGGAATTTCTCAGCGCCAAGATCCGCACCAAATCCCGCTTCCGTCACCGTATATTCGCCTAATTTCAAAGCCGTTTGTGTCGCCGAAATACTATTGCATCCGTGTGCAATATTGGCAAACGGACCCCCATGAACGATCGCCGGTGTATGTTCAAGCGTTTGCACCAGATTCGGCTTCAGCGCGTCCTTCAAAAGAAGCGTCAGTGCCCCCTCGTAGCCAAGCTCACCCACCGTAATCGGCTCCCGTGCATAATTATAGCCAATCACGATTTCACTCAGTCGATGCTTCAGATCTTTTAAATCTGTCGCTAAACAAATGATCGCCATAATTTCCGAGGCCACCGTAATATCAAAGCCGTCCTCACGCGGAATCCCCTGAACGGGGCCACCCAGCCCGACGACCACTTTGCGGAGCGCCCGATCATTCAGATCAACCACCCGTTTCCAAACGATACGCCGCTGATCAATTCCCAGTTCATTGCCTTGCTGCATATGATTATCAATAAAGGCAGAAAGCGCATTGTTCGCCGCCGTGATTGCATGAAAGTCCCCCGTAAAGTGGAGATTAATATCTTCCATTGGAATGACCTGTGCATAGCCGCCGCCAGTTGCCCCGCCTTTGATCCCCATTGTAGGACCAAGCGAAGGTTCCCGAAGCGCAATCACCGTTTTTTTATTTTTTTGAGAAAGTGCATCTCCTAATCCCACCGTCACAGTCGATTTCCCTTCTCCCGCTGGAGTTGGATTAATCGCCGTCACAAGGATCAGCTTGCCGTCCTCTCTTGTTTTTAAATCGTGGATGGTTTCATAAGTCAGTTTTGCTTTTGTTTTCCCGTAAAGCTCCAAATCGTCTAGTTCCAACCCTAGACCTTCCGCTACTTCTGTTATCGGTAAAATTTCCGCCTCAGCAGCGATTTCAATATCGGATTTGAATTGTTTGACCACTCTTTATTCCCCTCCATATGTAAATATTGTATATAAGTTGCAAAATGTAACCTCTTTCTTTTTTGAACACCGAAAAAATCGGCCAGCAAGCGAGTTGCTGTACGTTCCTCTTGATTGCGCTTCGACATTTTGCAAACTTGGCATACCGGTATTTATTCCGTATGTGTTTTTTCCTGCATGTCTTGTAATTTCTTACGCGCATCTGGATTTTCCTCAAAGAATTGAAGTAAATCGCCAATTCGGTCGATCGAATTCCAGCTCAAATGATGTTCGATTCCTTCGACATCATTGTAAACATGTTCCTCCATCACACCAATCACACGTAAAAATTCTTCCAGAAGCGTATGGCGTTCAAGCAGTCGTTTGCCCACTTTCTTCCCCTTGGGCGTTAAAATCAGACCGCGATATTTTTCATAAACAAGATATTCATCTTTATCCAGCTTCTGGACCATTTTTGTCACAGACGAGGGATGGACAAGCAGCTCATCGGCAATATCTGATACACGCGCATACCCTTTCGTTTCAATGAGTGAGTAGATTTTTTCAATATAGTCTTCCATACTAGGTGTTGGCATCGCATACCCTCCAACTTAATTTCTTTCACATACAAATTGTACTATAGAACCAGGCCGAAACAAAATATTTACACTCTTTTCACCAGAAAGTTTTTCCATCAGCATGACTTCGATTTCACATATGAATCTTTATACCCAAAATGTTATATCCATTAAATCCTTTTGACCTAATATAAGAATTATTATTGCACACAACCAGTGCCTCATCGATCGTTTTCTCGCAAGTAAGCCGTTACAAGTCGGAATGTTATAAAAAATTTCAAAAATCTACTTGACGTATCTAGGTCAATTGTTTTATAGTGTTAGTATCAGACAAGCAAGTCTTGTGTGAAAGTACGATGATCCAGCCATGTTGGGTCATGAGGATTTAGGAGGATTTGTCTTAATGCAAAACGGGAAAGTAAAATGGTTCAACAATGAAAAAGGTTATGGTTTTATCGAAACAGATGGCGGCGAAGACATCTTCGTTCACTTCACAGCCATTCAAGGAGATGGCTACAAATCTCTTGAAGAAGGTCAAGAAGTTTCCTTTGAAGTTGTTGAAGGCAACCGCGGACCGCAAGCTGCAAACGTAGAAAAAATCTAATCATTTCAAGTCGCAATGGACACGGTCAAGCTGGCTATCTTAGTCAGCTTTTTTATTGCACTTTTTTACAATTTCTTTTATAGTGAGTGCTAGCTAGAAAGAAACGAGGCGAATCATTTGGAAATCTATGTTGACGGTGCCAGTTCAGGAAATCCAGGCCTAAGCGGCGCAGGTGTGGTACTTGTCGCAAACGGCATTTATGAACAGCACGCGATCCCTTTAGGCGCATATACCAATCATGAAGCGGAATTTATGGCCGTCAAGCTGGGGCTGGAACTTGCCTGCTCCAAACAACCCACGCTCATCCGCCTTTATACAGACAGTAAAATCGTCATCGAATCGATCGAAAAAAGGCACGCCAAAAATCCCCTCTTCAAACCGCTTTTAGATCAGATTCTCCAGCTGATCGATCAAGTGCCGCTTTTTTTCATCGAATGGAAAAACGTTGCGCAAAATAAACAAGCCGATCAGCTTGCCCGCCAAGCCATCCAAAAAGCCCGCCGGCAAAAAAACAAGAAAAAAGCATGATGCGCCCCCCTCCCAAGCGAAAATTTTCCGCTAAAAGAAGGACCATCCTGCTTTTTTTAGTTCCATTCTATAATAAACCCAAATCCCGCTCGACGGTTTTCAAGCCATATTCACGCACAACATCGACAGAATCGCTTGTAATCCCGCGGTACAGACACTGATCATAATTAACCTCAAGTGGTACACTTGTATGGATGGCTGCCAGTTTTTGACTGAGCTCGAGCATCACCAAGTCTTCCTGAATCTTTTTTTGAACGCCGGGTTTCAGTAGTTCCAAGTGTGCCAGAACGCCCTCAATCGAGCCGTAATCCTGAATCAGCTTGAGTGCCGTTTTTTCACCAATTCCCCGAACGCCCGGATAGCCGTCCGATGTATCGCCCATCAAAGCTTTCACATCAATGAACTGGAGCGGTGTAATGCCCATCTCCGCAAAAAATACCGCTTCATCATAACGTTTATAATTCCCATACCCCTTCTGCATGATCCAGACGTGATTCGTTCCCGAAATCAATTGGAGCAAGTCCTTATCGCCGCTTAAAACAGTCGTCGGTAAAAAATCCGCGGCATGCTTGGAGATCGTTCCAATGCAATCGTCTGCTTCATAGCCCGGTACGCCAATATTTTGAAACCCAAAGCGTGCCGTCACTTCTTTCGCCAAATCAAACTGTGGAATCATTTCCTCGGGCGGCGCCGTTCGATTTGCTTTGTAGCCATCAAACAATTCATTCCGAAAAGTTTTTGCGCCCATATCCCAGGCAATCAGCGTATGCGTGGGCTCCGCTTGACGAATGGCCGCAAGTAAATGACGCAGCATCCCTTGAACCGCATTGGTCGGCATACCATCCGCATTATACATAAACTGTTTTGTCACACTCGTCGCATAAAAAGAACGGAAAAGGAGCGCCATTCCGTCTACAATCAGCAAATTTTCTTTTTGTTCCATCGTCATCCTCTTTTCTGTTAGCCTTCTTTCAGTGTATCATGAGCCTGCCCTAGCGCCCAATCAAAATGTTCATCTTTTTTTCATTTTTTCTTCTTCGTTTCGTCTTGTTTGCGTATTACACTAAAAATAAGCAAGTTGTTCCACTTGCTTCCACACTTTTTATACAAAGAGCCCTAAGTTTCCGAGGACTCTTTGTTTTTTTGCAGTTTTTTTAACAAGGCTTCACCCTCATCAGTCAAATAATACCGCTTTTTACCCAGTTCTTTAATCGGCGTTCGAAACACAAACTGGTTGGCCTCCAGCCAGTATAGCGTCCGCAAAAAACAGGATTTATCCAAGCCAATAAAATAATGCTCAAAAATCGTTTCTTCTTGAAGATTCACAAGCACAAACCCTTTGATTTTAACGAGCTTCAATGTTTCTAATAGGTCTTTTTCTGTTGGATGCCACACTTTGAAAACTCCTTTGCGCCAATTTAGAATCATTATAACTAAAAAGCATTTCTAAAACAAGTCTCTGATAAAGGCTGTTTCCCACATGCTAATAAACCACAAAACGGCCATAAAAAAGCAAGAAAACATGCGGACACATTTTCCTGCCAAATTACTCCTTCTACTGATTCAGCAAATGCCTATTTCTGCACCCGCTTTCCCCTCATCTATCGCCCAATTCTCGCACGGCAAAATAATTGCCTTCCGGATCTGCAAAGTTGAACACTCGCATGCCTCCTGGTGTCGTCACTAATTGACCTACTTTCACACCATTTGCTTGGATCATTTCAAAGAGCGGCTCCAGTTCCCCCTTGGATACACCGAAAAGCATGGACGGCGTATTCAGATTTAATTCAGGCTGTAATTTGGCAATGACGGCTCGTTCAAATAAAATAAGCTTCGTTTCAGCAGATGCATGAGGCCGCAATTCAATTTTTAAAATACCTTCTTCTTTTGTGATATTTTCTATGAAGCCAAAGTTTTTCTTCCAAAATTCTGCCACCCGGTAAGGATCCTCCACATAGAGCATTAATTCATCCAGCATCATCGTCCAAAAACCTCCTTTAATTTGGTTCAAGCATTAATTAAATTGTATCACGAAAAGAAACGCACCTAAAAATAAAGAGAACCAAGAGTCTGACAAAAAAACGTGAAAGCAGTCCTTTTGTCCATTCTTGATTCCCTTTTTTACGCAACGGTTATTCTTAGTAGCCGCCCATGTATAGCGCGGTTGCAACATTCATCATGAATTCTGTTTCGTTGCTCATTTTCCACTGACTGTCATCACTCGGATTTGGTTCAAGTTTCATCGTTACATCTGTCCCAGTTTCAACAGCTTTTGCATTTTTGATTGCTTCTGTATAAAGCTCCATTGTCTTTTTCATCAAAGCATCTTGATCTGTTGCAAGCGAAGGATCAGCCGTTACAGCATTCGTCAGTTTTTCTGTCAGTTCTTTTTGAACACTTGCCATGTCCAGACCTTTCACATTCACTTTTACTTCTGGTTTTTCTTTGTCATCATTTGTCACTTTCGTTGTATAAGAAGCTTCTTTTTTCATTTGCGCCATAAACGCATCATAAAAATCATTGACTTCTTGATCCAGATCAGCTGTTGTCGTGCTTGTCAATTGACTTTTAAAGCTGGAGATAAAGCTCTCTTTGAAATCAGATTCAAAATTGCCGTAATCTGAACCAAATGTATCCTCTAGCTTATCTGTATCTTCCCCTTTGATCAGTGCGTTCATCACATAATCTGCCGCTTGGTCTGGTGCCACACGATTAGGCCCCCCACAACCAGTTAGCACAACTAGTAAAACAAGTAAGGCCGAAATCAGCCCCATAATCCCTTTTTTATTCATGAAGTATTCCCTCCAAATGTTTTTTGTGTCCCATAGGTACTTTTAAAATATACCACGTTATTTAGATATAAAGCAACATCATTCACAAAAATGTCAAAATTCGCGAAAAAATAGCAAAAAAAAGCTGTAAGTAGGTATCGAAAATGTTGAAGTGATCCTCTTACAGCTTTCCATATTTATTTACCAGCTGGCTTTTTTGACACCAGGAATCTGTCCTTTATGGGCAAGTTCACGGAAGCGAATCCGACTCATGCCGAATTTACGCATGTAGCCATGTGGGCGACCCGTCAATTCACAACGGTTATGCAATCTCGATGGGGAAGAATCCCGCGGCAGTTTCCGAAGCTCGTCATAACGACCTTCTGCTTTCAGCTGTCTGCGAAGTTCCGCATACTGTTCGACGAGTTGCTTTTGTTTCTCATATTTGGCAACTTTGGACTTTTTAGCCATGTGATGCTCCTTTCAACGTTCTTTTTTAAATCGAAATGATTACGTTTTACATTATACGCTCTTTTATTTATTTTGCAAGTCTCACCACTTAAAAAACTGTGGGAAACACCAAGCAACGAACTTTTGCCTGCGTTTCCCACAGTCTTTCCCTTTTTATTTCGCGTGATGAATTTCCAGCTCCTGTTCCGTTGCTTTTTTCCGTCCTGGGAGCATATTGAATAAAAGATTAAGCGCAATCGCCATGACGCTCCCTGCCACAATCCCGTTACTTGTAAACAGTTGGATAAACGACGGCAGTTCTTTGAAAAGATCCGGCACGACCGTTACCCCCAAGCCAACACCAACGGAACAAGCGATGATCAGCAGATTTTCTTGTGAAGAAAAATCAACTTTCCCGAGCATTTTAATTCCTTGTGCGACGACCATTCCAAACATAGCGACCATGGCCCCACCCAGTACAGGTGTTGGAATAATCGTTGCAACTGCACCAATCTTTGGCACTAGCCCGAGCAGAAGTAGAAAGCCTGCCGCCGTGTAGATCACTTTACGCGTTTTGATTCCCGAAAGTTGCACGAGACCGACATTTTGAGAATACCCCGTATAAGGAAAAGTATTGAAAATTCCACCCAAAATAATCGCTAGACCTTCTGCCCGATAACCGCGCGTTAAATCCTTCTTGTCGAGCGGCTTCCCTACGATATCCGATAAGGCAAAATAGACACCCGTTGACTCTACCATGCTGACAAGCGAAATCAAAATCATCGTCAAAATGGCCGACCATTCAAAAGTTGGTGCCCCGAAGTAGAACGGTGTCGGCAGATGAAACCAATCAGCTTCACTAACCGGAGCAAGACTGAGATGCCCTAAAACTGCGGCAACCAGCGAACCGCCCACAAGTCCAATCAATACGGCAATCGCCTTAGAGAAGCCTTTCCCAAAACGATACACACAAATGATCAGCAAAAGTGTACCAAATCCCAGTCCCAGATTATAGAGCGAACCGAAATCCTTCGCCCCTTCTCCACCAGCCAGATTGTTGATGGCGACAGGAATCAGTGTCAGCCCAATGACCGTCACGACTGAGCCCGTTACAACTGGCGGAAAAAACCGGACGATGCGCGAGAAAAATGGCGCGATCAGCAGGACAAACAAGCCTGAAACAATAATCGACCCATAGATTGCACCAATTCCCATCTCCTGCCCAATCAAAATAATCGGGGCAATCGCCTGAACGGCACAACCAAGGACAACCGGCAATCCAATTCCGAAAAAGCGATTGACTGTCAGCTGCAAAAGAGTGGCAATCCCACACATGAAAATATCAATCGACACAAGATATGTCATTTGTTCTCCGTTAAAGCCCAAAGCTCCCCCAATAAGAAGCGGCACAATCACAGCACCCGCATACATCGCCAGCACATGTTGAAATCCTAAAGCTAAAATTCTCCCTTTGCCAAGCATCCCCTAGTCCTCCTCGATAAATTCAATCTGTTCATTTTCAAGCGAAGCAATCCGTGCAAGTGAATAGACAGGAATGCCCGTTTTTTCCAGCAAGCCGCGTCCTTGTTGAAAACTTTTCTCGATCACAATCCCGATTCCCGCAACTTTTGCCCCCGCCTGTTCTGCGATCTCCAAAAGCCCAATGGCTGCCTGACCATTTGCTAAAAAGTCATCCATAACCAAGATCGTATCTTCACTCGATAAAAATGATTTTGAAACTGAAATGTCATTCGATTCTTTTTTCGTGTATGAATAGACCGCCGATGTATATAGGTGATCCTGCAAAGTGACCGATTTTTTCTTTCGTGCAAAAACAACCGGTACGCCCAACTCTAAACCGGCAAAAACCGCCGGCGCTATTCCCGATGATTCGATCGTCACAATTTTGGTAATGCCCGCTTCTTTAAAACGCTCACTAAAAGCCCGACCAATCGCCTGCATCAGTGCAGGATCAATTTGATGATTTAAAAAAGCATCCACCTTTAGTACATTTCCGGGCAAAACAGTACCTTTTTGTAAAATATATTGCTCTAGTAATTTCAACAGTATGACTCCTCTCATTTCGGAAAATCCCATAAAAACAAAAAATGCCTACCGCTCCAAATTAAGGAGAAGTAGGCAAAGAAACCAGTATGGACACTGATCAATTCGACAATTCTCACTTATAGTCCGGATCTTTACGGGATCCAGGTAGAAACTCGCTGTCCGTATTACAGCTATTATATAAGTGTGTTAGTATTGTTACATTATAACGTTGTGCGATTGCTTGGTCAAGCTAGTTTTTCAATTGATAGACAAAGGCATACCGTTCTTCCAACAAGTGCAGTAAATAGGATGGATTGATCGGCTCCCCTGTCGCTTCTTTCAACAATTCAATCGGCGTTTTCAGCTTGCCATAGCGGTGGATATGCTGTGTCAGCCAGTCTTTAATCGGCCGATAATCAGTCCCTGCCAAAACGGCTTCCAAGTCCGGCAAGTCTTTTTTCATCTGCTCGAAAAACTGTGCCGCATAAACTAAACCAAGTGCATAGGACGGGAAGTAGCCAAAATCGCCACCTGCCCAGTGAATATCCTGTAAAACACCCGTCGAATCCGTTTCCGGACGAACCCCCAAATAGGCTTCATACATATCGCCCCATGCTTGTGGCAGATCCTTAACCTCAAGTTCGCCATTCATAAGCGCCTTCTCAAGCTCATAGCGAATCATGATATGTAGCGGGTATGTCAGAATATCCGCTTCGATACGAATGAGTGAGCTTTCCGTCAGATTGAGCGCCCGGTAAAAGTCCTCCACCGAAACCGTTTCATAAGCACCTTTTGCCATCTTTTGAACCGCCGGATAGTTGCTCTTCCAAAAAGCAAAACTCGAGCCTAGAATAATTTCATAGAAAAGTGACTGCGACTCATGGATCCCCATAGAAGCCCCATTTGCGAGCGGTGTCCCAACCAGCTGCCAATCGATATTTTGCTCATAAATCGCATGACCGCCTTCGTGAATAATTCCAAAAAGCGCCATTTTAAAACTATCTTCATCATAGCGCGTTGTAATCCGCACATCTCCTGGATTTAGCCCCGAAGCAAACGGATGCACGGTATCATCAAGACGCCCTGCTTCAAAATCAAAGCCCATTTTTTCAAGAACAGAAAGCCCTAATTGTTTTTGTTCTTCTTTTGGCATCCGGTAAAGCCCAAGAAGTGATGCGTCTGGTCGAATACCTTCCTGCTCAATTTTCAGGCGGAGCGCTTTGATTCCCTTCCGCAGCGTCGCAAAAACCCGATCAACAATCTGAACCGTCATGCCCGGCTCATACTGATCAAGCAGCGTGTCATAGCGGTTTTCCTCGTAGCCCCAGTATTCGATAAACTGTCTTTTCATCGCCACGATTTCCGTCAAATACGGCTCAAATTTGGCAAAATCATTTTCCGCCCGCGCTTCCGTCCAAGCATTTTCAGCTTGTGCGACAAGTTTTGTATATGCGCGATACTCTTTCGCCGGAATTTTTTTACTCAAATCATATTCTTTCTGGCATTCGTGCAACGTTTTCGCCGTAATCTCATCCAGTTCCGCCTTATAAGGAGAAAGTGCTGCAATAAAAGCCGCCATTTCTTCCGACGTCTCTGCTTCAAAAATTTCTGCCGACAGAACACTGATCACTTCCGCCCGCTGATCCAGCCCCTTCTTCGGTGCACCTGTACGAATGTCCCAGCCCACCAATTCGAGCGCTTCTTTTTTCGCTTCGATTTTCCGTACAAAATCCAAAAATTCCTGCTTCAATTCGCTCAATGTTTCTGCCATTTTCTCGTCTCCTGTCTATTTATGATCGCGTGGCTTTCTTGGTCCCCAGTACTGATAATAGTCGGTTCGCAAATAACCATTATAGAGCTTCCGTTTTTTGGTCGCCTTTTTGCCGTAAGCTTCCTCAAATGCTTCGTAGGAGGTTACCACATAGACCGACCAGGTTGGAATCGCACTGTAAACTTCACCCATTTGCTGATAGAGCTTCTTGATGGCCGTTTCATCTTCCAAACGTTCTCCGTATGGCGGATTGGCCACGATCACTCCATATTCTTTTTCCGTCGTAAAGTCGCTTACCTGCATCTGTTTAAAGGAGATCAAATCACCCAGCCCCGCTTCGATGGCATTCTGCTTGGCAATTTCAATCATTTTATGATCAATATCTGCGCCCATAATGTCCAGCTTCTGATCGTAATTCGCCAGAGACTCCGCTTCCTTGCGTGCCTCTTCAAAGATCCGCTTTGGCATCCAGTCCCAAGTTTCAGAAGCAAATTCGCGGTTAAAGCCCGGCGCAATGTTTTGCCCAATCATCGCAGCTTCAATCGGGATCGTGCCCGACCCACAAACGGGATCGTAAAATGGTCGATCAGGATGCCAGCTAGTCAAAAGGACCAAAGCCGCTGCCATAGTTTCCTTCAGAGGCGCGCCCCCTTGCCCGATACGATAGCCCCGCTTGTGAAGCCCCGCACCACTTGTATCAATCGTCAGCGTCACATGGTCTTTCAGAAGCGCCACTTCGATTTTAAAAAGCGCACCGGATTCCATCAATCGACCCGAACGGCGATATTTCTCACTCAAACGGTTCACAATCGCTTTTTTGACGAGCGCCTGACAATCTGGCACACTGTAAAGCGTTGATTTAACAGACTTACCCGCCACAGGAAATGCTGCATCCAGCGGTAAGAAATCCTCCCAAGGCAAAGCTTTCGTTTTTTCAAAAAGCTCATCAAAAGTTGTCGCTTTGAACTCACCCACAACGATTTTCACCCGGTCTGCCACACGCAGCCACAGATTCGCCCGTGCAATCGCCATCTTATCTCCTTTAAAGAAAACTTTTCCATTTTCGACTCGCGGCGTATAGCCAAGGCGCTGCACTTCTTTCCCAACAATTGCTTCGAGTCCTGATGCTGCTGTTGCCACTAATTGAAACTCATCCATTTTACACGTCCCTTTCTATTTAGCAAGAAAAAAGCTGTTTCAACTGCCGAGCTCATTCGATTCAAATAAGCAAAAGGCCGCATGAAACAGCTCCAAAATTTCATTTCATCCTGCAATTAACGTTCTATAAGCCATGTTCTGTCCTCTATTACCGGCAGGGAGGTAATACAGGGATAATCATCTATCTGCACTGAAAAATCAGTACCTCTTCCCTTGTTGAGTTCCTCGGGAAAAGTGCCTCTACCATTGTTTGAGTTTCTCGCTCGTGGGGTTTACCGCGTTCCACTTCTCCGATTTCTCGAAGAACTTCGTCACTGTGGCACTTTCAAGACTACTAAACCATATCCGAAGACGTAGGTCGTTTATCTGCCGTCAAACCGGTCAAACCGGAGTGCCCTAGCTTATTGTTTCACTAGGCACGATCACTACGCGCATCTCAGCACCGTGCGAGCATGGACTTTCCTCTGCCGGAGCAGCGATTATCCGAACGTTAATTATGAACGGTACTTATCATACCATAAATTATTCACCGTCGTCCAGCTTGTTTCCAAAAACATGCTTTTCAAGATTCGATAAACGTTTCAAAATATCAAAATTGGTCGTGCCTGCTGGTTGCACAGGCGGTTGTGATTGGAACGAAGCCGCTGCATCCCGTTTTACCGGACTGCCTTCCAGCTCTTGCACAAGACGGATATTTTCTGCACGCAATGCTTCTACTTCCTGCGTAAAAGTTCCATAGTCTTTAATGACCATATCCAAAAATTCATCGACGTCTTCCGGATTATACCCACGAAGACCAGTTTTAAATTCTTTTTCTAAAATCTCTTTTGCTGTTAAATTATACTCAAAATGTTCAGAAGCCATTAGGATTCACCTCTTCTTAATTACAAGTCAGTTTTTTTATGTAAATCAATACATATTATCATTGTTCCAAATCTGACACCATTTGTCAATGACTAGCCTTTTAAAATCGCGAGAAATACCAGATTATCTCCCCAGTTTTTCAAACAATCCAGATTTTTGTTAATTTGTTAAACTTTTGATCCTGATTTTTTATTCATCAGTTCCCCACTCATTGATTTCCTCCACCACTTCCTGCAGCCGGTAAAAGTCAATCAACCGAAGCTCATAATCGCCCATTTCCGCCGCCTGTTTGGCCCGTTCATAAAAAAAGCGCGGTGAGCCTTCCTTTTCTAAATCATAGATCAGTATGGCCCCTTCCGTATGATCAATCAAAAATTGGTCACGCACCTCAAATTGCCGCGGACTTTCGTAAGGACGCTTGGTAATAAACGCATGATAGTCCGCATCCTGAAGCACCTCAGAAGCCCACAGTTGATTAGCTTCATTCCAGTTGCCAGTCTGACCTTCAAACGGTTCTAACACGGCCAGCTTGACCGCATAGCCCTGCCATTTCAACTCTGACACCACTTCGCCAGCCCAAAGCTCCGTACCGAGCAATCCAGATATGATGACCCATTCAAGCCCCTCATCCACAAGCGTCAACAATTCCCTGCGCAAAGCTTCTTTAATAAAGCGCGCTTCCTCTGCATCTTTCTTGAAAATCCCCAATTCAAAACTTTTATAGCCTGTAACGACAACTGACTTCATGCTTTTCCCTCGATTTCTGAAATGGCCATTTGCAGACGTGTCACCGTATATTTTGTCGATTCATAGTGATCTAAGAAATGCTTGTAGAAACTCTTTCCATTAAAAGCCGAAACAGCGGTCATCTGCAAATTTTCTGCCGCTTGACGCAGCTGCTGTTCCCCGATATAGCGAGGGCGTTCTTTTTGAATAAACGGCAGTGCCTCCCCGAGAAAGCCGTCCGCAATCCGCTTCGCCTCATCGACAAAAGGTTTCATATCTGTATAAAAATCAAAGACTTCCTGCTCCGTGCGATTTTTTTCATAACGGGCAAAGTTGGCCTCATTTTGTTCCAACATTAATTGTGTCCATTTTTCCAAATTTGTCATCCTCTTATCCCCTTCTTTACTATTTAGAATAGCATATTTCAAGTAAAATCCCCATTTTCACGCCTCTTTTTTTACGTCAAAAAACGAAGGTATGTTCCCATTCCACTCTTATTAGCGCATCCTTTTCCGGGCGATTTCGCAAATTTTACTAGGAATTTCATTTTATTTTGTTATAATAAAGGTTAGTTCTATGGAGCTGGCAATTTTTGATTAATGAGGTGAGAATCATGGCAATCGGCTATCCAAATGGCAAGAAGCCGCAACAACCAAATCAAGCAAATGCTGTGAAAAAAAATCAAAAAATGCCAACGCTTTATGGCAAACGCGGGATGTCGCTTGAGGATGACTTAAATGATACGAATGCTTATTATTTAGCTCATGAGATCGCTGTTATCCATAAAAAACCGACACCTGTTCAAATTGTGCGCGTTGATTATCCAAAAAGAAGCAACGCCACGATTCGAGAGGCCTATTTTAAACAGCCTTCAACAACAGACTATAACGGTGTTTATAAAGGAAAGTATTTGGATTTTGAGGCAAAGGAAACCAAAAACACCACCTCATTTCCGCTAAATAATTTCCACCCTCACCAGCTGACCCATATGGAACAAGTCGTCAAACAAAACGGCCTTGCCTTTGTGATCATCAGCTTTCGGACACTCGACGAAGTATACCTCACCTTGTATCAAAACTTCTACCCATTTTGGAAAAGAATGGCAGAAGGCGGCCGTAAATCGGTCACGATCGGTGAACTTCGTGCTGTCTCAGACCTCGTTCCCTATGGTCTAAATCCGCGGCTTGACTTTTTATCTGTCCTGGATAAAGCAAGTAGATAGTCAGCCGAGTTTAAAGGAGAGAGATTTTTAATGGCAGAAAAACCGCAAACAAGATCTCAGTATCGCAGCCAGCAAAACTCGAAGCAGCGCAGCAAAAAAGATCAGCTGCCGGTCAAAAAGAAGCGTCACATTGGCCGCACGATCGTCAAAACGATTTTCTTCGTTGGTTTGTTTTGTGCCTTCTTCGGCATTGCAGCTGGGGCCGGTCTTTTCTATAGTTATGCAAAAGACGCGCCAAAACTGACTGATTCCAAATTGCGTGACCCTGTTTCGTCAAAAATCCTAGATAAAGACGGAAACGTTTTTGCAGAAGTAGGTGCAGAAAACCGGGACTACGTGGAATATGCAGATATTCCGAAAACACTGGAGGACGCGATTTTATCCACCGAGGATAACCGCTTCTATGAGCATGACGGGATTGACCCGATTCGTCTCGTTGGTGCTGTTATCGCAAACTTCCAAAATGGATTTGGCGATCAAGGTGGTAGTACCTTGTCCCAACAAATCATCAAAATGAGTTATCTGGATTATACGGATAAATCACTTGCACGGAAAGCGCAGGAAGCTTGGCTGGCACTTCAATTAGAAGAGAAATACAGCAAGCATGATATTATCGAAATTTATGTCAATAAAGTTTACATGTCAGATCGCACATATGGCATGCAGACGGCAGCAGAGCATTATTACGGCAAAAGCCTGAAAGATTTAAGTCTTGCTCAGACGGCCCTGATCGCCGGAATGCCACAAAGTCCGAACAACTATAATCCTTATGATCATCCGGACGCTGCAAAAAAACGGCGCGACCTGGTGCTCACGAACATGTACAACAACGACAAAATCACAAAGCAAGAAATGAAAGACGCTCAGGCAGTGGATATTAAGGATGGGCTTCAGTCACAAGAAAAACGTGAGGAACCTTCCTATAAATACGACTCCTATGTCACACAGGTATTGAGCGAAATTCCTGATAAATACGATGTTTATAAAGACGGCTTAACGATCTATACATCCCTCGATCAGGATGCCCAGCAGTATACCGAACAAATGATGAATTCCAATGATATTGTCAGCTTTACGGACGACAAGATGCAGGCCGGAGTGGTCGTGATGGATACGAAAACTGGTCGTGTTCAAGCGATTGGCGGCGGACGCAATCAAAATGTCACCCGCGGCTACAACTATGCGACGCAGCTCGAACGACAAGTCGGCTCCACGATGAAACCTATTGCAGATTATGGACCGGCAATCGAGTATCTCAACATGTCCACCGCTCAAATTATCAAAGATGAGCCTTACACCTATAGCGGCGGTACAGAGATCAACAACTGGGATCACAGCTATCAAGGCGACATTACCATGAGGCAGGCGCTTTATGAATCACGGAATATCCCAGCGCTGAAAACACTGCAAGCCGTTGGAACTGACAAAGCTATGCAGTTTACCGACAAGCTGGGCTTTGATTATGATGAGTTTCCTGAGTCCTATTCGATTGGTGCGAACTCCTCGAACCCGCTGCAAATGGCTGGTGCTTATGCCGCATTCGGAAACAAAGGAGTCTACAACAAGCCGCATACTGTCACGAAAATCGTAACAGGTGATGGCGATGAGATCGATATGGAACCGAAGAGCAGCGTGGCGATGAAAGAATCGACCGCCTATATGATTTCCGATGTACTCAAAGATGTTATTTCAAAAGGTACCGGTACTTCAGCTGCCGTTTCTGGCGTTCCTGTTGCTGGTAAGACGGGGACAACAAACTTTGATTCAAGTGCTCAAGCGAAATACAATTATCCAAGCGGTGCAGCCCGTGATTCCTGGTTTGTAGGTTATTCGACCAATTATACCGTTTCCGTCTGGACGGGGTATGATGATATCGAAAACTACCTCTCTTCCAGCGAACAAAAAATTGCCCAGCGCATGTTCTCTAAAGTCATGGGACATGTCTCAGAAGGCAAAGAAACAGCTGACTTCAAACAACCAAGCAGCGTCGTTTCTGTTCCAATTCTAAAAGGCAGCAATCCACCTGTGAAAGCAGCAGATGGCACAGCTAGTGAAGATATGACGACCGAACTGTTTGTTGCTGGAACTCAACCAACTAAAACAGAAATGTCTTCCTCAGCGAAGAAAGCGAAAGAAGACGAAGAAAAAGCGAAAAAAGAAGAGGAAGAAAAGAAAAAACAGGAAGAAGAAGCTAAGAAGAAAGAAGAGGAAGAGAAAAACGCCACTCCAGGCACCCCTGCTGGTCTAACTGCCAAGTATGACACGACCAGCAAGCAAATTACGGCCAGTTGGACAGCCGTGGATGGTGCCGAAAGCTATGATGTAACCGTCAATGGGCAGACAACCTCTGTCACTTCAACTTCTATCACTGTTTCCGGCGGTACGCCAGGATCGACCATTACAATCAGCGTTGTGGCGAAAAAAGGCGATAAGTCCAGCTCAGCAGCCACGGCGACTGTCACGATTCCGCAGGACAGCAATACAGATTCCTCTAATCAAGACAGTAGCCAGACAAACAACCAGAATAGCACATAATAACGAAGTAAAGCGAAGTGATAGCTGGCCGTTTCCCAAAGATTGCAAGACTACTTTGGGAAACGGCCCCCTCCTCACTTCGCTTTTTTTCATCAAAAAAACCTGTCAGTACTGATCGAAATTGCCCCACTCTCCTAAATGTTAGATGTTTAGTTCTAACACTTGGAGACGGTACAAAAATCAGTTACTGACAGGTTTTATTTTTTATTCTGCTTTGGCAATCAATTTACGCTGCTCGAGCATAAGCTCTTTTAACTGGGTATACCCTAAGAAGGTATGCGCTCGATCAAAGCAGTACATAAGCCGCTCTTCTAAGTTAAGCGGCTTGATTTCAAGCGTTTTAAGCTGTTCTTCCAAATCGGTCAATTGCACAGGGCGATGATTACTCCAAAATAAGATGGAGAGAAAAATCCCCAACGCATCGGTAACGCTTGACGGATTCGGTTTTTCTTTATTTTCAAGCGCCGTTTCGATTTCCTCAAGGAGTACTTTCATATGTTTTTTCAGGCGGCGGCAGGCTCGGTCTGTCTCCTCGTGCCACGGCATAATCCCAGCACCTTTTGTATAAAACATCTGCTCCTGCCAAAACGGTACTCCGCTGACAAAAAGAGATGCTTCATCCAGCTCGTTCATCACGATGTCTGGCGAGCGAAACCTCGCATGTGTTAATTCTGGGGCGTACTTAAATTCAGCCATCAAATCCTCTCGCTTTCGCTTGTTTCTTTCCTTCACGACAAAGGTGGAGCAGCGGACAAGTAGGACATTCCGGCTTCCTCGCCTTGCAGTGATATCTACCGAAGAAAATCAAATAGTGATGGGCATCCGACCACATTTCTTCCGGCAATTTCTTTTTGAGGGTTTCTTCCACTTGGACGACGGAGTCTTTCCAGCGGCAAATGCCCAGCCTTTTTGATACCCGTTCGACATGTGTGTCAACAGCAAGTGCTGGCACGCCAAAACCAACGGACAAGACAACATTGGCCGTTTTTCGCCCTACACCAGGCAGACTTTCCAGCTCGGCATGCGTTTTGGGAACCACGCCGCCAAACTCAGTCAACAGTTTCTTGGACAAGGCTTGAATATTTTTCGCCTTGTTACGATAGAGACCGATCGAGCGAATATCAGCTTCCAATTCAGCAAGCGGGACGGCCAGATAGTCTTCCGGCTCATGATATTTTTCAAAAAGATCGGCTGTCACCTTATTCACCAGCACATCCGTACATTGGGCAGATAAAACAACCGCGATTAAAAGTTCAAAGGTATTTTTATGCACCAGCTCACAGTGGGCCGCTGGAAACATTTTGGCCATTTCATTGATACAATCAATGGTTTGTTGTTTAGTCAGCATCTACCTTACTCTCACCCTTTTCTTTTCTCCAGCCAATCATAAAACGGAATGCTGTCCGAGCTTTGTTTAAATGAGCCCGGCGCTTTGGTTCCAGAATCCGATCCGCCACTTTGATGGAAGCTTTCCGCTATCTTTCGAGCATCCTCGACGGTTTTCACGCCTTCTTTTGTCCAATTCAGCAGGATGCGGTCAATATAACGAAAACTTAATTTAGACGAAATGACCGCCTCTTTCAAGGCTTCCTTTATAAGAGCCGGTGCCACGTGATCCTGATCCAGCCATGCCGAGAGCGTTTCAGCTTCAATTGGCGATAGCGGCCGACCAAATTCGCTTTCAAATAAGCGGTACAGATTGGTCTCCTCTTTGACCTGCTGATTAACACGCCCCGTCAGATCTTTTTCCTCATAAAGCAGCCACAGCTTTTCCCAAAGCGGCTCAAGAGAATAGGCCTCCGTCAAAATCTGCCGCTCTTCGTGATGCGTCAGCGCAAGAAAACCGCGCGCAATGAGCGTCTCGATCAGCTTCATGATCTCACTTTGACTCAGTGTCATCCGAATCGTCAATTCTTCTACGGATGGGAACGGATTGCCAGCTGCCCGGTACGACTCGATTTGGATCAGCAGCATCACTTCCATTTCATTCAAAGACAGCACTTTATAATTCGCCAGCAAAACCTGCGAAATTGATAGTTGCCCTTCTTTGATCCATTCCTGCATAATTTTTTGCTCCATCAAAAAACACCTCACTGTAAAAGTATATCATGATTTTGCCCGAAAGTTGGCGATTTTTATTTAAAATTTCCGTAAGCCTTACAAATTTTTAAAATCGACACAAAAAAAGACACATCCCACAATAGGAGATGTATCTTTTCGCTACGATTTATCAAGGATATAGACGGTTCAAAAGACGTGGGAATGGAATTGTTTCACGCACATGCTCTGTTCCTGAAATCCAAGCCACCGTCCGTTCAAGCCCTAAGCCAAAACCAGAATGCGGCACAGAACCATAGCGAGCTAGATCAATGTACCAGCTGTATGCTTCTTCATCCAGTCCGAATGCTTTGATCCGTTCCAGTAAAACATCCAGTTCATGAATACGTTCAGAACCACCGATAATCTCACCGTAACCCTCTGGCGCAATCAAATCAGCACAAAGGACAACTTGGTCATTCGTTGGATCTTCCGGCATGTAAAACGGCTTGATCGCTTTTGGATAATGCGTGATGAAAACCGGTTTTTCAAAACTGTCAGCAATCGCCGTTTCATGAGGTGCACCAAAATCGTCGCCCCATTCAATATCGTCAAAGCCTTGTTTCTTAAGCAGCTCGATTGCTTCTGTGTAGGTGATCCGCGGGAATGGTGCCGTCATTTTTTCTAGATGCGTTGTATCGCGGCCCAGACGTTCCAATTCAAGCGTACAATGATCCAGAACAGATTTCACTAGAAAAGCCACATACTGCTCTTGCACTTCCAAGCTGTCGGCCAATTTATAGAAAGCCATTTCCGGCTCGATCATCCAAAATTCGATCAGATGGCGGCGCGTTTTCGATTTTTCAGCCCGGAAAGTCGGTCCGAATGAAAACACCTTGCCAAATGCCATCGCTGCCGCTTCCATGTAGAGCTGACCGCTTTGAGAAAGAAAAGCATCTTCGTCAAAATATTTCGTGTGGAAAAGCTCCGTCGTCCCCTCAGGCGCACTTCCCGTTAAAATTGGCGGGTCGATCTTCATAAAGCCTTCCCGGTTAAAGAATTCATACGTAGCCCGAATGATCTCATTCCGGATTTTCATGATCGCATGTTGCCGATTTGAACGCAGCCATAAATGACGATGGTCCATCAAAAATTCAGTTCCGTGTTCTTTCGGTGTGATCGGATAGTCATGCGATTCGGAAATCACCTCAATGCCCGTCACAGCCATTTCATAGCCAAACTTCGAGCGGGTATCTTCATGGATTTCACCTGTGACAAAAAAGCTGGTTTCCTGTGTGAGGCCTTTCGCCTGTGCAAAAATCTCTTCGGAAACCTCCGCTTTGACCACAACACCCTGCATGAAGCCCGTACCATCACGAAGCTGCAAAAAGGCAATCTTACCGCTTGAACGTTTATTAGAAAGCCAAACGCCGATCGTTACTTCTTGATTGACATAATCTTTTGCCTGATTAATCGTTATTTTCACTTTGTACACTCCCTAGTTTTCCATAAATTCTTTGATTCTCACAAGTGCGGCTCCGAAAAGCTCCGGATCTGTCGCATAGGAGAGGCGGATATATTCGGGCATACCAAATCCCGAACCCGGAATTACCGCGACTTTTGCCTGTTCAAGCAGAGCAGCCGCCAGCTCATCACCGCTTGTGAAGCCCTTCATCTGCAAGGCTTCTTCCACGTTGATAAAGAAATAAAAAGCGCCGTCCGGTTTTTTAGGCCGGAAACCCGGAATCTGCTCGATTTCCGGATAGAATTTCTCCATCCGCTCTTCAAAGGCCTGATACATTTGTTCCGGCACCGTTTGACTGCCTTCATAAGCTTCGACAGCTGCATATTGTGCATTGGCAGTCGGATTACTGGTCAAATGGTCTGCCAGTTTGCCCATCCCGGCAATTAGCTGCGCGTCTGCTGCCGCATAGCCAATCCGCCAGCCGGTCATCGAGTAGGCCTTGGATACCCCGTTAATCACCACTGTTCGTGCATACAAATCCTGATTTAGACTGGCAATTGAACAAATTTCTTCCTGTCCATAATACAGCTTCTCATAGATTTCATCTGACACGATGACCAGGTTGTGCTTAACTGCTATACGGCCGATTTGGAGTAGCTCTTCTTTCGTATAGCACATGCCGGTTGGATTATTAGGCGAATTCAGTACGACCGCTTTGGTCTTTGAAGTAATCGCCTGCTCAAAATCAGCGGCACTCAGTTTGAAATCCTGCTCAAAACCCGTTTCAACAAATACCGGCACGCCAAGAGCCAGCTTGATTTGCTCTGGATACGTCACCCAATAAGGAACGGGCACGATCACTTCATCGCCAGGATTTAGAAGCGCCTGAAAGACGGAATAAAGCACATGTTTGGCCCCAGTCCCGACAAAAATCTGGTTCGTTTCATAGGAAAGCCCCTGATCGCGAGCCAGCTTCTTGACAATCGCTTCCTTTAGTTCAGGAATCCCTGTAGAAGGCGTATATTTTGTCAGTCCTGCTTCCATCGACCGGATTGCTGCATCAATAATATTTTGCGGTGTATTGAAATCCGGTTCCCCGGCTCCAAGACCGATCACATCGATGCCCTCCTGCTTCATTTGCTTCGCTTTTGCCGTAATCGCAAGGGTGGGCGATGGGGCGACTTTTTTCACACGTTCTGATAAAGGTATATCCATGTTTCATCCTCCTACAATTTATAAGTTTTCGATTTCCCGCAGCCATTCTCCGTCTGAAAAGGTCATATCGTAATAATTCAAAGAATCATTTTTCCCAATGTAGCTGACTTCATAAAGCGGAACACCATTTTCCATGCCAAGCGTCACATTGAGAATCTTTTTCGGATGCTTTTTCTCTTCCACGATTTGTCTGGCTTTGGCTTCTGAAATGCCGTCACTCGCATATTTCACATAAACTTTACCGGATTTCTTTTCTGGGACCCAAACGATGATGTCCTTATTATCCTGATTCTTTCCGGTCAACACATAGTAGGTGGATTTAACGCCGTTGTATAGATAAAATTGATCTTGTTCTTTCAGCTCGATACTGCCGCTGATGCGATCAAGTGCTTCCTGCTTTGCCTCATCGACCGGCTTTTCTGCCGAGCGAAGATACAGGTAAGCTCCCCCTGAAATGAGGATTAGAATGCCGAGAGCTAGCAGGATCCAAAGACCGATTCTTTTTTTATTTTTTCGTCTCTGCAAGATAAATTCGCTCATTTCTATCTAAATTTGCCCACAAAGTTGCAAGCATAAAACTATTATAGCAATAGGCCTTCACTTTTTGAAGTCCTAATCATGATCTTCCGCAAAAAATTGACTGACACGTGAAAGCAGCTCGTCGCGCGGTCCTTTTTCGATTTCAACTGGCGGCAAAGACTGCAAGAAAGTTTTCCCGAACCGCGTCGTGTCCACCCGGTTGTCAAAAACAAACACCACTCCTCGATCATCTTCGCGCCGAATCAGCCGCCCAAAGCCCTGCTTAAAGCGCAGTACAGCTTCTGGAAGCGACAAGTTTTGAAAAGCATTCTCGCCATTCGCTTTTTTTAGTGCGATCTGCGCCTTGGTAAATGGATCATCTGGCGGAGCAAATGGCAGCCGGACAATCACCAGACAGCTAAGGTCCTCCCCGGGAATGTCGATCCCTTCCCAAAAACTCGAAAGCCCGAGCAGAATCGCTTTATCGAACAGTTGGAACTGCTTGGTCAGACGGGCCGAGCTTCCACTTGACAAGCCTTGCGCCAGCACGATATAGTCGGCCAGTTCCGGCGCATCTTTCATCCGTACAGCCGTTTGTCGCAGCATATCCGCCGCCGTAAACAGCACCAGCATTCGCCCATTTGTCCGCAGTGCAATCTCTTTCAAATAGTCGGTCAGAACACGTGTATACACTTCAAGCGGCGTTCCTTTAATTGGCGGCAGGTCATCCGGAATGAAGACTCGACTGTTCGCCGCATAGTCAAACGGAGATGGGATCCGCGCTTCGATTAAATCGGCCTCTGAAAGTCCCAGCGACTGCTTCGTATAGCGGAATGAATCAGCGACTGTCAGGGTTGCCGAGGTCATAATCACACTTTCCTTCTTGCCGAAAAATTCGTCCTCTAACAGCTCCTCGACTTGCAGCAGAATGCCTTTTAACGCCACACTGGAAAGCGAACAGTTTTTGTCCGCCTCAATAATGATCGTTTCAACCGGCAACTTTTGGTGGACCAGCTGATCAAGCCCGCTAGCCAGTTCTTCAAAGTCCAGCAAAAAGGCAAATACCTCTTCAATAAAGGCTGTTTCCCCCTCTTTCAGCGTTTCCTGCTCCGATTTTCCTTTTTCAAGCAGCGCCCGTAAATGAAGACAGACTTCTTGGAGGAGCGCCAACAGATTTTCCGCCAAATAATAGAGTTCCTCACCCCATTCATCACTTTGGCTACTCATGAGAAGCGCCATTTCCGTCCGCTCTTTCCGACTGGAGACCAGCTGCTTCTGCAAAGCCGCAAAAAAAGCTTCGACCGCTTCCGGCAATTTGAGCGCCGCAATATCCAAATCAAACAACCGCTCATCTGATGGGAAAACCAGATCGAGCCGGCTGAGAAGTGAATAACGTTCCAATGTGCCGAGCTGGTTCATAAAGTATTTCAGCTTGCGGTAGGATAAGCGGAAACTGCCCTGGCTTCTGGCACTTTCAGCAAAATGATGCGCTTCGTCAATGACCGCATAGGCGTATTCAGGCAAGAGCTTCCGCGAATCAAAATGATCCTTCAAAAGCAAGGCATGATTGACAATCACAAGGTCCGCCTGCTTGGCCTGTTCTAAATTAAATTTATAGAAATCATAGGGCAGCCACGGGTCGCGTTTTTCCGATAAGTACCAGCCGGTATGCTTCATCCGGTTCCAAAACAGACGACCGCCGCTCGACAAATTGACTTCATCAATATCGCCAGTCTCTGTTTCCGTTAGCCAGACAAGTAGCTTCAACTTCGTCACAACCACATCATAGGTGGGATCACGTTCTTCCAATACTTTTTCAAATTTAAACAAATTCAAATAGTGGTCGCGCCCTTTTAGCAGGGTCGTTGAAACCGGCAGCCCCGACAATTTTTGTGCTAGTCGAACGTCTTTTTGATAGAGCTGACTTTGCAATAAGTTTGTATATGTACTGATAATGACTGGCAGCTGCTTTTCTTTGGCAAAATAAAGCGATGGTAAAAAGTAGCCCAGCGATTTTCCAATTCCCGTTCCCGCTTCAATCAAGGCGTGCCGCTTCTCCTGCATGGCCTGATAGACCAGATCCATCATCTCAAACTGGCCCGTCCGCGCAAAAAGCGGTGCCCCAGCTCGTTTGAAAAGCGCTTCTTTCTCTGCAGCCTGCACAGGAAAAGCACCTGGATCCATTTTTTCAGACGGACAGACCTGCTTTTTACGAATTACAAGTCCGCGGCGCAATAAAAGCTCCTCTGAAAGCGGCAGATTTTTCCGGTCCTGCGCCATCTCCACTTCAAACAAAAGCTCCGGCAGATGATTCTTAAGCGGTTGTGCAATATTAGACATTTTGCGCAAAACCGGTAGCGGCAAGCCGTTCAGCTTTTCCAAGCAAAGTAGTAGCAGCTCAGCCGTCACGTAAGCATCACTGTCTGCCTGATGCGGCCGGTCATGGCCGAAGCCGAATTCATCCCCCAAGTCCTGCAATTTGTAGCTGTCGATTCCAGGATAAAGAATCCGCGTGAGCTCCACCGTATCCAGCTTTTGAATACGTGGCACCTTCTCACCAGCCATCTTTAGTTCTTTTTCTAAAAACGTCCAGTCAAATGCCACATTATGCGCTACAAAAATCGTATCCTCTAGAAGCGACAAAATAATGGGCGCCACATCCTCAAAATGCGGCGCCTCTTTGACATCTTGATCGGAAATCCCTGTCAGCTCCTGAATAAAAGGCGGGATCTTTTTAAGTGGATTGATAAACGTTGAATAGGTATGCTCAATCCGGCCATTTTCAACCAATACACCGGCAAATTGAATGATGCGATCTTTTCGCCCTGCCTGATTACCGGTCGTTTCCAAATCGACCACTAAATATCTTTTTGTTTTTTTCATCCGTTTCCCACCTCAGGTCCCGCAGCAGCCTTACAGCGTTGTATGCGGCTTTTCCGTCAATCTTTGTTCAATTTGATTTTTTTCGTTCAGCACGACCACTTTCGGCTGATGTTGACGCGCTTCTTCATCTGTAAAAATACCGTAGCTCATAATAATCACCACATCGCCGACCTGCACTTGCCTTGCTGCCGCCCCGTTTAAGCAGATCACACCGCTTCCACGCTCGCCAGCAATGATATACGTCTCAAAACGTGCCCCATTATTGTTATCGACAATCTGGACTTTTTCATTTTCAAGCATGTCCACTTCTTCCAAAATCGCGGCATCGATCGTAATGCTTCCCACATACTGCAAATTGGCTTCCGTAACAGTCGCTTGGTGGATTTTGCCATTCATCATCATTCGATTCATTTTCCCGCCCCCTTCACTGTGAAAATCTCGTTGTCAATCAGGCGAGCCTTGCTATACTGCACCGCGATGGCTAAAATCAGGTCCGCACTTTCATGCAGATTCTCATCAAAGCCAGGGAAGCTGAGCAGCGCCAGATAATCAATCGATCGAGCCGTTTCGCCCAGCACTTCGCGTACCGCCTGATAAGCCTTCTCAACGTCCAACGTTTCTTGGTAAGCTGCTTTTCCAGCTAGCAGAGCCTGATGCAGTTTTGGCGCATCCTGCCTTTCCCACTCCGTCAGATAGACATTCCGGCTGCTTCTAGCCAGCCCATCGTCTTCTCGAACAGTCGGCACCGTGCGAATCTCCACTGGGAAGAAATAATCCGCCACGAAGTTTTTCACAACCGCGACCTGCTGCGCATCTTTTTGTCCAAAATAAGCCCGATCTGGCTGTACCAGCTGAAACAATTTTGCCAGAACCGTTACCACACCATCAAAATGCCCCGGTCGTTTTGCTCCGTCCAGCACATCTGTCCGCTTTGTCACGGTAAATTTCACAGATAGCGGCGCCGGATACATCTCTGCTGCGCTCGGCATAAACAAAAAGTCTGCACCAGCCGCCTCAGCAAGCTCCGCATCACGCGCCGCGTCACGCGGATAACTTTCAAAATCCTCTCCCGGTCCAAATTGGGTTGGATTTACAAATACGCTCACGACGACCCGCTCATTTTCCTGCCGAGCCGTACGAATCAGCGTCAAGTGGCCCTCGTGAAGAAAGCCCATCGTTGGGACAAAACCGATCTCTGCACCTTTTTCAGCTGCCAAACAGGTCGTAAGTTCTTCTACTGTACGAAGGATTTTCACTGATCTGCACCTCCGTAAAGCGCCCCTAACTGCTCTTCTTTCATGGTAAACGAATGGGCATCTGTCGGGAATTCGCCGTCTTTCACTTCTTTCACATACTGATCGAGCGCTTTTTCAATCAGCGGATCAATGTCCGCATAGGCTTTCACGAATTTGGCGCGGCGCGAAATGCCGTAACCAATAATATCATGATAGACCAGTACTTGACCGGATGTGCCTTTGCCTGCCCCGATGCCAATCACCGGAATAGTGAGAAGTGCGTCAATTCGTTCTGCTAGTTGCTTTGGAATCGCCTCTAACACCAGCATGATCGCCCCGGCCGCCTCGACTGCTTGGGCATCTTCTATCAGCTTTTTCGCTTCCGCTGCTTCTTTGGCCCGCACTTTGTAGCTGCCAGTCAGTCCTACACTTTGAGGAGTTAAACCTAAATGCGCCACAACCGGTGCACCGGCTTCCGTCAGTGCAGCAATCTTCTGTGTCACTTCTCCGGCACCTTCCAGTTTCAGCGCATGTGCACCGCTTTCCTGAATGATTCTGCGACCGTTCGCGATCGTTTCATCAATTCCGCCATGATAGGTCATAAATGGCATGTCGGTCACAACGAAAGTGTTCGGTGCTCCACGTCGCACAGCCTTGGTATGGTGGATCATAACGTCCATTGTAACTGGTACCGTCGAATCATAACCAAGCACGACCATGCCCAGTGAATCGCCGACTAAAATAAGATCCGCACCAGCCTGCTCGACATTTTTGGCAGAGGGGTAGTCATAAGCCGTAATCATGGTGATCTTTTCACCCGTTACTTTCATCTCTGAAAATTGCATTGGTGTTTTCATTTGTCATTCTCCTTTTCGTCCATGTTCTCAAACTTTAAGAATCACGGCAAAAAAATTTATTCTTCATCAGGCGGTATCGTTTCTAAAACAGAATACAATCATTGCCTGATTACCTTGTTATCTTACCATAATCTGTGCCCATTATAAAGCTTCCGAGTAGGAAAAAAGCCGATTGAATAAAACTTCAACCAGCTTGCTGATCCATCCACTTGGCCAGTTTTTTCTGACTATCCGTTGCCGAATAAGTGGACACAACTTTTCCATTCTTCAAATAAACCATCGTCGGAACCGAATCGATCGACATGCCTTCCAGTAGCTGCACCATGTCATCACGATTTTTCTCCGAAGCCTTGTCCGTATTGTAATAGGCTAATTTATCCTTGTAACCGCGGTCTGCAAGTTCTTTTTGCAAGATTGGTTGAAAAGCCTGACAATCCTCACAACTCGGCCGTCCCACATAAATAAATCCCGTTTCTTTATCTGCCATCTTTTGTTTAAAATCAGCGGTGCTAATCGTGGTTAAAAAGGATTTTGCCGCGCTCTTTGTCTCACTAGCCGCGTCGTTGTCCTTAGCTGATGGATCGGAACAGGCGAAAACTAATCCCCCTAAACCTACACACAACATTATAACGAGCCACTTTTTCATCGTATCTCCCCCTTTGTTGTCTATTGTAGCTGATTTTCCTCCAAATAGAAAAATAACAAAACTGACTTTTGAGCGAATTTTTCATATAAAAAATCACTTTCCATACAAAAAACAGCCGAAAAGCTGAATTTCCGACTGTTAAAAATCAAATTTATTCTATTTCAATATCCGCTGAATAGACCGGATGAATCTCCCCGTGATCATCTTCAATCAGCAAAACACCTTCTTCTGAGATGCCCTTGGAAATCCCTGTGATCGTCCCACGAAGCGTTGATACACGAACACGCTGCTGAAAGGGAATCGCGCGTTCTTCCCACAAAAGTTTGATGGGCTGAAACCCTTGACTGTCAAAAAGAAGATAGTATTTTTCTAAATAAAAGAGGATTGCTTGAATCAATGCCTGTCTGGAATAGGTTTTGCCGCCTTCTATTCGGAGCGAAGTGGCTTTCTCTCTCAGCTCTTCTGGAAAATTTTCCTGACCGACATTCAGCCCGATTCCGATGATCACCGCATGAATTGTTTCCGCCTCTGCTTGCATTTCGGTCAATACGCCGCAAATTTTTTTCTTGCCTAGATAAAGATCATTGGGCCACTTGATGCGCGGTTCAAGCCCGGTTATTTCACTGACGGCCTCGGAAACCGCCAATGAAGCAATAAAAGTAAATTGCGGCACACGACGAATCTCGATACGCGGCTTTAAAATCACACTCATCCAAATGCCATGACCTTTTTGGGAGTCCCATGGTCGTAAAAGCCGTCCCTTCCCCGTCGTCTGCTCATCACTGATGATGACCGTTCCGCTTTCCGCCCCATTTGAAACTTCCTGATGGGCAACCAACTGTGTAGATGGCACACTTTCATACACGTGCATCTGTTGACCGATAAAGCTGGTCCCAAGCCCAAGTTGAATGGCTTCCTTTGAAAATTGATCCTCCCGTACATGAAGACGATAGCCTTTATTACGAACGGCTTCTACGTCATAGCCTTCTTTGCGCAGGTTCTCCATGTGTTTCCAGACCGCGGTCCTCGAACAGCCAAGCAAATCGGCAATCTGCTGCCCAGAAATAAATTCATCTTGTCTTTTTCCAAAATAGGCAAGCAATTTCTCACGATTCGTTTTCGCCATAGCCTAGCCATCTCCTTATCTCCGGTTTTTCATTCGGCAACCTACCATCTACAACCGCCTGCTCCACCCGCAGTAATGTCTCGCTCAGCCATGGACCGCCTGACTTCCCGCTCCAAGCAAGCAAATCATGCCCTGTCACCTGTAGTTCGCTGCGACTGTGGATGGGCAACGCTTCATACGCCAAAAGACATGCCGCATATTCATTTTGTCCAGTCACAACCAGTCGACCGTCCTCAATCAGCGTAAAAAGAGCGCGTCCTGCCTGATAAAGATGCCACTTCGTCCACTGCTCCTCATCCATCAGAAACGCATACGCCGCTGCCACTTGCTTGATCGTCCGGTTAGGGAGCCGCCACGCTTTCAGAGCCGTTTTGACATCTGCCGGCTTTGTTGCCACCATTAAAAGCAGCCAGAGCAGCTCATCAGATGCCGCTTCTGGAAGTGTCCAGCTACTCAGTTCAAAGAGCGCTGTCTTTTTCCCGGAAAGTCCCGGCAGATAGGCTTCCATGCCCACTTCGGCGATCATTTGAACAGCACGCGAAAAGGCTTTGCCACGGTGGAGCTTCAGCCATTCAACCGTCACGCGTTCTACAGAAACATGAGCCAGCAGACTGATTTCCTCCGCTAATGCCCGAGCGGTTTTTTCTTCCAACGTAAAATCCAGCTGACTTAAAAAACGAACGGCCCGCATCATTCGCAGGGCATCTTCATGAAAACGCGCTTTCGGATCGCCCACTGCCGTAATGCTTTTCGCCTTGATGGCCTCCTGACCTTGAAAAGGATCATGAAAAGCAAAGTGTCGATCCATGGCAATGGCATTCATCGTAAAGTCACGTCGCAGCAGATCTTCTTTTAAGGAACGAATAAAAGTCACCTCTTCTGGCCGCCTAAAATCCGTATAGGTTCCCTCCGTCCGAAACGTCGTCACTTCGTAGTGCTCGCCGCCCTCACTGACCGTCACGGTTCCGTGTTTGATCCCCGTGTCATAGGTGCGAGCAAAAATCGTCTTGACCTCTTCTGGAAAAGCACTTGTCGCAATGTCAACATCACTGATTTTTCGCCCCAGCAAAAAATCGCGCACCGCACCGCCAACAAAATAGGCTTCAAATCCGGCTGCTTCAAGCTTTTCCAGTACCGGTAATGCTTGTATGAATTGTGCTTTCATAAGTGCTCCTTTCGAGCTTTAAATCTCTTCATTGTTGCGGCGCAAGTCACGCCATTCCAAAAAGCCTTCACTCAGACCGCGAATCAGCACCTCAGCCGTTCCGATATTCGTCGCAAGCGGAATTTCATAAACGTCGCATAGCCGGATCAAAGCGGTCACATCTGGTTCATGTGGCTGAGCAGTCAGTGGATCGCGCAAAAAAATCACCAGATCCATTTTGTTTTCAGAGATTTTAGAACCGATCTGCTGGTCTCCGCCAAGAGGCCCCGATTGAAAACGATGGACGCTCAGACCCGTTGCCTCCATAATGCGCAGGCCTGTCGTGCCGGTTGCATAAAGTGCGTGCTTTTCCAAAATTGGTTGATAGGCCGTTGCAAATTCTACCATCAAGTCTTTTTTTCTGTCATGTGCAATCAGTGCAATATGCATGTCAAAACGCTCCTTTTAAAGTATATTTTCAAGGCCGTAAATCAGTGTTTGATGATGGGCGGTTTCACGAATCGCCAGTGCTACACCCGACATAAAGGAGATCCGGTCGTAGGAATCATGCCGAATTGTTAGCCCCTGACCCTCTGCTCCGAAAATTACTTCCTGATGAGCCACGAGTCCGGGAAGGCGCACACTATGGATCCGCATGCCTTCATAATCAGCACCGCGAGCCCCTGGAATGGTCTCTTCTTCACCGCTTGCCCCCTGTTGGATTTTTTCCCGTGCGGCGGCCATCATTTCAGCCGTTTTGACCGCAGTTCCGCTTGGGGCATCTAATTTTTTATCGTGATGCAGCTCGATAATTTCCACATTTGGAAAATATTTCGCCGCTTTTTCAGCAAACTGCATCATCAATACCGCACCAATTGCAAAGTTAGGCGCGATCAGGCTGCCGACACCGCGAGCTTCAGCAAGTTTCGTCAGCGTTTCGATTTGTTCCGGCGTAAAGCCAGTTGTCCCAACGACCGCACGCACACCCTTTTCAATAATCGTCTTGGTATGGCTAAACGCAAATTTGGGAATCGTAAAGTCCACAATACATTCTGGCTGCACCTTGTTGATCATTTCTTCCATATCACTAAAAACAGGCACGTCAGACCCTGGAATCACTTGCTCAGTCGGATCTTTATCCAGCACGCCGACAAGCTCCATATCTTTTTCGCCGAGGACGGTTCGTACTACCTCGCTACCCATTCGACCTTTATAACCTGATACTGCTACTTTGATCATTTTGTTTCCTCCTTCTTTGTCCAGCGGTCCTTATCACGTTCGGCAAATTTCGCCATCACCATGTCATGTGCTGCTTCCAGATCTACACCGAGTGAATTCGCCATGCAAATTAGCACAAAAAGGGTGTCCCCTAGCTCTTCCTCGATTTTCTTTTCACCTTCCGAAGCTTTTTTTGGTTTTTCACCGTAGTAGTGATTGATTTCACGTGCAAGCTCGCCCGTTTCTTCTGTAATACGCGCCATCATGGCAAGCGGAGAGAAATACCCCTCTTCAAATTGTCCGATAAATTGATCGACTTGTTTTTGCATTTCCTGCATAGTTTTTGTCACGGTTTCGCCCTCCATATGATAAACTGTATGATGGAATCTATTTTATTATACAGAAAAAAACTTCCTATCGTCCAACTTTTACTCATGAAAGGAGTTCTATACATGCTCAAAACACTGCGCTTTAAAAATATTTTCTTTATCATGCTTGGAACCGCCATCTATGCTTTTGGACTCGTTAATTTTAATATTCAAAACGGGCTTGGGGAAGGCGGACTGACTGGGATCACACTGATTCTGCTCCACTTTTTCGGCATCGATCCGGCCTATTCCAACCTATTCCTCAATATTCCGCTTTTCTTGATTGGCTGGCGGGTACTGGGAAGTCGCACTTTTATTTATTCAGGCATCGGCACATTCAGCCTGTCGCTTTTTTTATGGATTTTTCAGCGTGTACCGTTTACGCTCGATCTTCATAATGACCTCCTGCTGGTGGCCCTTTTTGCCGGTGGTTTCACGGGTGTCGGACTTGGGATCGTTTTCCGATACGGCGGCACGACTGGCGGCAGTGACATCATCGCCAAATTACTCAATTTCAAAAAAGGCATCAGCATGGGAAAAACCTTATTCATTTTTGATGCCCTTGTACTCACGGCTTCGCTTTCCTATCTGGACGTTCGACAAGTCATGTATACGCTTGTGACCGTGTTTATCGGCTCGCGGGTAATCGACTTTGTACAGGAAGGGGCCTATGCGGCTCGTGGTGCGATGATCGTGTCAAAAAATAATCAAGCAATCGCTTCGCATATCATGATGGCCATGAACCGTGGTGTCACCATTCTGGAAGGACGTGGCGGCTTCTCCAAGCTCGATCAGGATGTCCTTTATGTCGTTGTGGCTAAAAATGAACTGATTCAACTTAAAAATATTATTGATGCAATCGACCCGCATGCCTTCGTTTCTGTCAGCGTTGTTCATGATGTGATCGGGGAAGGCTTTACGCTCGACGAAAATAAGAACCCGATTTATTGATGCGGCCGGATATAACTTGCCGGGTCGAATGGTTGCAGATCGAGCGCATGAGGCGTTTTCAAGATGGCTTCACTTAAAAGTCGTCCCACATACGGCCCGGTTGTCAGTCCTGATGCGCCTAAACCTCCAGCGACAAAAAGTGGCAGGTCGCCAAGCTGCCCGATGAACGGCTTGAAGTCAGACGTGTAGGGTCTTGTGCCGACAGACTGCTGAATGAGCTGGAGCTTTTCGACATCTGCCAGAAATGGCCGGACCGCTTCCAAAATTTCATCCTGTGCGGCTTTTGTTGGGGTCAAATCAAAGCCCTGCCCCTTTTCATGTGTGGCGCCAATCATCAACATACCCGCTTCAAACGGCACGATACTTTTACTGCTCGGCGGCAAAACGACTGGCCAATTGTCCGTCTCCCGCTCTTCCGTCTGCACCATCAGAATCTGCCCTTTTTGCGGCACCAGATCACTAGTAAAGCCTAAATGGGCCAGCTCTTCTGCCATCCAAGCTCCGCCAGCATAAATCACTTTGTCGAACGGCCCCGCCAGAACGCCACCTGTCGTAAGCTGGAGCCGCCGCGTTCCCGGTTCCCACGCAAGGTGCGCCTCCTGTTCGATATAATGGGCATGCCCCGTTTGAAGCGCTGCTTGAAGAAGGGCGGAGCGAATCTGCGCCCCCTCTGCCCGACCGCCACCTGAAACGAGCACGCCAAAGAAACCAGACTGGACGAGCGGAAAATGAGCTTGTACTTCTGCCGGACGGAGCAGCTTGATCTCCCCAATTTCAGGAGCCTCCCTACGCCGCTCTCTCGCTAAATCGGCCAACTGTCTGGCTCCCGCTTCCGAATCACGCAAAACAAGTGTCCCCACCTGCTTGTAGCCACTCATGCCAACCTGTTTTTCCAGTTCCGCACTTAAGACTGGATAATACGCCGCACTGTGTTTTACCAGCTCATACCAGACCTTGTTGCGCCGTTTTGACAGCCATGGGCAAATAATTCCCGCCGCGTGACGTGTGGCCTGCCCAGCATCCCCGCGGTCGAAAAGTGTCACATCTACCCCGCTTTTGCTTAAATGATAAAAAGCACTTGCCCCCACAATGCCGCCACCAATAATCGCAATTTTTTCCATTTATCTAGCCTCCAATTGCTGCCGAAGAAGCTGCCAGTCCGCCTCAATCAGTGGCAGCAGCTGACGGTTATAAAAAATTGACGCCGGATGAAAAGTCGCAAGCACCGTATAGACTTCCTCTGTCCAGCTATACGACCGATCCTCCAGATGAGCCAAATGTTGAACCGGCCCCCGATAAATTTTGCCATGCTGCTCGGAGACCTGATACGCCTTGCCGATCAGTCGTTTCAGCCCCACATTACCCATCGCAAGAATGATTTTAGGTTGAATCATTTGAATTTCTGCATCTAGTACCGGTGCATGAGCCAAAATTTCTTTCTGTGTGGGCGGCCTGTTATACCGCCGCTTTATTTTTTCGCCTGTTTTCCGGTCGATTTTCTCCCCATAACGATAGGGGCGGCTCCGAACGGCACTCGTAATAAAAACATACTCGCGCGTGAGACCGGCGATTGCCATGAATTTCATCAGTTCTTTCCCGGCCCGCCCGCTAAACGGAATCAGATTCCCAACCTCTGTCTCGCCAGGCGCTTCTCCCACCAGCATGACCTTCGCATCTGCCGGGCCTCTTCCTTTCACAAAGCCTTCCAGCGCAAATCCTTCCGCCCTTTTTTGTGCTAAGTCCACCAACTGATCCGAAATCTCCATCCTTTTTATACCTCCATTTATGCAAAAACTGAATTGACAAGTAAAATAAAGTTTGCAATAATATGAATTACTATATAATAATGTTAATAATATTACATTTTAAGTCTTCCTAGTTAGCGGGTACAGTTCTATTTTAACTGAATGCCCGTTCATTATACAGAAAAGGGAGCTTTTTTATGTGGAATTTGTTAGAATCAATCAGCGCCAGTGCAGCCCTTTTTTTGACCGCTCAATTTTTCCACGGTATGCTGCTACGAACATTGCGCGAGAAAAAACCGCATCTTTTTGAACGCTCAAGTTGGAATCAGCTGATTTTATACGGGGTGGGCATTTACTATGGGCTTCTCGGGGCCTATTTTATTTATCGTGCACAACACGGCTTGGAATACGGAATCTATACCGATATGCTGCTAAATATCATCCTGATTTTTAATCTGTTGTCTACTACCAAGAAGCCTGCTAGTATCGCCGTCGCGCTGATTATTTTCTTCAAGTTTTTATTAGCCCCCCATTTCTTTGACCAGCTTGTTTATGTAGCTTTTATCTTGGCTTATCATCTTATTTGCATGGAAATTTCTTATCTAAAAGTGAATTTCTGGAAAAAATTTGTTTTTGCCAAGCTCAGCATGATCCCGTTTATGCTCCTCTATCTGCACCAAAAAGTTCCGCTCGCCTATGATGTGACTGCCTTGCCTGATTGGGTCAGCTTTTTTGCCGTTTCATTTTTTGTCAGCTTTATATTATTCCAAGCGATTCTCTATGTTGACTCGTCGAATAAAATGGCCTACGAGCTGAAACAATCCGCGCTTCGTGACCCGCTCACCAATCTGGCTAATTACCGCCATTTTGAAACACTTTTTACCGACTATTTTTTGCATGCTAAACACCGCTCAACACCACTTGGCTTGATTATTTTTGATATTGATTATTTTAAGCAGGTTAACGATACCTATGGACATCAGGCAGGCAACACCATTTTAAACTTGCTCAGCGTCTCTCTTAAAAATTTGTCCCTGCCAAAAGGAACCGTCGCAGCCAGAATCGGCGGGGAAGAATTTGCCATCCTTGTCCCACAGGCGACACTCATGGAGACTTACCAATTAGCAGAAAGAATCCGTCAAATGGTCACAGAAACGCCCTTTCCGTTCTTATCCGAGCAGACGGGGCTGACTGTCTCTTGCGGTGTAGCAAGCTTCGATCAGACAGGCGGAACCCACTTTGACACAAAAGCACAATTATTTGAGGCCGCAGATCGGGCGCTTTATATCGCCAAAGAACGCGGCCGCAATCAAGTTTTCGCCTTGTTTAATCAAACAGACCAGGTGGAAAACAGTACTATCTCACCTTAAAGGATGGAAAAAAACATGAAGCTTTCTACGCTTGATCCATATATTGATAGCCTATCGATTTTCTTAGCAATCCTGTTCGTTCAAGGGATTTTCTTTCGTAAACTACGCGATGTGCGCCCGCAGTGGTTCACTTTCAACAAGCGCCATACGATGCTATCCATTGCGCTGGGAGTCTATTACGGACTAGCTGGAGTCTACTTCATGTTTCGTGGTTCACTCAATGATGAAGCGGTCGTCTATACGAATTTGCGTATTAATATCCTGCTGGTAACCACGATTTTTGGCGGACGCTTTACCGCAACGATTGCCTTTTTGACCATGGTTATCGGCCGCACGCTACTAGGTGTTTTTGGGGGTTACCCGGCGACCATTCACTATTTGATTTTGCTGACCGCTTTTTATCTGCTTTGCATGCTGATCGGCAGTCTGAAAATGAGTCAATTGAAAAAATACATTTTGGCGTTTTTGTGCAGTATACCGGTACTCTATTTCTATTATTTTACAAATTTTGATCTTGACCGCATCCTAAACTGGCAAGAGGCCGCACTGTTCTATTTGATTTTTATCATCACGAGTGTGTTAGTCTATGCAGCAGCCAATTACATTGATCGTGGCAATAAAATGATGTATCAGCTGAAATCAAGCGCCATGACAGATATGCTGACAAGTTTGCCGAATATCCGCTATTTTATGACCGTTTTCGAAAAGCAATTCCACCGCTCAACCAAACGGAAAAAGCCGCTCAGTCTCCTGGTGATCGATATTGACCACTTTAAAGAAATCAATGATGACTATGGGCATCAGGCGGGAAACACGGTTCTCAGCCAGTTTAGCGTCATTTTAAAGAACCGGCTCTTTCCTAAAAATACACTTGTTGCTCGAATCGGCGGGGAAGAATTTGCCGTTTTAATGCCTGATGTGAATCTCAAAAATGCCGCCCTGATCGCGGAAACGGTTCGTAGTGAAATTCATCATGCGCACTTCCCTTTCAATCCCAAAAGCGGTAACGTGACGATTTCAATTGGGGTGGCTTGTCAGTATGATACACCCAATGCCGCCTATCCGCAGCAGGAGGCCTTGTTTGAAGCCGCTGATCAGGCGCTTTACCAAGCAAAGCAAAACGGACGCGATCAAGTGAGGACGAGTAAGGGGGAACCAGCATGAAAAAAGGGCTACTGCTATTTCTGCTCATTCTTTTCCTTTCAGCAGGTGCTCTTTTCTGGTTTTTAAATGCCGCCAAAGAGCCGACCGCTGACCATCCTGAGGAAACTACACCGCTTGCAACAGACGTATCAGCACATGTTGAGAAATACTACCTAACCGATGATAAGCTGATTATCGACTATGCACAGGCGACGGACCCACATTATTTAGCTGAAAGTATCGGACTTTATATGCAATATCTGCTCAAAGTAGACGACAGCCGCCGATTTGATCAAATGTATCATTCTTTACTTGACCATTTTGTCGTCACGACCCGTGAAGGAACCTTTTTAAAATGGGAAGCTCAAAAAGACACTTCAACAAATGCTTGGATTGATGACACACGAATTGCTGCTGCACTAGTCACAGCCAGCAGTCAGTTTGATTATTCACCTTATCAGGAGCTGGCAGAAAAAATCAACCAAACGGACCACAGCTTTTTGCTCGTACAAAACAGGCCGATTGATTTCTATGATTTTCAGGCGAAAGTGCCCGCTGACACACTGCATCTCAGCTACTATGCGGTGCCTGAAATGAAGCTGCTAGGCTATTCAGCCAAAAATTTTGCTCCATTAAAACAGGCAAATGCCGATCCGTTTTTTAAAGAAGTTTATCAAAACGGGGCGTATCTGGAAAGCGATCCTAAAGAAGTCAACATGATTGACCAAATGCTGATAGCCCTTGCTTATGTGGAGCTGAACGGGAAGCCTGAACCACACTTCGACAGCTTTTTGCAGACTGAACTGGATCAGCAGGGGAAAATTTTTGGCCGTTATAACCGCACCTCTCACAAGCCTGAGAGCCAAATGGAATCCACTGCTGTCTATGCCTTTTTAGTGCAGTATTTCCAGAAGACAAAAAACACAAACCATGCTAAAATCGCACAAGGACTTCTTCAAAAAATGGATACCTCAGATCCTCTGACTACCCACTTTTTTGATTATATAAATAAAGAATTGGTCCTTACTCCATAATGAAGGAAGATGGAAAACATGACACGCGCTATCCGCTCAATCATTGAGCAAAACCTTTTGGACACTGTTTATGAGCCAATTGTCAACATCCAGACACAGGAAATTTTTGGCTATGAATCGCTCACTCGACTTCAAGATCAGCAAATTTTCAAAAATATTCGTGCTTTTATTACCGCATGTGAAGCGGCTGGCTTGCGTTATGAGTTTGAGCTGCAAACTTTGCTAAACGCCATCCATCGCTTTCCTCACAAAGATGGACGTATTTTTATTAATATTTCTTATGACACATTTCTCGATCATTATGTCTATCTCCAACAACTTCTTGAGACAAACGGGCAGGTGACCTTTGAATTTTTAGAAACGTCTATCCTTCCCCCTGAACGAATGGCTGAACTCCACCAAAAGATCCAACCTTTACGGACGGCTTACGATACGTTTTTTGCTATTGATGACTTTGGCTCTGGCTATGCAGATGTTGACCGTATTTTGAGTCATTCTGCTGATTTTGTCAAAACAGATACGTCGCTACTTCAAGATTTGCTTGAAAATCCCGGTAAACAGCTGGTCATCCAAAATCTCCACCATTATTTGGAAAAAAATGGCCAAGCATTAATTGTTGAAGGCGTTGAAACAAAAGAACAACTGGACTATCTCGTTCAGCTTGGAATCCACTACGCCCAAGGTTATTATTTCAATTAAAAATGCGGCTTTCTGATAGATGCATGACTGGATCCCCCAAAATTAGACCTGAAAAATCTACCTTTTGAGGGCCACGACAGCAACACTACCGAAAGCCGCATTTTTATTAGTGGTATGAATTTAGTGCAATAAAGTGTTCGTCCACAATCTTTCGTGCAATTTTCCAGCACCCATCTTCTTTTGCAATCGTCCCTTCGTCACGCAAAGCCGTCAATTGCTGATAAAAAGAGCTTCTAGACAGCATACAATAACTATTCAAAAATGTCGTGCTAATTTCTTTTGAAAAAATGTAAAAGTCCTCATCCATCGTTGGGCGCAAAATCTGCACAAGGTTCACAAAACTGCGCAAAAGAAAATTCTGATGCTCTTCATAAAGAAGCATGGACTTCAAATAAAGCGGTCTAGTCAGCTCTTTCATGATAAAGAATTGAAAACCATAATTCTCGGAAAATGATAGCGCATATTGAAGATCTGCCTTTTTATACTTATAAACAAGGCAATGTGATAACGCCTTAAACGTAAATTGATTGGGGATATTATCCATGACCATATAGTAACCCATCATATACCCAGCACCAATAGCCGAATACAGACTCTTCGCTTCTGTATTTAGGTAGGCTGCCGCACAGCCGTTCACTAGTAAATAAACATAGTCATCTTTGACATTTTCCACAATCACTTCTTTAGGCTTATAAACTTCTTTTTTAACAAGAAAATGGTATTGATTCATCATTCGAATAAGTTCTTGGTGGTTAAATAAATTCTGCATACTCTCTCGCTCCTTAATCTTACTATAATATATAGTAACACGTATTTTCGCTAAATATGTCATAAAAGCATACAAAAAGCCTACATTATAATAGTTTTTTGTGAACATTTTGCCATAAATCGACCTGATAAATAAAATAAATCGTCTTCCTTAAAATCATTTTCTGAGAATGTGGTACAATGAATCAGAATCAGCAAAGGAGTGGATGGATCATGTCATTTTCAAAAACAAAACAAGCTCTTTCAACACTTGTTGAGCAAAAAGCAGCACCCGGGATCAGCTATGCCATGATTTCTGCTCATGGCATTGAAACGGCAGCAATCGGCGCGAAAGCACTTGTCCCAGCCGAAGAGCCGCTTCTCTTAACGGAAAACCCCGTCTATGATGTTGCCTCCTTAACGAAAGTGGTTGCAACCACCACTAGGATACTACAATTATTGGAAGCGAAACAGCTAACTCTTGATGCGCCCATCTGTAAGTGGCTGACCGATTTCCGCTATTCGGAAGTTACCGTGTTGGATCTTTTAACACATGCATCCGGCTTAGCTAAAAATATCCCCGGCTTCCCAATGCAGCATGCAGCAGATGTCCGGCGCTACGTGATGGCAACACCTCAGGTCACACCCGTTCGTCAAAAAATCGAATATAGCGACGCCAATTTTCTGCTACTCGGCTATCTGATTGAAACGATCGACAGGATGCCCTATGAAGAGAGCATGCAGCAGCATATCCTCACGCCGCTGAAAATGACGGCCAGCAGTTTTTATCGCACTGACCCGCTCCATGCCGTGCCAACTGAGCTTGACACAGAACGCGGACTCATCCGAGGAGTCGTCCATGACTTCAAAGCTTTTACTGCTGGCGGCAACACGGGACATGCAGGGTTATTTGCACCGCTCGACGATCTGCTACGCTATGCGGAGGCACTGCTCTTCCCGAAAACCCATCCTTTTTTGAAAGTCGAAACGCTGAACCTGATGGCACATAACTATACAGCTGGTCTGAACCGCAGTCGTGGTTTAGGATTCGATCTTCGCCCTACCGAATGCGGTCATTTCGCCCTCTATCATACCGGCTTTACAGGCACGTTTATGGTGCTGGATCAAAGGCGTCAATCAGGACTGATCGTCTTGTCTAACCGTGTTCACCCAACAAGAAAAAATGAAGCCTTCAATCAGGCACGCGAACAAATTGCCGATCTTTTTCTGCAAGAAATATCAAGCAATAGGCGCCCTTAAAAAAACGCCCTCTGAAGAAAACTTTTGAACCGCCCGCTAAAAGGTAAGATTGGTTGTCTAGCTTTTTGGCGGGTAGTTCATTTCTCACCTTCAGTCGGCGTTTACTTATTGATTAAACCTGCATGATAGCCAGCAGTGTGGCCTGTTACAAGCGCACTGGTTATATTGTAACCACCTGTATAGCCATTGATATCTAGTATCTCACCACAGAAAAAGAGACCAGCTGTTTTTTTCGACTGCATTTCTTGCGGAACAATTTCTTTGACAGAAACGCCTCCCCCAGTCACAAAGGCCTTATCAAAATCAAGCGTCCCATTTACACGAAACCGAAAATCTTTTAATTGTTCACAGAAATGCTCGATTTTTTTAGGGCTTACCTGTTGAACGACCTGTTCAGCATCAATATCCGCTTGTTCCAGCATAAACAGCAGTATTTTTTCCTGCTGAATCGCATGGAGGGCGTTCTTAATTGTTTTTTTCGGATTTTCTTGCAGCAACTCACGAATCCACTTTGTTACTTCCTGATCCGTTTCGTCTGGGAATAGGTCTAGTTTCATCCAAACCTGCTCACTTTTTTTCAAGGCCTGTTGGACAAACATACTGCATCTAAGCGCCGCTGGACCCGAAATCCCAAAATGGGTAAAAATCATATCCATCTGGTGTGTAACCACGGTTTTATTTTTTTTACCCAGAACAGACAGACTGACATTCCGAAGCGACGTGCCCTGTAGTCTTCTTGACTTGATAAAAGGTTCATTTGAAGTAATAGGCACTTCTGTCGGATAAAGCTCCGTGATGGTATGACCTGCCTCTTCCGCCCACTTGTAGCCATCACCTGTCGAACCTGTGCGTGGAACCGCTTTGCCGCCAACCGCCACAATCACGGCACTGGCATGAATGGTCTCCCCATTTCCAAGTTTCACCCCAGCCACATGTCCGTCTTGATAAAGTACTTTTTGAACCGGTGTTTTCAAAAATACCCGCACGCCCAGCTCATCCATCCGCGCTGTCATAGCATCCCGAACGGAACGAGCGCTATTGGACACCGGAAACATCCGACCATGATCCTCTTCCTTGAGTCCAACTCCAAGCGCTTCAAAAAAGGCAATAATATCCATATTATCAAAATGATGAAAAGCACTATACAAAAACCGACCATTTCCGGGAATATGCGCAATGATCTCCTCTTTTGAACGCCGATTGGTCACATTACATCTCCCGCCCCCAGAAAGAATCAATTTCCGTCCCAGCTGTGGGCCTTTTTCAATCAATAGTACGCGTTTCTTTTGCTCAGCAGCACTAATTGCCGCCATGAGTCCCGACGGTCCGCCGCCAATCACAATCACATCTGTTTCCATAATTCGACTCCTTAAAAAATAACTGCTCTAAGTATAGCACAACTGAAAAATATCCCGATAAAAAAAGCACCGGTTTACTTACCGATGCTTGTGCAAAATCAACCAGATACAATTAGTCGCGATTCATATTGGTAAAAATCAACAGCAAACGTAGAAGCTCCAGTACTGCTACCGCCATTGCTGCCACATAGGTCATCGCTGCTGCACTAAGCACTTGTCTTGCTTGCGGCAATTCATCTGATGTGACAAAACCGCCAGATTCCAGCTGAACAAGCGCCCTCTTACTCGCATCGAATTCCACTGGCAGAGTGACCAATTGGAACAAAACACCTACAGCCATCAAAATAATCCCAATCAGCATCAAACCGGAAAGATTCGCAAACATCCCGATCAAAAGAAATACCCAGGAAATATTCGAGCTGAACATTGTAGCCGGCACGAGAGCTGAACGAACCCGCATCATCGTATAGCCTTCCTTATCCTGAATCACGTGACCAACTTCATGCGCTGCAACGGCAGCACCGGCAATCGTCCTGCCGTTATAGTTGCTGGAGGAAAGAAAGACGGTTTTCTTGCTTGGATCATAATGGTCACTTAAGACCCCGTTTGTTTCACGAACAGGTATATCTGACAAACCGTTTCGGTCTAAAATCATCCGTGCGACTTCAGCGCCAGTCAGACCACTTCTTACACCGACTTTTGCATATTTTGCATAAGTAGTTTTCACTCGGTATTGGGCCCAAAGCGGTATTGCTGCTACAAGTAAAAAGTAAATGATATACGTACTAAATGACATGTTAAACGCCTCTTCTTCCTAATAGTTATTAGTTCATATTATACGGTATTACAATCGTTTTCTCAATCAGATTTACTTACTATGAGGAAACTCTAATGTATAATGCTCTTTTTTTATGCATTTCTCATAAACGATCCAGAGCACAAAAATCGACAGCCAGAAAGTCGCATAGCCGATCACCGGCAAATACTGCTCCATGCCCATGTAGATCGGCATCTGGCCAAATAAATAATCAATGACATCATTATGTAGAATCCACACCGCAGCAATCAAAAAATGCCCGATGCGAAACCGGTAAAACGGCGCGTACATAAAGCCTTCCACCGCCATAAGTGCATGCGAAACCATCAACATCGCACCCGCCAGCAAGAAAGTTTTTTCTTCAATCATTAAGGCAATATTCATTCCCACCGCCCAAATACCATATTTCATCAGGCAGGTAAAAGCCAGTGCCTCCATGAGCGGCCAGTGCTTTTTCACCAAAAAGGCGCCCAGCACACATACAAAAAACAAAATGGCGGTTGGGCTATCCGGCACAAACAGCCAGTACCTCGGCTCCGTGATTTGAAGTTGCGGAATATACCAAATATAGCCATAAATCGCGCCAAGAACATTGACCACAAATAATAACCGCAAAAAAGAGCGGTTTGACAGTAATGAATAAAACATGTCCCCTATAGCCCCTTCACTCGCTTATTTCATGAAAAAAGTCAAATTCACGCGTTTCCTTATAGACGCTCGCAAATTTGACTTTTATTCCCCTCAGAAACGGTTCCCTAGTCGAACTGCTGATAGGCTTTCAAAAGCTCCCGGAAAGCCTGCTCATCCCGGTTGTCGAGCGCTTCATCAATCGCCTCTAAAAGTTTGGCTTTTGAAAAATCAGCCAGTGACCTGTTCAAAAATTGTGCCGCCAGCTCCTGTTCTTTCTTATCCAGTTTTACTTCCAGATAGGGATTCTCATCCCGAACCAGTGCATATTCGGGCGAGCTCAGTGCACCTTCAAAGTGCAGTTCAATAAATAAGGCCTCGTCCCAATTGAGACGAATATCATGAAAAGCTTTTTCCGGATCGCTAGTGGTCACATTCCCTTTAGAAAAGCGGAACGGTTCATCCTCCACGCCCTTGGCAGATAAAACCAAGCCTCGCGGAACCCCTTCAAGATCATCGACAAAGTGCACATATTCCATGATCTGATCATGCCCGGCAATATAGTTAAGAACCCACATGGCTTCCCGCATTTTCATCTGATGTGTACTCACCAGCCAGCGAATAAATTCTTTTTTCTCATCAACTGAAATGGATGCTTTCATTTTCTTCGCCCCTTTCAAAAAATAACGGCTACTCTCCCGCTAAAAGGTCGATTATTTCCTCATCTTGCGGTTCAAAGCGCAGATATTTTGTTAAAATTTCCGTGGCTTTGCCTATTTCCCCTTCTTCGCGGAGGAATAACCCATAGTCGCGTAAAAAATCTGGCTGATTGGTAAAGAAAGGATAGGCACGTTCATAATTTGCTTTTGCTTTATTATATTGTTCTGTTTCTTGATATGCAACACTTAAGTCCCAAAAAATTTGCGGCTCCGCAATCTGTTCCTCACCGAGTGTTTCCGAAAGCTCAATCACGCCTTCATAGTCCCCATCTAAAATCAACCGCTTGTCGAGTGCCAAAATCGCTTCGATATACTCCTCATCCAAAACGATCGCCTGCCGGTAGTGTGCTTCCGCTTGCTGATTTTTCCCCATTGATTCAGCCAGTTTCCCTGCTTCTAAATACAGCTCCTTATTGAATTCATCCTGCTTGAGCCCTTCTTCAAAAGTAGCCAATGCTTCTTCCAGCTGTCCATTTTCCTGATAGCTCTTCGCCAAATAAGGATAAAGCGTCGTATACGCCGGATCATGTTCTTTCAGATGTTCAAAGGCATGGATGGCGCGCGGATATTCTTTCGCCTGAAAAGCCGTGAGTCCATAGCCAAACAGCGTATCCATCGATTCATTTTCCTCAATCGCCTTTTCGTAATAAGGAAGCGCATCTTCAAACGCCCCACTCGCACTCAGCGCCTCGGCAATCCGCTCATAAAGTGAAACAGTCCCACCAAGCGTCACGAGCATCCCTTGATCCACTGCACTCCGGTAACTGGAAACAGCCGAAGCAAAGCGACCTTGAGACAAATAATACTCACCCAGCGCAAAATCAATAATTGGTTCATCCGGTGCCAGTTCTTTCGCCTGCTTTAATTTTTGCTCGGTTACTTCAAATAAGCCCTGCATCTGATAAAGATCCGCCAAAACCAACAGACTTTCCAAATAGGCCTCATCTTCCGGACGCACAAGCTCCAAATAGCTTTGCGCATCGTCAATCTCATCTTTTTCCAGACTCACTTCTGCTGAGCGCACTAAAAGCTCGCCCTCATCCTTATATTTAGCCAAAAGAAGCTCATATAAATCCTGTGCTTCATCCAAAAAGCCTAAACTAAACAACTGCTCAGCAAGAAAAAATTGTTCCTCATCACTGCCTTCTTGCAAAGCCCGTTCAAAATACGTGCGGGCCGCTTCCATATCCTCATGTTCGAGCGCATGAAGCATCTTCTCTGCAAATTCCATTTGACATCCTCTCACCTTCAAAAAATCGTATCTTTTATTATACCACCAATTCAAATGCCAAGAAAGAAGGTTGTTTGAAAAAGCAAAAGCCAAAAATCAGCATCCATGAGCTAATTTCTGGCAATTTTTCGCTATTATGAAAGTAATGTGGCCAAATCTTCAAAGAAAGCCGGATAGCTGACACTAACAGCTTCCGCCCGTTCCAACTCCACTTCGCCCTCCTGAACAAGCAGTGCCGCAATTTGAAGCATCATGCCAATCCGGTGATCGCCATAGCTCGTCACTTTGGCACCATGAAGCGGCGTTTTCCCTCGAATGATCATCCCGTCATCTGTTGGCGTAATATCAGCGCCCATCTTGTTTAGCTCTGTCGCTACCGCATCAATTCGATTGGTCTCTTTGACTTTCAGCTCTGCCGCATCTTTAATGACCGTCATGCCTTCTGCTTGCGTAGCCAAAAGCGCGATGATTGGCAACTCGTCGATTAGTCTCGGGATAATTTCACCGCCGATTGTCACACCTTTCAGCTCACTGGAACGAACCAGCAGATTGCCGGCCAATTTTCCTGTGCTGCGACTTGCATCATGGACTTCCACTTTGCCGCCCATTTCTTCCAGCACATCAAAAATCCCCGTCCGTGTTGGATTAAGTCCGACATGAGACAATTCAATCTCACTTCCCGGCAAAATACTCGCCGCCACAATAAAGAAAGCCGCTGAGGAGACATCACCCGGAACCGTCATTTCCTGTCCCTTGAAGGTTTGACCGCCACGAACCTTGATTGTCAGCCCGTCCATGTCAATCTCCCCGCCAAATTGGCGAATCATATGCTCCGTATGATCGCGCGTTTTCTCCTTTTCATGAATGATTGTCTCGCCTTCCGCTTGGAGCGCTGCAAAAATAATCGCACTTTTGACCTGCGCACTGGCTACCGGCATTGTATATTCAATCGCCTTTAGAGTGGCCCCGCCGGTTACAGCAATCGGTGCAAATTCCGTCCCGTCACGCCCTTCAAGGGTGGCGCCCATTTCACGAAGCGGCAGCATCACGCGGTTCATCGGCCGCTTGGCAATCGACGCATCGCCAAAAAGCACACTGTCGAACGGCTGCCCCGCCAAAATCCCCATCATCAGCCGAATTGTCGTACCGGAATTCCCGATATCAAGCCCCTCTGCTGGAGCCTTGAGACCATCAAAGCCTTTTCCATGTACAATAATCTCTGAACCGTTGTCTTCAATGGCTACACCTAATTTTCGGAATGCCGCAATCGTACTGAGACAGTCATCCGCCCGAAGGAAATGCTTAATCACCGTTTTCCCTTCTGCCAGCGCCCCAAACATAATGCTGCGGTGGGACATCGATTTATCGCCTGGAACACTGATTTTGCCGCGCAACTTCTCTTTATTCGTCATTAATTTCATTTGCTCAAGCTCCTATTCATAACGGCTCGTGTAACTGCTGTACTTCGCAATGCACGCTTTTGCCCTTTTTCGATCTTCCTCGTTCTGAAAAGTAATCTGCAAAATCCCAAAGATATCTTCCCGCGTTTCAAGAATCCGTATGTTGATTAAACTGATGGCCTCTTTTGCTAGGTAGCCTGTAATTTCTGAAATGACCCCCGGATAATCCGGCACATCGACAAACAGGTCATAAAAGGCTGGAATGGCCCCGCGATGAACGGGTAACGAGTCACGAAACTCCTTGGCTTCGTCAAAAAAGCGATAGATGGCCTCCTTGTCACCCGCCCGAATCATTTGAGCCGCCTCGTCTATACCTTTTTGCCAGTCGTCCAGCTGCTCTAAAAGCAGTTCCCGGTTGCTCAGCGAAATATCCGTCCACATCCGCGGATCCGATGAAGCAATTCGCGTGATATCACGAAAACCACCAGCCGCCAGTCGAAAGCCTAGCGGATACTGCTCCACAAAGCGACTTGTCTGGTTGACCAGTTGAGCTGCAACAATATGCGGCAAGTGGCTCAGCATCCCCGTGATGGCATCATGCTCATGCGGTGAGAGCACCAAAAATTTTGCCCGCGTGCCGCCCAGCCATTCCTTTAGCTCAGCCGTTCGTGCCTGGGCTTTTTCTGTCGTCGGTGTAAGCAAATAGTAAGCATTTTCAAAGAGGATCTGCTTTGCCGCCTGAACGCCACTCTTATGCGACCCGGCCATCGGATGTCCGCCAATAAATGTGAAACCCGCCTCCAGTAAAGCGGATGCCGCCTCCATCACATCCTCTTTCGTACTGCCCGTATCCGTAATCAGCACACCCGGTTTTAGTTTGATTTTAGGCAAATAGTGTAAAAGTTGTTCCGTCTCTTTCACCGGACAGCAAAAGATGATCAAATCCGCCCGCGGTGCCTCCAGCAAGATACTTTCGCCAATCTCATCGATCACACCTAGCGCCAAGCCTTCTTCAAGCGACCGGTAAGAAACATCCACCGCCACGATATGCGCTTCTGGATGAGCCGCCTTAATGGATAGCGCCAACGAACCGCCAATCAGCCCCAGCCCAACGATCAAAACATTCCCCTTCATGTTTCTCCTCCTTTACACTTGCTTAGAGCAGCTCCTCTAGACATGCAATAACCGCCTGATTGGCAGCCGCATCCCCAATCGTAATCCGGATGGCTGTTGGAAAACCAAGTGCAGCACCAGAACGCGTAATAAAGCCATTTTTCTCCAAATAACGGAAAATCTCGTCCGCCGGAATCCCCAAATCCAGCAGCACAAAATTCCCTTGTGTCGGATAGAGCTTGACCGCCGGATATTTAGCGCTGAATGCCTCATATAGCGCGACACCCTGCCGATTCGACTGGCGACAGCGTTCGACAAATGCCTGATCAAGCAGTGCCGCCTGCGCAAGCTTTTGCCCAATCGAAGTTGTATTGAACGGCGGTCGAACAATGTTCAACTGATGAATAATCGCTGCGTCCGCAATGCCCACCCCAACACGCGCACTGGCCAGTCCATAAATTTTACTGAATGTCCGCGTAATGATTAGATTCGGATACACTTTGATCCAGTTTTCGTGTTTTCAGGCACCGGATCGACATATTCAATATAGGCTTCATCCAACACCACCAGCACATCCTGCGGTACTTTTTTCAAGAAATCCTCTATTTCCTCAAGCGGCAGATAGTTGCCTGTCGGATTATTCGGATTACAGAGCCAAACGATCGCCGTCTTGTCATCAATCGCCCGGAGCATGCCGGATAAATCATGATGACCATCCGGAAGCAGTGGAATCTCGCGCACTTCCGCCCCCTCGATCAGGGCATTTTGACGATACTGCACAAACGTCGGTGCCGCCATGACCGTATTCGTATCCGGACTAAGCAGAACACGCGTGAGCAGCTCGATTAATTCGTCCACACCTGCTGTAAAAATCAATTCCTCTTCTTCCACCTGATAAAATTCAGCCACCGTCTGACGAAGTTCACTCGCCCAGCCATCCGGATAAATTTCTGTTCTCACACGAAGCTCCTGCTGCAATTCTCGCACCTTTTCCGAAACGCCCAGTGGATTTTCATTGGAAGAAAGTTTGGTGATGCTCGTGAGCCCCAGTTCCGCCATGACCTCTTCCTCGCGCTTGCCCGGTTTGTAAGAACCAAGACCCGCTAGTGACTTCTTCCATTTCATGATAATTCCTCCTTTTTGACCAAATCAGGACGCAGGCGAACCGCTTCTCTCAAATAAATATGTTCGACTTCTGCCAGCTTTTTTTCGATATTGACATGGCACATCATGCGAATACATTTTTCCGGTGCTCCGGGAACAGGGATCTCCTGCATGCCCATCACCGGTACTAACTCAAATCCAGGCGTTTCCCGAACCGCTCGTGCCGGAAAAGCCGCTGAAATATCTTCTGTCACCGTAATAATAACCGAAACAAAATCCTCTGGCGCAAGCTCATTTTGCGATACGATTTTGGCAAAAAGCTCACTCGTTGCCTGATAAATTTGTTCCGCCTGATTTTCCTCAATCGTTGTTGCACCGCGTATCGCACGCATTTCCCTCACGCTCCTTCACGTTTCATTTTTTGAAAAATTGACTCGAGTGCGCTTTCGCTTGCCGGAGTGATTACTAAGTCGCCGATTTCCCGCAAAAGCACCATTTTCACTTCCTGATAAGTCGTCTTTTTATCATGCAGCATATTTTGATACAACTTCTCAAAGGTCACATCTTGCGGCAAAACCGTTTCATAGCCGAGATCTGTCAACCACGCTTCAAAGTTCGCCAAATCGAATGCTAGATTGAGCTGTTCCCCGCTCATCCGAAGCGCAAACAGCATGCCGAAAATAATCGCCTCGCCGTGCAGCCATCTTTTGAAGCCGCCGCACGCCTCGAGTGCGTGTCCAAACGTATGCCCAAAATTCAAATAGGCCCGAACCCCCTGCTCCGTCTCATCCTGCGCCACAATCTGCGCCTTCACATCGATGCCCTGTGACAAAAATGCCGTCAGATCATGCGTATAAAAATCTTCCGGCTTTCGGTAAGTTGTGATCAGCGTATCCAGTAACTGCTGGTCTGAAATAAGGGCATGTTTGATCAACTCTGCAAAGCCAGAACGCATTTCCCGCTCCGGTAGCGTCCCAAGAAGTCCAGTATCATAGAGCACCGCTTCCGGTTGGTAAAATTGACCGATCAAATTTTTTCCCAGTGGATGGTTGATTGCCACTTTCCCTCCAACCGCACTATCATGCGCCAAAACCGTCGTTGGAAGCTGATAAAAAGGAATGCCTCTCATATAGGTGGCTGCTACAAAACCGCCCAAGTCGCCAATCACGCCACCGCCAAAAGCTAGCAGCACGGATTTCCGGTCCAGTCCGCTTTCGATCGCCCGCGTCATCACATCTTCATATACCGCAAAGCTTTTCGCCTCTTCCCCGTTTGGCGTGATATAGTAGATCACTTCATCAAGCGGAGCAAGCCACGCATCTAATTTTTCCTTATGTAACGCCGCCACATGCTGATCCGTCACAACAAATACCTTTGAATAGGAAGAAAGGGCAGAAAGAATCGTCTGCCCGACTTCCTGCCATATATTTTGCCCAATGTAAACGGGATATGTTTTGCTCGCCGCATGGATCCATTTTTCTTCGCCCATCCTTAAAACTCCTTCGCAAGCGCCCGATGCTCTTCCACATGCTTTTTCAAAACATCAAAGCGGTCACCGTCAAATTTTTCCAATACAGCCACAGCCACTTCCCATGCCACAACGGCCTCAGCCACCACACTAGCCGCCGGAACCGCACAACTATCCGAGCGTTCGACACTGGCATTAAACGGCTCCTTGGAATCAATATCCACACTTTGAAGTGGTTTATAAAGAGTCGGAATCGGCTTCATAACCCCTTTTACCACAATCGGCATGCCATTTGTCATACCGCCTTCAAAGCCGCCTAGATGATTAGTCCGCCGTGTATAGCCGTCCGCTTCTGACCAAAGGATCTCATCCATCACTTCACTGCCTGGTTTTCGAGCAGCCTCAAAGCCAACGCCAAATTCAGCCCCCTTGAACGCATTGATGCTCAGTATGGCACGGGCAATCTTGGCATCCAGCTTCTTGTCCCACTGTACATAGCTACCAAGGCCAGCCGGAACACCGCCAACGACAACTTCTACCACGCCGCCGATCGTGTCACCATTTTTCTTCGCATCATCGATTTTCTGCATCATTTCCTGTGCCGCTTCCTCGTCCAAACACCGCACAGGCGAGGCTTCCGAAATCTCTTGAATCTCTTTTACCGTATAATCACGCGAAAGATCAGCTTTCGTACCGCCAATTTCCAGCACATGACCGGCCACCTCAATGCCCAGTTCCTGAAGCAGCTTTTTCGCAATCGCCCCGGCCGCCACACGCACCGTCGTTTCCCGCGCACTGGAACGCTCCAGCACATTGCGCATATCGCGATGCCCGTATTTGATGCCGCCCACAAGATCCGCATGACCAGGACGCGGCCTAGCCACCTTCCGAGATTGCTCATTTTTTTCTGGAACCGGCTCAATGCTCATGACCGTCTCCCAGTGTTTCCAGTCCTTATTTTCCACAAAAAGGGCTACCGGTGAGCCAAGCGTTTTTCCATGTCTGATTCCCGCTGTAATCTCAGCCCGATCTTTTTCAATTCGCATTCTTGCCCCGCGACCGTGCCCCCCTTGACGCCTCGTTAACTCCTTATTAATATCCTCTGCAAGTAGCGGCATTCCCGCCGGTAGACCCTCAATGATCGTTGTCAGACCAGGTCCGTGTGATTCTCCAGCTGTTAAGTATCTCATTTAGCAACTCTCCCTTATCGGCTCGATTTTGACACTAAACATTTTAGCGCTTTAAAGTATATTTGTAATATCTTAACATAGGACCAAAAAGAACACAACCCTTTCTTTTTATTCTCCTATCATATCAAAAAATTATGTAAATTGGCAAAATGATTCTAAAAAAAGAAACTGCCTCCAAATGGAAACAGTTAAAAGTACTGTGCCAAAGCCTTTTCATACGAACAAAGTTCTTCTGGTCGAAAGAAAAGGGCGATTTCTCGTTCTGCCGATGCCGCGCTGTCCGAGCCATGGATGACATTCCGGTTCGTCCTCGTTGCAAAATCAGCTCGAATCGTCCCAGGCGCAGCTTCAAACGGGTTCGTTTTCCCCATCATCAGTCGAGCCGCTTCGATCACATTTTCCCCCTCCCAAACCATCGCAAAAACCGGCTTGGATGTAATAAATTGAAGCAAATCCGGAAAAAACGGCTGATCAACATGTTCGGCATAATGCTTGCGCGCCAACTCTTCTGTCACCTGCATCAGCTTTGCGCCAACCAGTTTAAAGCCCTTCTGTTCAAAACGCATTACAATTTGGCCAATCAGCCCGCGGTCAACACCATCCGGCTTAACCATCAAGTAGGTTCTTTCCATCCTTCTCACTCCTTTAATAATCACGCCGATCGAGCATTTTCACAATCTGCCGCAACGGTTTAAGTTCCTTCGACTGCGGAAAATCATCCAAAAGCTGACTAGCTTTATGTAAATATAAACTCGCGACCTTTTCTGCCTGCTCTACAGCGCCACTTTTTTTGATTGCGAGCACCACGGCATCCAGTTCAGCAGCTTCCGTTTCGCTGGTCATTCGTTTGATCCTTTTTCTAAGAAGCGGGTCCTCCATGGCAAAAAAGACTGGCAGCGTCATATTGCCTTGACGCAAATCCTCACCAATCGGCTTCCCTACTTCCTTTTCCGAGCCACTAAAATCAAGCACATCATCTGTAATTTGAAAAGCCATCCCGACATAATAGCCGAAACGGTATAGCTTATCGTCGAGCTGATCCGGCAGCTTCCCAATCAACCCGCCAAGGCCGCAGCTTGCCGCCAGTAAAAGAGCCGTTTTCCTTTTGATCCGCCGCAAATAATTACGCACATTCTGCTCAAAATTAAACTTGTCGCGCATCTGCTCAATTTCACCCGTCGCCAGTTCAACCGTTACTTTTGAAAGCATCAGATGGGCTTTATCGATCGGAATTTTGGTCATATATTCCAGCGACTTGGCAAAAAGATAATCTCCCGTATACATCGCAATATGGTTGCCCCAAACCGCTTTGATCGTTGGTCGGCCGCGTCTGAGCTCCGCATCATCCACCACATCATCATGCACAATCGATGCCATGTGAATCAGTTCAATCGCCACAGCAGCATCCTTGACCTGTTCAGGATCTGCTTCCTTAGACAACCGTGCTGACAAACAGACAAGCATTGGACGAATCCGTTTGCCACCCGCCTCCAGCAGATGAAGAGCCGCCCGCGAAGTCGTCTCTGCCTCCGCATGACTGACCGCCACCTTCAATTCCGCTTCGATCGCCTCGATTTCTTTTTGCACACTCACCATTAGAAAATTAAATTTCATTCGTCCTCACCATTAAGTTCCTTTTTTTTCACGCCAAAATGTGTCGCACTCGCACCGCCACTGTGGGAAACAAAGCGTACATAAGAAAATCCTGCTTCATAAAAAAGATCCGACAAGACACCCATGCCAGGAAAATCTCGCGTTGACTCTTGCAGCCAGTTATACTCTTCATAACTTTTAGCCATCCATTTGCCTAAAAATGGCATGACATGACGAAAATAGCTATTGAACAGCTGCCGCCAGCCAGGAATATTGGGTTGACTTGTATCTAGACAAACAGCTAGACCGCCCGGCTTCAAAACGCGCCGCATCTCTTTTAATACCGTCAAGTAGTCTGGAACATTCCGCAGACCAAAACCAATCGTGACATAATCAAAAGTATCATCTGGAAAAGGCAGCGCCATTGCATTGCCATGAATCAGCGTTATATTTTGATGCCCACTAGCCTCCACCTTTTTGCGCCCGATTTCAAGCATATTTTCACTAAAATCAAGCCCCACAACAGAGCCTTCTTCCCCCACATATTTAGCAGAAAGAATCGACCAGTCAGCTGTCCCGCAACAAACGTCGAGCACTTTGGCGCCCTTCTCGATATGCATCAGTTCCATCGTCTGTTTGCGCCACAAAACGTGCAGTTTAAAACTGATCACACTATTCATCACATCGTAGCTGGGAGAAATTTTTTCGAAAACACGATGTACTTTTTCTTCCTTTGTCTCAGTCATGCTCTAAAAGGCCCCCTTAATGTTTTAACAATTCCTGTATGCGTACTTTTTGCGCGTCCGAAAGCCCTGTAACATCTTCCATACATCGCAAAATATCTTGGCTTAAATCGGTGATCATTTCAGCGAGCCAATCATCAAAATTTGCGCTGGCACTATGAGCAAAATAACCATGTTCATAAGCAGGAAGCAACCTAGATTTATAACTCGCTCGGCTATTTTTTTCCTCCAGCAATAATTGTTTAAGCAGCAAGACCCTGCTTGCCAGCTCAATAAAACGCTCTTCACATTCAAAGTAGCGCGCAAATTGTGTGAAAATGGCACTGGATGCTTGCAAAAGCGTATCAAACAAATCCTGATCAGTGGCTAAATGAAGCTCTCGTAAATTTGTCTTCGCCGTATTGGTCTCCTGCACACCTTTTTGAAGCTTGGCTAAAAGTGCAGTCATGCCAAGCTCTGCCATCGTCCGGTAATAAAGTGCACTATAATAATCCCCAGCAAGAACCGTCAGCTCACGATCTTTGCGCGCGAGTGGAAACGCATCATTTTTTTCGTCAATCATATCATGTGTATCATGCGCCTGAATCACATAAAGCGTTGCACTAATCACCCGATAACGCACCGTCTCGCTAAGTTCAGAGCCGCGAATCGCTTCATGCAGCCAAAGCATTTGATCTTTGTCCTTTGCCGGCCCATGAAATTGCTCTTGTAAAAATTGATTGGTGGTCTCTTCATGAACCAATTGTTCCACTTCCTTCAACTGCATGCGGCTCCTTTGATAAGTCATTTGAATTTCCCCTTTAATTCATAGATTAATCCGATTAACGCATCCTTTAGAGAAAGGATAAACACAATGTAAATTATACCACAAAAATACACATAACCAGCACCAGAGCAACTGCCCTTCTTTGTCTCAACCTTTAATTAGCGACATAACCTCGCTGCGCAGCTTATCATCATTCCGAAAAGCTCCCCGCACGGCACTTGTCACCGTCTTCGTCCCCGGTTTATTTACTCCGCGAATCGTCATACACATATGTTCCGCTTCTAAAATAACCATCACGCCAAGTGGTTTCAGCTTTTCCATCATGATTTCAGCAACAGTTGTCGTAATTCGTTCCTGCAGCTGCGGGCGTTTGCTGACATCATCTACAACACGTGCTAATTTACTTAAACCAGCAACGCGACCATTTTGCGGTAAATAAGCCACATGTGCCACGCCAAAAAACGGAACCAAATGATGTTCGCACATCGAAGAAAAACGAATATCCTTTACAAGTACTAATTCCTCATGCTGCTCTTCAAAAACAGTTTGAAAATGAATGCTCGGATCCTTTTTTAAACCTGCAAAAACTTCCTCATACATTCTTGCTACCCGATTTGGTGTATCTAATAAACCCTCACGATCTGGATTTTCGCCTACAGCTTCAAGAATCATCCGTACCGCTTGCGCAATTTTTTCCTTATCTACTTGTTCCGTCATTTCGCTACCCCTTGTCCTCTAAATATTATCCACCTTATCTTAACATACACCGCTTCACTGGTAAATATTCTTCACTTGAACCAACCACGGCCTTTTACTAAAACGATACGGGCGACACGCTTTCTACACGTCAAACAATCCTTTGCAACAACCAACCTTGAGCTTAAGTGGACACGCTTCAAATCCTCATTACCTCACAAAATCCTATTAAAAAACACAACAAAAAAAGCCCAGCTGCACTGGACTTTAAAAAAGCGGTTCCGACGGGATTTGAACCCGCGATCTCCTGCGTGACAGGCAGGCATGTTAACCCCTACACCACGGAACCTTATGATGGTGACCCGTACGGGATTCGAACCCGTGTTACCGCCGTGAAAGGGCGGTGTCTTAACCGCTTGACCAACGGGCCATCATAATGAATAATTATACAATTAAAGTCTTCACTAACTCGACTCAACTTTTTTATTATAACATAATCTTGCCAACTGTCAACGATTTTCGCCAAACTTTTTATGCATTTTTTATACTAAAAAAATCCTGATACACCTACTAAAGAAATGTATCAGGATTTCAATTATTTATTCGTTATCGTCGTTTTGGATTTTTTTCAACTGATCGCCAATCAAATCGCCCATTTGGAAACCAGTATTTTCTTCTGGAATTTCATATTCAGGCTCTTGAGCAGGCTCTTCTGTAAGTTCTTTGATGCTAAGTGACAGACGTTTTTCATCTTCATTCACATCTAAAACCTTCACTTCAACTTCTTGCCCTTCTTGTAGAACTTCTGCCGGTGTACCAATATGTTTATGCGAGATTTGCGAAATATGCACAAGACCTTCTACACCAGGGAAAATTTCTACAAAGGCACCAAAAGAAACTAAGCGCATTACTTTACCACTTAATACGGCACCAGTTGGCGCTTTTTCAGCGATATTATCCCAAGGTCCAGGAAGCGTATCTTTAATAGAAAGTGAAATTCGTTCGTTTTCAGGATCTACCCCGATTACTTTAACTGTTACTTTTTCACCTTCTGAAAGTACATCACCAGGTGTTGCAACATGTTGATACGAAATTTGCGAAATATGAACAAGTCCATCAACGCCGCCTAAATCAACAAAAGCGCCAAAATTGGCTAAACGTTCAACTGTTCCTTCGATGACATCGCCTTCTTTGATATTTTCAAGAATTTCCCGTTTCTTCTCTGTTTTCTCCGCTTCTACAACTGCACGATGGCTTAAGATAACACGGTTATTCTCAGGTTCAAATTCTACAACTTTGAAAGTAAGCGTCTGACCTTTATAATCTGAGAAATCTTCTACAAAATGGTCTTCTACAAGGGAAGCTGGTACGAAAGCACGTACACCCAAGTCTACAACCAGACCGCCTTTGACAACATCACTAACAACTGCCTCAAAAACTTCACCGGATTCAAATTTTGCTTGAATGTCGCTTGTTGCTTTTTCAGCATCCACTTTGCGTTTTGAGAGGACCATGACATCTTCTTCCACTTTTGTCACGATCAAATCCAATGTGTCGCCTACTTTAACTACATCCGAAGCCGTTTCCACATGTACATTTGAAAGTTCACTGATAGGAACGACACCATCGAGTTTGCTATCAGGGATCCCAACATAAACTTGTTTATCCTCGACGCTAGTAACTGTACCTGTTACCTTGTCTCCTTCTTCAAAGTTTCTAACTTCCACATTGTTTAATTCTTCAGACATGTGTAGCCCTCCTCAATTCGTTTGTCGAATTTAGGACTTTCCTGTAGCAGCAAAAGTAGTACACAGCTTTAACATTCTCATGACCTAAGTCAGGTTATTCTAACAAAATACAACTGTTAGAATGAGCATTGCGTTCGACATACTGATTTTTTGCAAGAAAATCCTATAAAGAAAATTTCCTACCATAAATTTATAGCAAAAAAATTCTCTCTTCTAACTTCCTACAAATCGATCAATTTGTCAAGTACCATCTAAAAAAAACAGCGCACAAAGTACGCCGTTTCGCCGTTTTTAGTACTATTTAATTCTTTCTTGAGCTAATCGTAATATATCATACGCGACTTCATCAATGGTCATAGAAGTTGTATCCAATTCAATCGCATCTGCCGCTTTTTTTAATGGTGAATGCTCTCTTGTATAATCAAGATGATCCCGCGCTTCAATTTCCTGCTTCAACTGCTCCAGATCACAACTAATCCCCTTCGCCTGATTTTCTTTAAAGCGACGTTCAGCACGTTCAGCTACACTGGCTAAGAGGAAAATTTTCAACTCGGCATTTGGCAAAACAGCCGTCCCAATGTCCCTGCCATCCATCACAATTCCGCCTTCCGCTGCAAACATCTGCTGCCGTCTTTGCAACTCTTCGCGAATCAGCGGGTGCGCCGCCACAATCGAAACATGATTTGTCACTTCGTTCGAACGAATCACTTCTGTCACATTTTCCCCATCTATATAGACTTGCTGAATTTCCCCCGGTTCAAAGGCGATTTCCGCTTTTTTTAATGCATCAAAAATTCCTGTTTCATCTTCATATTTTAGCCCTTTCTGATTAGCCAAATATGTCACAGCCCGATACATCGCGCCCGTATCTAAATAAATAAAATGAAGCTGTTTGGCGACAATCTTAGCTACCGTGCTTTTCCCTGCCGCTGCTGGTCCATCAATCGCAATGCAAATTTTTTCCATCATTTCTGTCCTTTCTCACTCAAAATCCGCTTGAGTCACTGTTTCTTTTGATGCAAGCAACACAGCCAGCTTCATTCTTGCCTTTTTACTATCATAATCATTGCCAAGAATAACACCGTGATTAAACAAATCAAATGTGCTGCCCAAATAATCATAGGTTGTATAAACGTTGCCTTCTTCTGCGCTGGTTGTAATCACGACCGGAATCCCTTCAGCAAGTGCACGCTGAATAGCCGGCATCATTAAAGGCGCCACTTGACCGCGCCCGACACCTTCCAGCACAATGCCATCCACTTTCCTGTCGATCGCCGCATCGATAAAAAGCCCATCTGCATCAAGATAGCACTTGATGATCACCACTTTTTTTAGTGCGAGTCTGATGTCATAGCATTCATGAATGACCGGCTTTTGATAGACGAACACCTTATCATTATCAATAATCCCCAAATAGCCAAACCCGAATGCACTAAAGCCCTGAATATTCGAAGCATGTACTTTTTTAACGTAACGGGCGGCAAATATCCGCTCATTGAATACCACAACAGTCCCGGCATCCTGCAGTTGTTTTTCACAAGCCGTATAAATCGCATGGCGGATATTGATGTAGGCATCCGTCCCCATCTCTTCCGGACCACGCTGCGAACCTGTGACAACGACTGGTCGCCGATCTGTAATGGCCAAATCTAAAAAATAGGCCGTTTCTTCCAGCGAATCCGTCCCATGCGTCACGACCACACCGTCATAGGTTTCATCCATGTAGATTGCTTCAATCAGCTGCTTCAAAGCAATTAAATCTTCCATCGTAATGTGCATGGACGGCAACTGAAAGGTTGAATAAATATCGACTTGTATTTCTGTTGGCAACCCGCAAATCTCAACTAATTCTTCCCCCGAAAGCTCCCCTGAAGCAAGCTTTCCAGAAGCTGTTTTTTTACTGGCAATCGTCCCGCCAGTTGTGATTAGTGCCACCTTTGCCATCATTTCCGCTTCTTTCCATAAAAAGAACGAGTCCAAGCACTTGGATAAACCGGTGTTTGGCGCTCATTCTTTTGTCATTATTTAGGGATTGTCAAAGTTGTGCCCACAGGGACATTATTACTCGACAAACCGTTTGCTTGTTTGATTTTCTCTACGCCGGCACTCGCTCCTGAACTTCCGTAGAAACTCTTCGCGATGCTGTAGAGTGTATCTCCTGCCTGAACCGTATGCGTTCCGGCTGATTGTTGGGCTTCTTCTTTTTCCTTAGCCGCCTGTTCCTGTGCTTCTTTTTCAGCTTGAGCAGCAGCCTCTTCTTGCGCTTTTTTGTCCGCTTCTGCTTGTGCCTGCTTTTCAGCCTCAGCTTGTTTAGCCGCTTCCTCTTGCTGTTTCTTTGTTTCTGCTTCTTGAGCAGCCTTCTCATCCGCTTCTTTTTGGGCTTGTTCTTTTTCCGACTTTTCTTTAGCGGCTTCTTCTTTCTCAGCCTGTTCTTTCTTCGCTTTTTCTTTTTCAGATTGTTCCTTTTCAGTGTTTTTCTTAACTTCGATACTGGAATCAGCCTGATCGGCTTGATTAGAAGTTCCAGAATACTGAACAGCCATAAAGACAACGATTACTACAATAGGAATTAATAAAAAGAAGACGATCAATATATTGAGTAGCGGATAGCGAAAGATGGTTTTCTTTCTGCTGCGTCTGCTGTCAGATCTTGAAAGCATCGGCGGTTCATTATCAAACTCATCTTTTTCTTCTGCTGCAAACTTCTCATCCCCATAATCATCAGATGGTTTGTATCGTTCGCTGCGCTTATTTTTTGCCATTCGTCGCAATCCTCCCTTATTTCAAATAATCATTTGGTTCCTTCTTAAATTTTCATTACAAGGATGTAATCTCCCTGCAATAATTATACCCATAAAACATCGATTCAACAACATAAAGCCACATTTTTTTAAGAGAATTTATAAAATGGGCCAGAATACGCATCATCATGGACCTACAAACAGTTCATCTAAGTAACGTACCCAGTCAGGCTGCTCATTCCGACGTTCATTTGTCCCGAAATAGTGGGTGATCTCCGCCCCATCTCGGTCACAGCAATCCGGTTGTTGCTCCTTATCTGCCGCTTCTTCCCCAAAATAGCGCAAAATATAAGCGCGCAGACAACCTTCCGTTTCCAGATAGCCTTTCATAGCCGCCAAATTCTGCTGTTTCCAATGCCTGCGCTCCTCCAGCCGCTTTCTGATCGCCCCTTTGGAAAGACCGCTTTCTGCATAATGCGCCAACATCCGCTGCTCCGTTTCAGGAAGTGAGCCGACAAGCTCAGCTGGCAGTTCAAGAAGCGCAGGATCTAGGGCATCCTTATCCGCCAGCTGCCGTTGAAGCATTTCGTCACCATTCGCATACAATAAAATCGCCGCACTCTTTTCACCGTCACGACCAGCACGCCCAATCTCCTGCACATAGGCTTCCAAATCTCCCGGCAAGTGAAAATGGATGACATAACGAATATCCGCTTTATCAATCCCCATGCCAAAAGCACTTGTCGCACAAATCACATCCAATTGTCCTCGACTAAACTGCTGTTGGATCATCATGCGACTTTCTGCTTGCATATCGCCATGATAATAAGCACTCTCTAGAGCCGTCTCCGATCGAATAAGCTGCTGAAACTCTTCCGCTAACCGTTTGCTACTGAAATAAATAATGCCCGGCGACTTAAGTTCACGCACAAGCTCCACTAATCCAGCCTTCTTCTCTTTAAAAGTGGCATACCTACGTGTAAATAAAGCGATATTGGGCCGATCGACCGAGTAAATAATCGATTCCGCATCATTCAATTGCAGCTGCAACAAAATATCCTGCCGTACCCGCTCAGTCGCCGTGGCAGTCAAAACCATGGTAAGCGGATACTCGAAATCTGCTCGAAAATCGCCGAGTGCCAAATAATCCGGACGAAAATCATGTCCCCACTGTGAAATACAATGCGCCTCATCAATGACAAATAAAGCAATTTTCAACTGCTTAAGCCGCCCTTTAACCGTATCATTCATCAGCATCTCAGGAGAAAGAAAAATAAATTTATACTGATCTAGTCGCCTTAGTGCGGCCACTTTTTCCTGCGGCGCTAAAAAACTGTTGATCGCAATAACCCGTTTTTCCCCGTAGGCCTTCATTCGCTCGACCTGATCCTGCATCAAACTAAGCAGCGGTGAAATGATCACGACTGCCCCCTCCAGCAAATAGCCGGTCAACTGATAGCACACCGTTTTCCCAGTTCCAGTCGGCAGCATCACAAAGCTGTTCTTGCCAGCCAAAGCCGTCTCGATTACTTCTTTTTGCCCCGGACGAAACGTTTCATACCCAAGATATTTTTTCAAGGCTTCTTCTAGTCGCATTTTATCGTGCTCCCTTCACGACTGCCATCCGAATTTCAAAATAAGACAGATCCGGATAATGCGTTTTAATCTCTTTTAAACTGGTAAACGAACCCTGGGCAATCTCTTGGCAAACCGCCTGATCTGGCAGCCCCTCAAAATTTTTTCCCGGAAAAGTCGCCTGAATTTCTACCAGATGGTCCTCAATCGTACTTTGTTTCAAGTGTCTCAGCCCCGCTAATTGCTCGATTCCCGCCACTTCATTCATTTGCAAAAAAGTCGCCGTTCCCGAACTCGTCATCGCTAGCTCAGGTGCCGGCATTAGGCTTTGCAGGATCGGAAAATCTGCTTGATGTTGAAATAAAAAATGAATCGCATACAGCCACTCAAAATAGCCGTCCCAATAACTTAGCCCGCACCGCTCATACAGCTGTTCTTCCGTCAAGCCGATCCACTCTCCGCCACTCAGCCGAAAAGCCACAAGCTCCGGATACTTTATCTCCGAGTGCCCCAACCAGTTGACAAGCTCCTCCCGTAAGCGCTCTGTCAGCTGAAAATTTTGCGAACCTCTCAGCCATTCTTTGATATGAAATTGGACTGCCTTGTCCCGAACCGCTGGCAAATAGTGAACACGTCCATGTTGCCTCTGACTGATCACTTGACTAGCCAAGAGAAGTCGCAAAAAAAAGTTGTGTGCACGCTTTTGAATGAGAAATCCCTGCCAGTCCGGACGTTCAAAACGTTCATCCGCTGTTTCTCGCACACTTATACACCCAGCTTCCGAAACACGCACCCAGCCCTGCTCCGCTAACCGATCGACACATGCGAAAAACTCCGCTTCCTTCAGCTTTGGCGTCAGACCGAATAGGTGCTTCATCTTAAATAAATGCGCTTCTTGCACAGCTTGTCCAGTTCGCTTCCCTGTCATGAGTGCATAGATGAGGGGTAATTTGCGCACTGCTTTAATATGATTTAATAGCTGCATCAGATAAATTTCCAAGCCGTCCAATCCGGTCACCTCTTTCCTGTCCTATCATACCACAGAAACATTTGTTCGGCATTAAATTCTATTAAAGTTTTCTTTTTAAATATGTTATACTGTTTCTAACCAAATGCTTGATTTTTAGGGGGATTTTCGGTGGTTAAATATCTCATTGTTGATAAAGAAACATGTATTGCCTGTGGTGCCTGCTCCATTCATGCACCTAATCTTTTTGATTATGATGTAGAAGGCCTCGCTTATGTGACGCTTGACAATAATCAAGGCTCGCTTCCCCTTCCAAGTGATCAATTGGAGCAGGCCGAAGACGCCGTTTTTTCCTGCCCGTCTCTTTCCATAAAAATAGCGGATCACCCGTTTCATGGCGACCCGCATCATTCTTCTTAAAGTGTCATGCTAATTCATGACGCTTTTTTTCATATCTTTTTCGTTCTTTTGGTGTCTGGTTTTTGACAATCCATTTTTTCATCGATGCATACAGAATAAGGAATACGGCACTCACAATCACGCCTTTTAGCAAGTTGAACGGAATAACAGCCGCCACAACCATCGCTGACACATCTGTATTCGCAGGCAATCCGCCAAGTGTAATGTAGAATGGCAGCAAGACAAAATAATTAAAAATACTCATGGCAATGGTCATAATAATCGTCCCAGCTGCCGTTGAAACAAGCATTCCCTTTGTCGAACGGAACCAGTAGAACAAATAATAAATAGGCAAGCAGTAGCAGATTCCTGACAAGAAATTCGCTATTTCTCCAACTGGTACCCCCACCGGACTCCCTGAAACAAAGAATTCCAATACATTCTTAATCAGCTCGATCAATATAATCGCCAGCGGTCCAAAAAGCAAGCCGCCAATCAGTGCCGGAATATCGCTAAAGTCAAGCGTTAGAAATGATGCGCTTGGAAGCAGCGGAAACTTCAACAGCATAATGACGAAAGACACCGTCCCAAATACCGCGATTCCAACAAATGTTTTTAGTGAATAGTTTTTCATTTTCCTGATCTCCTTTGATGTTCATCCCAAAGAAAAACGATAACAGTTCTTTTTTGTGTATCCAATAAAAAATCCCTCACCAAAAAATTGGTCAGGGAGAAATAGACATACGGCCATGCAAAATAAACTTGCATCTGTAGTCTTTTTAGACACGCCAAAAAAGACTGTCAACATCCTCTCCCATCCAGACTATACTGTCGGTCCTGGAATTTCACCAGCGTCACCTGCCTAAGCAGATCGTGGACTTTAACCACCGGTCGGGAATTACACCCTGCCCCGAAGATGAACGATATAATTTTTTTACATTGTAATTGTAGCATAGATTTTTAATTTAGCAAGTCCTTTGTGTTCACTTTCACGAAATTTTTTTCTTACTTGTGGTGCCACGGAACGTCAATGGACAATGCTTCTGCTAATTTACGACTTCCTCTCAGCCGCTCTTTCCGCGCCTTCGCACGAATTTCTGCCCCTTCAAAAATCATTTTTTCTTCCTCTGTTTCCGGATAAACTTCCGGCACCGTCACAGTTTTTCCGTTGTCATCAATCGCTACAAAGGTCAAAAAGGAAGTAGCAGCCAAATAGCGCTCTCCAGTTTTTAGATTTTCCGAAATGACTTTCACAAAAATCTCCATCGAACTCCGACCGACCGAAGCCACATAAGACTCCAAGCATACCGAATGGTCGTTTTTAATAGGTTTCAAAAAGTCGACCGAGTCCGTTGAGGCCGTCACAATGCCAACTCGGCAATGTCTCGACGCACTAATGGAGGCCGTATCGTCAATATAGGTCATCAATTTTCCGCCAAATAGCGTGTTATGATTATTCGTATCCTGCGGGAAAACACGGCTTGTCTTGATGACGAGTGATTCCTTACAGGCTTTTTTTGGTCTTTCAGTCATTGTTATCAATCTCCTTCAATTGGTTGAAAGCGGCAGTGTGATAATAAAGGTTGACCCTTCTCCCACCTTACTTTCGACTGTAATTTTCCCATTATGCGCCTCCACGATATTTCTGACAATGGCAAGTCCAATACCGGTACCCGCTTTGCCACGCGTTCGCGCTTTATCGGCTTTATAAAAGCGTTCAAATAAATACGGAATATCTTTTTCATCAATTCCACTACCATTGTCCCCAACAGTAATCATCAGTTGATTGGCTTCGTGATTGACATGTTCACGAACAACCACACGTCCATCGTATCCTTCTCTTCCGGTATGCCTGATTGCATTCATAATTAAATTAATCAGTACCTGCTCCATCCGATCCCGGTCAAATGAATAGACAAGTGACGGATTGTCCGCTTCCACTGCCAGTGTCACATGATTTTCCTTCGCCAGTACATCAAAATTCCCCGCCACTTTTTCAATAAACGGTACTAGCAGCTGTTCTTTTTTATCCAGTTGGTTAAAACCTGCTTCCATACGGGCAAGATCCAGCATATCATTCACTAAACGACCAATCCGCAGGGACTCATCATAAATAATCTGAGCAAATTCCCGTACTTCTTCATCCGACTGAGCCACACCGTCAATGATGGCTTCACTATATCCTTGCAGCATTGAAATCGGTGTTCTGAGTTCATGTGAAATATTATTGACAAAATCACTCTTCATTTTTTCAAGCCGTTTTTCTTCGGTCACGTCACGAATAACCGTTACGATACTGCGAATATTTTCTCCATTATAAAGCAAAGTTAAAATCGCGACATAGGTTTGATCCCCAAATGTGATCTCTCCCACCTGTTCTTCCTGTACTTCAAGGATTTGATCCAGCATTCGACTTAATTTGGGCGGAATCAGCCCCTTCTCTTTATTTTCAGAAGAGAAAAACCAATTGTGTAAAAATTCTTCCGCCGGGGGATTACTTAAAATGATCGTCTTATCAATATTGAACTTGATAACACCATCAGCCATGCCGACTAAAATATTGGAAAGCTGCTCCTTTTCCTGCCTGAGCGCACTGATATTATATTTTAATTGCTGGGCCATATTGTTGAATGCAACCCCTAAGTCCCCAATCTCATCATGCGTATAACTCGGCACGCGATTATCAAAATTCCCGCGTGATACCGCCACAGCGATTTTTTTCATTTCCCGAAGTGGAAAGGCCATGCGCGATGAAAAAATAAAAGACAAAAGCGACGTAACCAAGACGGCTCCGATTCCCGCCAAAATCAAGGTACGTGTTGTCTTCGCATTGACACTAAGAATATCTTGGAAAGACTGATAGACGAAAATGGTTCCCGATTCCCCGTTCGGCAATTGGAAATTCTCGGCCGTCAGCTCAACTGGCAAGTCATCTTTACTGCCCTCAAAATCATACTTCATCGTCAGTTGCCCTTCTTTTTTAAGGGCCGCCTGGATTTTCGCATCACTTGTTAATTTATTGATGGCTTTTTGCGAAACTTTATCCGGTGATTCATGCGTGTAGACAGGTTTATTATTCGTCGCAATGATTACACCCGTCGTATCGTCTAAAAGGGTCAGCGCGTCGCCGCCAGAAGCCTCACCGGTAATCAGCTCATCATTTGTTTTCATGATGGAAACAATATTATCCGCCGCACGTTCTAAATCATTTTCGATTTCATCCAGATTATTTTTTTCATAGACCATCGCCACGAGAAACCCGCAAATGACCAAAACGCCAATCAAAAGCAAGATGATCGTACTCCAGATTTTTCCAACTATACTGTTCCAAATCTTCATGCTTTCACCCCGCATTTTCAGAAATCATTCCATCAAAAAGAGCAGGTTTCCGGTGATTATACGTACCCCAACCTGCCCTACACATCATACTAGTCTTCTGGAACTTCAAACTTATAGCCCAGTCCCCATACAGTCACAATCATTTTAGCTGCTTCCTCGGAAACATCAAATAGTTTTTCACGCAGCCTCTTTACGTGTGTATCAATAGTTCGCAAGTCACCAAAAAACTCATATCGCCAAACCTCTTTGAGCAATGACTCACGATCAAACACTTTATCCGGTGATTTTGCTAAATAATAAAGCAAGTCATATTCCTTTGGCGTCAAGCTGATTTCTGTTCCATCAACAATCACACGATGCGCCTCATTATCAATGGATAAATGTGGAAAATTAATAACGTCTCCCGGCAGACTGCTCACTATATTTTTATCTGTTTGTTTTGCACGACGAAGTACAGCCTTTACACGCAGTACTACCTCACGTGGACTAAAAGGCTTGACAATATAATCATCCGCCCCCACTTCAAATCCCTGTACCCGATTTGCCTCTTCACCTTTGGCTGTAAGCATTACAACCGGTGTTGATTTATATTCACGCAGTTCGCGGCAAACTTCAATTCCATCCTTACCTGGCATCATCAAATCAAGTAAAATGACCTCATAATTATTATTCAGTGCCATTTGAAGCGCCTGATCTCCGTCACTAGCTTCCTCGATTTTAAAATTTTCTCTTTCCAGATACATTTTTAAGAGACGGCGGATACGATCTTCATCGTCAACAATAAGCACTTTAATTCGCTCACTCATAAGTATACATCCCCCAACTTTGAATTGCTCATTTTTTAAGAGTATTTATTTAATAATCATATAGAAAGTGATTTCCTTTTATGGAGGCACCCACATACCTTCTTACTAGAAAATCTAACGATCAAATAAATTATACATGTTTTTCACAAAACACGCTATTAAAACCCTACAAATGTCCTGATTATTTCTGACCAAATTGGGCAAGTGCTTTGAGCTGTTTTACTTCATGATGTGTCAACTCGCGCCATTCTCCCGCATTCAAACCACGCAAATTCAGAAAAGCATATTCCTCACGTACCAGCTTTTGAACCGGAAAACCAACTGATTCAAACATTTTACGTACCTGCCGATTTCGCCCTTCGTGAATGGTGATTTCGACAATCGCTTTTTCTTTTTTCTTATCAAACGATCGCATTTTCACTTTTGCCGGAGCCGTTTTTTTCCCTTCCAAATGAACGCCTTTTGCAAGTTTTTGTAAAACCTCGCGTTCAGGAATGCCTTTTAGCCGTGCAATATATTTTTTCTCTACTTTATAACGCGGATGCATCAGCAAATTGGCAAATTCACCATCATTTGTCATCAAAAGCAAACCAGATGTATCATAATCCAGTCGTCCAACCGGATAAAGCCGCGTGCCGATTGCTTCAAAATAATCGGTTACCACTCGTCGCCCTTTTTCATCTGATACCGCTGAAACAACCCCTCTTGGCTTGTAGAAAAGGAAATACCGATGCTCCTCTTTTGTCAGCGCAATCCCCTCTACTTCAACACGATCACTCGCCCGTACTTTTGTCCCAAGTTCACGAACAACTTGGCCATTTACCGTTACTTTTCCGTCTGCAATCAGCTTCTCCGCTTTTCTTCTTGAGGTAATCCCCGCATTCGCTATAACTTTTTGTAAACGTTCTTCCATCACGTTTCATCCCCATTCTCTGGTTTTATTTGGTTGAAACGATCGAAAAACAAATCCATTTCATCCTGATCAATTTCATCGGTCGGTTCAGCAAGCTGTGGCAGTTCTTCCAGCGCCTTTAGACCAAAAGCATCTAAAAATTCATTCGTTGTCACGTAAAGCTTGGCCCGGCCAGCCCCTTCAGCACGACCTTTATCAGTTACAAGTCCGCGCGCCACAAGCGTTCTGATTGGTCCGTCAGACTGCACGCCTCGCACTTCATCCACTTCCATTCGAGTGATTGGCTGCCTGTAAGCGATGATTGCCAGTGTTTCAAGCGATGCCTGAGAAAGTGAAGCAGAGTGTGGCGCTTCAACAAGTTTGCGTAAATAATCCGCATACTCTTTTTTGGTCGCAAGTTGAAAAGTCCCGGCAAGTTCCAGCAATACCAGCCCGCGCGCTTCATTCTCTTGAAAACGCTCCTGCATCGTTTCAAGCAGGTTGAGTGCCTCAATATAGGTGATTTCCATAACCTCCGTAAGCTGCTTGGTGGAAATTCCCTCATCACCAGCCGCAAAAAGCAGGCTTTCTAGTATTCCTAACTGCTGTTCTTTATTCACGCTCCATTTCCCCTCTACCTTCTACATACAAATCTGAAAAACTGTCCGCCTGTTCGACTGATACAGCCTTTCGTTTCATTAATTCAAGCAGTGCCAAAAAAGTGACGACCATTTGTTCTTTGGTCCGCTCCTCAAATAGTTCTTCAAATCTAAGTTTCCCTTTATGCACGGCAAGCTTTTCCAACACTTCTTCCATCCGGGTATCAATCGAGATTTCCTGCGTGGTAATTCGCGTGTGAAGCGGCTTATGCAATTTTTGCCGCCGTAATAGTTTGTTGAAAGCCCCCAGCATATCCTCAAGTGTCACATTAAGTTCCCGCACCTCGTCCAAATCTTCGTAAGGCGACAGATCCATTGGCGGTTTGCTGAAATAAAAACTCCGCTCGGCTTCTTTTTCCTTCAATTCTTGTGCGGCTTCTTTGTAACGTTTATATTCCATCAAACGTTCCACTAATTCATCACGCGGATCGAAGTCAGGATCAAAGTCATCCTCTTCAAGCTCGAGCTCTTGTTTAGGCAAAAGCATTTTACTTTTGATTGCTAGAAGTGTGGCTGCCATCACCAAATATTCACTGGCTACATCAAGCTCAAGCCGCTGCATCGTATGAACGAATTCCATATACTGCTCGGTAATCTCTACCATTGGAATATCATAAATATCGATTTCCAGTTTACCAATCAAATGGAGCAGCAAGTCGAGCGGCCCTTCAAAAGCTTCTACTTTAAAATTCATTTCAGTCATTATATGAAACCACCTTAATTCAGTGCTAAATCATTCTGTATCAAATCGGCATAGCTTTCCCGTTTGATGACCAGTTTTGCTTCGCCATTTTCCACAAAAACGACTGCCGGACGCGGAATGCGATTATAATTACTTGCCATTGCATAGCCATAAGCGCCCGTACAAAATACGGCTAAATAATCGCCAGCCGCAGCTTTGGGAAGTGGCAGATCCCAAATCAGCATATCACCAGATTCGCAACACTTTCCAGCAAGCGAAATCGTTTCTTCCGGTTTGTCGAGCGGCCGTCTTGCCAAAACTGCCTCATAATGAGCTTCATAAAGCGCCGGTCTGATATTGTCATTCATGCCACCATCAACCGCCAAATACTGCCGAACGCCCGGCACCTCTTTCCGTGACCCTGCCTGATAAAGCGTCGTCCCCGCCTCACCGACAAGCGAACGCCCCGGCTCAATCCAGATTTCTGGAACCGCAAGGCCATGTCCATCTGCGACTTTTTTAATTTCAGCGACAATCTGCCGAACATATTCAGCCGGTTCAAGCGGTTTATCCTCTTCCGTATAGCGCACGCCGAATCCACCGCCAAGATTGAGCACCTTTGAATCGAAGCCAAGTGATTCATGCCAAGTGACCAGCTGCTCCATAATTCGATGAGCCGCCATGACAAAGCCAGTCGTTTCAAAAATTTGCGAGCCGATATGGCAGTGAAGCCCGATTAAATCAAAGGCATCCGAAGCAGCCAGAACTTGGCGAATCGCCTCTTCCGCTTGCCCATTCGTAAGCCCAAATCCAAATTTCGAATCATCCTGCCCTGTCAAAATATAATCATGCGTGTGTGCTTCAATGCCCGGTGTTACCCGCACAAGCACCGCGATTTTCTGTTTTCTGTTTCTTAAAAGTTCTGTAAGCAGCTCGATTTCATAAAAATTATCCAAGACGATACAGCCAATTTCATAATCGAGCGCCATCACAAGCTCTTCTCTCGTCTTATTGTTGCCGTGGAAATGAATCCGTTCTTTTGGATAGCCGGCTTCGATTGCCGTATAAAGCTCTCCGCCAGATACAACATCAAGCGACATGCCCTCCTCTGCCATCAGCTGGTAGATCGCAATAGCCGAAAAAGCCTTGCTGGCATAAGCTACTTGCGCTTTCACACCCAACTCCTCGAATGTCTTTTTAAAACCCCGAGCTCTTTCTCGAATAAGCGCAACATCATAAACATAAAGCGGTGTACCGTAGCTTTCAGCAAGCTTCAGCGTATCAACCCCTCCAATTTCCAGATGCCCTTTGTCATTCACTTTCATTGTTCCATACCGTTCAAATGCCATGCCTATTCCCACCTTTACTCGGAATTCTTTTACAGAAGTTCCTTTCTATAGTAGCACAAACTAGCCTACTGCTACAATAACTATCCACAAATAAAAGAAAACGCGCTAGAGTTGCGTCATCTACCGCCACCCCTAGCGCGAAAAGAGTTTATTTCATTTGGGCAATCAGCGCTTTGACATAGCGTAAAAAGTCCGCCTGCACCCGATCTGTTGTTTCAATGACTTCTTCATGTGAAAGTGGTTGATCAAGAATTCCTGCCGCCATATTCGTAATGCAGCTGATGCCAAGTACTTCAATTCCGGCATGACGGGCAATAATGACTTCCGAAACAGTCGACATGCCCACCGCATCAGCTCCAAGTGTCCGCATCATACGAATTTCGGCTGGCGTTTCATATGTTGGACCGCTAAATCCAGCATATACACCCTCACAAATGGGGATTTCCAAATCGCTGGCAATCTTTCGGGCCTGTTCCCGCAAACGCAGGCTGTAGGCTTCCGACATATCCGGAAAGCGCGGACCAAAGTGATCGACATTGCGGCCAATCAGCGGATTCGTCCCCGTGAAATTGATATGATCTGAAATCAGCATCAAATCTCCCGCATGGTAGAGTTCATTGACGCCGCCAGCCGCATTCGTCACAAGTAGCAGCTCAACGCCAAGCTCCTTCATGACCCGAACTGGAAATGTCACTTCCTCCATCGCATAGCCTTCATAATAATGGAAGCGTCCCTGCATCGCCACAACTTCTTTTTGCTCCAACTTTCCAAAAACGAATTGACCGGCATGGCCTTCTACCGTTGAAACAGGAAAATGCGGGATCTCCTGATAAGGAATCTTCACTGAATCTGTAATCTCATCTGCCAAAACACCCAGTCCAGATCCTAGAATCAAGCCAATTTTCGGTGTCCCCTGATAGCTTTGGCGGATTTTCTCCACCGCTTCATTTACTTTTTCAATACCCATCTTTTTTCCCTCACTTCTTTATTTCAAGTCTTGTAAAAAGCTTTCGCCATATTCCGGCATCTGCACGCCAAAATTATCTGCCACAGTCGCTCCCAAGTCCGCAAATGTACGACGTAGCGGCAATTCTTTTCCGCCATTAAACCGTTTTGAATAAACTAGAAGCGGAACGTATTCCCGCGTATGATCAGTCCCGCGATAAGTTGGATCATTGCCATGGTCAGCCGTAATGATAAGTAAATCGTCTTCTGCCATCCGTTCAAAAACTTCCGGCAAGCGGGCATCAAACTCTTCCAAAGCCTTTCCGTAGCCGATTGGATCACGACGATGGCCAAATAGCGCATCAAAATCAACCAGATTTAAGAAGCTCATTCCGGTAAAATCTTTTTCAAGCACATGATTCAGCTGATCCATCCCGTCCATATTTGATTTCGTCCGAATGGCTTCTGTCACGCCTTCCCCGTCAAAAATATCACTGATTTTCCCAATCGCAATCACATCTTTACCGGCATCTTTCATGGCGTTCATAACAGTCGGTTTGAAAGGTTTCAGCGCATAATCATGTCGATTTGGTGTACGTGTAAAATTCCCCGGTTCTCCGACAAACGGACGCGCGATGATGCGGCCCAACATGTACGGGTCATCCAGTGTGATTTTCCGGCAGTATGTGCAAATATCATACAGCTCTTCAAGGGGAACAATTTCTTCATGTGCCGCGATTTGAAGCACGGAATCCGCTGATGTATAGACAATAAGTGCCCCCGTTTTCATATGTTCCTCACCGAGCTCGCTCATAATTTCTGTTCCACTGGCCGGTTTATTGCCGATCACCTTGCGTCCCGTATAGTCTTCAATTTGCTGAATCAATTCGTCTGGAAAGCCGTCTGGAAACACGCGAAACGGCGTATCGATATAAAGCCCCATGATTTCCCAGTGGCCTGTCATCGTATCTTTTCCTTTTGAAGCTTCCTGCATTTTCGTATAGTAGGCTTTCGGTTCAGCCGCTTTTTCCACACCCGGAACCGGTTCAATATTGGACAAGCCGAGTTTCCCCATCTCCGGCATGTTTAAGCCGTCCATTTTCTCCGCAATATGTCCGAAAGTATCCACACCAAAATCATCAAAATCAGCAGCATCTGGTGCCTCGCCGATTCCCACTGAATCCATCACGATCACATGGATACGCTTAAATTGCTCTGTCATAAGTCAAACGCCTTCCCTTCATTTTTTTATATTAAGCACGCGGATGAAACTCTTTGTAGACATCTTTCAAACGTGCTTTCGTCACATGTGTATAAATTTGAGTGGTAGAAATATCCGCATGGCCTAGAAGTTCCTGAACGGAGCGAAGATCTGCCCCGTTTTCCAAAAGATGCGTCGCAAAAGAGTGTCTCAGCATATGTGGCGTAATGGATTTTTCAATCCCCGCCTTGACCGCCAGCTGCTTCAAATTTTTCCAAAAGCCCTGCCGCGACATACCCTTGCCGTGGTGATTTAAAAACACTTCATCCGCCCGATATTTTGAACTTCTGAGCTTTGGTCGCCCGTTTTCCAAATAATTGAGCAATGCTTTTGTCGCAGCCGATCCAAGCGGTATAATCCGTTCCTTGTCTCCCTTGCCGATCGTCTGAATGAAGCCCATTTGCAAATGCAGATCATCCATTTTTAAATGAATCAGCTCACTCACACGCAGGCCCGTCGCATAAAGCACCTCGAGCATCGCGATATCACGCAGGCCGTAAACGGTTTTACCATCAGGAGCCGCAAGCAGTTTTTCCACTTCATCAAGATTAAGCACTTTCGGCAGTTCTTTCGCTTGTTTAGGGGTTTCGATCTGAATCATCGGATCATGTGAAACCTTCCCATCATGCAGCAGAAAATGGAAAAAAGAACGCAGCGAAGCCAGATAGCGCGCAACAGACCGAGGTGACTTTCCGTCTTTGCGAGCATAGCCCAAAAAGCCGACAATATCCGCACGTTCGATTTTTTCTGGATCCATAATTTGCCGTGTCTCTTCCATATAATTAGCAAAATAATTCAGATCCCGTTTATAAGCATGCAGGGTATTATCTGACAAGCCTTTCTCCACAATAAGAAAATGCAAAAAATCTTCAATTAAGTCATTCATTATCGCGACCTCCACAATGTTCATTTTAACATGGATTAACCTTCACGTGAATTTTTTCGCCGATATCACGAAGTTGTTCTATAATTCAAACGATTGCCCCACCCATTCGTGTAATGACTAACAAAAAAGACCTTCCCAACAATCGGAAAGGCCGCAACGCTTGATCAGCTATTTTTTTTACTTTTTTTCTTACATTCCGAGCAGATTCCTTGGAAGGTCAAACGATGATCCTTAATCAAAAAGTGCCATCTCTGCTCTACAATCTTTTCAACATCTTCCAGAAGGTCTTCCTGAATTTCCTCTACCGATCCGCATTCTAAACAGACGAGATGGTGGTGGAAATGCTTGGCCCCTTCTTTTCGCAGATCATACCGACTAACGCCATCGCCAAAATTGATCTTATCCACGATTCGCAGTTCCGTAAGCAGCTCTAATGTCCGATAAACGGTTGCCAGTCCAGTATCCGGTGCAATATCTTTCACACGTAAAAAGACTTCTTCCGCACTCAAATGGTCCTTCTCATTTTCCAGCAATACACGTACAGTCGCTTCACGTTGCGGGGTCAGTTTATAACTTGCTTCATGTAGTTGTGCTTTGATTCGCCCAATTCGGCCTTCCATTGATTCGTTCCTCCCTCTGCTGTGCTTCTCGCTGAAACTCTAATCAATTCTCATTATCAATTAATCTTCTTAAACAATTTATAATAATTCTAATTAAAAAACAAGTATTGAATTTCTAAACCAGCTAATTCTGATGTTAAAATTCCGCTTAAATACTTACTTCCTATAAGATAACACAAATCATTTCGACTGTCTATATCTGTTATCAATTAGTAGCAAATAAGGCCATTTTTATAATAATTATCATCTGTAATCACAATGTCTTTATTTTCAACTTGCTTGTTGTGAGAAAAAAATCTATACTGAAATTGATAATCATTATCACTATAATCATTGGAGTGGTGGCTTTGAAAAAACTTTACACAGAAGATCTGCAAATCGCCTATGATAAACGTATTATAGTCGATCATTTAAATATAGAAATTCCTGAAGGCGAAATCACAGCGCTTGTCGGTGCCAATGGCTCTGGTAAGTCAACCATTTTAAAAACCATGAGTCGACTGATGCAGCCCACGGAAGGACATGTCATTTTAGATGGAAAGAAAATTCACCAAGAGTCAACAAAACAAATCGCCAAAGAATTATCAATCCTGCCGCAAAATCCTTCTGCACCAGGCGGACTCACAGTATTTGATCTGGTTTCCTATGGCCGAACGCCTCATCAAAAAGGAATGAAGGCCCTCAGTCTGGCCGATCGCGAAATGATTGACTGGGCGATCCGAATGACTAATATGGAAGATTTTACTGACCGGCCGATCGAACAGCTTTCTGGCGGACAACGACAGCGGGTCTGGATTGCGATGGCGCTGGCTCAGGATACATCCATTCTTTTCCTTGATGAGCCGACTACCTTTCTCGACATGACGCATCAGCTGGATGTAATGAATATTTTGAAACATTTAAATGAAAAAGAGAAGCGAACGATCGTGATGGTCGTCCATGATCTCAACCACGCCTCTCGTTATGCCAGTCATATGATCGCCATCAAAGCAGGAAAAATGGCTGCTTGTGGAACGCCGCAAGAAGTCATGACCAGCGAAATGTTGGAAGATGTTTTCAATATCCGCGCTGATATTTTGATCGATCCACGTACAGGTGTCCCGCTTTGTCTGCCCTATGAGACTTGCAGTGGATGCGAAATCAAAGATGTTGTAAGGGGGACGCAGAATGTCGCAGCCGGAATTATATGATGTCACCATTATCGGAGCTGGCCCAGTTGGTCTCTATACCGCTTTTTATAGTGGGCTGCGGGCAATGAAAACCAAACTAATCGATGCAGAACCAGCTGTTGGCGGCAAAGTCCGCTATTTCTATCCTGAAAAAATCATCCGTGATATTGGTGGATCCCCTGAGATCAAAGGGCACGAGCTGATTGCCAATCTAAAAAAGCAGGCGGAAACCTTCCAGCCAACCATCGTCTGCAATGAAAAAATCGTCCATCTGGAACAGCTTCCGGGTGGAAATTTTATCCTTGAATCAGAAAGCGGCACACAGCATTTTTCAAAAACAGTCATCATTGCTTGTGGAAGCGGCACCTATGAAGTCAATCCACTTGAAGCCGAAAATACAGCTAATTTCCCGTCACAGCTCCATTACAGCCTAACCGATCTGGAAGCCTTCCGCGATAAAAAAATCGTGATATCTGGCGGCGGTAATGCAGCACTTGACGCAGCACTTACACTCTTACCAGTTGCTAAAAGCGTGCAGGTCATCTATCGTGGGGATGACTTAAAAGGCCATGAAGAAACCGTCCGCGAGTTAAAAAGGTCGAACGCCACCATCCATGTGGCCCACAACATCGAGCGGTTATCTGGCGAAGCGGATAAACTGCGTCAGGTAATGATTCGCTGTAAAGAAACCGGTCGAACCCAGACCGTTCCCTGCGATGCCATTTTTGTCGGTCATGGTGTAAAAGTAGAACTCGGGGCCATGCGTAATTGGGGCTTCGATACGGAAGAATGGGGTATTACTGTCGACTCGCTCATGCAAACGAGCATCCCCGGGATTTTTGCTTGTGGAGACGTTGCCTGCTATCCCCGGAAAATTCGCATCATCTTAGCCGGCCTGCACGAGGGCCCCATTGCCGTGAACAGCGCGGTGAAATTTTTGGAACCTCAAGCAGCCGATGAAGCCATGGTCAGCACACATCATGAAAGCTTTGAATAAAAAAGAACGGCATTCCGATTTCACGCAGGAATGCCGCTCTTTTTTAGTTGTCTTCTAATTGTGCTTTAAGCAAGCTCATTTCTAAATACTGAATAGCATAGATCGTTTTCGCATCCACAATCAGCTGGTTTTCCATCAGTTGCTTCGCCTCATCCAGCGAGACCGTCAAGACATTGATAAACTCATCTTCGTCCAGTGTGCGTCTTTCTTTCGGATGATATAAGTCCTTTGCCAGGTAGATATGTAAAAGTTCATCTGCAAAACCTGGCGACGTGTAAAAGGCTGTGACATATTCCAACTCGCCGGAAGCAAATCCCGTTTCTTCTTCCAATTCACGCCTTGCTGTCAGCGCATGATCCTCGCCCGGTTCAATTTTTCCAGCGGGGATTTCAATAATCGTTTTTTCAAGCGGTTTTCTAAACTGTTCGACCAAAATTAGCCGATGATCTGCTGTTACAGGAATGATGGCAACGGCACCTGAATGATGGATTAGCTCTCTTTTGGCTGTTTTTCCATTTGGGAGCGCCACTTCTGCCAGCTTCAGTTCAATAATGCGTCCTTTGAAAAGCGTCTCTTCTGTAATCGTTTTTTCTTCGAGATTTTCCATCTTGTTCCCTCATTTCGCAAGTTTTGCTTAACAATCCATCTTTCGTGGTATCATAAGTATAACATATCCAAGTCCGAGAACAATTTACGTCGCGCGACTGATAACAGAATTTTTTCAGTTATGGTATGATGTAGACATAACCAAACACCCTTTCTAAACTGGTGAACATCTGCAAGTGAGCCGTACAATTTTGTACATACTTCGCTTGTTTTAGAATGGTATTGAAGGAGAAGATAAACATGACTCTATTTAAAAAGATTATGGCTTTTGCCGGTTCCTTCGTATTGATCAGCCTGTTGTTCGGGATCCTCTCATTCGTTTTCACAGGAAAAATGCTGCTTATTTTGCTGATTACTGCTGTGATTGCGATTGTCTTGTTCTTCCTGTCTTCACGAGCTGGCGACCGGGCACTAACTGAAAAAACCGGTCTCACCAAGAAAGAGTACAAATACATCCGAACGAATTTAGACGAAGCACGTGCTAAAATCATTCGCCTGCAAAAAATCATGGGCAGTCACAAGACGCTCTACTCTTTCCAAGAACGGAACAAAACACTTCAGCTGACCAAACGTATTTACGGCATTGTAAAAGAAGAGCCGAAACGTTTTTACGAAGCCGAGGATTTCTTCTTCAGTCATCTTGATTCATTGGTTGAACTTACCGAAAAATATGCTTTTCTTGAAAGCCAACCGGTCAAGGATAAGAAAATTTACCAAACCTTATCGGATACACGGACGCTCCTCAATGATTTGAGCCGAGTGGTCGAAAAAGATTTGTTCACCCTGCTCAATCAGGACGTCAACAGTCTTGATTTCGAGTTAGAAGTAGCGAAAAATGCGGTGAGCAAGCAAAAGCAGAAATTCGAAAGGAGCCATAAAGAATGACTGAGAACTCAAATGCGAAAAAAAACACCGAAGTAAGTCAAACTGAACTTTTAGAAAAAGAAATGAATCAAACGCTCGACGATCTTTTAAGCGATCCATTCGGCACAAAACAAACAACCGAAACGAGCATTGTAAATAGCGAAAACGAGGCTGCACCAAGACTTGTCGACATGCTGCCAGAAAGCAATAAACGTCAGGCGGTCGAGCTCAGCAAACAGATCGAGCCGGGCAACCAAGCTGCCATCCTTAGCTACGGTGCTCCTGCTCAGGCCAAGCTGCATGATTTTTCCCATTCGATGCTGGCACATGTGCAAAAACAAGATGTCGGCCCGATCGGCGATATTATCAGCGATCTGATGTACCGCTTGCAGGAAGCCGATCCTGACGAACTAGCCGCACGCAACCGGAATGTTTTCACGAAAATGTTCCATCGCGTCAAGCAGTCGATCAATGAGATCACTTCCAAATATCAAAAAATCGGCACTCAGATCGACCGAATCGCCCTTAAATTGGAGCATTCCAAAAAGCGCCTGATGGAAGATAATTCCTTCTTGGAGCAGCTTTACGATAAAAACAAAGATTATTTTCAGGCCCTCAACATCTACATTGCGGCCGGTGAACTAAAAATCGAAGAAATCAATACACAGATGCTGCCTGCCCTTCGCAAAAAAGCCGAAGAATCGGGCGATCAGATGGATTTTCAAGAGGTAAACGATTTGACTCAGTTTGCGGATCGACTTGAAAAGCGTGTCCACGACTTAAAACTAAGCCGTCAAATCACGATTCAACAAGCACCGCAGATTCGCTTAATCCAAAACACCAATCAGGCACTTGCTGAAAAAATCCAATCCTCCATCATGACAGCGATCCCGCTTTGGAAAAATCAAGTAGCCATCGCGCTCACGCTGTTACGCCAACAACAAGCGGTTCAGGCTCAACGTCAGGTTTCAGAAACGACCAACGAACTGCTAAAACGCAATGCGGACATGCTGAAAACCAACGCGATTGAAACTGCTCGTGAAAACGAAAGGGGCATCGTTGACATCGAAACCTTGAAAGAAACACAATCAAGCCTCATTGAAACCTTGCAGGAAACACTTAAAATCCAACAAGAAGGCCGTGCCAAACGCGCTGCCGCCGAAAAAGAACTTGTATCAATGGAGCAAGAGCTTAAAGATCGTTTGATTGAATTGAAATAAAAACATTCACTTATTTGTTTATACGACGACTTGAAACCAATGCGCTTGGGATAAGTCGTCGTATTTTTGTGTATCTGTTAGGGAATAAATGGCGATCTGCATCATCTTTTTTGCATATTCCAATACCGATTACAAGCTCTCCCCCCTCAGGAGTTGTTGCATAAATGTTTCACTTTGCCTATAATGAAGTCTCTGACAACAATAATATTTATGTACTAGATGGAGATGACAAAATGGATTTGTATGATGAACTACTAAATAAGCTAAAATTACTAAAAAAAATAGATATTAATCAAGAGATATTTGGTGCCGCACAACACCACTATCATTTTCATCCCACTTTAAGTGAAGATGCAATCAAAGCGTTTGAGCAAGCACATAAAATAACATTACCAGCTGATTATCATCATTTTTTGACAAAAATCGGGAATGGTGGTGCAGGCCCCTCTTTTGGAATTTCTCCACTCGAAAAATTTTTCACCGCAAGGCATTATGGTAATATTAAAATTAACGATCATTTTTTAGTTACCCCGTTTCCTTATTCAACTGCCCATCCTTTTCATTATACAGATGAATCCGATGAATCTTTGATAAGAGAGATGACTGGTACACTCACACTCTGCGATCATGGTTGTGGATATTATGATATGCTAATCATTAGCGGTTCCGAAAAAGGTACAGTATGGTCTGATGCAAGATGCAGTGACCAAGGTATGGAAAAAATCTTTGAAAGTTTTCTGGATTGGTATTTTGATTGGCTTGATACAAGTATTGAAACAATCAAAAATAAGTCTGTTTGATCTTGTTATAGCAATTAAAGTCGATTTTCCTGATTGATTCCACATCTATTTTTCCTATCATTAAATTTCCAACCGTAAATTCTCAAAATAAACCGGTTTTAAATTGGATACGGTTAGTCCGATCAAGCGAACCGATTCTTCTCCTGTGAATGTATCCGCTAAAAGTGCGCAGCCAGCTTCATAAATTGATTGCTGGTCGAGAATATAATCATTCAATGTCAGCCGTTTTGTATAGGTGCTGAAATCTGCATAGCGGATTTTCAAAACAACTGTTTTGCCGTGTTTATGGATTTTTTGAAGCCGAGTTTCGATTTTCCCGGCAAAGCGCCACAGAGCCTGTTGCAAAAGCCACTCTTCCGTGACATCTTCCGCAAAGGTGGTCTCTTTCCCCACAGATTTACGATCTCGATTTGGATTGACCAGACTATTCGATTCTCCTCGAACATGCCGATACAAGTAGTAGCCGTGTTTATGAAATTCCCGAATCAAATCCCACTCGCTCCACGCCTTCAAATCCTTGCCGGAATGAATCCCCAAACGGTGCATCTTCTCAGCCGTTACTTTGCCGACTCCGTAAAATTTATCGATTGGAATGGACTCCAAAAATGCCGCAGCTTCTTCCGGAGGCACGACTGTCAGGCCAGCTGGTTTGCGGTAATCAGAGGCAATTTTGGCAATAAATTTATTGTAAGAAACACCGGCTGATGAGGTCAAACCGAGCTCGCGGTAGATGGTTCGCTGGATGTCACGTGCAATCAGTGTGGCAGACTTCATGCCTTTCTTATTCTCTGTTACATCCAAATAAGCCTCATCGAGTGACAGCGGCTCGATTAGTTCGGTGTATCGTTTAAATATCGCACGAATCTGATCAGAAACTTCTTTGTAATGCTCCATGTTGCCGTGAATAAAAATCCCCTGTGGACATTTCTTAACCGCTTGCTTAGTTGGCATCGCGGAATGGACGCCAAATTTGCGTGCTTCATAGGAGCAGGTCGACACAACGCCTCTTTTATTCGGGTCTCCACCGATGATAAGAGGCTTGCCACGATATTCTGGATGATCCCGCTGCTCAACGGACGCATAAAACGCATCCATGTCAATATGAATGATTTTTCGAGAAATATCCATCGGCTCCACTCCTTAAATACAAACAAATGTTCTTGTTTTTATTATACCGAACTCTGCTGAAAAAAACAAATGCGAGCCCCCTGATAATCGGAAGCTCGCGCCTTTTTATTTTTTCATAAAGGCTTTTTTCCCCAGCTTTTCAATGAGTACGGGGAATAGCTGATACAATTTGGAAACTAGATTCATGGAACGTGGCAGATTGACCTCTCTTTTCTCCGTCCCGATGATTTTAACGGTTTTTTTCGCGACTTTTTTAGGCTTGAGTGCAAATCGGCCCACACTTTTCAAATAGTTTCCTGTCTGATCCGCTCGCTCAAAAAACTCTGTGGCAATGGGGCCCGGGTTGATGATCGTCACATTGGTTCGCTGTTCGGCAAGCTCCATTCGCAGCGCATTGGAATAACCAATCACAGCAAATTTTGTTGCCGCATAAACGGCCGACTTTGGTGTGGCCATTTTCCCGGCTTGGGAGGCAATGTTGATAATATGGCTGCGGCGATTATTCCGCAATACTGGGATCAATTCCTGTGTCAGCTTGATGAGTCCCAGAACGTTAACATCGAACATCTCTTTCGTGACTTCAAACGGCGTTTCTTCTGCTCGTTCAAACAGGCCAAAACCGGCGCAATTGATCAGCACGGTGATGGTCTGCTGCTCGGCTTTTAACATTTCAACCAACCGGTGAATCGCATCAAAATCACTGAGGTCACAAGGATAATAGGCGCACTTTCTTTCATACTCCAATTCCACCTGCCCGGCGGTTTCTTTCAGTGCCTCGATATTCCGGGCGACAAGAATTGGTCTTCCGCCATTTGCGGCAACTTGAAAGGCAAGTTCCCGCCCTAAACCGCTTGAGGCGCCGGTGATGAGTACATTTTTATTTTTTAAAAACTCATTCATGACGACTCACCTTCTATCGGAAAAACAGCAAAATCATTCGCCAAGTCTGTATGGGGGAAAATTTGCCGCGCTTCTCTAAGCAATTCCCGACTGGCCTCTTGGTCGTAGCGTGAACTGATGTGTGTCAGAATCAAGTGCTTGGCCTGTGCTTTTCGGGCGAGTTCCGCTGCTTCATGCGTCGTCGAATGCATATATTTTGCCGCCATTTCCTGCTTATCGGCAGAAAAAGTCGCTTCATGAACGATGACATCAGCCCCTTCTGCAAGCTGAATCTCGCTTTCCAGTGCACGCGTATCGCCAAAGATGGCCACGACCCGCCCTTTTTGACTTGGGCCGATGTAGTCCAGCCCATTAATGAGCCGACCGTCATCTAGTGTAACCGTCTCGCCGTTTTTAAGCTGCTGATAGAGTGGCCCCGGCTTGACACCTTCTGCCTTCAATCTGGCCGCGTCAAGTGTGCCGTTTTTATCTGCTTGAACGATCCGAAAACCGAAAGATTCAATCCCGTGGTCCAGTTTGCCGCAAGTCACAGTCAGCATTTCATCAGCGAATATCTGCCCTTCCTCAAGCTCCACCACATGAAGCGGATAGGTGAGATGTGAACCGCTGACAGAAAGCGATGTTTCCACGTACTCTCTAATTCCAGCTGGTCCGTAAATCGTGACGGCTGTTTCGCCGCCTTGAAAAGAACGGCTGCTTAAAAGTCCCGGCAAGCCGAAAATATGGTCGCCATGCAGGTGTGTGATAAAGATTTTTTCAAGTTTGCCAAGTTTGACCTGGCTGCGTAATATTTGATGTTGGGTGCCTTCGCCGCAATCGAACAGCCAGATGCTGCCACGCTCATTTAACATTGATAAGGCAATGGAAGTTACATTCCGGCTTTTCGATGGTACGCCTGCTCCCGTGCCTAAAAAAATCAGTTCCATCCTTTTCCGTCCTTTCAAGTTGATCAACTGTTTCATCATATCCTACTATTTTAACATATTTTATCTGGAATAGCGGCATCGTTTTTATGAAGCGCTTCCAACCTGTTCTTGAAAATATTCCAGCTTAAACAGTTGCACAATCAGTTTTTAATAGATAAAATAGTATGGAGTTAATGAGGGAGTTTTATCCAGTCATTCCGGGATTTATTTGGCAAATGATTGTGAAAATACTTTTTCTATGATATGTGCTTATAGAAAATTCAGAAAGAGGGTAAATCGTATGACAGATGAGTTAGAACAAAGAGCGTTAATTACCATTTTTGGTGGTACAGGAGATTTAGCAAATCGCAAACTTTACCCTTCCCTGTTCCATTTATATAAAAAAGGCTCCCTTGGTGAGAATTTTGCCGTGATTGGGACTGCTCGTCGTGAATGGAGCGATGACTTTTTCCGTGATAAAGTGAAGGCTTCCCTGAAAGACATTCCGGATCACGCGGAACTGGCTGATGCGTTTGCCGCGCATTTTTACTATCAGTCGCATGATGTGACGAACCAGGAATCCTATGTCAAACTAAAAACTCTATCCGATGAACTGGATGAAAAATATGAGCTGAAGGGAAACCGTCTGTTCTATTTGGCCATGGCACCTAACTTTTTCGGTATGATTGCCAGCCGCATCAAATCTGAAGGCTTTGTGGATACAGAAGGCTTCCACCGTTTGATTATTGAAAAACCGTTCGGGCATGATCTAGCGAGTGCCGAAGAACTGAATAATTCTCTTCGTCAGGCATTTAATGAAGATGAAATTTACCGAATTGACCACTATCTTGGCAAAGAAATGATTCAAAATATCTCCGTTATCCGCTTTGCCAATTCCATTATTGAATCACTTTGGAACAATCGCTATATTGATAATATCCAAGTCACGCTCAGTGAAGTACTGGGTGTTGAGGATCGTGGCAAGTACTACGATGAAAGTGGCGCACTGCGGGATATGGTGCAAAACCATATTTTACAAATCGTCTCTCTTCTCGCAATGGAACCGCCAATCAAATTGACAACAGAAGAAATTCGTCATGAAAAAGTTCGCGCGCTCCGCTCTTTGCGTGTTTATGAAGGAAAAGAAGTCCATCAAAACTTTATTCGCGGGCAGTATGGCGAAGGGAATGTAGACGGCAAAGAACTTAAAGGCTACAGACAGGAAGAAAATGTCGACCCGCATTCCAATACGGAAACATTTGTTGCGGCGAAGCTCATGATCGACAACTTCCGCTGGACAGGCGTGCCATTTTATATTCGCACCGGTAAACGTCTCGCAGATAAAGCGACACAGATTGCCATTCATTTTAAAAATGTTCCGCTGAACCTTTTTGGACAGCAACAGTCACTAGGTGGCAATGTCCTTGTCATTCATATTCAGCCGAATGAAGGCATCACTCTGCATCTGAACGTGAAAGAACCCGGTCAGGGAATGGTGACCATGCCAGTCAATCTGGACTATGTCCACTCTTCTCCAGATGGTATGAATACACCGGAAGCCTACGAAAAATTAATTTTAGACTGTCTGCGCGGCGACGCGACTTATTTCTCGCACTGGGATGAAGTTAGCCTATCTTGGCGCTTTATTGATCAAGTAGCAGCTGTCTGGAATACAACAAAAGATCACTTCCCGAATTACAAGCCCGGCTCGATGGGTCCGAAAGAAGCTGATGATCTCGTACAAAGAGACGGTTTCTACTGGTTCCCGGTGAATGAATAATTGCTAAAGAAAAACTGAGCGCCACACAACAGCCATTTTTAAATGGATATTGCGTGGCGCTCAGTTTTTTATTTAATACTCATTTTATTATTATAGACGCTAGTTAAAGATTTTTTCTTTAAATTTCTGATTAACAGTTTAGCTATATAAGCTCCGACTATTACTATAAAGACGAAAAACAGTAAACTAATCAAAGCAGTTAAGTTCCCTACAAAACCCATAAAGTCACCACCTAATTTACTGAATATACAATTTGATTTTTATTGTTTATCTTAGCTCATAACCAGCCATGCCACCCGCCCATTTCATAAAATATAGTTGTGAAATCAAAATAATTAGTCGCTTGTTTGCTATTATCTAATTTAAGTTTTTCACTTTTTACTTTTACACCATACATATGATAGTCTTTATCGTAAGCTCTGGTTATTTTATTATTTTTTACCGTGAACTTAAAACTACAATTATATGCACCAGTGTACCAATATGCTTTATAATTCCCATTACTTGCTCTTAATAGTGGTCGTCCATTACTACCAATGGTTGGCTCTTCAACAACTGGTGTAATTCCAATTGTCATTGTTTCTCCATTATCCAAAGTAACGTTCTCTTCCTGAGCTACTGGTGAACGTAAATCGAATGTTCCTTCAACTGATTCTGTATTAGCAATGGCAAGCTAATGCTATACTTGGTGGTAGTACACTAACCGTTATACACGTGACCGCCAATAAAGATAACGCTTTCAAAAATATTTTTCCCGTTTTTTCTCTCTCCCTTTTGTGTTTTTTATGAATTAAATATAACATACTTGATAGATGTATAGTCAAAAAAGTAAGGAAAAGCTATTTTCTCGCACAGGAAATTAACATAAAAACTTTCCATCAGTATTTTGTAAATTAAAAAGATATTTAAATACTTAAAATAACTTTTATTAGTATACATAATAGTCGCTTTTTGTTTTTATACATATTTTTATGCATGACGTTTTCTATTTAGACAAAAAAATTCACATCATAAACCATATATCAAAATTAAAGCAAAAAAACAAACAAAACTATCTTTACATTGTAAATTCAAATAGAATAAATATACAAAAAAACCTGCAGAGCTTGTATTTCTACACTTTGTCTACAGGCTTTTTGTTGATTGGATAGACCTACCTACTTTTCAAACACTGGAATATATAGAGTTAAACCTTTGTCACGGAAGTCTTCCAAGTTGAAATTGCCGCCAATGCCCACCTTTTCGCTTTGGGCAACTTCACCATAAGCTTGCCCGATGAATTGGTCGATCGCTGCGCGGTCTGTTTCCGTCGTTTCAAATTTAGCATAGAGACCTGCTGGGAATTCAAAAGTGGTGTCCCCTTCCCCATTTCCGGCTTTTGCCACCAGATAATACTGCTTGTCTTCAATATTGGTGTTGATGCCAACAAACGCTTTTTTATCTTCTGCATGTTTCGCAATTGCCGCCGCTTTGATCTCGCTCATTTTGCCTAAGCCTTCCTGCGGGTTGAATGCGGGAATTTCTACTTTACTTCCTGAAAAAACTTCTTGTGCGTGCTGAATCGTTTCAAATGACATATCGTTTCCCTCCAAAATTAAATCGTTTTTTGTTATGCTATGACTATACCTTATGAATGTTGACAACTGTCTGTCAGCATTCCAAAATAAAGGAGCTTTTTTATGAAAATTGAACGACTGATCGGCATCGTCATGCTACTGCTTCAAAGAGAGCTTGTCAGTGCAGCGGAAATGGCCCGGATGTTCGAGGTCTCCAAGCGGACGATTTATCGCGATATTGAGACGCTTTCGATGGCTCGGATTCCGATTTATACACTTGCAGGGACAAAAGGTGGGATTGGGATTATGCCTACCTATAAAGTCGATAAAAAATTGTTGACTGTTGATGATTTGACGGCCATCCTTACCAGTCTGGACGGCTTTGAACAGCTGCTTGCCTCTGCTGAAATTAAAAATACGCTGCGCAAGATTCGCAATATGCTGGGGGAAATTCCTGAAAGTGCTGCCCAGCCGATTTCACTGGACTTTTCGACGGTTGCCAGTAATAGCGACTTGAACCAGCTTGTCGAGCAGCTGCATTTGGCGATCAAAAAAGAGCGACTGGTCACACTGGTTTATATTGATCGGAACGGCCGTGAAACAACGCGACAAGTGGAGCCTTATCATCTCCTTTTTCGGAATCGTTTTTGGTATCTTCAAGGGTACAGTCTGGATCGGGCGGACTTTCGGACATTTAAGCTGTCACGAATCATCCACTGGCAGGTGGAGAAAGCATCTTTTATACCGCGCCCCTTTGATAAGCGGCCTTTTTCGGCGGGATCGGAGCAGGCGGCTTTCTCCATGCAGGAAGTTAGGTTGATTGTGGACAAGATCGGTCGGGAGCAGATTGTCGAACGGTTTGATCGTCCGGCGGTTGAAGCGCTCGATGATGGGGCGTTTCTTGTGACGCTTTCCCTGCCGAATCATGAAGCGGGTTACCGGTTTTTGCTGCAGCTTGGGACGCATGTGACACTCTTGAACGAGGATGATTTCTATGAGGGATTTCACGACTATCTGAATACCCTTTATCATAAATACCAGTAAAATTTGTTTCCCGCTTCCGTTCTTTTTAAACCTGCTTGGCACTTTCTCGGCATAATGTGATTTTCATGTTACAATAAGCCTAAGAATGTTGTGAAAAGGAGAAGTCATATGGCTGAAAACATTGAAGATTATCTGGAACATGGCATGTATGGCAATCTTGAAGTGAATCCAGCTGAACAGAAAAAATATTTGGGCACTTTTCGGGAACGTGTGATTGTTGCCATGACGAGAGAAGAAGTGCTGGGTAAAAAGCTGCTTCCTTCTCTGGAAGAAAAAATCAAGGCACATCCGCAGGCTAAAATGCTGTTGAACGGTGAACTTGGCTATCCAAATTTGCGTCCCTATATCACGCTGGCGGAAACTTACAAGCTCCCATTTTCGATTGTCTCTCGTGAAACAGGTGACACGGATATTTATCTCGTGCTTGCCAGTCAGTCCGAGGTCAATCAAAATGACATCCATCTGCATCCGCTTGAAAATACGGACACAAAGGATCCGGAACCAACCCATTTACTTGATAAGATTAAAAAATTATTCGACTAAAAAAAGCCGAAACAGTATCTAAGCTGTTTCGGCATGCTATTTCTTGAATGGAGGCTCTTCTTATGCTACATACAATCGTTATATCTTTGGCGATACTGATGCTTTTGCAAACTTTGTATTTCTTTATTCGCCGGAATGTCAACATGGGCGTCATGTGTTTACTGATTACGGCAGCACTTTTTTTAATCTCGACGATTGGTTAGCGGTTGATTCGTTTCAACTGCTTTTTTTAATGCCTGCTGCATAAAACCGATCCCGCCCCGGCCGACAAGCGGTTCTTCGATTCGTACCGTCTCGCCCATAATGGACCTGCAAAGCGGACCATACTTCACACCGCCGAGCAGTATGACGGTTTCTTTAGAAGAAGGGGCTACTTTTCCCCATTGGTATTGAAGGGTTTTTAAATCAATCGTGGCGCTCGTAGTCCCCTTTTTTGTAAAACGAACGTCATAAGGGCCCGCCACTAGGTCGTTCGGCTGCAGAAAACCGTATTTTGGTGAAAGAATCAGATATCCCGCGCTACCTGCGAACTGCTCTGCATAAGCTCTGGCCAGGCGGTGAAAGGTTCCCATGTAGGCTTCCCTTGCAGGAACAGCACCTGCTTCGGGGGCTTTATCCCAGATTTTCGGCTTACCGGAGGGCACAATCATCATGTGCTTTCACCTCGTCTTTTGGGAGCTCCCACATCATGATGGTTCCGCCGATTTCATGTGTGTCCTCTTCTGTTAAATAGGAAAAACCCGTGTGGCGCAAGACTTGGATGGAGGCCTGATTGTTATTATAGCAGCGCGCAAAAATCCGCGTGATGACGGGTTCGGTTTTCAGCCAGTAGATCATTTCTGTGAGTGCTTCGGTCATGTAGCCGCGGTTTTGGTAAGCTTCGACAATGCTGTAACCCAGTTCGATCTCCCCTGTCGCATCTGGATCCCCTTGTCCGCCGATTTCTCCAATTACTTTATTTTCTTCTTTTAAAACGACAAGTCGTGTCCATTTCGTCATCTCAGGGTTCTTTTTAACGTTTTCCAAAACATAGGGCAGGTAGAAGAAAAAATCAATTCCCGGCCAGTCGCGCGACACTTGATAGCCGGTTGCCCGTTCCAACTCATCAACCCCGGAAATCGTCGCTTGAATCATTTCATATGTGTATTCAATTAACCGTAATCTTTCGGTTTCTAAAATTCTCATCTCAAGCCCTGACTTTCCTTAGTTTTAATAAGTTTAATTTAGCAGAAAAGAGCCCTTTTTGGCAACTAATCAAGTAGCTTTCACCGATTTTCCCAATGCTTTTTATCAGATAATTTCTTTTTGAAAATAAATTTTTTCAGAAAATATTTCTTTGAATCGTTTTGTGTATTCGCTTTCATTGAGCTTGTCAGTCAATTATATGACCAGGTGCTAAAAACAGCTTATTATCAAATTTGGATGAATTGTCCAAAATGACGGAAAACTTTAAAAATAGCAGTTGACAGATGATCGAAAGACCGTTATATTTAATAATAACATCACACCACTTGAAGGATTTAACGCTTTGGTGTATGAAATCAAACTAATAGAATCCGATTTTTAAAAGGAGCTAATGACCATGAAAACCATCCATTTTAATGCCGTCATTACAATTTTATTAAGGTAACAGGACTCGCTTAGCTGTAATTTTCTTACAGTGTCTGAGTCCTGTTTCAAATGGGATTCTTTCACAAGCATCCCATTTTTGTTTATTCAAAAGTGGGATGCTTTTTCTTTATCCAAGAATGAACAGACGATTGCCGTTCTATTTGACATTTTCTAAATATTCAGGTTCGGCGCACTATTTAAACGAAGGAATGGGGTTATGATATGAGAAGTGATAAGATCAAAAAAGGTGTGGATCAGGCACCGGCTAGAAGCCTACTGCATGCAACCGGACAATTAAAGAGTCCCGGCGATATGAATAAACCTTTTATCGCCATTTGTAATTCTTATATCGACATCGTTCCAGGGCATGTTCATTTGCGTGAGCTGGCAGATGTGGCAAAGGAAGCCATTCGCGAAGCTGGCGGGATTCCTTTTGAATTTAATACGATCGGTGTGGATGACGGGATTGCGATGGGACATATTGGCATGCGGTACTCCCTGCCAAGTCGTGAAATCATTGCCGATGCTGCGGAGACGGTCATCAATGCGCACTGGTTCGACGGCGTGTTTTATATTCCGAATTGTGACAAAATCACACCTGGCATGCTACTTGCCTCGGTTCGGACGAATGTGCCGGCCATCTTCTGCTCTGGCGGTCCGATGAAGGCCGGACTTTCTGCTACCGGCAAAGCTTTGACGCTCTCATCCATGTTTGAAGCGGTTGGAGCATTTAAGGAAGGCTCGATCAGCCAATCAGAATTTTTGGATTTGGAAGCCAACGCCTGCCCGACTTGCGGCTCCTGTGCCGGCATGTTTACCGCCAACTCGATGAACTGCCTGATGGAAATTCTCGGTGTGGCACTTCCTGGAAACGGGACAACACTGGCTGTTTCAGAGGATCGGCGCGAATTGATTCGGAAATCCGCCTTCCACTTGATGGATTTGGTTAAAAAAGATATTCGACCGCGCGATATTATTACAAAAGATGCAATTGATGATGCGTTTGCTCTCGATATGGCGATGGGCGGCTCGACAAATACCGTTCTGCACACGCTCGCACTGGCAAATGAAGCTGGGATTGATTATGAGCTGGAACGCATCAACGAAATTGCAGCTCGCGTGCCTTACTTATCCAAAATCGCCCCTTCTTCTGCTTATTCGATGCATGATGTCCATGAAGCTGGCGGCGTCTCGGCGATTGTGAAAGAACTGGTCGAGCTTGGTGATGCCATCCATCCCGACCGAATCACTGTTACTGGGAAAACGATTCGTGAAAACGTGGCAGATGCGTCGATTAAAAATGAACAAGTGATTCATCCAAAAGAAGCCCCTTACAGTCCAGTCGGCGGTTTGTCGATCCTTTTCGGCAATATTGCCCCCAAAGGCGCGGCCATCAAAGTCGGCGGTGTGGATCCATCCATTCAGGTTTTCAAAGGGAAAGCAATCTGTTTCAGCTCCCATGATGAAGCGGTTGAAGCCATCGACAACCATACCGTTCGCGAGGGACATGTGGTCGTGATTCGTTATGAGGGACCAAAAGGCGGACCGGGCATGCCGGAAATGCTGGCCCCGACTTCCAGTATTGTGGGGCGCGGACTTGGTAAAGATGTGGCACTGATCACGGATGGCCGTTTTTCCGGGGCCACACGCGGGATTGCGGTTGGGCACATTTCACCCGAAGCGGCTGCCGGCGGACCCATCGGCCTGATTGAAGATGGGGATATCATCACGATCGACCTGCCGAACCGTACGCTAAATGTTGAGGTGCCAGATGAAGTCCTTGCCGAGCGCAGACTGAAACTGCCAAAATTCAAAGCAAAGGTCAAAACGGGCTATTTGGCCAGATATACGGCCCTAGTTACAAGCGCACATACTGGCGGTGTCATGCAGATTCCAGAAGATTTGATCGACTAAAGACGAGGTGATGAAAATGGTGACAAAAACGAGCAAGGAAAATGAAGCAAAAAGTGGCGCTGAACTTTTGATCGACTCGCTTCACAAGCAGCATGTTGAGATGATTTTTGGCTATCCGGGCGGTGCGGTTCTTCCGCTTTACGATGCTTTCTATGATTGCGATATTCCCCACATTTTGACCAGACATGAACAAGGCGCGGTACATGCGGCAGAAGGTTATGCACGCGTGACAGGAAAACCCGGCGTTGTCGTGGTTACAAGCGGACCGGGCGCGACCAATGTTCTGACGGGGATTGCAGATGCGATGAGCGACTCGATCCCACTGGTTGTTTTTACGGGGCAAGTCCATACGCCGGGCATTGGGAAGGACGCTTTTCAAGAAGCCGATATGATTGGCTTGACCATTCCGATCACTAAATACAATTATCAAGTGCGAGACGTTCGTGACTTGCCTCGCATCATCAACGAAGCCTTTCATATCGCCAGCACGGGGCGGAAAGGACCCGTTGTCATCGATTTGCCAAAAGATATGGGCATCGCCGAAACCGATCAGGTTAAAGCAGATACAATTGATCTGCCCGGCTATCAACCTACCTACACACCCAATCCGCTGCAGATTGAAAAATTGATGACCGCCCTTTCGCGAGCCAGCAAACCCTTGATTTTGGCTGGTGCCGGTGTCAATCATTCCCGTTCGACAAGTGAATTGTTGGAATTTGCAGAACGTTATCAGTTGCCTGTTGTGAATACACTACTCGGCTTGGGTAGCTTTCCGAATGAACATGAGCTGTTTCTCGGCATGGGCGGCATGCACGGTTCCTACGCTGCCAATATGGCTCTGACCGACTGCGACCTCTTGATCAATTTTGGTTCCCGATTTGATGACCGGCTTGCCAGTGCACCAAAAGAATTTGCCACAAAAGCGACGATTGCCCATATCGATATTGATCCGGCGGAAATCGGCAAGGTCATTCCAACTGATATCCCGATTGTAGCAGACATTGGCGAGACACTCCGCGCCATGCTTCTTGTCCAGCTCGAAGAAAATCCCGATACCTCGCATTGGTATAAACTCAATTTGACGCGAAAAAATCGGCACCCTTTTTCCTATGATCGCTCGTCTAAACTTTCGATTAAACCGCAGAAAGTCATTGAAATCATTGGAGAATTGACTGGCGGTGAAGCTTTGGTGGCAACCGATGTCGGACAGCATCAAATGTGGGTCGCCCAGTTTTATCCTTTCCAGTATGACCATCAGATTATTACAAGCGGCGGGCTCGGTACGATGGGCTTTGGCTTTCCGGCAGCAATTGGCGCCTCGCTTGCTTTTCCAAAGAAAACGGTTGTCTGCTTTGTGGGCGATGGCGGTTTCCAAATGACGAATCAAGAGCTGGCGATTTTAAACGAATATGGCATCAATGTCAAAGTGATTATTTTGAATAATGCCTCTCTCGGGATGGTACGGCAGTGGCAGGAAAAATTCCACAATGAACGCTACTCCCATTCCCTTTTCCAGACACAGCCTGATTTTGTTAAATTGGCTGCGGCATATGGTGTTAAAGGCTTTTGTTTGACGAATCCGGATACGCTTGAAAAGGATTTGAAGAAAATCTTTATGGAACCCGGTTCAGCTGTCGTGGATGTGCATATCGCCAAAGACGAACTCGTGCTGCCAATGGTCCCAAGCGGCAAACCGAATCACCAAATGGAAGGAGTCGAATGATATGCGCCGAATCATTACTGCAACTGTGAATAACTCATCCGGCGTGTTGAACCGGATTACGGGGGTCATTTCAAGACGGCAATATAATATCGACAGCATCTCAGTTGGCTGGACGGAGGTGCCGAATGTTTCCCGCATCACGATTGTCGTCCATGTCGATTCACTTTATGAGATCGAACAGGTCACCAAGCAGCTCAATAAACAAATTGATGTCCTGAAAGTCAGTGATATCACCGATGATCCGCATATCGAGCGAGAGCTGGCACTGGTCAAAGTTAGCGCCCCTGCAGCTGCCCGTTCGGAATTAAACGCCGTCATTGAGCCATTTCGGGCCACCGTGATTGATGTTGGTACTAAAAATATCGTCATACAGGTGACCGGTACAAGTGAAAAGATTGATGCCTTTGTCGACATTATCCGGCCTTACGGAATCAAGCAAATGGCGCGCACAGGTGTGACTGGTTTTACTAGAAGTCCTAAGAAACTTTAAATGACTACCCCGCAACACGAACGTTGCTTGAGTAGCGTAGCAAATGTCTACGTCATAAATAGAAAAATAATGGAGGTTTGAAAGATGACAAAAGTTTATTATGAAGAGGCAGTTCAAACAAATGCACTGGAAGGTAAAACGGTGGCCATCGTCGGATACGGTTCACAGGGGCACGCGCATGCGCAAAATCTGCGTGACAATGGCAATCATGTGATCATTGGGATTCGTGAAGGAAAATCAGCCGAAGCCGCCAGACAAGATGGATTCGATGTATTTTCTGTAAGTGAAGCCACTGCAAAAGCCGATTGCATCATGATTCTTTTGCCAGACGAAACACAAGGTGCGACCTATGAAAAGGAAATCAAGCCGAATTTGGAAGCTGGAAATGCGCTTGCCTTTGCACACGGTTTTAATATTCACTTTGACGTCATTACACCTCCTGAAAATGTAGATGTTTTCCTTGTAGCACCAAAAGGCCCGGGGCACCTCGTTCGCCGGACATTTGTCCACGGTGGCGCGGTCCCTTCCCTGTTCGCCGTCTATCAGGATGCAACAGGCGGAGCGCGTGATGTGGCACTTTCTTATGCGAAAGGAATCGGGGCGACACGTGCCGGCGTGATTGAGACGACTTTCAAGGAAGAAACGGAAACCGATTTGTTCGGGGAGCAGGCGGTCCTTTGCGGCGGCTGTACACACTTGATTCAGGCGGGGTTTGAAACGCTTGTCGAGGCGGGCTATCAGCCGGAACTTGCTTATTTTGAAGTCCTCCATGAGATGAAACTGATTGTTGATTTGATGTATGAAGGCGGTATGGAAAAAATGCGCGACTCGATTTCCAACACGGCGGAATATGGTGACTATGTGTCTGGACCGCGTGTTGTGACGGCTGATACCAAGGCTGCCATGAAAGACGTTTTGACGGACATTCAAAATGGTAACTTTGCCAAATCCTTTATCCGTGACAATCAAAATGGCTTCCAAGAATTCCACCGGCTTCGCGCAGAACAAAAAGGTCATCAGATTGAAAAAGTCGGTGCCGAGCTGCGTGCCATGATGCCATTTGTAAAGCCGCAGCAATGATTGACATACGTTTGCTGGTGAAAATCGTCCTCTCTTCGCGTTACGAGGATGATTTTCACACTGGCAGGCAATGGCTTGATGAAAGGACAATTTGTTGCCCTTTCATGAGGCCAAAAGCCGCAAATAAAAAGAATGAGGTGAAATCGAATGAAAAAAATCCAGTTTTTTGACACAACGCTCCGAGATGGCGAGCAGACACCTGGTGTAAATTTTAATGTAAAAGAGAAGGTTCAGATCGCCTTACAACTGGAAAAGCTCGGCGTGGATGTGATCGAAGCCGGTTTTCCGATTTCTTCTCCTGGTGACTTTGAATGTGTGAAAGCCATTAGCGAAGCCGTGAAACATTCATCTGTGACAGGACTAGCAAGATGTGTAGAAAAAGATATTGACAGAGCAAAAGAGGCGCTAAAAGACGCCGCCAAACCACAACTTCATATTTTTCTGGCAACAAGCGATGTACACATGAAGTACAAACTGAAAATGACGCGCGAGGAAGTGCTAGCTTCCATCAAACACCACGTGACCTATGCCAGACAGCACTTTGACATCGTCCAGTTTTCACCGGAGGATGCCACGCGGACGGAAAGAAGCTTTCTAATAGAAGCCGTCCGGACAGCGATCGATGCAGGCGCCAAGGTGATCAACATTCCGGACACGGTTGGTTACACGAACCCGACTGAATTTGGTCAATTGTTCCGTGATCTGCGAGAAAACATCCCGACTTTTGATGAGGTGACTTTCTCCTCCCACTGCCACGATGATCTCGGCATGGCGGTTGCCAATTCCCTTGCTGCGATCGAAAATGGGGCGACGCGTGTGGAAGGTGCGATCAATGGGATTGGTGAGCGGGCCGGAAATACAGCCCTTGAAGAAGTAGCCGTCGCGCTTCATATCCGCAAAGATTTTTATCAGGCGGAAACGAGTATCACGCTAAATCAAATCAAAGCGACGAGCGATCTTGTCAGCCGTCTTTCTGGAATGCCGGTACCGCGAAATAAGGCGGTTATTGGCGGCAATGCCTATGCGCATGAATCGGGCATTCACCAGGATGGCGTTCTGAAAAACCCGGATACGTACGAAATCATTACACCGGCACTGGTCGGCGTTGAAAAAAATTCCCTGCCACTTGGCAAATTGTCCGGTCGACATGCTTTCATCACCCGGATGACAGAGCTTGGCTACGCGCTTTCTGAAGAGGAACAGAATGAGTCCTTCCGCCGCTTCAAACAACTCGCAGATGTCAAAAAAGAAGTCACGGAAGACGACCTCCATGCCCTGATTCTTGGGCAAACGCAAGCGGCCAACGAAGAAGTGGAGCTGCGACATTTGCAAGTCCAATATGTGACTGGCGGTGTCCAAGGTGCGATCGTCCGCATCGAGACGGAAAACGGCGATACGCAGGAAGATGCAGCAACAGGTGCCGGCAGTATCGAAGCGATTTACAATACGATCAACCGGCTGTTCGGACAAAATGTGACGCTGACAGACTACCGCATTCAAGCGATCACCGCGGGTCAGGATGCCCAAGCAGAAGTGCATGCGGTCATTCAGGATGAACACGGCACAGATTTCCACGGAATTGGGATTGATCATGATGTGCTGACGGCAAGCGCCAAGGCTTACCTCTATGCCAGCACAAAATGCCAAAAGGCTCGGCTGAAAGGAGTTCGCTAATATGAAGACTTACCACATTGTCGCCCTCCCAGGTGATGGGATCGGCCCGGAAATCATGAAATGCGGACTGGACGTGCTTGATGCCGTGGCAAAAGAGGCCCCCTACCGTTTTGAAATCACCGAGAAAGCCTTTGGCGGAACAGCGATTGACCAATTTGGCGAACCGCTTCCACAGGATACGCTCGAGGCAGCCAAGAAGGCAGATGCGATTCTGTTGGCAGCAATTGGCGGACCTCAGTGGGACGAGGCGGAGAAACGGCCGGAAGCTGGGCTCCTTGCGCTCCGCAAAGCGCTCGACCTATTTGCCAACATTCGCCCCATCCAAGTCCCGGCGGCTGTCTCCCACCTTTCCCCGCTGAAAGAAGACCGGGTGGCCGGATGTGATTTTATCGTGGTTCGCGAGCTAACTGGCGGTCTGTATTTTGGCGAACCGAAGCAGTGGAACGAGCACGAGGCGACCGATACGCTCTACTATCAGGCCTACGAAATCGAGCGCATCATCGACAAGGCCTTTCTAATCGCCCGTTCGCGCAGAAAAAAAGTCACCTCTGTTGATAAAGCCAATGTTTTGGCCTCGAGTAAGCTTTGGCGGAAGATTGCCGAACAGGTAGCGGCTCGCTATCCAGACGTGGAACTCGAGCACCTATATGTGGATGCGGCCAGTATGCTGCTCATCCAAGCTCCCAAAAAGTTTGATGTCCTTGTAACAGAAAACATGTTTGGCGATATTATCAGTGACGAGGCTTCCGTGATCCCCGGCTCTCTTGGGCTACTCCCTTCTGCCAGCCATGCGGAAAACGGCCCTTCACTCTATGAACCCATTCACGGCTCTGCGCCAGATATTGCGGGTCAAAATATTGCCAACCCAATGTCGATGATTCTCTCCGTCGCAATGATGCTGCGGCAGTCCTTCCAGCTTCACGAAGCAGCAGAAAAAATTGAACAAGCAACGAGCCGAACGATGGAAAGCGGCTGTTTGACGAAAGATCTCGGCGGAAACGCGACAACCACAGCTTTTACAGAAGCGGTCATTCAAGAAATCCAGAAAGGAGCGGTACAAAATGGGACAAACACTTTTTGATAAATTGTGGAACAGACATGTCATTTTCGGAAAAGAAGGTGAACCGCAATTACTCTATGTGGACCTCCATCTGATCCATGAAGTCACCTCTCCACAAGGTTTTGAGGGCTTGCGCATGGAGGGTAGAAAAGTTCGGCGACCAGACAAAACGTTTGCCACGATGGACCATAACGTACCGACGGAAGATATTTTCAACATTCAAGACCTCGTTGCGAAAAAGCAAATTGAGGCGCTTCAGAAAAACTGTCAGGAGTTCGGCATCAGGCTGGCGGATATGGGCAGTGACTTGCAAGGAATCGTCCACATGGTCGGGCCTGAAACAGGGCTTACCCAGCCGGGCAAGGTCATCGTTTGCGGTGACTCGCATACGGCGACACATGGCGCTTTTGGGGCGATTGGCTTTGGCATCGGCTCAAGTGAGGTGGAGCATGTTTTTGCGACGCAGACCATCTGGCAGCAGAAACCGAAATCAATGGGCATTGAAATCGTTGGGAAGCTGCCAAAAGGTGTCTATGCCAAGGATATCATTCTCCATCTGATTGCCACTTATGGCGTGGCTTTCGGAACGGGCTATGCGATTGAATATTACGGCGAGACAATTGAAAATCTTTCCATGGAGGAACGGATGACGATCTGCAACATGGCGATTGAAGGCGGCGCTAAAATGGGCATGATGGCACCCGATCAGACGACTTATGACTATCTGGCAGGCCGCGAATATGCACCGGCAGACATGGAGAAAGCCATCTGTGATTGGGAGACGCTGAAGACAGATCCTGATGCTGTGTTTGACCACTCGATCAAGGTGGACGTCTCGAATCTCGCCCCTTATGTCACGTGGGGAACCAATCCTGAAATGGGCGTCCCGTTCGATCAGCAATTCCCCGAAATTCGGGATGTGAATACGGAGCGCGCCTATCATTACATGGGGCTTGAACCTGGTCAAAAAGCGGCTGATATTGAGCTTGGTTACGTCTTTATCGGCTCTTGTACGAACGCTCGACTATCGGATCTCGAGGAAGCAGCTCGCATCATCCAAGGCAAAAAAGTGAAGCCGGGTATTCGCGCGCTTGTGGTACCGGGTTCCAGACAAGTTCAGAGAGCCGCCGAACAAAAAGGCCTCGATCAAATTTTCAAAGCGGCTGGTTTTGAATGGCGCGAACCGGGCTGCTCGATGTGCCTCGGAATGAATCCCGATCAGGTGCCAGCAGGTGTTCATTGTGCCTCAACCAGCAACCGCAACTTTGAAGGGCGGCAAGGGAAAGGTGCCAGAACGCATCTCGTCTCCCCTGCCATGGCGGCTGCGGCGGCAATCCATGGGCACTTTATCGACATTCGTGAGGAGGTAGTTTCAAATGGAAGCTATTAATATTCATATTGGCAAAACGGTGGCCCTGATGAACGACAACATCGACACGGATCAAATCATCCCCAAAACTTTTTTGAAGCGTATTGAAAAAACCGGCTTTGGCGAATTCCTCTTCGACGAGTGGCGCTATTTGCCGAACCGCAAACTAAATCCTGATTTCCCGCTTAATGCACCGGATCGGCAGGAAGCAACCATTTTGATCACGGGGGACAATTTTGGTTGCGGCTCCTCGCGGGAACATGCGGCCTGGGCCCTTCTCGACTATCGCTTTCGGGTGATTATTGCGGGTGGTTACAGTGATATTTTTTATATGAATTGTACGAAAAACGGCATCCTCCCTGTCGTCCTGCCGAAAGAAGCTCGTGACAAGCTTGCTTCCCTTGCAGCGGACGAACGAATCACGATCGACTTGCCGAACCAAAAAATCAGTAGCTCGGTAGGCGACTACTCCTTTTCCATAGATCCGACTTGGAAAAATAAGTTTATTCATGGGCTTGACGATATCGCGATCACGTTCCAGCATCTGGAAGAAATTGAGGCATATGAAGCGAAAGTAGACGCGAAATAAAACAAAGGTAGTGATGAAAGTGGAATTAGTGGACTTACTTGTAACAAAAGAAGAGGTTGAAAAAGCCTATGCGGTGCTGAAACCAATCGTCAAACATACCCCACTTCAATATGACTACTACTTATCGCAAAAGTATCATTGTCATGTATACCTAAAACGGGAAGACTTGCAGTGGGTGCGGTCATTCAAGCTGCGCGGTGCCTATTATGCGATCGCCTCCCTTGAAAAGGCTGTTCTGGCAAAAGGTGTTACATGCGCCAGTGCTGGCAATCATGCGCAAGGGGTCGCCTACACCTGTCAAAAAATGCAGGTCAAAGCCACCATCTTCATGCCGACAACGACACCGCAGCAAAAAATCTCGCAAGTCCAGTTTTTCGGCGGTGAATATGCAGAAGTGATTCTGACGGGCGATACCTTTGATGCTTCAGCCGCGGCGGCCAAACAGTATTCAGCTGATCATGGTACAACTTTCATCGCGCCATTTGACGACCCGGCGATCATTGCCGGCCAAGGCTCACTAGCTGTCGAGATGCTACATGATATGAACCGCGAAAAAGTGCAGGCTGACTATTGCTTTGCAGCAGTGGGCGGCGGCGGACTGATTGCCGGTGTGGCCAGTTATCTGAAAGCGGTCAGCCCCATCACCAAAATCATCGGTGTCGAGCCGGCCGGTGCCCCGTCAATGACCCGCTCACTGGAATCAGGCCATGTTGTCACACTGCCAGAAATCGATAAATTTGTAGACGGTGCCGCAGTGAAGCAAGTGGGCGATCTGACTTTCCATCATGCCAAGCAGCTGGTCGACGAGATGGTCGAAGTGGCAGAAGGCGAGGTCTGCTCCTCCATTTTGGAACTCTATACAAAGCAGGCCATCGTTGCCGAACCAGCCGGCGCTCTAAGTGTGGCAGCACTGGGTCACTATCTGGAAAAAATCAAAGGAAAAACGGTAATCTGTATCATTAGTGGCGGAAACAATGATATCAACCGGATGCAGGAAATTGAAGAACGTTCACTGCTTTTTGAAGGACTCAAGCATTACTTTATTGTGAATTTCCCGCAACGGCCGGGTGCCTTGAAGGAATTCGTTAATGAGGTGCTGGGGCCGCAAGATGATATTACCAAGTTTGAATATACCAAAAAGGTCAATCGTAATAACGGCCCTGTCATAATCGGCGTGCTACTTCATCAAAAAGACGATTACGAGACACTTCTTGAGAAAATGCGACTTTTCGATCCTTCCTTTATTCCGATCAACGACAACCGCACACTCTATACCTTGCTCGTTTAACACGGAGCCCCTTGCTTGTTTGCAGGGGCTTTTATTTATGTAACAGTTTCCCTCGTTCTTTCAAAACTGTTTTCTTTAGACTTTGTATGTTTTATGCTATAATAAACGGGAATAGAAAAACTGTACTAATCAAAAATACAAATAACGATATAACATATCAAGGAGTGTAAAATAAATGGAATCGAAACGAAAAAATCGACTTTTTCAGCATTCCACCATGGCAGCACTGGTCGGCGGCCTTTTTGGCGGCACCACGACCTTTAAAGATCTGATGAAGCATGGCGATTTAGGTATTGGCACGCTAAACGACTTTGACGGAGAGCTGATCATTGTAGACGGCGAACCTTTCCAAATCCGTGAAGATGGCAAAGCTTATAAAGTAGCGCCTGAAGACACGACACCATATGCAACCGTCACCTACTTTGAGCCTGATGTTCTCTTTAACGTACAAGAAGCGATGACCCGCGAGGCAGTAGAAGAAAAAATCGCCTCCCTCGTCCAAGGTCCGAATGTCTTTTATGCAGTCAAAGTGACAGGAAACTTCAAAGTGGTTGACACCCGCGTTGCCCCTAAACAAAGCCGTCCTTATCCGCCACTGATCGAAGCGGTCAAAACACAGCCAACGTATCATTTTGAATATATTACTGGTACGATTGTTGGTTTCTTCACGCCGAAATACATCAGCGGAATTGGCGTTGCTGGTTACCACATTCATTTTATCGATGATATGCGGAAAATTGGCGGCCACGTGTTCGACTATGAACTCTTGGAAGGGGTCGTCGAAGTGGCTCAACAAACGGAATTTGAGCTTGAATTACCGCAAACCTCCGAATTTCTTCGTAGCGATCTTGGTTCACCAGACATGCTGGAACAAATCGAAGCTGCTGAAAATTAAAAAAAGCGTCTGACTGTTAACGGGGCTCTCCAGAGTGAATGGAGCCGCCGTCAAAAACAGCCGGACGCTTTTTTGCTAGACTAGATTAGGATGAAGATAAAGCCTTACTCTGTAATCACCCGATGGATCAACACAGGTTTTTCAGCATGATCGGAAATGTGGATATTCTGATAGAGTTTTTCCGCCACAGCCTCCACATTCTCCCGATTACTGTAGATTGTCAGGAGCGATTCACCCGCTTCAACCGGATCCCCTACTTTTTTATGCAGCATGAGTCCCACGGCCAAATCGATTTCGTCTTCCTTCGTAGCGCGCCCTGCCCCAAGCAGCATAGCGGCAATTCCCAGTTCATCTGCGACAATTTCAGCCACATAACCGGCTTTTTTCGCTGGCAGTTCTATTTGGAAACGAGCTTGTGGAAGCTTATCAGGCTGGTCTACAACAGAAGCATCGCCGCCTTGATGGGCTAAAAACGATTTGAATTTTTCCAAAGCAGCCCCGTTTTCCATTACGGCAAGCAATTTGGCGCGTGCTTCTGCCAAAGTTTCCGCCTGTTCGGCCAAAACAACCATTTGACTTCCCAGTACGAGAACCAGCTCCGTCAAATCTTCCGGCCCCTCACCACGCAGTGTATCAATCGCTTCTTGAACCTCCAGCGCATTCCCAATCGCAAATCCCAGCGGTTGTGACATATCTGAAATAACCGCCATCGTATTGCGTCCGACACTATTGCCAATTCGCACCATCGCATGCGCCAGTTCTGCTGCATCTTCCTCCGTTTTCATAAAGGCACCAGCACCCGTTTTAACATCCAGTACAATCGCATCGGCACCCGCAGCAATTTTTTTACTCATGATCGAGCTGGCAATCAGCGGAATGGCATTCACCGTTGCCGTAACGTCCCGTAGTGCATACAGTTTTTTATCAGCAGGCGTCAAGTTGCCACTTTGACCCATGACCGCCAGCCCTTCCTTGTTAACCAAATCGATAAAGGCTTCCTTGGTAATCTCCACATGGAAACCATCAATGGACTCCAGCTTGTCGATCGTTCCGCCAGTGTGCCCCAGCCCGCGGCCTGACATTTTCGCGACTGGAACACCAACAGCAGCAACAAGCGGCGCCAAGACTAGCGTTGTCGTATCACCAACACCACCAGTCGAATGCTTGTCCACTTTGATGCCATGGATGGCCGACAGATCGATCGTCTCGCCCGAATGGACCATCGCCATGGTCATATCCGCCCGCTCCTGATCTGTCATATCTTCAAAATAGATAGCCATTAGCAGCGCGCTGACTTGATAATCCGGTATCTCACCTTTCGTATATCCATCAATGAAAAATTGAATTTCAGCAGTTGTTAACTCGCCGCCATCTCTTTTTTTGGCAATCAGATCGACCATTCTCACCTTCAACACTCCTTTTTGTTATCGGTTTCATTTAGAAGTAAACCGTTTTACTTTAACCAGAAAAGTATGATTACACACTCACTATACGTTACTTTTCTGCTGACTGTCAATTCTTTTCGTACTGCCCCGCTCGATTAGTGTCAAATCCAGCTCGCAGTTGCCCATTTTTTCTTCAGGATGCTCAATTTTACGCAACAAAAATTGGGCTGCAATCTCGCCCAACTGATAGATCGGCTGGCGAATGGTTGTCAGAGGTGGTGTCATAAACTCGGATAATTCAATATCATCAAACCCGATGACAGACAGATCATCTGGAACCCGTTTGCCGCATTCAAGTGCCGCCCGATAAGCTCCAACAGCCATCAAATCATTCGTTGCAAACAGTGCCGTAATCTCCGTTTTCATTAAAGCATGCGTTGCCTGATAACCGCCTTCCATCGTCTGATCACCACTTGTGATCCACTCCTGCTTCACGGTTATCCCATAGTCGCGCATACACGCCTTATAGCCCTCAAACCGCTCGAAAACATTGTAAAAACTAGCATCAGCAATAATGATGCCAATCGCCCGATGCCCCAGCTCGATCAAGTGCTTGGTTGCCATGTAACCGCCCTCATAGTCATCGACAGCAATCCGCCCTTCCTTCTGTTCATTCCGTTGACGGTCAAGCAGAATAAAGGGCTTGTTTTTTCCACGAAGCCGCTCGAAAACTTGTGAGGCTAAAATGTTCGGACTCGCAATGATCAGCCCGTCGACCGCCCGATGCAAGAGCTCCTCGACATATTGATCTTCACGTTCCTTGTCATTCGACGTATTGCAAAGCATAATCATATACTCATAGCGGTTCAAATAATCCTCCGCCCCTTTGACCATTTGTGAAAAAAAGGCGTCGGTTACCTGTGGCACAATCATGCCGATTGTATTGGTATGACTAGTGATCATATTCTTCGCAAAAAAGTTCGGTTTATAGGCCATTTCTTTAGCCGTTTCGAGTACCCGCTTTTTCGTTGCCTCACTGAAACGGTCTCCCTTACCATTCAGGATCTGCGAAATCGCCGTGATCGAAACGCCGGTTTTTTCTGCAATTTCACGAATTGTGACGCTCAAAAAAACACCCCATTCCCCTGTATCTCCCCATCAGTTTTATCAAAAGAATAAAGCACTAGAGAGGCTTTTAATCAATAATCCGCGTCGCTTTTTTCACCAGAAACGATGGCTACTCCCGCACTCGCACCAATTCGCGAGGCACCCGCTTCGATCATTGCCAGCACATCTTCTTTTGTCCGAACGCCGCCTGATGCTTTCACACCAATATCTGGCCCAACTGTTTGGCGCATTTTCGCAATATCAGCAGCCGTGGCACCGCCTGTCGAAAAACCAGTGGATGTTTTGACAAAATCGGCTCCAGCTTTAACCGCAAGCTCACAAGCACGAACTTTTTCCTCATCCGTTAAAAGACAAGTTTCAATAATAACTTTGACAAGGGTTCCGTTTGCCGCTTCAACAACTGCTCGAATATCCGCTTCAACAAGCGTATCGTCCCCGTCCTTCAAAGCACCAATATTAATGACCATATCAACTTCTGTCGCGCCATTTTCGATAGCATCTTTCGTTTCAAACGCTTTGACAGCCGAAGTATTCGCACCAAGCGGGAATCCAATCACCGTACAAACCTCTACGTCTGTGCCGGCCAGTTCTTCCTTACAAAGACTAACCCACGTTGGATTCACACAAACAGACGCAAAACCATATTCCTTCGCCTCTTTGGTCAATTGTAAAATTTGAGCCTTTGTTGTATCCGGCTTAAGCGCCGTATGATCGATCATTTTTGCAATATTCATTTTCACACTCTCCTCCTTCTCCCTTATTGTAGTTGATTCACTCTGCTCTGTAAACCAAAATCTGCTTGCAGTTTAATCAATTGGAATCCCCGCTAAATATGCATATTTCAAAATATCTGCCCCGTAAAATTCATTGTGCATCACATCGATAACCTCCGCCGATACAAGCTCCTTATAAAACGCCCGCGCCCGCTGTTCGTATGGTAACTCTCCAAGCCAGTTTTGCAGATAAGCGATCGCATCTTCCCTTTTACCATACACAAGAAAATAAGGAAAACTCAAACGGCAATCTTTCTGTTCCCTAAAAAAGTGCAGCCCTTTATCCGCCTCTTCAAAATGCGCTAAAAACGGCAAGACTTTCTCTTCAAGTAAGCGACTGATCCTTAGCACCGTCCGCATTTGTGTCATTCGCGAAAAAGTGATCGACTGATTGCCGCCAGCAGTTGGGAAATCCTCAGAAAGCGCCCCGTGGAAACAAATCCCTTGCGCAACGGTTTTCCCCAGAATTTCCCGTTCATATGTTTGTACACTCTTAGAAGAAACGACCACACGCGGATCAATGACCACTGCGTTCGGCATATTATAATGACTAGAACCAAAATAGATTTCAAACGTAAAATCCTTATCCACTGACCTGTATTTCATGATTTGCCCTTTTTGAATGACTTTAAAATGCTGGAAAGCCGGCCGAGCCGCAATCTCTCGGCAAGTCTCCAAAAAAAGTTCTCTCGGTTTCCGTTGTTCGTCTGTCATTTTTGCTGCTCCTTCCGCTTAAAAATAATTCCTATTATAACATAAAAAAAGAGGCCCCCGAAGAGCCCCTCTTTTGCTTAATAAAATTGATCCGGCAAAAGTGTTTCGCCTAATTTGACATTATCCCGATAATCGATTGGAATATCGACCACCACTGGTCCCTCCGATTGAAGCGCCTCTTTCAACACATCTGCCAGCTGATCTGGGGACTCAACCCGCAGACCTTTCGCGCCAAAGCTTTCCGCATATTTGACAAAATCAACGCCGCCAAAACGAACAGCAGCTTCTCGGCCGTATTTCATTTTTTGCTGGAAGGCCACCATGTCGTAGCTGCCGTCATTCCAGATCAAGTGAACAAGCGGAATACGCAGACGGACAGCCGTTTCAAGTTCCATTGCGGAGAAAAGGAAGCCGCCATCTCCTGAAATCGACACCACCTTTTCGCCAGGACGAACAAGTCCCGCCGCGATCCCCCACGGAAGCGCAACTCCAAGCGTCTGCATTCCATTACTGAACAGCAAACGGCGCGGCTCATAGGAGCGGAAATGCCGAGCCATCCAAATGTAATGCGAACCTACATCCACGGTCACCGTCACATTATCGTCCACTTGGGAACGCAGCTCTTGAATAACAGAAAGCGGGTGCACAAGCCCAGTTTCATCAGGTTCCGGCGGATTGTCCCGCAATTCGAGCTGCTCACGAAGGCCGTTCAAAATCTCCAGCTCCTCGTCCGCCAGTTCCAGCCCGCCAAATTTGGCATTGATACGGTCAAGCGTCAAGGCAATATTGCCGACAAGCTCTGTCACCGGTTGATAATAATGGTCGATATCCGCCAAAATATCATCAATATGGACAATCGTTCTGTCTCCCGATGCATTCCAGCTTTTCGGATCATATTCAATTGGGTCATAGCCGACTGTGATGACAAGATCCGCCTTGCTTAGCAGAATGTCCCCCGGCTGATTCCGAAACAAACCAACCCGACCGAAGAAGTTTTCCTCTAAGTCGCGCGAAATCACACCAGCCGCTTGGAAAGTCTCGACAACTGGGATGCTTGTTTTTTGGAGCAGGCGACGGATCGCACTTGTAATCTCCGGACTGCTGGCACGCATGCCTAGAAGGAGGACGGGCAGTTTGGCTTTTTTCAAACGGCTCACCAGTTTGGCTACTTGTTCCTTGGAAGCTGGACCATTTTCAGGTCGCGCAAGAGGCCGAATCGCTTTGACTGGCACATTTTCCTCATTGACAATATCTTGTGGCAGACTGACAAAAGCAGCCCCTTGGCGAGACTCAGTAGCCGCACGAAAAGCATTGGTAATCGCTTCTGGGACGCTTTCCGCATGCACCACTTCTTCACTGTATTTTGTGATTGGTGTAAACAGCGCCGCATTATCCATCGACTGGTGGGTTCTTTTCAGGCGGTCTGAGCGGCCAACATTTCCGGCCAGCGCGACGACTGGATCCCCTTCTGCCGTTGCTGTCACCAGTCCAGTGGCTAAATTGGAAGCCCCCGGTCCGCTTGTTACCATGACAACACCTGGTTTTCCTGTCAAACGACCAATTGCCGCAGCCATAAATGCAGCATTTTGCTCATGACGGCTGACAATAAGCTCTGGTCCTCGATCTTCCAACACATCAAACACCTTGTCAATTTTTGCACCGGGTATTCCGAAAACATGGGTCACACCTTGATTAATCAAACTATCTACAACAAGATCTGCGCCTGATTTTGTTTGTTCATCTTTTTTCATCCTGATCATCCTTGTATTATATATTTTTATATTTCAATTGATACAGTTTTATCTGACATTCTTTATTATACATCATATCCTTGTTAATTCAAGAAAAAAGTTTCAAAATCTGTTATATAAATAAATAAAAACTGTTATATTTTTATAAACGTTTCCACACCGTTCTCTCGCCTTCTGAAAGCTGTTTTGCGCTCTTTTTCACAATCGATTTTATTCCCAATATTTATAAATCGGTTATACTAGAATTATATCATTCTTTGAAAAGGAGAAAGTGATGAAAAAATTGACGGGCATACTTTTGCTGATCACAGGATGTTTAGGCGTTGTGGAAGAAGTTATCTATTACCTGTCTCCACAAATGATTGAAAACTTTAATATCTTTAACTTCTCTAGCGAATTGACTATTCTAGCTGGCTTTCTCGACAGCATACTATTGATTTTTGCAGGGATCGTCTTTTTAATCAACCGAGAAAATCATTCCTTTTTATTATTCCTAGCGATTATTGCTACTTTATTCGTGGCCATCCTCGGCTTATTTTTCGCCAATTCCTATTCATCGTTTCATATTCGCCCTGCCATCGGGCTACTCGGCTTCCTCGTCGGACTGTTCTATTATACAAAATATTAAAAACCACCCTTCCCTACGAAAAAAGTGCAGAGTCGCAAAATAAGTTTTACGATTCCACGCCTTTCTCTCAGGAAAAGTGGTTTTTCGATCGTCGCCTCTTTACAATTAAAGTTTTACAACTTTATCTGCTTGTGGGCCACGTTGACCTTCAACGATTTCGAATTCTACGCTTTGACCTTCGTCAAGTGTTTTGAACCCTTCGCCTTCGATAGCGCTGAAATGTACGAATACATCGTCGCCGCCTTCTACTTCGATAAAGCCAAAACCTTTTTCACCGTTGAACCATTTTACTGTACCTGTTTGCATGTTTCACAAACCTCCAAAAATTTTTCTAATATGTTCCTTTCTTCCAAAACATGGTCGTGCAAGCAACAACAAACACCCCATTATTTCCACAAAAAAATTCACATATTATAAAAAGTATTCAAATGATAGAGCCGGAATACCCTTTATAACATGTGAATATTCTTTTCCGCTTTCTTCCAAGCTTCAAACCTATTTTCTTATCAACATCTTTATCATACTCTCAAACATTTAGAAAATCAAGCAAAAAAAGCGTTACGTTTACATTTTATTTTTTCAAAAAATTCATTCTGATTTAGCATAAAAAAATGCGAAAAGCCACGATGACTTTCCGCATTTTCACTTATTCTACAATACTCTTATCATTGATTCGCCATTTTCGCAATAATTGATGCAGAGGTTTTCTGACTAGGAAGTACACGCCACTTGAAATAAAGATCGAAGCGATTCCGAACAAGAAGCCACCTAGCACATCGGTTGGATAATGCACCCCTAAATAAACCCGGGAATACATAATGAAGAAAATCATCGCTAGACCGAGAGCCCCGACCACGATTTTCTGCCACATTTTGCGGACTGTAAAAATTAAAAACAACGCCGCCAGTCCATAAAAGACCGTCGTGGCTGTCGCGTGACCGCTCGGGAAACTGAAACCCGACTCATCGATCAGCCAATTTTTTTGTGGCGGGCGACTCCGTTCAACAAAATGTTTCAACAAATAGTTCATCACGACACCACAAAATAGAATCGTGCCGCCAAACCAAAGCCCCACAACGAATTTACGTAAAACAAATAATACAATGACCACAATGATGGTCATCACAATAATATACTCTGCTGAGCCGAAATTAGTCAGAAAGTCGATCATGGTCGTCGCACTTGCGTGAATGCTGCCACGAATCCGTTCAATCCAGCTTAAATCAAATTTGGCCACCCAGCTTTTCTCAGAAGCTACTGAAAAAGCCTCAATAATAAATAGTAAAAGTGCAAATCCGCCCACTACTAAAAGCGGCATTGCTTTTTTTCGATTTGTCTCCATCTTCGTCTCCTTTTTTTACGCCTGATTTTCAGCTAAAAATTGTTTGACTTCCTCTACCATTTGCTGGTAACGTTCCTCTTCATCCGTCTGCTCCTGCTGAAGAATTTCAATGCCTGTTTCCGGTTCATAGGAAATGGTTCCTGTCGCTGTGAAGGTGGCATTCCCAATGAGCGTAATCTGATATTGATCCGTTTGCGCGTCATGAGAAGCTTTCACTTTCACACGACCGCCATCGTTATATACGTCAAGCAACGTTTCCAGTTTATCATGGTCCAGCAATTTTTTAATCAGACTCGAGGCTGACATCGCCGTTCCGCAGGCATTGGTAAAACCTACACCGCGTTCGTAAGTTCGCACAAAAATCGCCTGATCCGTCAAGCGGCTCACAAAGCTGACATTGACACCGTCAGGAAAATAGGGATTCTCTCCATTTAAATAACGGGCAATTTTTTCCTGCTTGCCACTCGCCAGCGTCTCTTGATCCACAAAGCTGACAAGATGTGGATTAGGAACAGCAAGGGCAGAAAAATGAAGCTCCGGATCAATTTCCGGTAGCAGCTCGTCAAATAGTTGTCCTTGATGATGAAAAGGAAGGGCTTCCGGCGCAAACAAAACCGGTGAAATCTCCACTTCAAAAGTAGGAATGGCATAACCAAGCGATTCCCCTTCTGCCACTTCAAGGGTTGCTTTCATCGTTTCCACTTTCGCACGATTTTGTCCCGTTTCCTCCAGTAGATAGCGCGCAACCGTCCGCAAGCCGTTGCCACACATAGAAGCCTCCGTCCCGTCCGCATTAAAAACTCGCATTTTGCCGATCGCCTGCTCGCTTTCCGCTGCACTAACATATAAGACGCCATCCGCTCCGCCAAGCTCCGCGTCACGCGCTGTAATCATTTCAGCAAATGCCCGTCTTTCCTCGTCACGCCAAGCGGTCAATTGATTGTGGCGTTCATCGATAATAAAAAAATCATTTTGCGAGCCATGTACTTTGATAAATTCGATTTTCACAATGTCTCCCTCTTCCGTGTGATTTTTCTTATTGTAACAAAAAATTTTTCAAGAAGCAAAAAGCCTGCCAAAGCAAGAAAAAGACTGCGCCCTCTTTAGAAAAGCGCAGCCCTTTGTTGTTTTTAATAGTGTTCTTTCACAATCGTCGCACAGCGTCCGCAAAGTGTCGGATGATCAGGATCCGTCCCAACATCTTTTTTCACGACACGGCAGCGTTCACAGGTTTCCCCTTCTGCTACCGAAATGCTCACTGCCACATGCTCATTCTTGACAGCATTTTCAGGTGCTTTATCAAGGCCTTGAATCATTTCAAAATCCGAAACGATAAACAACTGGGCAAAGTCGCCTTCCAGTGATTCAAACAAGGCGGTAGCTTCTTCATCTGCATAAAGAGTCACTTTTGCCAGCATCGATTTACCGATCAGTTTTTCATTTCGTGCTTCTTCTAAAGCTTTTTGCACGACGTCACGCACTTTCATAAAGGCGTCCCATTTTGTTTCCAGCGCCTCTGAACCGGCAAATGTCGCTGCTTCAGGCAGATCTTGCAGATGGATACTATCAGTTTCTTCCCCGTTCAAATGATGCCATACTTCTTCTGTTGTATGCGGCAAAATTGGTGCGAGTAGCTTCGTCAACGCATCTGCACAAGCATAGAACACCGTTTGCATCGCACGACGGTCATGGCTGTCAGCTGCCTCGATATAGACAACATCCTTGGCAAAGTCCATATAGAACTGGCTAAGCTCGACTGTACAGAAATTATTGACTTGATGATAGATTGTTGAAAATTCAAATGTCTCATAGCTATTGCGTACCGTCTCGATCAAACGGTTCAATTTAATTAGCAGATACTGGTCTACTTCTCGAAGATCCGCGTAAGCCACCCGATCAGCAGCTGGATTGAAATCACTCACATTTCCAAGCAGGAAGCGCATCGTGTTACGGATTTTCCGGTAAACTTCCGACACCTGTTTCAAGATGTCATCACTAACCCGCACATCGGCTTGATAGTCAACAGATGCAACCCATAAACGAACGATATCTGCACCAAGCTGGTTGATGATTTTACTAGGCAAGATCGTATTGCCCAGTGATTTACTCATTTTGCGGCCTTCACCATCCATTGTAAAACCGTGGCTAAGCACATTGCGGTAAGGCGCTTGTCCCATGACAGCCACACCCGTTGTTAGCGATGAGTTAAACCAACCGCGGTACTGGTCGGAACCTTCCATATATAGATCAGCCGGATAGCTGAGTTCAGGACGGCTGTTCAAAACGGCTTGGTGGCTGGATCCTGAATCGAACCACACGTCCATGATGTCATTTTCTTTTGTAAATTCGCCGTTTGGACTGCCCGGATGTGTAAATCCTTCTGGCAGCAATTCCTTGGCTTCTTTTTCAAACCAGATATTTGAACCGTGTTCACGGAAAAGATCGGCAATATGCGTGATCGTTTCGTCTGTGATGATCGGCTCACCATTTTCCGCATAGAAGATCGGCAGCGGAACGCCCCATGCTCTTTGACGCGAAATGACCCAATCGCCACGGTCACGAACCATATTGTAAAGGCGCGTTTCACCCCATGCCGGCGTCCAAGTCACATCTTGCACGGCATTTAAAAGATCATCGCGGAACTTGTCGATCGATGCAAACCATTGCGGTGTTGCCCGGAAAATCACTGGTTTTTTCGTCCGCCAGTCATGTGGATACGAGTGCGTAATAAATTCCATATGCAATAAAGCGCCACACTCTTTCAATTTCTCTGTGACAACTTTATTGGCATCATCATAAAACATACCTTCAAAGCCTGGTGCTTCTTCCGTAAAGACACCTCTATCGTTCAGCGGTGCCAGAATTTCAAGATCATATTTTTTGCCGACCAGATAGTCATCTTCCCCGTGTCCAGGTGCTGTATGGACTGCCCCAGTACCTGCTTCAGCTGTCGCATGATCCCCATTAATCACAAGTGAATCACGGTCATAAAGCGGGTGCTTCGTTACCACATATTCAAGCTCAGATCCGCGCAACGTTTTTTCCACTACCGCATCTTCCCAGTGGAAAGTTTCTTTCAAACCGGCAAGCAGTGCTTCTGCCACTACATATTTCACACCAGCCACATTGACCACAACATACGTCAGTTCAGGATTGACCGTGATCGCCATGTTGGCAGGAATTGTCCAAGGTGTCGTCGTCCAGATCACAATTTTCGTACCTGGTTCCAGCACATCTTTTCCATCTGTTACATCAAATGCCACAAAAATAGAGGCAGACTTTTTATCGTGATATTCAATTTCGGCTTCTGCCAAGGCTGATTCACTGGAAGGCGACCAGTAGACCGGTTTTTTCCCTTTGTAGATATAGCCTTTTTTCGCCATTTCACCAAAAACTTTCACTTGTTCCGCTTCATAATCTGGTGTCAGCGTAATATATGGATTTTCCCAATCACCGTTCACACCGAGGCGTTTAAAGCCGGTACGTTGAAGATCCACTTGCTTATAGGCATATTCAGCACAAAGCTTGCGGAATTCTGCCACAGACATTTCTTTCCGTTTAACGCCTTTTTTTGCCAGCGCTGTTTCAATTGGCAAACCGTGCGTGTCCCAACCAGGTACATACGGTGAACGGAAGCCGGCCATCGATTTATAGCGAACGATAAAGTCTTTAATCGTCTTGTTCATGGCATGCCCCATATGCAGTTCTCCATTCGCATACGGCGGTCCATCATGCAGGATATAAGTTTTACGCCCTGCATTTTTTTCTTGGATTTTGTGATAAAGGTCTTCTTTTTCCCATTTCGCTTGCCATTCAGGCTCCTTATTTGGCAAATTGCCGCGCATTGGGAAGGCCGTTTTCGGCATGAGTAAGGTTTCTTTGTATTCCATTTTGACGCTCCTCTACTTATTGGTTTTATTGAAGTTTCATTTTAAATAGGCTCATAGGCTTCATTTCATAGCAATAACTGCCGTCACTCGTTTTCTACTAACACCAACAAAAAAATCCCCTCCCCAAAAAAGGGACGAGATTTATCGCGGTACCACCCTTGTTGACAACTTCTGAAAAAAATTGCCCACTTCGGCCCGTTAACGCCTGGTACGCCAATGCTTACTAAAAATTCAGCATCAGAACTATTCGAGTGATTTCGTCTTTTCATCAGATTACTGGTCTCACACCATCACCAGTTCGCTTTCATCTGTCTTAGAAAAAACTACTTGTCTCGTTTCACTGTTTTTAATCGTTATTAGATTCCTTGGCTTCATCATGAAATTCTTTGATACTGGAAAGCTCCGTCGCATCCACATCATATTCCATCATTTGCTGCCAGTCATCACTTTTAATGAGGTCCATTTGCGCTTCTACAAGCATCCGCAGTCTCTCACGGAAAACTTTAGATTGACGCTTCAAGTCCTCAATTTCAATCGCAATTTTGCGTGCTTTGGAAAGCGAATCGCTCAAAATCCGGTCAGCATTTTTTTCAGCTTCACGAATAATCAGCTTAGCTTCCTTGTCAGCAGATTGTTTTACTTCTTCAGCGGCTGTTTGCGCAACGATCAACGATTTATTTAGTGTTTCTTCAATATTCGTAAAATGTCCCAAGCGCTCTTCACTATTGTTCAGTGTATCTTCAAGCCGCTTTTTCTCTTTAATGACTTGTTCATAGTCCTTAATGATCTGATCAAGGAAATCATTTACCTCATCCTCATCATAACCTCTAAAACCACGGGTAAATTCTTTATTATGTATGTCCAGTGGAGATAATGGCATAATTACACCTCCGTATGATTTTTAGAAAATAAATCCGAAAAATGATTTACCTTCTCACGAAAAAATTCACAATTCGCTAGTCTAATTTTCATTTTAACACAGTTAACACATAATGAAAAGTCTCGACTAGTGAAAAATTAGCGAACAAGAAAACCAGCAGCATCCAGCGCCGCAATTGCTTTTTCAAGCTGTTCCTTGCTGTCCGCTTCAATCGTGTGAAGATGTAGTCCGTCTGTCAGCCCTGAAAGCAGACTGGCACTCGTTGTCATCAGTTTGCGAACAAATTTTTCGACATCAAAACGGCTGTTCAAATGTAGCGAGCCGGTCATCTCTCCGTAAATCGGATGTTCCACAATGACGTCAATCACCGATACCCCATGATCGACTAGAATGTTCAACTCGGCCTCGGTCTCCGCACGCGTATGGCGACAGGCAATCACCCGACGTTCCCGCTTCGACTTCTCTTCATCAATCAAAATATACCCTTGTGGCGTGGCCATGATCGGCTGATTCATCGCCTTAAGAAGCGATACATCCTGAACAATGACTTGACGGCTGACATTCGTTCTTCTCGCGATCTCGCTGCCGGAAATGGGCTCCTCTGTTTCCTTCAGCCATGCAATGATGGCTTCTCGGCGCTCTTCTCCTAATAATTTTCTCATCCCCGTTCACTTCCTTTTGCTAAAAATGAGGTCAATACTTGTCTGATCGGCTCGATTTGCTGCACACGATTCGACGCACCAAACGAAAAACGAATAAATCGTTCCGCCTCCTCTTTCGTATAGCCCATCGAAAGAAGCGCACGCGAAGGTTCGGGATCTCGCAGGCTGCAGGCACTAACGGTCGAAATTTGCAGACCCCGCTCATTAAAATAAAGCAGCGCCTCCTCTCCCAGTGCGTGTGGCAAAATCATCCCCAAAATATAGGGCGATCCATTTTCTTCGGCCAAAACGTTTATCTGCGGATCCAGTTCTTGCAGCAGCTGTTTTTTGAAGCGGCCAATTCGGGCAACCTCTGCCGGATACTCCTCCATTATAGCACAAGCAGCAGCCGTAAAGGCAGAAATAGCCGGTAAATCAACCGTTCCCGCACGATACCCGTTTTCATGATGGACATGCGGCATTTCTTTTTGCCAAATGTGCGCCGGATTCAGATAAAGAAGCCCCGTCCCCTTTGGCCCGTATATCTTGTGCGAGGAAATACTGAAACTCGTCACCCCGCTCGGTCGAAAATCTGCCTTGCCAAAGCCTTGCACCAGATCCATATGCAGAAAGACCCGCTTTTCCTTCGCCAATTGCTGCAGTCGATCGGCATCCTGAACAGCGCCAGTTTCTGAATGGACATGCTGCACGATCATTAGCGCCGTTTCATCAGACAAAAGCTTTTCGAGTGCCGTCAAATCAATTTCTCCTGCTTGTGAAACTGGGAGAATACGAATGTGATAGCCCCTATCCTCCAACTGCGTGAGCTTTTGCCAAATGGAAGCATGTTCAAGCGGCGACACCACAATTTCTTTTTTATCCGTATGTAAAAGAATCGTTTCGATCGCCAATTGGTTGCTTTCCGTTCCGCCACTTGTAAAAATTAGTCCATCTTGCGGTACTTCCAGCAACTCCGCCCACCTCTTGCGGCATATAGCGAGTAAACGCGCCGCATCTGTCCCGCTGTCATGAAGACTTTCCGTGTTGCCAAAAAATCGCGCCGCTGTCTCTGTATAAGTTTTCAGTGCCAAATCACTCATTTTCGTCGTGGCTGCATGATCTAAATAAATCATTTTTCGTCCCCCTCACAATTAACACTTGTCTTTTTTTCAATTTTATGTGAAACTAGATGACAAGACACCTGTCATAACATAATGATTGTACTTGAAAATCAGGTATTTTTCCATAAGAAGGTGAAGCAACTTGGCAAAAGAAAAAGTAATCATCCTTGGCGCCGGGATCGCTGGAAGTCAAGCGGCACTCGAACTGGCAGAGGATTACGATGTTCACATATTCACAAAATCAGCGCTACTGGCTTCCAACTCTGCTTTAGCACAAGGCGGCATCGCAGCAGCCGTTCATCCAGATGACGAGCCGCTGTCACACTACCGTGATACCTTGATTGCCGGACATTTTGAAAATAACCGCAAGGCTGTCCGGCTGTTGGTAGAAGAAGCGCCGCACATTATCGAGGAGCTGCGACAAGCGGGATTCCTTTTTGACTGCACGCCAAATGGGAAACTGCTTTTCGGCTTGGAAGGGGCTCATTCGGCGCCGCGAATTTTGCATGCCGGTGGTGATCAGACGGGCCTTCTGTTGACGCGTTTTTTGCATGACCGCTTCCCTGCTTCCGTAAAGCTTCACACCTATGAAATGGCCAGCTCGATTCTGCTGGATCAAGATGGGCACGCGGCGGGCATCCGGACGTTCACAACTAAAGACGGGCACTGCCACTTCTATCACTGCGACCATCTGATTATCGCGACAGGTGGCGCCGGTCAGCTTTTCGGCAACACGAGTAATGATGCTTCCATTACCGGAGACGGTATCGCCATGGCTATTCAGGTAGGAGCCGCCATCCGTGATCTAAGCGCAATCCAATTTCACCCAACGCTTTATTTTGCCAATGGGCGTGCGGTCGGGCTTGTGTCGGAAGCCGTTCGTGGACAGGGGGCTGTTCTTGTTGATCAAAGCGGCCGCGCCTTAATGGCAGGCGAGCACCCGTTAGCAGATCTTGCTCCGCGCGATATTGTTTCCAAGGTCTTATTCCGGGCGCAAAATGCCGGCTGTTCGATCTTTCTCGACCTGTCAAAAGTAACCGACTTTGAAGCAAAATTCCCACACATTACGGCGATGCTGGACGAAAATCAGGAGCCTTTCCGGCAGACGAAAAAAATACCCGTACAACCGGGCGCTCATTTTTTGATGGGCGGAATAGCCACCAATTTATCCGGTCAAACGAGCGTTCCAGATCTGTATGCCATTGGTGAAGCCGCTTCTACTGGGGTTCATGGCAGCAATCGCTTAGCCAGCAACTCTCTTTTGGAAGCCTTTGTGTTCAGCAAACGAGCGGCCGATCAGATCAAGCGGACAACAATTTCGCACAAAAAAATGGCGATCATTCCAAAAAAGGATTGCCTGTCTGGCGGAGTGAGTTTGCCAGAGCGAACACTGCTTCAAGAAAAAGTCCGGCAAGCACTTGGCATCGAACGTTCAGAGGAGTCCTTAGAGCATCTCTTGTCCTTTCTAAAGGCCTATTCTTTTCCTAGTTGCCAGGTAGTGGACAGCGATACGCTTGAACGCCGCAATATGTGTATCTTAGCAGCCAGAATGGCAGAAAATGCGCTCACTCAGTTGCGCCAAACTGAAATTGAAATGAGGTCATGAAGGAATGAATCCCCTTTTAGTCAAACAAAAATTAGCCACTTTTTTAACGGAAGACATCCAGCAGGAAGATCTTTCTGCCAGCGCGATTTTCACGGACCGGCAGCAAGGTACAGGCGTGTTCATCGCCAAAGCTACAGGAATCCTAGCAGGAGTCGATCTGGCAGAAGTAGCCTATGAACTTTTGGGCGGTCAGGTTTCCGTCACAAAAATCAAGCAAGACGGCGATCAGGTTGAACCGCTCGACGAGTTGCTGACTGTACGAGGGCCAGTCCGTACACTGCTTAGTGCCGAACGGGTTATTTTAAACTTGATGCAGCGAATGAGCGGCATTGCCACATTGACAAGTCAGGCCGTGAAAACACTCGACGACCCGGCCATTCGGATTACAGATACGCGCAAAACCGCACCCGGCCTGCGCATGTTCGATAAATATGCGGTGAGCGTTGGCGGCGGAACCAATCACCGTTTTGGTCTCTATGATGGCATCATGCTGAAAGACAACCATATTGCTTTTGCTGGCGGCATTCGGGAAGCGGTCAAAGCAGCACGCCTTGCCGCCGGTCAAATGGTCAAAATCGAGGTGGAAGTGGAAACGAAGGCCCAACTGCTCGAAGCCATTGCAGCTGAGGCAGACATCATCATGTTCGACAATCGTACACCGGAAGAAATCAAAAGCTGGCAGCCACTCGTCCCTGCATCCATCCAAACCGAAATTTCCGGTGGGATTACGATGCGCAACTTGCCGAGTTACCGAGGAACGGGAGCCGATTCATTGTCGCTCGGCTTTTTGACCCATTCCGTTCAGGCACTTGACATCAGCTTTAATTATAAGGGGGAAAAATAGATGAACCTACTGGAAGAAGCCGTGAATGAGCTGTTACCGGAAAGTTACCATCATCTATCGGCAAAAGAAATGAGCAAGCGCGTCCAAGCCATCCGGCAAAAGTTCGGCGAAGCACTTTTTATTCCCTGCCACCACTACCAAAAGGATGAGGTTGTCCAGTTTGCCGACAGCATTGGCGACTCCCTCCAATTAGCCCAAGCCGCCGCTCAAAATAAAAAAGCCCGCTACATCGTTTTTTGTGGCGTGCATTTTATGGCGGAAACAGCCGACATGCTGACAGACGATACGCAAAAAGTGATTCTTCCTGATCTGCGAGCCGGCTGTTCAATGGCCGACATGGCGGATATTTATCAGCTCGAACAGGCCTGGCCGCGTCTTTTGGAAAGGTTTGGCGATACGATCATGCCGATTACCTATATCAACTCGACGGCTGCTATCAAAGCTTTTGTAGGCAGTCACGGCGGCACAACGGTGACAAGTAGTAATGCAAGGCAGATCGTCCAGCATGCACTCACTCAGAAAAAGCGCATTTTCTTTTTGCCGGATCAGCACCTTGGTCGCAATACTGCCGCTGAGCTTGGCATACCGCTCGACGAGATGGCTATTTGGAATCCCATTCGCCAAGAGCTGGAAGACGTGCAAACTTCGGATGACCGTCTCCAAGTGATTTTATGGAAGGGCTACTGTTCCGTCCACCAGCATTTCACATTAAAAAATATTGCCGCTATCCGCAAAAATCACCCCGCCATGCAAATCATCGTTCATCCAGAATGCCCCTATGAAGTAGTGCAAGCGGCCGACATGGCGGGTTCTACCAAAAAGATTGTCGACACGATTGAAAATGCGCCTGCTGGCAGTGAATGGGCGATCGGCACCGAAGCCAATCTTGTCGGCCGCATCATCCAAGCTCATCCAGATAAAAAAATCGTTTCCCTCAATCCTTTCACCTGCCCCTGTATGACAATGAACCGGATCGACTTGCCGCATCTGTTGTTTGCGCTTGAAAAGCTCAATCAAGGTGAAGTCATCCACCAAATCCAAGTGGACAAGCAGACAACAACCGACGCTCTTGCAGCACTGAATCGAATGCTTGCTCAAAGTTAAAACGTGCAGCAAAGTCCCCCTCATTCAGGATTTTGCTGCACGTTTATTTTAGAAATCCGATTTCCAACCGAATCTTATCTTTTTTCGTTTTGCCATGCCGCGCGATAATCTTGATTCGCCCATAGCCGCGCGCTGACAAGATGTCTTCTTCCTCACATTCAAAATCAGGATTCTCGATCGTTTTCCAGTTCACCTTGACGAGTCCCGCCGCGATCAGCTGCTTGGCCTTTTGGCGCGACAGATTATGGGCACTGCTTAGAAGCGCATCAAGCCGCATACTAGAAACCGTCGTCCCCATTTCTTCCCAAATCAGATCGATCAAAATGGCCTGATCAAGTGGTACCTCTTCCAGCATGACATTCACTTTGCCAATTTTATCTAGTTGCCCGCTAATAAAATCCTTCATTTCGGTTGCCAGAAAAATCTGCCATTCATCACCGCTATTCACGATGTCACCAAACAGTTCTCGCTTAAGACCGAGTGACATTAAGGTGCCCAAAATTTTAGGATGCGTTAAGGTTGTAAATTTGACCGGATAGCGGATATGAAATAAAGTGATCTCATAGTCTCCCTCTTCCGGTGTATAATAATCCGGATAAATCAGCGCCCGCTTGCGTTCTGTGACCGGACTACCACCGAAAAATGACACGCGAAGATTGGCATAGCCCCCCACCACAGTCTCCAAAATGAAGCACTGCCGCGGATCCAAGAAATGCGTCAGCTTTGGAGCATATTCATCCTCCACCTGAACGGCCAGACTGAGCATCTGATCGATAAATGGAATTTCTTCTTCGCGAAAATGTTGATAAATTCCTTCCATGACGTCTCTTCCCTCTCCTTTTATTGGTTCAATTATACCACGTTTTCAGTCAATTCGTTTTCATTTTGTTTCATGATTTTTTTGCAAAAGAAAAAGCCGAACCAGTTGGTCGACTTCAAAGGCTTTAAAACAGCATCGGTATAACATATGCCTGAATCAGATTCGTAAGGACCGACATGGCATATTGAAAAAGAATAAAGGCAATCAGTGATGAGATATCAAAAATGCCAATTGGCGGGATGATTTTCCGAAACGGTTCCAAAATCGGCTCAAAGATGCGCGCCAGAAATTGACCGATTTTCGATTCGCGTGCCCCAGGAAACCAACTCATCAGGAAATAAATGAACATGACCGTCGGCAAATAGCGAATAATGAAAAGTACAACCTCTACCACTTGATAAAGAAACATTTGCAAATTTCGTTCAACCTCTCTCTTAAGTTACATAAAGTCTTGTTCCTCGATCATTTCAGAGATCGAGCCATCTACTTCGACATTATCCGGTGTGCAAAGGAAAATATTATTTCCGACACGCTGAATGTCTCCACCTAAAGCATAAACGGTTCCGCTTAAAAAGTCCACAATTCGAATTGCCTGATCATGACTGATTCGCTGCAAATTCACCACGACCGTTTTATATTCCTTCAAATAATCCGCTAGTTCCTGCGCTTCCGCATATACACGCGGCTCAGCTAGCACCATACGACTGGAATACTGGGCTCCTTGCATGCTTACCACCTTCTGTTCCGTCTCTTTTACAGCTTGAAAGCGATTTTCTTTCTTGCTTTTCTTCGGTGTCGGCTCTGCTTGTTGTTGAACCACTTCTTCTTCGTAATACTCTTCGCCTTCTTCATCTAGAAAGAAAAAAGACTTGAACTTATTAGAAAGTCCCATAGTTTACACCTCCACAATTTCGTCGTTCACTAATGCTCGACCAACTCTGATATATGTAGCACCTTCTTGGATCGCGATCTCGTAATCATTTGTCATTCCCATTGATAATTCAGTACAAGGGACTCGGTTCAAGTCAAGAGATGCCACTCTTTGCTGCAATTCTTTCAGTTCGTGAAAAACTTGATGCAGTTCGGTTTCGTCCTGGGTAAGGGGTGCCATCGTCATCAGGCCAATAATCCGAATATGTTGAAAAGAAGCTTCGGTTAAAAATTCAATCGCTTCTTCTTTTGTAAAACCGTGTTTAGATGCTTCACCAGAAATATTCACTTCTAAGAAACAGTCAATATCACGCTCGGCACGCTTTTCAATCTCAGCTGCAAGCGATGGTCTGTCCAGCGAATGCAGATAATCGATATGCGGTAGCACCTGACGAACTTTACGCGTCTGCAAAGAACCGATAAAATGCCATTTAATCCCTGGATGTGCCTTCAGTGCTTCGACCTTTTCCAAGAACACATCCACACGGTTTTCACCAAAGTTACGTAACCCTAGCGAATACAGCTCTTCAATGCCCGCAGCATCAATCGTTTTTGTGACGGCAACAAGCGCCACATCATCCGGTTTCCGGTTTGCTTTCAGACAGGCTGCTTCTATACGGCTTGAGACATCCGCTAAGTTTTGTTGTTTTGTCATTTGAATCACCTTACTATTTTCCCGCTCGATTTTCGCCTAAACATTTTGCTCTAAATAGGCGCTTACCCGGTCATATACATGGCCGGGAGCAGGAGTACTATTATTTACCGCGGCGATTGCGGTTACGGATAAATGCTGGCACATCTACATCTTGCGCGCCTTGGCCAGATTCTGGCTGCACGTAGTTGTCTTCTTGTGCCGATTGTTTTGGTTCTTCATAAGCCGGTTGCTGTTGTGTTGCATAGTTCGGGCGATTGACTTGAATTTGTTGTTGAGCCGGTCTGCGTGCAGCTGCCTGCTGTGCTTGTTTGGCTTCATCAAAACCAGTCGCAATCACTGTCACAATCAATTCGTCTTTCAATTCATCATTAATGACCGAACCGAAAATCATGTTAACATCTGGATCCGAAGCGCCAGCCACGATTTCAGCTGCTTCCTGCACTTCATACAAGCTGAGGTTCGAGCCGCCTGTAATATTCATCAAGACACCCTTAGCCCCATCAATACTTGTTTCAAGCAGTGGCGAGGAAATCGCTTTTTTCGCTGCATCTGCCGCACGATTTTCTCCTGTTGCAATACCAATTCCCATAAGCGCTGAACCGCGATTTGTCATGATCGTCTTCACATCGGCAAAGTCTAGATTGATCAGTCCTGGTACGGCGATCAAATCAGAAATCCCTTGCACACCTTGACGAAGCACATTATCTGCTTCCCGGAAAGCTTCCAGCATTGGCGTATTTTTATCTACGATTTGAAGCAGGCGGTCATTCGGAATTACAATCAATGTGTCGACCGCTTCTTTCATTGCCTCAGTTCCAGAAACAGCTTGTTTGGAACGTTTTGGTCCTTCAAATCCAAATGGACGAGTGACCACACCCACTGTCAAAGCGCCCATTTCTTTCGCGATGGTTGCAATGACTGGTGCAGCACCAGTTCCAGTACCACCGCCCATTCCGGCAGTCACGAATACCATATCGGCCCCTTTCAAGGCTTCTTCAATTTGTTCGCGGCTTTCCTCTGCTGCTTTTTTTCCGATTTCAGGAACTGCACCAGCGCCTAAACCGCGTGTCAATTTGGCACCAATTTGAAGTTTTGTTTCAGATTTTGCCAGGTTGAGTGCCTGCGCATCCGTATTAACGGAAATAAATTCTACACCCTGCACACCGTGATCGATCATTCGGTTGACCGCATTGTTGCCGCCACCGCCAACACCAATCACTTTTATTGTTGCCAAGCTTTCAGAACTTGTGTCAAATTCTAACATATTAACTTCCTCCTAATTCCAGAAATTTCATCTATTGTCTATCACTCCGAGGTTTTCCCGGTACTATTCAAAAAAGGCGCCAAAGAAATTCTTCATTTTTGTTGAAACTTTCTCTTCGTCTGATTTTTTAGGTTTAGGTTGTTTCGTTGTTCTAGATTCTCTAGGCTGCTCTTCGTCATAAGAAGATTCTTCGGTTTGTGAACTTAAATCGCGCCCTTCAAGTTCTGCCAGCTGGCAAGCATATTGAATGAGACCGACAGCCGTTGTAAAGGAAGGATCTCGAACGCCAATATAATCTGGAATCGCAAGCCGTACATGGGCATTTAAAGTTTTCGCTGCAAGATCTACAGCGCCCGGAATGGCCATCGTCCCCCCTGTCAAAACAAATCCGCCCGGCAAATGCGTAATGCCTACCCGGTTCAGATCGTTCATTACAAGGTTGAAAATTTCTTCCATTCTGGCTTCAATGATATCCGCAATCTCAAGCTGATTAAAATGCTGCTGCGTTTCAGAACCAATCACATTGACAGCAAAAACTTCATCCTGAGAAGCATCATCATAAAAAGCATAGCCATGTTCAAGTTTGATTTTTTCAGCAGTGGCCGTTGAGGTGTTCAGTCCAAGCGATAGATCCTTGGTAATATTATCGCCACCAACAGGAATGACCGACGTGTAAAGCAGTTTACCATTCTGGAAGGCGCTAATCGTTGTCGTTCCTGCCCCCACATTAATCAGGGCTGTTCCGAATTCCTTATCATCTTCTGTCATTGAAATGGAAGATTCGGCTAACGGCTGTAGCGCAATCTCTGCCACTTCAAGGCCGGCACGTTCCACACAACGAAGTGTATTATGTAAAATCGTTTTGGAGCCTGTAATCAATGTTCCTTCCATTTCAAGGCGTACACCAATCATGCCGTGCGGATCTGTAATTCCATCAAGGCCGTCCACAATATACTGATCAGGAAGTATATTAATGATTTCCCGTTCAGGACTAAGCGGCACAACCTGAGCAGCATCCATGACATTCCAGACATCTTCATCTGTGATTTCGCGATTTTCACTATTTACCGCAACAATCCCACGACATGCTTCCAGTGTGACCTGATTGGAGACGATTCCGACGATGACTTGAGATATTTCCACACCCACCATACGTTCCGCTTGTGAAATGGCTTGTCTAATGGAATCAACTGTCTTGTCGATATCTATTATGATGCCTTTTTTAATCCCCTGTGATTTAACATTTCCCACACCGATAATATTGAGTCTGTCATCCGCCATTTCTGCAATGATGACTTTTACTGAAGATGTTCCTATATCTAAACTTACATAAATTTCGCTATCTCCCACTTATCGGCACCTCCTTTAGTCCAAATTCATTTTTCTTATCATTATCTATTCATGTTTTATTGGCACTGTGTCCAATTCTTTGCCGTTTTATGCACAATGGCTATGTAAAAATATCCATTTTTTCCGGTGCTGACAAAAAGTAGTTGACTTTTTCTCAACATGATTATACAAAATCACTTATTTACAGTCTACACTAACAATCCCCGTAATTAAAGCACAAAGGACAAATTTTAATAAGTTTTTCAGAATAATTTCTTAAATTTGTAAAAATAAGAATGTCTGTTCCTATTTTTAAAGATCAAGCAAGGGAGGAGCATGCTTTATTCACTCTTTCCCTGCTTTTTTTCTTCATTTTGTTTGTAATAGCTCTGAAAATAAGAACCGACTTCCATATCGATGACACCTCTTTGCCCATCATTCAGCTGGGCCGCGATGGACGGATAGTATTGCATCTTATCTGCAAAGGAGTCAATGGATGCTACGACTTGATTGCCGTCATTCATATACAGCCTGATATGTTCCGGGTCAGAATCAGTGGGCTCAAGATGAATCTCCGAGATGGCCCCTTGAATATCTTCATCGAGCTTATTCAACTGGCTGACCATATCTTTTAATACCTGGCCATTCTTGAAGCCTACAAAAAGCGGCTCATTTCCCATGGGGAAGCTGGATTTCTTGCTATCCAGCATAACGCCGTTTTCAAGAATGTCGTAGTAGCCGCCATCTTTTTCTTCATAGCCAACCGTTTTATTTTCAGTGATTGAAATTCGATAATCATTGACGCCTGATTTTTCCACTTTTGCCTTTTTGATCAGCTTATTTTTCTCAAGCTGGTCAGAAACATTGTCACTATTAATCGCAAAAACGTACTCACCCTGCTCAATGCCGCTTGCCTTCCGTACTTCATCTTCCGTCAGCTGCCGATTTCCCGAAACGTAGATCGTATCAACCTTGCTGTACGGTGAAATAAAGTAAAGCGTAATTAAAATTAAAATCGCGAAAAAGCCGATTAAAATGGCTAGATGACGAATCAATTTCTTACGTCGATATTTTTTCAGTTCCGGGATGCGTTTTTCGATGGAAACAACTTTTCGGTTTTCTGCCATTTTATTCAGACCTCCTTTCGCACAAATAGGTTTTCTTAGCGGATAATTTCAATGGCTGTTTCTACAAGTTTAGTACTGGCGTCTGGTTTTCCAAGTTCTTTTGCACGGTACTTCATATCTGACAAAGTTTCTTCACTTGCCATAATACGGTCAATTTCTTGCATTAAATTCACTTCTGGAAGACGACTTTCCGTAATTACGACAGCTGCTCCATTTTTCTCAAGCGAGCGCGCATTTTGTTCCTGATGATTTGCTGTGACATAAGGACTCGGTATCAAAATACTTGGAACACCTAGCGCGGTAAGTTCCGCCAACGTTGTAGCACCCGCCCGTGAAACTACTAGTGCCACGGCGTTCAAAACACGCGGCATGTCATAAACAAATGGCTGGATGCTAACGTGTTCCCCACTATTTCGAGCAGCTTCTGAATTTTTCACTTTGTCATAGTGAACATCACCTGTCACATAGAGAAGCTGGTAATCTTTCCCCTGCCAATCAGGCAATGCTCTGTCAACCGCTTCATTGAGCCCCCGCGCACCGCGACTACCGCCAAAAACAAGCACGGTTGGTAGATCAGCTTCAAGACCATATTCGGTCAAAACTGTTCCCGGTTCAACGCCAATCACCTCGGATGCACGCGGATTGCCGGTAAAAACAATCTTTTCCGAGGCAAATGAATCACTGACCTCTTCAAAACAGATCGCCACTTTGTCCGCATAACGACTTAAGAATTTATTCGTCAGTCCGGCCACACTGTTTTGTTCATGAATCAGTGTTGGAATGCCCAACTTGGCAGCTGCATAAACAACTGGCCCGCAAACATAACCGCCGGTGCCGATGACAACATCTGGTTGGAATTCCCGCAGCATTTGTTTGCTTTTTTTGACCCCTTTAAGAAAACGCATGACTGTTTTGATATTTTCAGCGGATATTTTACGTTTGAACCCTGTGATCTCGATGGAACGGAAAGGGATATTTTCACGAGGCACGATATCGGCTTCGAGTCCTTTTTCTGTTCCGATGTATAGGAATTCTGTTTCAGGATACATTTCTTTAAATCGACGAATAAAGGCTAGCGCCGGATAAATATGGCCGCCTGTCCCCCCACCGCTTACAACAACTTTCATTGTTCCACCTCTTTAGCTAATGTTTCGATTGCTTCCATGTAGGCATTCCCGCGAACTTCAAATGTCCGATACTGATCCCAGCTCGCACAGGCCGGTGAAAGCAAAATGACATCGCCGGAAGCAGAAGCCTTGAATGCAACTGGCACAGCTTTTTCGACATTTTCAACAAATTGCACTGACACACCGGCTTCCTTGCCGATTCGCGCAATTTTTTCTGCCGTTTCGCCAAAGACGATCAGCTCTTTTACATTTTTTAAGAACGGGCGTAACTCATCAAATTCGGTTCCGCGATCAAGCCCACCGGCAAGTAAAATTACCGGCTGTTTGAAACCTTTAAGCGCACTTTGAGTTGCTAGGATATTCGTTGCCTTGGAATCATTATAAAATTTACGGCCGGATAGTTCTGTGACAAATTGCGTCCGGTGCGGCACACCTTTGAACGTTTCCAGCACTTGCATGATCGCTTCGCTGGAAATACCGATTGTTTTGGCAACTGCAATAGATGCCAGAATATTTTCAAGGTTATGGTCCCCCGGTAGCAAAATATCATCCCGCTCGCCGATAACTTCATCATTAAACATCAGTTGACCGTTCTTCACATAGGCCCCTTTTTCAAGTCGCTGAGTGGTCGAAAATGGAATCACGGTTGCTTTCGTGCCTTTTGTCAGATTTTGCAGCTCCCCTTGATCCCAATTGATCACAAGAAAATCGTCAGCAGTCTGATTTTTTTGGATGTTCCATTTGGCCATTACATACTCATCACGTGTTTTATGATAATCAAGATGCGCTTCATAGATATTCGTAATCACAGAAATTTGCGGATGGAAAGATTCAATCCCCATCAACTGGAAGGAGCTGAGTTCCATTGTGATATACTGTTCGCTTGTCGCTTCCTCGGCCACAGCAGAAGCAGGAAAACCAATATTCCCAGCGAGCAAGGAGGTTCCTTTTTTCTGCTGGTTGATCATATGATGAATGATGGTTGTGGTGGTTGTTTTACCGTTTGTTCCTGTAATGCCGATGATGGGTGCCTCAGAAATCTGGTAAGCCAGTTCGACCTCTGTGATAACAGGGATGTTCAGCTTACGAGCTTTTTCAATCATGGGATTATTATAGGGAATCCCCGGATTTTTGACGATCAGTTCAAAGCCTTCATCAAGTAGCTCGATGGGATGGCTGCCGCAGATCACTTTGATGCCTTGTTCCAAAAGCCCTTGTGCCTCTGGATTTTCGCTGAATGGCTGCCGATCATTGACTGTTACGAATGCGCCAAGCTTATGAAGCAAGCCGGCTGCCGAAACGCCACTTTTTGCGAGACCGAGAACAAGAATTTTTTTATGATAATAATTTTCAATATTTTTCATTTAACTCTTCCCCCAAATTTTAGTAGACCTTTTTATTTTACAAAGAAACGACCGAAAGCGTCAGCAAAACTCATTAAAAAACGAGCTGCACGACGCTTCGATTATTTTTAAAGCATGACCATTAAAATAGCTAAAATTGCACCGACAAGTCCTACTGCCCAGAAAGTCAGTACGACACGCCACTCTTTCCAACCGCCCAGTTCAAAATGGTGATGGATGGGCGTCATTCGGAAAATCCGCTTACCGCCAGAAATTTTGAAGTAAGCCACTTGAAGCATAACAGAAGCCGTCTCGATCACAAAAACAATCCCGATCAAAAGCAGCAGCCATTCCTGTTTCAAAAGGATCGACACGGCGGCAATCGCACCACCCAGTGCCAGCGAGCCGGTATCGCCCATAAAGATTTTCGCCGGATTCTTATTGAAAATTAAAAATCCAAGCATGCCGCCGACAACGGCAAAGCAGAATAGAGCGACGGAAAATTCCTTTTGATAGATGGCGATCAGCCCGAAAGCCAGAAAAGCAATACTCGACAAGCCTGAAACCAGCCCATCAAGTCCATCTGTCAAATTGACCGCATTGGAAAAACCAACCAGCCAGAAAAGAACGAACAGTACAAAGAAATAACTAAGATGCAGTTCGATTGAAGTAAAGGGAATGTTGATCGTATTCGGATAGCCAGCTAGCAGATAGCCGATATAGAAAATAACGGCGATCCCCACTTGCCCGAAAAACTTCTGTTTACTGGTCAGGCCTAGATTCCTCTTTTTGACCACCTTGATGTAATCATCTTGAAATCCGAGAATCCCGAATAAGACAAGCGCCAAAAGCAGCAGCCAAGTTGCCGAAGTAAAGGTGCCGCTGATCAGCGAGATGAGCACATAACTGATCACAATCGCGGTCAAATAAACAACAGCCCCCATTGTAGGTGTCCCGGATTTTTTTTCATGTAATTTTGGTCCTTCTTCCCGAATGCTTTGGCCAAATTTCAATTTAACCAGAAACGGGATGAATAAAGGTACGCCGATCACCGTAATGACAAACGCTATCGCAAGTGTTGATACTAGCATGTATAGTGACACAATCTTCTCTCCAATCTTTTTAACCGCAAAATCGCGGCAGCTCCTAAAAGCCTGTTAACCTTTTTTTATTTTAGTCGAGTTGTTGCTTTTTTTCAATAGCTTCCCGCGCAACCACTCGGTCATCAAAATCGATTTTGGTTGTTCCAATAATTTGATAATCTTCATGGCCCTTTCCGGCAATCAAAATCACATCTCCGGTAGCCGCCTGACTGACTGCATATTCAATTGCCTCACGTCGATCAACTTTTACGACATAATCGTCTCCCTCAACACCTGCCAGCATATCCTGAATAATGGCTTCTGGGTCTTCGGTCCGCGGATTATCGGAAGTGAAAATCGGGTTTGTTGCATACTGAACGGCAATTCGGGCCATTTTGGGACGCTTGCCTTTATCTCGGTCGCCACCACAGCCCACGACACAAAAGACACGTTTTTCAGCAAATTCATCGATGGTTTCTAAGACATTCAGCAGTCCGTCCGGTGTATGCGAATAATCGACAATAACTGGGAAATCCTGCCCTGCATGGACGAGTTCAAACCGGCCGGCCACGCCCTCCACTTCACCAAGACTTTCTATCGCCTGCTCATAAGGCACGCCTAATGCAAAGCAAGCGGTTAGAGCAGCCAGCATATTGTAGATACTGAATTTGCCAGCCATTTTGATCGCTACTTGTTCAGTACCAAAAGGCGTTACCAGTTCAAAAGTTGAACCTGTGCTGCGGACTTGGATGTCGCGCGCGCGAAAATCTGCCTCCTGATCGATCCCATACGTTAAAATCGGTGCAGCTGTGGCTCTTTGCATCAGCTTTGAAACCGGATCATCCGCATTTAGAACGGCATATTTCGGTGCCGACCGACTGTAACGATTGCCCAATTGCGCAAACAACAAGCTTTTAGCCTGTGCATATTCTTCCATTGTATGATGATAATCCAAATGATCTTGTGACAAGTTGGTAAAAACGGCCACATCATAGTCACTGCCATAAACGCGTCCCTGTACGAGCGCATGTGAGGAAACTTCCATCACCGCACTGGTTACATCAGCGTCGATCATTTCAGCAAATGTTTTTTGCAAGGTCAGACTATCTGGTGTCGTATTAATCGTATGGAAAATCTGATCCCCGATTTTACGATACATGGTGCCGATCAGACCTGTTTTTTCGCCATGATCCGCCAGAACTCGCTCAATCAAATGCGTAACGGTCGTTTTGCCATTCGTTCCGGTCACGCCGATCAGCTTCAACTTTTGGCTGGGATGATGATAAAAAACGTCTGCCAGTTGCGCCATTGCTCGTTTGGAGTCGCGTACCAAGAGCGTAGGAATGGAGACGGGTACTTCCTTTTCCGCAATAATGAGACTTGCACCCAGTTCTTCGGCTTTTTGAGCGAAATCGTGACCATCCACTACCTCGCCATCAATACAAATAAAAAGTGTTCCTGGCTTTACGCGGCGGCTGTCCTGTTCGATCGCTGTAATTTCAAGGTCATCTGCCACCTCGCCCCGGTAGAGCGCCAGCACCTGAATCAATTCTTTTGCTTTCACTTTAACGTCCATCTCCTCTAAACTTCTGTTTTCCAGCAATTTTTGCTAAAACGAAGATGTCAAAGTTCCTTCTTTATCTTAGCAAAAACAACGGGTCATTTCCATAGGATAAATAGCTCCCCCGGCTGATGCAAAGGGAGCTATAAAATTTACTTATCCGCCACCGGTTGTAAGAAGGTCTCCTACACCGGCATTTTCATTGATATCTGTTCCGCTGTCTGAACTGTCAGTGGAGCTGGTATCATGATTTTGATTATAGGTAGAAATATCAGCTGGGTTTCCAAGCGTAATTTCGACTTTGGATGCTTCATTAATGACACTGCCAGCTGAAATGTTTTGCTTCGTGACGTAACCCGAGCCGCTAAAGGTGAACGGCACGCCAGTAATTTCTGACACTTTGAGCGCATCATCCTTCGACCAGCTCGTCATGTCTGGCATCGTCATATCGCCGTCAGTCATCAGAATCACCTTGCCACCTTGCAAGACCTTATCTCCTGAAGCCGAGCTTTGCTGCACGATTTTCTGTCCGTTACCCACAATGACCGGCTCAAGGCCAGCATCTGAAATGGCCTTTTTGGCATCATCTACAGATTTACTTGTTACATCTGGTACGGAAACGGAATTTAATTTGGCTTGATCAGCTGGTTCAATATTCATATATTGCAAACTGTTTTTCATCACTGGGTTGAAAACATCTGCTACTGCCTGACCGCCTGTTTGACCGGTCTTCAGCTGTGGTTGTTGAATGGTCACATACATGACAAGTTCAGGATCATCCGCTGGGGCCATGCCCATGAAAGAGAAAATGTAATTGTCATCGCCGGTCATGTATTTACCGGTTGTCGGATCTGGAATTTGAGAAGTACCGGTTTTCCCTGCCACTGTATAGCCGGGAATTTGGTAAAGCTTCCCTGTCCCGTTCTCACCATTTACAACATAGGTCAATTCTTCTCGTGTCTTTTTGGCAGTCTCAGCAGAAATCGGTTGCCCTGTCACGGTAGTTTTGGTTGTATCTGATTTGCCGGTATTGGGATCTGTCACAGAAGAGACGACATAGGGCTGCTTCATTTTTCCATCGCTGGCAATGGCTGATGCCCCTTGAATCATTTGCATCATTGTGACGGTCGTACCTTGTCCAAATGCGGTCGTTACTTTTTCAACTGGATAGTTATAAAGAATCTGCCCGGTGGCTTCATTCGGCAAATTAATGCCGGTTTTTTGACCAAAGCCGAATTTTGTCAAATAGCTGTAAAACGTATCTGTTCCCATTTTATCCAGCAAATTGGCAAAGGCGACGTTACTGGAACGCTCGACCCCTTCCCGGTAAGTGATATTTCCCCAGCCAACCCCATTGTTATGGTCATGGATGGTGATATCCCCTACTTTATAGGTACCGGACTGGTAATAAGCATTGGGATCATAGACGCCGCTGTCAATCGCAGACGCCAACGTAAAGATCTTCATAACAGAACCCGGCTCATAGGCATATTCGACTGGCAAGTCCTGCCAAATTCCATCACTGCTGGAATCAAGGCCTGAACGATCTTCCGGATTAAAAGAAGGACGCTGACTCATCGCCAAGATTTCACCTGTTTTTGGATTCATGACAACTGCCATCATATTTTTCGGATTATAGGTTTCCTGAACGGTCGACATCGTGTCTTCCAAGAAAGTCTGGATTTTCTTGTCAATCGTCAGCTGAATGTCACTGCCATCCTCAGCTTCTTTGACATTCTTATCAGCATTCGGCAAAATGTAGCCCGAACTATCCGTACTGTAGGTGACTTTTCCATTTTTACCATTTAAAACATCATTGTAACTTTGCTCGATCCCCATCTTGCCTTCAAGTGTCGTCGAGCCGTCCTTATTTTCCTGCTGCTGAGCAAACCCAATCAGTTGGGAAGAAAAAGTACCGTTCGGATAAAACCGTTGCGGCGTCCGTGTAAAGGTCAGTCCCGGTAGATTTTCCGCTTCGATCTTTTCTTTCGTTTCGCTGGAGAGATTCTTGCCCGCTTTTCCGAATTCCACCTGATAGGCATCTTTCGTGTTGAGGCGTTTCAAAATATCCTCTTCGCTCATCGGAATATATTTGGCTAGTACTTTGGCTGTTTTTTCTTTATCTTTGACGTACATCGGATTGTCTGTCCCGTTCGCTGTTTTATTGGAAACTACAGCTGCAAGCGTATAAGTCGCTGTATCCTCGGCAATGACATCTCCATTACGATCTAGGATTGATCCGCGATTTGCTTCAATGACTTGACTTTTCTGATGCTGCTGGGCTGCTTCTGCGGCAAGCGGTTGTCCATTAGCCATGCCCGTAATCTCTAAATAAAGAAAACGGCCGGTTACAATGAGGAAAAGCGCAGCAAAAAAGATAAATAGTACGAGAGCGCCTCTCCTCATGTTTCCTATACGCCGTTTCATTTACCGTCCACCACTTTCACATTATCACCGTCTAGTTTCAAGCCGTCTTTCTTCGCCTTATCTAGCACCCGGTCATAGCTGCTCAGTTGTTTTTCTTGGACCTTTAAGTCTTCATTTGTTTTTTTCTGGTCTACAATTTTCTCTTCGCTCGTCTGAATATCTTTGTTGACATTGTAAATCGATGCCTGAACGCTGACCATTTTAAAAGCAAAGAATGCAATCACTACAACTGCGGTAATGATGATCATTTTTTCACCAAGTGTGATCTTTCCGCGTCTTAAAATCTGCTTTTTCGGTTCAGGCTGTCTCGTATGTACATGTTCGCGTTCGATATTTGGTTTGTAGGCTACATTACTCATACTTTCAACTCCTACTGTTCATAAACTTTTCTTTGGCCGTGGCTATTATCTACAATTTTTCGATTACCCGCAACTTGGCGGAACGTGCGCGATTATTCTGAGCAAGTTCTGCTTCACTCGGAAGTATCGGTTTTCGTGTCACTAGTTTGAATTCCGGCTGATACTCATCTGGAATCATTGGCAAGCCGGGTGGTAAATCCCGTGTGCTTGTCACTTCTTTAAACATTTGCTTGGTAATGCGGTCTTCTAATGAATGGAAAGTAATGACGCTGATTCGGCCACCACTTTTTAGCAGGGAAAGTGCATCTTTTAAAGACGCTTCTACTGCCCCTAGTTCATCATTGACGGCAATTCTTACAGCTTGGAAAATCCGTTTTGCCGGGTGCCCGCCTTTTCTTCTGGCCGGTGCCGGTATAGCTGTTTTAATAATGTCCACAAGTTCGCCAGTCGTTTCAATAGGTCTGACCGCTCGACGTCTTTCAATTTCACGAGCGATTTGTTTGGAAAACTTTTCTTCGCCGTAACGAAAAAAAATCTTGACTAAATCATTGTAGTCCCATTCATTGATGACCTCTCTTGCCGATAGTGGCTGACTTTGATCCATCCGCATGTCGAGCGGCGCATCATGATGATAACTGAAACCACGTTCTGTCACATCGAGCTGCGGTGAAGAAACACCTAAATCATATAAAATGCCATTTACTTGTGTAACCCCTTGTTTTTCGAGTTCAGTTTTCAGCTCCCGAAAGTTCGCTTTGATAAATGTGACTTTTTCGCGTACATCCTGCAGAACATTTTCAGCATTTTGAATGGCCGTGATGTCCTGATCAAATGCGAAAACATGCCCCTTATCAAGCTTCTCTATTAAATATCTCGTATGTCCTGCGCCGCCGAGCGTGCAGTCAACGTAGATGCCGTTTGGGTCGATCTCAAGCATGTCTACTGTTTCATGCAAAAGAACGGTCTCATGGTTAAACATCCCTACTCCTCCTTAAATATCGAACCCAATCATATTTTCAGCAATATCCGAGAAAGATTCCTCTGATTCTGTAAAGAAATCGTCCCAAGAATTCTCGCTCCAAATTTCAATACGATTGGACACTCCGATAATCACGGTTTCTTTTTCAAGTCCTGCATAACCCATCAAGTTCGACGGGATATTGATTCGGCCCTGTTTATCCAGCTCGCATTCAGATGCGCCGGAAAAGAAGAAACGCGTAAAAGAACGAGCGTCTTTTTTCGTCAGTGGTAAAGTTTGGATTTTTTCTTCCAGTTTGCTCCACTCCTCGCCCGGATAAGCAAATAAACACTTATCAAGACCGCGGGTGATGACAAACTTATCCCCTAATGCTTCACGGAACTTGGCTGGCACGATCAGACGGCCCTTTATATCGATGTTGTGACGATATTCACCCATGAACATTAGACTTCCCCCACTTTCTTATTTTCTACTTTACCACATCTCCCCACTTCGCACCACCTAAAACTTAAAAATCCTATAAAAAAATCGTCCTTCTGCTGTAAGAAAGACGACAAATCACTGATATAATGCGATTTTAAAAAGGTGGGAGGCGGTGGAGAGTGGGTGGGGATATTATCCACAATTCCCCACTTTAGCTTTTTTTCAGGCTGCCAATTTTTTTCTGCGCCTGTTTAAGCGCTGCAGCAGCAAGCAAACAAGCGCCAATTCCACACCCTAAAATGAAGATCCCCACGCCCGTACTGCCAATTAAAGGAGCGAAAACAAGTGTAACTGATGCAAGAATCCGGCCGATTTGATAGATCATCCCGTTAAATGCCATGTAGGTTCCGCGTTTCATTTCATCAGCCAAGTCTGCCATAATCGTTTGCCGAGTTGGTACATATAACAATTCTCCCGCAGATAAAATCAGTGTGGCGAGCAATAACACAGTCAAATTCAGGGACATCGCTGAAAAGGAAAATCCGATTGCAAACAGGACAAATCCTGTATACATGATGGCCGTTTGGTTTTTATTTTTCAGCCATTTTGCAACGGGCACCGTGAAAAGGACAATACAAATCGTATTCACTGTTGTCAGTAAACTCAACATTTTGATTCCATCCAGTTCAAAGGTCAACCAGTGCCCTATGGGAATTAAATGGGCAGAAAATTTTTCAGCCAGTTGAACGGAAATAAAATTATTTCGCTGATATTCAATCGTCATCACACAAATGCCCGAAAGTGTAAACAGCAAAAAAGGTCTGTCTTTGATGACTTGCATGTAACTGTTCTTGAGTTCCCCCAGCCCCCAAAAGCGAGGTTTCAAAGTAGCCGCTTCGCTACTAGGTATGAAAGTCTCTGTTATCCACAAGATTGTCAGCCCCGTTGTCACGAGAGACAATATAAATAGGCCAAGCAAAAGTTCAAATAGATGTTGACTGAATAACCAGCCGCCAATCATGATGCCAACTGTTAACGAAAGATTATTAGCCCAGTAGCTAACCGAATACATAAAAGTTCTAGATTCAGGCGTACTGACATCTATCAGCATCGCATCCGAAGCTGGTGTGATCAGGCCTTGCGCAATGGCAATAACCAGCATCAAAAGAAAAGTCAGTCCTGGAGAAGTTAAAAGCGGCGAATTGACGAGCATCATGCCCAAATAAGCGATGGCCTTTGTCCCTTCGCCCCAGATCATCAGCTGACGGCGCCCAATTCTGTCTGTCAGATAACCACCGTAGACGCCCGCCAAAAACTGGATAATTACATGCATCATTAGTAAAACGCCTGCCGCTTTTGCACCATAATACGTTGTGAAATAGATGGCCATAAATGGGAAAATCATCGTGGCAATCAATTTGCTCAGGAAATTAATGATAATCCGTGCTTGAACATTTGGATGAAGCATTTTAAACATCGTATCACCCCTTCTTCAAACTGAAAATTTCTCTCTATGTGATCTTTCTGTTAGTATAAGGTGGAATAAAAAGCGTTAAAAGGGACGACTTTGTCATTTTTTGTCCCCTTTTCATTCATGGAGGTAATGTGATGGATCAGGATTATTTTCAATTGCGCTTTTGGCTGAAAACAGAAATAACGAGTCCACTTTCGCTTCAAGCACTTGCGAAACTCTGGTACTCCTCACCAAAGAATGCCAAACGTAAACTGCTGAAGTATCAAACATCCGGCCTACTCGTTTACCAACCGGGTTCTGGTCGTGGCCATTTATCAAAACTTGCATTTGCCAAAAGTTTTCAGGATGATTTAGCCGATTCTCTATCACCAAAACAAGATGATGAACAGCTTTCTTTTTTGCTATCTCTTCTAAAACTTCCTGAATCAGCTAACTATCAAAATTTGATCATGCCAGCCATCAATCAACTTTTAGGTGCCAGTTTTCATGCACAAAAAGGAGAAATCATGCGCGCAATTGTGCAACGCCGGATTGGCACACTACACCCTTCCAAGGTTGCCACATCATTTGAATCTTTTCTCATCGATCAACTAGGTGACTCTCTTTTTACATTTCATCCAAAAACTGGTGAGATTCGCCCCTGGTTGGCGCACCATTTTGACACAAGCGATCATAAATCCTGGATCATTCATTTACGAAAAGGGGTATTCTTTCATCATGAACGGGAAATGGATAGCGAAGATGTGATGTACTCACTAAAAATGGCTGCCAGCCCCACAAGTGTATGTGCCTGGAAACTTGCAGAAGTCGATACGATGCAGATACTCGATCGTTATACAATTGAAATTAGATTAAAACGCCCCAATGTCCTTTTTTTGCGTTACTTATGCAGCAGCAATATGAGCATCCTGCCCCGCGATCTTCCTTTTGATGAAAATCAGTGGGTTTCAACTGGGCCTTTTAAACTGACAGAACGAAACGATGAGCGAATTATTCTAACGGCTTTTAATCATTATTTTTCCACTCGTCCATTGCTTGATCAGGTGGAGTTCTGGTTTGTTCCGCAGGATCCGGTGGCTTTTGGGGCGCAGTTCAGCCATACTCGAGATAACCCCGAAGAGCAACTAGTGGAGCAAGACAGCCACTCTAAAACCGTCCATTTTCTTGCCTTTAATTTCCATTCACCGCTCCCCTTTATCCAGCATCAGGCATTCCGTGAAGCGATTTATCACTTAGCTTTTATTGAAAAATGGCAAGCGGAAGGAATTCTACACGACAAATCCGCGGCGCATGGGTATCTGATACAAAAAGAAGCGCCTATTTTCCCTCCGCATGATCTTGCAAAAATTCATCAGTTACTGCTAAAAAGCGGTTATGACGGACGTCCAATTCGATTGGGCTACTATAATAAGCCATGGGGTAAACAGCTTGTGGATAAGTTCCGGGCAGAAGCTGCCAAAGTAAATATCCCGATTATTCCCGTCCCGCTTCTCATGGCCGATTATTATCGAACAGATTTTCAAGCAGAGGCAGATTTGTTCATTCTATCTGAAGAAAGCGCGGCGGATTTGGAAGTAAGTTTTCTAGATTTTCTGCTTAATCCCGCTCTTGCACCTCAGAAATTTTGGCCTAGCGAATATAAACAAACTTTACTGGCACTGACAGCTGATTATCAAGCCGAGCCGGACAAAAAAGCACGTCAAAAAAGCCATGACACAATCGAATCATGGCTGTTGCAGCATTTTTTATTGATTTATTTATTTTTTGATACCAAAAGTTTTCTAGTGGATGCCAATTTGAAGGGAATGAATGGCAGTATTTACGGTTATTTTGACTTGCGTAACGCCTGGTTTGACCTATCCCACCAAAAACAGAAGGCTTTGAATCACACCAATGATAAATAAGACGAGGTACAGCAAGGCAAAAACCATAAAACAGATCCGCCAGAAGCCGCGCAGAACTTTGTCAAAATGAAGCTCCCCTTCTCGCGTTGCTTGCACGCTGACAAGAACGATTCCTACGATAAAAAGACCTAATAAAATATAGAGCAGATAGGACTTTTCAAACACAAGCAGCATAAACACATGGTCCGCTAATATAAAGAAGAAGGTCGAAATATCAGCTGCCAATTTGATACTCTTCTGTTTTTTATGTGTTCTTTTTTTGATGAGCCATTGTGCCGCTATAAACACAATGATCGGCAAAATAATCAGCCATGCAGCTGGATCTTTTAACCAATTAAGCATGCGTTTCGCCTTCTTTCCCTTTGATTAAATGATATAAAAATGTCAGTCTTGGGAGTGGTACGCCTTGTGCCTCCCCAGCTTCCAGTGCCGGCAGCAGAATACTGGCAATTTCCGTTCTCCGTCCATGACGAACATCCTCAGCCATCGAGGACCAATTCCCCGCCGTCTGCTCACAAATCAGCTGGATTTTTTCAAATGAAGCCTCCTTTTGAAAAAGCGGTGCGACCTCGTCTACAAGTGCTCGCGTTTCCGCCCGGTAGGCTGACTTTGTAAGCAGGTCGCCATTTGGGCACATGAAAGCAGCTGTTAGCGGATTGATGATCAGGTTGATGAACCACTTATCACGCAAAACCTGCTCGACTGTTGCCTTCTGGATAAACGGAAAATCTGAACCTGCCTGCTGAAACAAGTGCAGCAGCTCATCGCTCAGCTCCCCCCGCCAAATACTGAAATTAGTGCGGCCTTTTCCTCGCCATGATACCGTGTAGTCATTTTCCCGAACGGCTCCGTGTTCAGAACTGCCGACTAGGATGATTTTTTGCGGGCAATTGGCCAATTGTTTTAAATGAGCGACCCCATTTTGCAAGAATAACAGGGGTAATTTTTCAGGAAGGAGCGCTAAGTTTGGCCAAAACTCATCCAGTTGATAGGATTTCATCGTTAAAATAAGCACGTCTAGCCCAGCCGCCAGCTGTGAGAGCTCGTCCACTTCCCGTGCCGCCAGCTGATGATGCTGTCCATCTAAAAAAACCCCTTTTTCGGCCAGAGCTTCCGCCTGTTCTTTTCGTTTGGTGAAAAATATTACCTCAGCATTTTCAGTCAGTTTCGCGCCATAGAGAAGCCCAATCGCCCCAGCGCCAACAATTCCCACTTTCATCCTGCTCGTCCTTTCCACGCTTTTAACGGCTTACCATTCTCGCTCGCGAATAGCGTCTTCTACGTCTAAATCAATTTGATAGGCATCTAAAAGTGCACCCACCGTTTCACCAATATCATCTCTGGCGACCGTTTCGATTTCACTGTCGTTTTCATTAAACTCGCTTTCCAAATCATTGATGGCAAGTGTCGCTTTGTCAAAGGCTGCTTGAATGACCGCTAGATCCTTTTCACCACTTGCAAGTACTGCTTCCACTTCTTTTAAAAGCACCTTAATTTTATCAACCAAAAATTTGGGATAGTAGTCATCTTGATACATTTCACGCAGATATTTTTCTTCTTCCATTTTGAATCACCTGTTTCCTAATTTTAGACAGGCAAATGCATGAAGCTTTTCATTGCTGTCACGTTCTATTTTACTAAATCTTCCGTCAAAGCAAAAGAAAAAACCTAAAGAGATCCATGGCATCTCCTTAGGTTTATGAAAACAAGCGAAACGTTCGCCTGCTTTTAGCAAGATTAGCTGTTTGCTACATCTTTACCATCGTAGTGGCCACATTCAGGACACACACGGTGGGATAATTTCATTTCGCCGCAGTTGGAGCATTCATTCATGCCCGGCACTTGCAATTTGTAGTGCGTACGACGTTTACGTTTTCTAGTTTTAGAAGTTCTTCTAAAAGGTACTGCCATTTCGATACACCTCCTTAGAGACGTTTGCCTCATTTTAAAGGACAAGTCCTTCATATATTCCAGCTTAGCAAGTCGTCATTCAGATTCCTGATTTTTATCAAAGAAATCTGCCAGACCTGCAAGACGAGGATCCACTTTCGGTTGTTTTTCTGCTTGCTCTTTTAAAAGCTGCTCTTCTGTTTTGAGCGCCCATTCTTCACCTTTAGGAAGTGCCGTATCATCCAGCGCTTCTTCGCTAAAGACCTGCATGGGAATCTCAACAAGGAGTAGTTCCTCTACAACAGGCGTCAAATCTACGGTGTCCTTCTCCATCAAATGAAAAGATTCATCCGCCAAAGCCTCTTCCGTTTTCACAAAAGTTTCTTCCGCTGTGATTTCATAAGGAACATGCACATCCACAAGAGTACGTGCACACGGCAAAATCCATTCACCTGTCAGTTTGATATGTGCCGCTACTTGATTCGCCGCTACATCCAGACTGCCTGTGACATGTACAGGACTCGCATCTCGCACATCCTGATGATTTGCTTGTAAAAATTCTGTCAGGTTGACCGTCTCATCCAATTGGAAGATTCCGTCGCGTGATTTTTTCAACTGACTTAAAGCCCATTTCATTTTCATCACTCCAAGCGCAACAAAAAATATTATAGCTTTTTACAAAGGTTTTGTCAATGTTTTTCGAGCTTTTGTATCGCTATAATTCTTCTTTTATTTTATGGTAAAATAATGAAAAAGTACATTCAAAGGAGGGCGAAAAATGAAAGCCGTAGGAATCGTGGTCGAATATAATCCATTTCATAATGGGCACCTCTATCATTTAGAGCGAGCGCGGCAGGATACGGGGGCAGATGTCGTGGTGGCCATCATGAGCGGCTCGTTCGTGCAGCGCGGCGAACCGGCTGTGCTTTCAAAATGGACGCGCACCAAGATGGCTCTCTCGGCTGGGGTTGACCTAGTGATCGAGTTGCCCGTTCGTTTTGCGGTGCAGCAGGCGGATATTTTTGCGCGCGAGGCCGTTCGACTGTTGGGTGATTTGCAGGTTGATACGCTTTATTTTGGCAGCGAGGACGGGCAGGCAGCACATTTTGAAGAGCTGGCCGAGCTGGCTGTTTCAGAAGCATTTACGCTCAAATTAAAGGAACTTCTGGCAGATAAAAAAAATAGCTACGGGACGGCCTATACAGAAGCTTTGCGGCACGCTGGGCAAAAGCAACCGCTAGATTTGACTTTGCCTAATAACATTCTCGGCTTTCATTATGCGCTGGCGGTTCGTGAGCTGGGACTGTCGATGAAGCTTCAGACACTGCGCCGCCAGACGGACTACCATGAAGAGCTGCCGACTGATGCCCAACTGACCAGTGCCACAGCCATCCGGAAAATGATTTTGAAAGACGACTTTGCCGAGCTTGCCCCTTATGTGCCAACAGCCGTTTTTCAGGATTTGACCACCTATGATGCCCGTTTTTTGGCATTTGACGACATGTGGGCGCCGCTTCGTTACCGGCTTTTGACCGATTCGCCGAATGAGCTGGCCAAGATTAACAGCATCACAGAGGGCATTGAGAATCGCATGGTAAAAACGGCGTTAGAGACGGACTCGGCGGACGAATTTTTGCAGTTGATGACGACCAAGCGTTACAGTACATCTAGAATTAAGCGGGCAGCGGTTCAACTCGTGCTTCATCATTTGAAAGATGAACAGCAGACACCGTATCATCACATTCTTGGCATGACGCGCGCTGGGCAGAATTACCTTTCGTCTGTCAAAAAAGGGCTGAGTTTCCCGCTTGTGTCAACGATTTCCAAGGCTCCTACTGAACTTGTTGCTGCTGATATTCGGGCGACACGGATTTATGCCCTGCTTGAAGGTGGAAAGCTCGACATGAATGAAGATTTTAGACGACCGCTTCTATTATTTTAATAAAAAGGTCCTGATCAAATACGGTCAGGACCTTAAAAATTATTTTTATTTTTTTCGCATACTGACGGGCGTAAAAAAAGTTGACTATCATCACAATCACAATTAATCCCATCTCAATCAGCAGTAATGGTGATTTATACGATGGTGAATAGCGATGAAAATAGTTGACTCCTGTAATCAACAACAGCACCAAATATAAAATTGGAACGCCTATTCTGCAAATTTTATGGGAATAAAACTTTTTCCACATTTTTATCACCCGCTTTTTATGTTCATTATAAAAATAAAAACGGTTTAATGGAAATGTTTAACGGATAGATTTCCTTATTTTTGTCACCTGTCAATGGATTTATATCTTATTAAAAACTGAGTCATGTGAATCGTTTATAAAAAAACTGAAAATCAGACGCAGTCATTTAAGAGCTGACTCCAGCCACTGATTTTCAGTTCATTTTTTATTTTTTCTCCAACCGCTCCAAATAATCGACGGCGTCTTGGAATGTTTTGACGGGAACGATTTTCATGTTCGAGTCAATGTCCTTCGCGGTCTTTTTAGCCAGATCATAATTGGATTCGATTGTTGGGTCTTCTTTTTTCATGTCTTTTGTGATCGTGTCGTCCGGCGCAAAGAAAATATCAGCACCGGCATTATCGGCCGCGACCACCTTCTGATCGATTCCGCCGATTCGACCAACATTTCCGTCCGGGTCGATCGTGCCAGTTCCCGCAATTTGGTAACCTTTTGTAATGTCTTCATCTTGGAAACGGCTGTAGATTTCCAGACTGAACATCAGGCCGGCAGACGGTCCGCCGATTTTGTCCGAATCAATGTCGACTTTGGGATCCGTCGTGACTTTCTGATCGTCTACAAGCGTTATCCCAATTCCAACCGTGCCTTTGTTATCAATGGTTGTCAATTCAATTTCAGCGGATTCATGCTTTTTATTGTGCACATAGTCGACCTTGATTTTGTCGCCCGCTTTTTTACTTTTAACATATTTGATAAATTCTTCGCTAGATTTAAATTCATTGCCATCTACGGCTTTGATCAAATCGCCGGCATGCAGATATTTCGCGGCTGGCACATCATCCATCACACTCAGCACATAAACGCCGTTGTATTCGACTTCCACTTGCTGCCCGGCCGCTTTATAGGCCACCTGAATGGCGTTATTCTTGGACTCGTTCATCATGTACATCTGGCGGACATTGTATTCCTCATCCGACTCATCCTCATATTTCACTTCATCGTCTTTTTCAATCTCATGATAAGGCAAAAATTTTGCTGCTACATATGAATAAATATTGGCTGGTGACTGGGCAACCGTCACAAGGCTAAAGGAACCCTTGACAGTTTCTGGATGTCCCTTTACGGATACAAGCGGCTCCAATTCATCAGCTGAACCAGGTTTCGTGATGTAATAAGGCATTGGGATAAAGAATCCCACGATAAGTACGAGTAAAATGGCGATCAATGTAATCTGTTTCCACTGTTTGCGCATCTGATTCAACTCCTGCTTTCCTACTTTTTAAATTTTGTTTGTAAGGCCTGCTCGACAACTGCCGGCACAAGTCCGCTCACATCTTCGTGATACTGGGCTACTTCTTTGACAATACTGGAGCTTAAAAATGAATATTGCGTATTGGTCATCATAAAAAAGGTCTCGACTTCTGGATCAATCGTCCGGTTCATGGCGGCAATCTGCATTTCATATTCAAAATCGCTGACTGCTCTTAGGCCCCGCACGATCGTTTTGGCTCCCTTCGCCTTGGCATAGTGGACGAGTAGACCGCTGGAACTTTCAACGACCACGTTTGGCAAATGAGCGGTAGCCGCTTTAATCAGTGCCATCCGCTCCTCTAAAGAAAAAAGCGGCTTCTTGCTGGAATTGATCAGCACGGCCACATAGAGCGTATCAAAAATTGCAGCCGCCCTCTCAATGATGTCTAAATGACCATTGGTGATCGGATCAAAAGTGCCCGGGCAAATTGCTGATACCTGCTTCATTCTGCTTCCTCCTCCAGTTCATAAATCGACAAGATGGTGATGCCATAAGCAGGTTCTTTGATTTTCTTGAGCCTGCCGACTGCATCTGGAAGTTCAACTGTTTTGTCATGCTCACAGACAACTAGACAGCCCGAACGAAGCAGCGCCAGTTCAGAAAGTCGCGTCATCAGTTTTTCCAGTTCTTGTTTTTTATACGGGGGATCAAGCAGCACTAAGTCAAACTGATGCTCATTTTTTGCTAAAAGTGTGAGCGCCCTGAAAGCATCATTTCGATAGACTTCCGCCTGATCCGAAAGGCGCGTTGCCCGTAAGTTCTCATGGATTGTCTTTATGGCCGGTGTAGCCTGATCAATAAAAACAGCGCGCGCCATGCCACGGCTCAGTGCCTCAATACCAAGTCCTCCACTGCCTGCAAATAAATCGAGCACGTTCCCGCCATCGAAAAACGGACCGATAATCGAAAACAGCGACTCTTTGATTTTATCTGTTGTCGGGCGCGTGTTATTTCCCGGGACAGCTTTTAGCGGATGTCCCTTTCTCTGTCCTGCAATTACTCTCATCTTTCATTCCTACATTTCCTGATTAGTTTGATGATTACTTTTCCATTTTACCTAAATTGAGAAGAAAATCAAAGTCGCGACCTTATAAAAAAAGAGCAGATCCATAAGATCCGCTCTTTCCTTAAATACTAATCTGTACATCATCGCGCTTCCGTTCATAGCCCGATTCAATTTTGGATTCATATTCCGTTTTTAAAAATGGACGGAATGATGGTTCCACACGCTTTACATAGTGAAAGCGAGCAATCTTTGCTGAAATTTCTTCCACATCGCACATATTGCAGTAAAGCACCGCATATTTCAGCTTACGCGAAACATAATGCACATTGCCGAAGCGTTTCAACGAACGAACTTGCTTTAAATGATTCAGCCAAATGACGATGGCTTGACGATCATTTTCCATTGTAACCTGCCCCTTTTCCTTACCTTAACCGAATCAGGCCGAACAGCCGCAGCTTCCCCCGCTACCACAACCACCTGATGAGCAGCTTGATTTTTGCTCAAAAAATGGATTTCCGGTTGGTACTTTTATATTTTCTGAAACCGCACCGGCAAACAGCAAACTGATCTCATCGAGCAATGTCTGAAGCGCCATTTCGGCCTGCCTGAAAGCAGCAACATGTTCGTCCATATCAAGTTCGCGTTTTAAAGCACGGGTTTTTCGTGTAACTTCTTTATAATCAGGATGATAACGTCCAAAGCGCTGCACTTCATCATACCGTTCTTTGATGGTGATAAAAGCACGCCGCCTTTGCTCGGTTTCCGGACTGGTTTCCATCGCTTTTTTCTTTGCTGCATAATCGAGCATGATCTCCGAGTCCAAAATCTTCGCAGCTAAATCATCCGCCATGTCAAGAAGCGCAAGGTTTTCCATTGTGGCAATCATCCCTTATTCCCTCCATGACTTTTTATATCCTTCATTATACCATAATTCTTATTTTGTAAGAAAGTTTTGCGTGTAGTACTTCTGATAGGTTCCCTCACCCATATAGGTAAAACTTTTATCGAGCAGATTCTTGCGATGACCTTCCGAATTGAGCCAGCCCTCTACCGCCGCACCGGCATCCATATAATTATAGGCAATATTTTCGCCCGCCTTGGTATATTTGATTTCCGCCTTCTGCAATCTGTCAGAAAGCGCCCCTTCTGTCGGCGAATTGTGATCAAAATAATTATTTTCTGCCATATCGAGACTGTGAGAATAGGCAACTTTGGCAACCGCCGGATCACTTGCTACTTCATTTGCACCATATCGTTCGCGAATGACATTGGTGATCTCAAGCACTTCCTGGTCTGCCCCTTGATCGATCTTTTGCCACATGTCATCTGTGACTTCTTCCTGATAAATTTCCCCTTGATAGTTCAGTTCATAGGGATGCATTTTAACAAAAGACAGCTTATTCATATAGCGCACACTGACAAGCTTTGAAGTAAATTTATCAAAATTGAGCTGTGCATAAACGCCACTGCCCAAATCCGCCACCGGTCGCACGTTTAGATCGTCTTCTGAGAGCTCAAAGCGATAAAAATTATCTTCATAATGGAACGAGACTTCCGATTGCAAATTCGCATTTGTAAAAACCTCTTCCGACGACATGCCGATCTTATAAGGACTGACATCAAGGTCCTGACCAAGTGCATAAATAGTTTGCACCTGATTATTCTGAACGCCTACCAGCATGTAACTGGAATTAGGCTGATTATACACATAATATTCATAACCGTATGGTGTGGCATCTTTACGAACCGGCTCACCAAATTTTTGAACGACTTTACTAACATCTTGATTGATCAGCGCACTCAAACTATTTTGATCACTAATTGAGGCAGTAGACTCATTGGCCTTTTGCTCCTCATCCGAGAGATTTTTCTGCTTCACTTTTTCCGATGCTTCATTCGTATCGCTTGGACTGTTAAAAAAGAGATCCGTGTTATAGCCGATAAAAAGGCAAATCACAAGCAACACGAGAACTCTTAAAATGAATTTCATTTTCGCCCTCCTTGCATGTTTCCTTTATTGTAACGATTTTAATCATTAAAAGCTATCTTTTCATCAAAATGTTAAATAATCGCAAAGCATATTTCAATAAATCTTACATTTTCCAAAAATAATATTAGAAATCAAGCGAAATGAAAACGTTTCACTTACTTACCGCCATTTACAGATTAAAAAGAAGATTCTAGACATTGAATTCTTCGCTTAACTAGCCCTTTTTAGAAAGCGCTTGCATTTAAGGGTCCCCCATATTATAATTTTAATAGAAACGTTTCTATCGTATTTAGTTGCATAATCTATTTTATCTTATGCTGTTCCTGATTTTAAAATTGTAAAAACGGGGGAATCCAAATGAAAAAACGTTTTTCGCTCACAGTTTTAGCAGCAGCCGCACTCATGTCCGTCTTGTTCCTATCTGCTTGTGGAGGAGATAGCAGCAACGACTCTTCCTCATCCAAGAATGAGCTTGTATTCTGGGCAATGGGAGATGAGGCCTCAACAACTAAAGAACTTGTAAAAGGATTTACGAAAGAAACTGGTATTAAAGTAAAAGTCCAAGCAATTCCTTGGAGCAATGCGCACGACAAAATGCTGACTGCGATTGCTTCAAAATCCGGCCCAGATGTCGTCCAAGTTGGAACGACAAACATGGCAGAATTTGTAGAAGCCGGTGCCCTAGCTGATATTACAAAGAAAATCGATTCAACCGACAATCTTGATCCTTCTAAATTTTATCCGGCAGCCATTGAAACCACCCAATTTAATGATAAGACCTATGGCGTTCCTTGGTATGTAGAAACGCGCGTGCTCTTCTATCGTACGGATGTTCTTGAGGCAGCTGGCTATTCGGAACCGCCAAAAACTTGGGAGGAACTGCATGATGTCGCGGTCACTTTATCCAAACGAGGCGATGACCTTTACGGATTCTCGATTGACCCAAATGAAGGCACATTCGGCTATATGTTCGGCCGCCAAAATGGTTCCGAACTGATTAATGAAAAAGGCGAACCCGTTTTAGATCAAAAAGAATTCGTCGATGCGATCAAATATTTGGATAGCTTCATTAAAGATGGTGCCACGCCTAAGCAAGATTTAGGAATGGACATCACCCAAACCTTTGGTGGAGATCAGCCCATCCTACCAATGTTCATCAGCGGTCCTTGGATGGCCAATACACTAGAAACAACTGCACCTGAATTAGACGGAAAATGGGCGATTGCTACATTGCCTAAAAAAGAAAATAATTTATCCGCACTTGGCGGCTCTGATTTGGCCGTGTTTGAATACAGTGACAAGAAAGACGATGCGCTTAAATTGATCGATTATCTGAGCCGTCCAGATGTTCAAATGGACTACCTGAAATCAACCAAAAATCTTCCTTCCAGCATAGAAGCTTGGGAAGATCCTTCTATTAAAAATGACACCAATTATCAAATATTTAAAGAACAGCTGGAATCAAGCAAACCTATGCCGCTTGTCCCACAATATGAGGAAATGGCAGAAGCCTATAAAAAATATTGGGAGCAAATTGCTGTCAACGGAGAAGATGTTGACCAGGCAATGAAAGACCTGAATGCAGAAGTTGCAAAAATGTTACAGAATTAATTAGGCTAAAATTATCGCCACACATAAAAAACTGCAGACCCAATCTTTGTCTACAGTCTTGAGCCGACAGGAAAGTTTCAGCTTTTCTGTCGGTTTTTTTAATGCCCCATTTTGTCATGCATTTCTACGGAAGCACTGGGAAGCTGTTGCCCTACTATTTTTGGCTGCGTCTCTAGTGGTACAGAGTTTTGCTCCGACTGAAAACTACTCACAAAATAGATGCCCATTAAGAAAACCAATGAAATAATGGCAATGGGCAGGCGGACATAGCGATTCTGTCTTTCTTGGGCGGTCAGTTTATGATCACTTTGTTTGATCTGAATCAAAATGGCGGCAATCATGAGCAGTAGTGGAATCGCTAATAAGAAGAGGGCTGAACTCCCGATGACTTTTCCAAGTAAATAGACGCCCCACAGATAGGCGGTTATGAGCGGAATCGTGTAATAAAGCGGCGTGAAACGAAAAAACAAGCGCGTTTTTTCATAGAGCGCCCAGATTGGCTGCTTCGTTTGTTGCATTTTACGATTAAAAAGCTGATACTGCTCATTATCTGGCGCCAGACTGACCGCTTGTTCAGAGAGACTTCTCGCACGCTCAAAATCCCCGCGTCGATAATTTACCTTAGCAAACCAGAAGAGATAAAGCGGTTCTTCCGGCTCTAAACCAAGGGCCAAATGCTCATAATGAAGAGCCTGTTTATTTTTCGGCTCTTTTAATGCTAGTAGATAACTGTATTTCGCCAAAAAATGCGCATTTTCAGGTTGAAGTTCAATGGCTTTTTGATAAAATGGCTCCCGTTCATTCAGTCGTCTTGGCAAATGTTCGGCCAGCTCAAAATAAAAAATCGCCTCCTCAGGAAACAACTTGATCCCTGCCCGCGCATAATTGATCACTTTTCGGGCATCTTTCAGCCCCTTGTAAATCGCGATTGCCTGTTGGTAGATCTCTTTTTGTCCTGTATGATAGACGATTACCTGTTCCATTTGCTGTGCCGCATTTTCTAACTGGTTTATTTTTAAGTAGTAGTAGCTTAAATTTAAATACCCTGCGAAATGAGAAGGATTTTCAAGAATCATATTTTCTGCTTCATTTTTGGCTGTTTCTAAATGACCATTTTCTATGAGATGAATCGTACGTTCATAACTGGCAATTTTCATGGTATCACTCCTCCAAATCCAACTTTACTAGTACTTTAGCACATGAAAATGAAAAAATTGAGAACAAAAGTTTAAAGATTTGTTTAAGAAAAGGCGCTAGCATACAAAAAAGCTTTGAACCTGTCCAACGAAACAGTTTCAAAGCTTTAAAAATTTTACAAAAAGATTGAAATAACGATCATGGCTACAAATAAGATTGTCATGTAATTCAATGAATAAACAAACATCAAACGTGCCCATTTTATACTATCCGTCATTTTAAATCCGTATAATGAAAGCGCCAGCCAGCCGAGATTGAGTGCAGTAGCCAGTATCATAAACACTATGCCGAGTTCTGACATGAAAAACGGAAGAATCGTTAAAAGCACCACCCAGAACAGCATGCTTTTCTTGGTTCGTTCGATTCCTTTAACCACGGGCAGCATTGGAATTCCCGCCGCTTGATATTCTTCACGACGCTTGATCGCAATGGCATAAAAATGCGGTGGCTGCCAACAAAACATAATTAAAAACAGCATGACGGGAATTAAGCTAAAACTTGGCTCGACCGCAAACCAACCAATCAGTGGTGGTACTGCGCCGGAAAAGCTGCCGATCACCGTATTGGCAACCAGTTTACGCTTGGCATACAAGGAATAAACAACCACATACAGGAACACACCTAGCACGCCTAAAACGCCTGCCTGCCAAGTTGTCATAAATAACATAACTGTTCCCAAAATGCCTAATGCTGCAGCTACGGCCAGTGCACGAGGTCCTGAAATTTTCCCCGTCATGGTGGGCCGATTTTTCGTTCTTTCCATAATGCCGTCAATATCGCGATCAATCACATTATTAAATGCACCCGATGCAGCAACGACCATTGCCGATCCTAAAATTGTAAAAATGACCGTATCCAAATTCCCGATAAACGATTTCCCCGTTAATTGAAAAGCAAGCCACATTCCCGTAAAAGCAGTGATCGTATTGGAATTGACAATCCCAATTTTAATTAATTCTGTGAAATCTCTTACAGTAAATCGACTTAAGGAAACGCTCGATTGCATATCCCCAGTTTTCTCCATCTGATTCAAAAGTAATTCCCCCTTAGATTGCGCATTTCTATCATGGCAGGATCGTTTTTCCCCTTCCATCCTGCTACTCTTACCTTCCATTCTATTATGTGAAATTTGTACTTCAATTGTCAATAAATCGGCTTGTAATCCTTTTATCCATTGGCATTCCCAAACTTTGCATACAAGAGAATTTTGTGAAATCAATTGCAATCTCTCTCTTTATTTTCACAGTTTGCTTTCTTTACTTCACTTTAAAAACAAGCTACAATATAAGGACATCCTGTGCTCTATTCATAACATACCCTCATTTGCTCACTTTCTAGCACTTTGAGGAAAAATACATACGCATCAAAGGGGAGATTTTAAAGAATGAAAAAATTTTTAAAAATCTGGTCCGTCCTAACAATCATCTGTATGACCTTCGTCGTCTTTGGGGGAGCACTTGTAACAAAAACGGGTTCAGCAGACGGTTGCGGCAACAGTTGGCCACTTTGTAACGGCCAGCTTGTGCGATTGACCGATATTACACCAGAAAAGCTCATTGAAGTCGCGCACCGACTCACAACAGGGGTCAGCTCTATTTTTGTCATTGTGCTGGCTGTTTGCGCATGGATTTATATGAGGGATCGCAGAGAAACGAAACCACTGACGATTGTGGCGGTTGTTTTTCTTATTTTGCAGGCGTTTATGGGTGCCGCGGCAGTTATGTGGGGACAAAATCCGTATATTATGGCGCTACATTTTGGCATTTCAATCATTTGTTACGCAGCGATTGTCTTATTAGCGCTATTGATTTTTGAAGTTGACCGAAAATTTGATGCCCGCAACTTGGTGATGGGAACAAAATTGCGCGTCCACCTCTATCTGCTTACGATTTATACCTATTTGACTGTTTACACGGGGGCACTTGTTCGACATGAAAAAGCGAGTTTAGCCGTTCCAGTCTGGCCGTTTGAAAATGGTCACTTTATTTTTCCAGATTCCGTTCAAGATTATGTGCAATATTTCCACCGTCTCGCTGCATTTATTTTAGTCATCTGGATTCTCTATGTGACCTATCTTGTTTTCCGCGACTACCGGCATTACCGCGTCCTGACTTACGGAATGGTCTTATCTGTGATTTTCATTGCGCTGCAGGCACTTACCGGAATGTTATCTGTCTATACTGGCGTCAACCTCTATATAGCCCTTTTCCACAGTCTGATTATTACCATGTTGTTCGCCCTTTTCAGCTATCTTTGTCTGCTTGCTTCGAGAAGTAAAAAGAATCGCTTGCGAATTCGTTAATCCTCCTCGTGCCCTTTACGGAAACCGTAGAAATTGATACGATAAAAGTGAACGATTTACATAAAAGGAGATTTCTATGACTAACAAACTGATTTTTATTGATGTCGACGGTACACTTTGCAATGATTATGGTTTAGTACCGCCATCTGCCAAACTTGCGATTCAAAAAGCACAAGCAAATGGCCACCAAATTTACTTATGCACCGGTCGCTCCAAAGCCGAGATTACAGAAGAAATTGCCGCCCTTCCTTTTGATGGAATGATCGGTGCTGGCGGTGGCTATATCGAAACAAGTGCGGGTATTCTCTACCACGAAACTTTTAATGAAGCGGATCTTCAGGCCATTGTCCATTTCTTCAATGACAATAAGATCGGTTATTACCTTGAATCCAATCATGGTCTTTTTAAAAGCAAGTATTGTGTATCTGAAATGGAAAAACAACTATATGCTGACCTTGATCCATCAAGCGAGGCCTATCAGAAACTGAAAGAAGGGACAAAGGGATTCTTTGATTTATTGCAACCCGAACCACCTCTTGATGAGCTGACGGATGTCAATAAGATTTCTTTTATTCACGCTGATTATCCATTTCAAGACGTGGCGACTCGATTTGGCGATCGCTTTACCATTATGCAGACAACTGTCCCCGCTTTTGGTCAAAACAGTGGCGAAATTGTCCTACCTGGCATCAATAAAGAACTGGCAATCGTTCGTCTATTAGAACATTTAGAGCGTTCAAAAGCAGATACAATTGCAATTGGCGACGGTCATAATGATCTAGAAATGCTACAATTTGTTGAATACGGTGTGGCAATGGGAAATGCGCAGGAAGCACTGAAACTAGTAGCGGATGAAGTGACTGAAACGCATGACGAAGACGGAATTTATAACTTCTTCGATCGCTATGGACTGATTTAAATGATAAAAAAAGAAGCGAAGATCTGCCCTTTCCCTTTACTGGTGTCATGGCGGATCTTCGCTTCTTTTTGTTTTTAAAGGATGGTTCCTTTTTCTTCTAAATTTATGTGCATTCTATCTGCATGTTCTGCGGCTTTCTTTTGGGAAATCATCCAAACATTTTCATGCTTCACAACAATCTCCTGCTTCCTCAATTTAGCTAGTTGTTTATAAAAAGTACTGCTGTTCAACTCACTATACTGCAATAAAATTTTCGTCGTAATTTTTTTGGGTAATATGTAATACCCTTCTTTCACAGGTATTTTCAATAATTGAATAATACTGAATAAACAATGAAGTAATTTATCTTCCGAGGAAGTACACGAAGTAAGTGATTTATAGTAAATAGCTTTGCTTATTTCTCGCATAAAGAAATAATTAAATGGATAGTTTTCCGGAAAAGTAAGAACATACTCAATATCTGCTTTTTTTATGACATAAATGAAGCTTTCTGTGATAGTTTTATAGATGAATTTATTAGGAAATGCATCGAGAATCATGCAGTACCCCAACATTATCCCTTCTCCAAATAATGAATACATACTGCTGGGTTCTTCACAGAAATATGCGCCTACACATCCGTTTACAATTAGATAGACGTAGTCATCTTTAGCATCATTTGTGATAACTTCTGCTGCTGGATATCGAACTTTAGCGTATTCAATCTTATTAGCATCCAACACTTTAATAAATTCTTGATAACTAAACAAAATTATAGGCTCCTTTTCAGTTATTAATACTAGATAAGTATTAATTATTATGTTGCCACAAAAATACTACTATTTATTACAATGGTATATTGTTATTATACTCTATCATCACCTTTTTAAGGTTTATTTTAATACTATTTAATTTGAAAATGTTACGATTTTGTGAACATTTGTATTTAACGTCATTTTCTTTTTGTTTTTTAGTAAAAACACAATTAATATTATTATTTTTACATGTGATTTCAAATGAAATACACCTTTCTTTAATGGAACTTTTCTGTCACCAGCCGAATATGCTACAATAAAAGCATAAAAAAAAGAAGGGATCCTGTCTGATGACTAGAGAAAAAAAACGCTTAATCTACGAAATTTTTATGCTTGGGCTTGTCTTACTCTCCATTGCACTTTTACCCTATCATAACATCTATACCAACATATTGAATTGGCTTATTTGGCTGGTTTTTCTGCTTGATTATCTGGTTCGTCTGAAACGTTCTGAGCGAAAATGGCATTTTGTCAAAACGCATCCCTTTGAACTTATTGCAGCAATCCCTTTTTACAGCGGTTTTCGTGCAGCTCGAATCGTCAGTTTTTTTCGCATTCTGCAGCTCACGGCGATGGGAAAACGTTATGTTATCCCGCTTTTCACATTTTTACGAACAAACGGCTTAAATCGTTTCTTGCTGATTTTTGTTCTACTTGTCATTATTATCCCTGTTCCAATGGTTTTTCTTGAGCCCTCCATTAAAGACTATCCTGATGCACTTTGGTGGGCCATCGTAACAGCCACAACTGTCGGCTACGGAGATATTGTTCCAGTCACGCCGATCGGTCGTATTCTAGCTTCCATCATGATGCTATTTGGGATTGGCTTCATCGGGATGGTGACAAGTACACTGATGAGTTACTTTTCTGCCAAACCTAAAACGATGCAAAGCTCTGAAAAAATTGCCAAAATCACAAAGGCTATTGAGGACGTTCCTGAATTAAATAATCAGGAAATTGAAATCATCGAGCAATTTTTACAAATGAAAAAGCAAAAAGAAACCAAATAAAAGAAAAACAGCCACTAGCTGGAAGCCCTGAGCTGCTCCCTAAAGGGGGGCGGCTCTGGTCCGCTTAGTGGCTGTTTCTTATAAGTATCGGGTTAATTTTTTCTCTACGTGGAGTCGATATCTAACAGAGAGCTCCTCTACTGCCAGTATTCGTGACAACTCCTGCTTCCGGCCTTTCCCGTGGAGAATCATTTCATGGCAATAGGCAACGGTTACGTCTGGATCCTTGCCCTTTTCAAGTAGCGTCACTTGATCTCCGCGATGAATCTCTCCTTCTTGTATGGTTCGAGCTAGGTAACCTGTAAAACTGGTTTCCGTTACTTTCTTATAGAGCTCTGGCATGTGATGATATTTTGCAATTGTACTACACGGATTGCGTGCTTCGGTAACTTGAAAAACGGCTTGACCTGCCTGAAAAATATCGCCAATCGCCACATCTTTTTCCAGCATACCAGAAACGATCAAATTTTCTCCAAAAGCGCTCTTCGGTAGTTTTTTTTGAAAAATTTGCTCAAAAAATGCATAATGCTCGAGCGGATACAAACACACTGCTCGATCTGGGCCACCATGATATTTCTTATTATAAGGCTGATCATTTAGAAAGCCATCCTGTGTCAGATAAGCTTCTTCCACTGCTCGTTTCTCGATTCCTGTCATCATAGATTTTCCTTCTCCAAACGCCATTTCTTTTGGCATTCCGATGGCTACATGCTCAATCTGTCGCTTCATTTTCCCACCTCAGTTGTTAAATTCGATTCGTTGCTACTTTGACAATGCGGACGATGATCCAGATAAACAAAACCAGATTCAAGATTAGAATTGCGGCAACGCCAAATATGGCAAGTACTGCCAGCCCCTGATCATCTGCAACTCCCAGTCCATAGATTGCCAGAACACCAATAAAGACAATATTAATAATGGATGGCACCAAGCTAATCAAAAAAGCACTCCGCCCATGCTGTTTAACATATTCATTCGGTCCAAGCAGCCAAATGAACAGCGGCACTATAATTGGCAAAAAGAAATAACTCGCATAGGCAACAATCGCCCACACTTTATCCCCACTCGTTTGCTTCATTTTTTATTTCCTCCCTTTTTCAATCTCCAGACAAGCACGCAGGTTATAAGTGATAAAATCAAACTCAGCACAGCAAGAGCCATGGAAAGAATCATCCACTCACTACTTGTGTCTTCTTGTCTGACATTCGTTGTGCTGCCGTGCTCTGAAACCACTTGGCTTGTGGCATTTTTTTCAATTTCCGTCAAAGCATGCGGCGAGTCACTATCCGCAGCGCCGTTCCATTCCACTAGCTCCCCATCCGCATAGTACTGATAAGCGTCCCAAGCCATTTCTCCTGCTTGATCAGGATTTTTTACAATAAATGAAAACTGCTGAAATTCGCCAGCCCCTAAGCCGGCTTCTGTTGCTTCCCATCTTAGCACATTCTTTGCTGAATCAAAAGTCGCCTGAAAGCCAAGAACCGGTTCAACGGATTCATACGTTGCGCCTTCTGGTATTTTCAAAACAATTTTCGTCGTATTGCTGTCTTTTTCAACTGGCACCTTCATCGTATAAGTTTCATAGGAACCAGCTGCCGAGCGTTCTGGCTTTACGGTCACGTGTGCAGAGACAGCTTCTGGAATAGCGCACACCATCAGTATGGCGCTTAAAAAAATCGTAATTGCTTTCATCATTTCCCCCTTTATTCCACTTTGACATCAAAAGTTTGCTCGATCGTTGTGTAATCTTTCGTAAGACCTTTCACCGTAAGCCGCCAAGTTCCTTTTTGATTGAAATAGAGACCGCTTGCTGTATAAGCCCCCTCGGAAGACTTTTCCATCACCACATCCGCTTTGTCATCCTGCCGCTCAAAATGAATCGTTACTTTTTCAAAATTGCTCAGCGGCTGTTGTTCTGCGTCTGTAAATGTCACCATAAACTGATTCTCCCCTACGATTCTGGGTGTCACTTTCAGCTGAACAAAGCCTTCATTTTGTTCAGTGGCAAGTGTTTCTTGAAAGGGCTCCGGAGCTTTTGGCGGTGGAAGCGGCTGATTCGTCAAGAAAGCGGCTGTCAGTAATATGAGCAGGCCAATGATATTTTCAAGTACAATCGTCTTAATCGGCAACGGTTTTTGCTTCTGCTGGATATATAGATAATGAAATAATCCTAAAAGCCCCATGCAAATAATAAGTCCCAATTTGAGCAGCAAAACATATCCATAGCTCGTCGTGAACAAGTTTTTCATCTCGCCCAGATTCAACACACCAAGTAGCAAGCCCGTCATCAACAGCAGCGCAACAGCCCCCATTGCCACATAGCTGAACCTGCTCCAGTAAACTTTTCCTGCCTTACGTGTAAAATAAAGCAGTGCTAAAATGCCCCCAATCCAAACACTTGCCGCTACAATATGCAGAAAGTCTGCGGTTATCGCGATCACTGGGTCACTAGCCGCCTTGGCATGTCCACTCATCGCCTTTAGCAGCATCACAAAAAACAAACAAGCCATCATGAGAAAAAGCGCGCCATTTAGTCGAGGCTTTCCGTATTTGAGCCAGAACCAGCCCACCAGCCAAAAGCCACTTATTCCCAGCAAACTCATCAGCCATAAATGCCCCGTTGTTGTCTCTATTATCACCGAACCCATTTTATTTGGAAGCAAAGCTGATTTTAGCGGCAGATCGAGAATAATCGCTGTATGGACCCATATTGAAAGTATTTCGCCAAGCAAAAGCAGACTCATGGCAACAAACAGCCAACGCGTCGAACGCTCCGCAAATTGGTCGAGTGGCGTTTTGATTCTTTGCCTCATCACAAGTAGTAAAAGCCAGCCAGCAGCCATAACGAACCCACTATACAGCATAAATTTGCCGATTGAACTAGCCAGATTCACACTAATTGGCTGCTTTACAATGCTGCTTTCAGGAAGCGACTGCTTGGCATCACCGACTTTAAAAGCATTCGTTCCTGAAACTGGATGCCCATCCGCCGAAACAATCCGCCATGAAACCGAGTAGACATCTGCTGCATCCGCAAAATTACTTTTCAATTTTACAGAGATTGTCCGAGGATCTCTCCCCATTTTCGTCTGCCCATCATCGACCCGCTCCCCGACAGAATTTTTCACCATAATGGTTGGAAAATCTGGTTCAACGGCTTCGCTAAATGTCAGCTGAACGGTGTCGGGAAATTCTGCCAACCCACTGCCGTCTTCCGGTGTCATGCTGAGGAGTGTGGCATGGGCGGACACCTGTTGCAGCGGTACAAGCAAAAACATCCCGAGTAAAAGCAAAAGACAGCCGATTTTTCTTTTTAATCGCACAAATTTTTACCCCTTTTTGTAAGATTCTTCTTAAAGATACAGGATTTTTGTATAGGTGGAAAGCAATCCGCTTGAGACTTGTACTAATCGCTCTTTTTAGCTAAGAATATTAGTGATATTACTTGCATTTTCAGGAGAAAAATTAAGCCAGTTCAGCATATAATAACTGAACTGGCTTTAGGTATCCTTCCAGTTAATAAAGCGTTTTCACACTTAATTTGACCTAAAAAAGAAGCCTCTGAAAGATAGCAGAGACTTTTCTATTTTAAAATACATCAAAAAAAGAGCCACCTATGCAAATATTGCAGAGGTGGCTCTTTAGACAAAAACAATTCCTCAGAGCGATTATTTTCTACGCCATTTTGAAACCAATTAAAAAAAGCGGTCTCTGAAAAAATACAAGAAATTTTCAGAGACCGCTTCATTTAAAATTATGTGGATAAAAGTTCTTTTTTATCCATAAACGATAAACGGCTATTTAAAGCCATTCAGCAGGGCAACTTTACATCATGCCGCCCATTCCGCCCATGCCACCCATATCAGGGGCAGCTGGGCCGTTTTCGTCTGGTTTGTCTGCTACAACTGCTTCTGTTGTTAGAAGTAGTGCTGCCACAGAAGATGCATTTTGAAGAGCTGAACGTGTGACTTTTGTTGGGTCTACGATACCAGCATCAATCATGTTTACCCATTCGCCGTTTGCTGCATTGAAGCCAACGCCGACTTTTTCATTTTTCAAGCGTTCTACGATAACGGAACCTTCAAGGCCTGCATTGTGGGCAATTTGACGAACTGGTTCTTCAAGAGAACGAAGGACAATTTTGATACCAGTTGCTTCGTCGCCTGTAGCTTCAAGTTCTGCTACTTTATTGTAGACATTCACAAGCGCTGTACCACCACCGGATACGATGCCTTCTTCTACTGCTGCACGCGTAGAGTTCAAAGCGTCTTCAATGCGCAGTTTGCGTTCTTTCAATTCAGTTTCAGTTGCGGCACCCACTTTGATGACTGCTACGCCACCAGCTAGTTTTGCCAAACGTTCTTGTAGTTTTTCTTTATCGAAATCAGAAGTTGTTTCTTCCATTTGTGCGCGGATTTGGTTGACACGAGCAGCGATTTGATCGGAGTCGCCTGCACCTTCCACAATTGTTGTGTCGTCTTTTGTAACGACAACTTTATTAGCTGTACCTAATTGATCGATCGAAGCTGTTTTGAGTTCTAGTCCCAAGTCTTCTGTAATCACTTGTGCACCTGTCAAAATGCTGATGTCTTCCAGCATTGCTTTACGACGGTCACCAAAGCCTGGTGCTTTGACTGCTACCACATTGAACGTACCACGCAGTTTGTTGAGTACAAGTGTTGCTTGAGCTTCTCCTTCAACATCTTCTGCAATGATCAATAGTGGACGGCCTTGTTGGACAACTTGTTCCAAAACTGGCAGGATTTCTTGGATGTTAGTGATTTTCTTATCTGTAATCAAAATGTATGGTTTTTCAAGGACAGCTTCCATTTTGTCAGAATCTGTTACCATATATGGGCTTGTATAGCCGCGGTCGAATTGCATACCTTCTACAACATCAAGCTCTGTTGCAAAACCTTTTGATTCTTCAATTGTGATAACACCATCATTGCCAACGCGTTCCATCGCTTCAGCAATCAGTTTGCCGACTTCTTCATCTCCAGAAGAAATTGCCGCTACTTGGGCAATGGACTCTTTGCCTTCAATTGGTTTCGAGATGGCTTTCAACTCTTCAATCGCCGTCGCTACAGCACTTTCGATACCGCGACGAATGCCGACCGGATTTGCACCAGCTGTCACATTTTTAAGGCCTTCTCTGATCATTGCTTGTGCCAAAACAGTCGCTGTTGTAGTTCCGTCCCCGGCTACATCATTCGTTTTGGACGCCACTTCTGAAACAAGTTTTGCCCCCATATTTTCAAAAGGATCTTCTAGTTCGATTTCTTTTGCAATTGTCACACCGTCATTTGTGATAAGCGGTGAACCGAATTTTTTTTCAAGGACAACGTTGCGTCCTTTTGGTCCAAGCGTTACTTTTACTGCGTCTGCTAATTGATCAACACCACGAAGCATTGCGCGGCGTGCGTCTTCACTAAATTTAATATCTTTTGCCATGAGTTTCGTTACCTCCATTTATTGATGATTATTTTGGTTAAAATGTTACGCAATAACGGCTAGAATGTCGCTCTCACGCAAAATCAGATAGTCTTTGCCTTCAAAGGTTACTTCAGTTCCCGAATATTTGGAGAAAATGATATGGTCGCCTACCGCTACCTCAAGTGCTTCTTTCGCGCCACTGTCAAGTACGCGGCCAGAACCTACAGCTACAATTTTACCTTCTTGCGGCTTTTCTTTGGCAGAATCCGGCAATACAATACCGCTTGCTGTTTTTTCCTCTGCCTCTACTACTTCAATCACAACTCGATCTCCTAATGGTTTTAACAATGTAAATAACCTCCTCTAAATAGTTGTTAAGTTATTTTTAGCACTCGAACGCTTGGAGTGCTAACACAATTCTTATGATAGTCAAAATTGGTTAAAATTGCAAGCAGAAACGTTCGAGAAAAACGGATTTTTTTTGCTTGCTAAAAAGCAATTTTTCCTGAAAATTCAAGTCAAATTTGCCTATTGATAGCTTTTTTTAGTACAATAAGAAAGTATTTACAGATGGGGTTTAAAAATCTGTGGTAAAGAATGGCATGCTGAAATGGCCACCACTTTTTCAGTGTGCAGCTTGAGGGTTTAATGGATTCTCAGGTAGAGAAAGGAAGCGATTTTTTGGCAAAACGTTATACAACTATTGTCATTGTCTACTTTATGATGCTTTTTTCAGGAAGCATCGGCATTCCGCTTGTTCAAGCAGTACTTCAATCGGTTGGCGGAATGACAAAAACAGAAAGCTCAAGTCTGGCAGTCGTGTTATGGAATATTATTGCCAATCTGATTACGCTTCTAATTATTTGGTTGATTCTACGCAAGCAGCCTGAAATGAATAAAATTGCACTGGGTGAAAAAACAAGCCCGGGTAAGAGCGTCTTATTCAGTCTTGGCGGGATGCTGGCGCTTTTTGTTGCCCAGTATGTCTGCTTCTTCATTATCGCCTTACTAATTGGTGTCCCGGGAGGTTCAGAGAATACGGCAGAACTTGTCGCATTAACGAAGCAGGCGCCAATTTTCCTTGTGTTTATTAGTATTTTAGGACCTATTTTGGAAGAGTTGATTTTTCGAAAAGTTATTTATGGCGGACTTTCAAATATCATTAACATCCATGTAGCAGCCGTTATCAGTTCTTTCGTTTTTGCCATTTTACATGGGGATATTTATTATCTGCTGACTTACTTTGTACTTGGACTGATTCTTTGTTTCCTTTATACAAAAACAAAACGGATCACTGTTTCAATGGGTGCGCACGTTTTGATGAACACGATCGTCATGCTGATCAATATTGGATTTTGGAGGTAACAAATGAAAAAAAAGAACAGTGCGCTTTTACAGGGACTGCTTTATATCATCCTGGGCATTGTCTTCGTGTATTTTGCAGTCATTCAAGTTGATGAAAATGGCTGGGGCGTGTTTGCTTATGTCATTATCGCCATGGCAACCATTGATTTTGTCACGGGTTTTCGCTTTATTTTTGTAGGACTTCGAGAGAAAATGAACAAAAAATAATTAAAAAATCGTGTGAAGAAACCTTTTTTGTTGGTCTTCACACGATTTTTGTTTTACTCCACTGTCACACTTTTCGCTAGATTACGCGGTTTGTCTACGTCACAATCACGGTGCAGCGCGGCATAGTACGCAAGCAGCTGACATGGAATCACACTTGCGAGTGGGGTCAAATGTTCATGCACTTGCGGTACGACTAGGCGGTCTCCTGGCTGATCAACGCCTTCCATCGAAATGACGCAAGTTTCTGCTCCGCGTGCGAGTACTTCATTGACATTCCCGCGGATATTCCAATTAACATTTGGCTGTGTTGCAATCGCAATAACGGGTGTGCCTTCTTCAATAAGGGCGATGGTACCGTGTTTCAGCTCACCACTTGCAAAACCTTCTGCCTGAATATAGGAAATTTCTTTTAGTTTTAAAGCAGCTTCTAGTGCTACATAATAGTCAACGCTACGGCCAAGGAAGAAAGCGTTCCGCGTTGTCCCCAAATATTCACCAGCAATATGCTCGATGATTTCTTTGCTGGCAACAAGACTTTCCATGGCAGTCGCTACAATGCCAAGTTCCTGCACTAAATCAAAATTGATTGCTTCAGAAATGGCTTCTTTTCGACCGGCTGCTACTGCTAGGATACTCAAAACGGCTACCTGAGCAGTATAGGCTTTCGTGGATGCTACTGCAATTTCCGGGCCGGCATGCAGATACATCGCATGGTCTGCTTCCCGGTCAAGCGTAGAACCCGGAACATTGGTTAACGTAAGCGTCCGATAGCCCATTTCTTTCACCTTCACGAGTACTTGGCGAGAATCAGCCGTTTCGCCACTTTGCGTAATGAAAATAAAGAGTGGTTTCTTAGAAAGAAGCGGCATATTGTAGCCGATCTCACTGGAAACGTGCACCTCGACTGGGATGTGTGCTAGTTTTTCAAGTAAGCTTTTTCCGACAAGGCCTGCATGGTAGCTGGTGCCGCAAGCCACAATGTAGATGCGGTCGGCTGCAAGGACTTCGTTTAGGATTGCTTCGTCGACTATAATCTCCCCATCTGGATCTTGGTAAGCTTGGATTAGGCGGCGCATTACAGCTGGCTGCTCATCGATCTCTTTTAGCATATAATGCGGGTACGTGCCTTTTTCGATGTCAGAAGCGTCGATTGTTGCCGTATAGGCCGACCGCTCGATCACTTCCCCATCCAAATGTTCAATTTCTAAGCTGTCACTTGTCAAGATTACCATTTCTTCATCCATGATCTCGATAAATTGGTCGGTTTCTTTCAGCGCAGCCATCGCATCACTGGCGATCACATGGAAACCTTTGCCTTCTCCAATCAAGAGTGGGCTTTTATTTTTAGCTGCATAAAGCGTATCTGGTTCGTTCCGGTCAATCAGGCAAATCGCATATGAACCATGCAGAAGCTGCAGTACTTGGCGAAGCGCTTCTTTTGTCGACTGGCCGTTTTCCGCAAATTTTTCAATCAGTTGAACGATCACTTCTGTATCTGTGTCACTTTTGAAGTCAGCATCTGCCAGATAGTCCTGTTTGAGCAGCGAATAATTTTCGATGACACCATTATGAACAAGTGTAAAACGACCAGATGCACTTTGGTGCGGATGCGCATTCCTGCAGCTTGGTTTACCATGAGTCGCCCATCTTGTATGCCCAATGCCCAGCTCGCCAAATGCCCCTGCTGGAACGGCCGCTTTCAAATCCTGAATGCGCCCCTTCTCCTTTATAACCACTAGTTGATCCTCATGTAAAAGTGCAATTCCTGCCGAGTCATAGCCGCGATATTCTAATTTTTCAAGTCCCGAAAGCAACACGTCTTTCGCATTATTTTTCCCAATATATCCTACAATTCCACACATAAAAATAGCCTCCAATAGTAGCGGAGGGCAGACTTATCCCGTCTAAATTCCCCTCCAAAATTTTCGTTTCCTTGGAGGTGCTTACACCATGATCCTTACCGTTCTGTTCATCCGGTCACCCGAATGGTTTGTCGCTAAGGCGTAACGACTGCATGGACAGCCGGGAGACTCCCGCCGAAATTTCGATTAATCTCCTCCTCGTCAACTAGTTTGACGCCTGGCCGGATTTCACGACCGCTTGTCACCCATACAAACTAGTTCTGGCGCTTTTATGAAATTGTCCCGATCCTCCTTTTATTTTTTCAAGGAAACAAATTCATTCTACAATAATCTGTCTAGTTGGTCAAGCACTATCTTTCTTCACTTTTATCAAAATTGGTCTATACATTGACAAAAAATGATTTTTTCGGAATAATAGAACCTATAAGTATAGAAGAAAGGAAGAATCTTATGCACCGTCGAAAATTATGGGCAGTTATTTTCGTATTTACCTCCTTTGCCATCTTGATCCAACAAACTAGAATGGATGTGATGGCTGCAGATACAAATGGACAGTTGCCGACGACCGGCGATACCTTTTCTATTTGGCCGATCATCATTGGTATTCTTTTGATTCTCGCTGCAGTCTATCTTTTGTTCCGTAAGAAAAAATAAAGACGCTGGAAAAACAATAATCTGTTTTTCCAAGCGTCTTTTATTTTTCCTTTGTTGAGTGGCTGATCAGCTGGAACAGTCCGGAAATAAAGGCTGAAACGCCAATGATCAACTGCAAGCCGAACAATTGAAATTCTTTTACACTAACGGATTGAGCGATCTCCTTGGTAAAACGGACGATTTGCTCCGACCAGTAATAGTTATTTAAATAGAGGAAGCTAAAAGCCAGCGTGATGCCAGCCAACAGGTAAAACGTCCGCTTGAAGGAAAAGACGACAGCAGCTAGTAAGAACACGGCGGCTGAAAAAGCAATCACCGCATCGAATTCATTCGTAATAAAGTAAATGTCATCTCCTGATTGTTTAAAATGAAGGATGATCAGAACACCGACCGCAATGGCACAACCCGCACCAATCAGTGCGAATAAGCCACTGGCAAGGCGCCATTTTGTTTTCCATTTTTCATCTTCTGCAGCAGCTTTGGAAGGGAATTTTTTGCCAAATAGAAGTAATACGAATAGAATGAGTGCAAGTAAAAATATACTGGCACCGCTGAAATCAAATGGATACCCTTCAGGAATTTGCCCCTCGACTAGTGGCCGAATCTGATAGTAGCCGACGGAAAATCCTTGATAACCTAGGAAGAGCAGCAGGGCAAGCAGGCTAAACACTCGCCATTTCGCCTGACGCAAAAGTAGAACTCCCATAACGATTAGAAGAATGGCTAATCCGCCGATCACCCAATAATTCCATACAAAACTGTATTCCGCATCACTGTAAAAGTAACCGTAAACGGCGCTTAAAAAACTATATAATTGAATGATACCTGTTGTAACCATCAATGCGGCTACAATTTTCCGAAATTTTTCAGGCATATTTTTGCCCCTTTCTGTTTTTATTATAAGGCTTGATGGGCCAGCCACTTCTGAATGGCTTGCTGATTATCAATGTCGCCTTTATAGCGAGCTGTTAAATGACCGTTTGAAATAAATAATAACGTTGGAACCACTTTGACACTCAAAGATTCATCCATGGCAACAAAATCTTCCCCATTTTCACGCGCCTGATCTGTATTGTAATAGTACGCCTTTTGTTGATTGTTTGTGAGGGACTGTTTCAACTTTTTCTGAAAATCTTGGCAGTATGGACAGCTAGGGCGGCCAATATAGACAAACCCCGTCTGCTTTTTCTGAAGAAACTGCTCCAGTGAAGCCGTATCAACATCTTGGAGAACACTCTCACGTGCCGTTTTTTTCGTTTCCGTTAGTTGGATGGACTGCGTCTTAAAAATCAGCCCTAGACCTGCCAAAAAGAAAAGCAAGCCTATTACGATCAGCAAATGTTCGCGTTTTGGTTTCATCCTGCTCCTCCCATAAAAAAATCTGAACAAAAGGCTTGGCGGCGTTTTGCTCAGATTTTTTGAAAACGTCTTGAAGGACTATTACAAGCCCATTTCTGCTTGGACAACTTTTGCGATTCGCTCACAGAAATCATCTGTTTTTTCACGCGTATCAGCTTCCACCATCACGCGAACAAGCGGCTCAGTTCCAGATGGGCGAACAAGCACGCGACCATTGCCAGCCATTTCTTTTTCGACCTCTTGAATAATTTCACTGACAAGTGGATTTTCTTCTACTGCATTTTTGTCTGTCACGCGAATGTTCACAAGTTTTTGTGGATAAGTCTGCATTTCATTTGCCAGCTCAGACAATTTTTTACCAGTTGCTTTCATCACGTTAATCAGCTGGATTCCTGACAAAAGACCATCACCGGTTGTGTTGTGATCTAGGAAGATAATATGGCCTGACTGCTCGCCGCCGAGATTATAATGACCTTCCCGCATGGCTTCAACGACATAGCGGTCCCCAACAGCCGTTTGAACATCTTCAATGTCAAGCTCCTGCAAGCCTTTATAGAAACCAAGATTACTCATGACCGTTGAAACGATTGTATTATGATTCAGCAAGCCTTGCTCTTTCAAGTGTTTAGCACAAATGAACATGATTTTATCGCCGTCCACAATGCGTCCTAGTTCATCCACAGCAATCACACGGTCGCCGTCGCCATCAAAGGCTAAGCCAACATCTGCGTTTTTCTCAAGAACGAATTTAGCCAATGCTTCCGGATGAGTCGAACCTACGCCATCATTGATATTTAAGCCGTTTGGTGATGTCCCCATGGAACTGATATCCGCTTCGAGATCCGCAAACAAATGGGTAGCTAGCGATGCAGTGGCTCCGTTCGCACAGTCTAGCGCCACATGGTAGCCGCTGAAATCCTGCTCGATCGTTTGTTTCAAAAACTGCATATATTTCTGTTTGCCTTCAAAATAGTCATTAATCGTACCCAGACCGTCCGCACTTGGCCGAGGCAATTCGTCTGTATCTTTATCCAGTAGTTCTTCAATTTCGAGTTCCTGATCGTCTGAAAGTTTGAAACCATCTGCGCCGAAAAATTTAATGCCATTATCAGCTACCGGATTATGTGAAGCTGAAATCATGACACTGGCAGATGCTCCTTGTGCACGCGTTAAGTAGGCAACCCCTGGTGTTGAAATCACACCTAAACGCATTACTTCGATTCCAACTGACACTAAACCAGCAATCAGTGCTGATTCGAGCATTTCGCCTGAAATCCGTGTATCACGTGCTACTAGTACACGCGGATGTTCCCCAACATGACGCGTCAAGACATACCCGCCCATGCGTCCAAGTCGAAAAGCGAGTTCTGGTGTCAATTCTGCATTTGCCACACCGCGAACACCGTCAGTTCCAAAATATTTTCCCATTATTAATTCTCTCCTTCTGTGTCAAACATTGGATTCATCCTTGCATAGCTCCATTTTGACTATGTAAAAATCTGATTGTTTTCCACATATACGTTTTATTATACCCTGTCCTTGTAAAAAAATCATCTTACGGCAAAAGCGGAGGCCAAAAAGGTCGCTTTTGCCGCATCCTGATTACGTATCGGTCGCCGATTTCTTTGTAATTGTATACTTGGCGGTTGTCTGACTGAGCGTATAGCTGACATCACTCGGCAAATTATTGATGGCGAGCTTTGCACTATAGTTTTCGCCTTCTGTCGCTTTTGATAAGTCTGCTATCACTTTAAACGAAGAACTACTGAGCCCATTTACCGTGCTGGAAGGGCCCTTTACAGTCACACTCACTTTTCCATTAGATGGAGATGTAAGTGTAGCCGTCAAATCATCTTTTAGACCTGTTTCGGCAATGGATACATCTGAAAAGGTTTTACTGATATCCGTATTTGTACTATCATCTGACGTGTCATTCGTATTCGACCCTTGATCGGTTGTTGAATCGGTAGTGGAGGACTGACTGTCACTCGAGTCGTTACTGGACTTTTTTGCAGTCTTAATCTTGACCTCCACGGTAGACGGCTGCACAGATGTGGCTCCCTCAGGAACAGGGATCGTTATTTCTTTCACGGTATCAGCGGTAATATTCGATACATCGACGGAAAGCTCAATCTTATTGATCTTATCCAGTACTTCGTCATCACCGATTACGACAACCTCATCACGGTCCGGCGTAATACTTGAAATTGATAAATCATCTGGCGGTGAACCGGTCTGCTTGATTGTAAGCGGCACGGATTTGCCTACTTTATTCACCGGCACAGTCACTTCTACTTTCTGCGGATCAATCTCAACATCCAGTTTATTCAGCTTGCTATCAAAGGCCACGATTTCAGCCTCTGCGGTAAAGTCTTCTTTATGTCCACCGCTGTCATCAATGGTGGCTTTCACATAGGCGATTTGATCAATTGTATCTTTCGCACCTGTAATCGACACTTTTTTCGGACTGACTTCCGGCGTCCCTGCTTCGTAACCTGCTGCTACGACAGATTGCCCCAGCTCGACATCGACGGAAAATTTCTTCGTGACTTTTTCCTGCACATTAACGGTGGCCGTATCAGGCGAAATCGTTGCCTTGACGCGATCTGAAAGGTCCTTGATTTGAAGCTTGACATTTTGTTCGCCGATAGAAGCATTTCTGAGATCCACATAGACGGTGAAATCCTGCTGTGCTTTGGCATTTTGAACGATGCTTCTTGGTCCTGTAATCGTGACGGTTACCGTTTCTGGAACTCCTGAAACATATAGATTCTCTTTATCATAATAGACCTCAACAGGCACATTTTGAATGACTTCTGTGTCTGTTTGAGAAGAAGTTTGAATTTGTGTCGAACCGTTATTATCCGCATGCACGGAAATAAATAGAATTGCCGCCAAAATCAGCGCGATAATCCGAATCGACCATTTGTTGTTTAAAAAAAGATCCATCATTTCTTTTTGCCCCCTCTCCATCTAACAAAGAAAGGTGCTTTCTTTTGAAACACAGTGATTAGTTCCTGTTCAAGAATTTCATGCAGCCGATCTTTGGAAACATCACGGAACAGCTCGCCGCCTTTTGTGATAGAGATGCCGCCTGTTTCTTCTGAGACCACGATCGTGATGCTGTCAGTAACTTCACTGATTCCAAGCGCCGCCCTGTGCCTCGTCCCCAGTTCTTTCGATAGGAACGGGCTATCTGATAGCGGCAGATAACTTGCCGCAGATGCAATCTCATTTCCTTTAATAATCACCGCACCATCATGAAGCGGCGTATTCGGAATAAAAATATTGATGAGAAGCTGCGATGAAATATGGGCATTCAGCGGGATACCCGTTTCAATGTAATCTTCCATCCCTGTATCACGTGCAACAGAGATCAGTGCGCCAATCCGCCGTTTAGCCATATATTCAGTTGATTTTTCAATAGATTCGATTAAATTCCGCTGTTCTCTTTCAATCCGGGAACCCGTACGAATAAAAATATTCCCGCGCCCCAATGTTTCAAGCGCCCGCCTAAGCTCCGGCTGAAAAATAATAATGATAGCAAGAAAGCCCCAGGTAAGCATTTGATCGGTCACCCATTCGACCGTCTCAAGCCCTAGAAAACCACTTGCTACTTTTACAACAATAATGATAAAAATACCTTTTAAGAGCTGCACGGCCTTTGTTCCGCGAATCAGCATAATTAATTTATAAATGACGAACCACACGACTAGAATATCCACTATATTCGCGAGGTATTGTAAAAATGTCATATCTGTAAAATTCATTCTTTCGCCTCCTGATCAAGGCAAGCCCAGTTATTTGCCAATAATTTCGGAACACCTTGCCAAAGCAGAAATGTTCACTTATTTCATTATAGCATAATCCCCAGCTGCGAAAAAAGAAATCTATTGGACAAAATTAGAAAGATTTGTTTAAGAAAAAAGACCTGCGCAAGGCAAGTCTCTAGGTAAGCGCAGGACTGACTGGCACCTTGGCAAGCTTTTCCGCAAGCTCTGTCAGGTAGGCTTTTGCTTTTTCACGATTCGCCCCTTCAAAAAGCTCCAGCCATTCATGCGTCTCGTCGATTTCTAACAGCCGGTTCTCGAGTTTCCCGCGAAAATCCGCTCGAAGCAAGTAACCGTCCAATTGATCGATTGGGTCACTTACTGTGATTTCCTCTCCAGCCGCCTTTTGGATGATCAGCTCGACCAGCCCGATTAAATTGTTATCATACAAAAAGTCCTCTATCTCAAAACCAAATAAATCCTCTTCTTCGCCTTCATTTAACCGCTGCACGATCCTTTCTGCATCGAATAGCGTATCGTTCTCATCAAGAACATCTTCTATCCAGTCGATCAAATCCAGCCCCACATCACTTTCCAGCGCCTTGATTCCCCATGATCCCATTTATTTGCCTCCTCATTATCAAAATAACTACTTTCATTATAACATCAAAAAAGAACCAAAACCTGACTAGCTGCCAGATTCTGGTTCTCCTCATGATTTAAATCCGTCGTTTCACCTTGCTGCCCTGTTCAAGAATGATCTCTTCGTCCAAAATTTGAACGGTGAGCGATTCTCCTTCCAGTAGCGCCAGAGTGATTCCCGCAGCCGACACACTGACTTCAATCAGCGCCTTGCGGAAATTGATATTGAAAGAATACCCTTGCCAATCATCTGGCAGAAATGGTGCAAAGTGAAGCTGCCCGTCCCGCACCCGCATGCCAGCAAATCCCTGAACAATTGAAAGCCAGCTGCCGGCCATGGATGTAATATGCAGACCGTCCTCGGTATCATTATTATAGTTGTCCAGATCAAGTCGTGCCGTTCGTTTATACAGCTCGACTGCTTTGTCCGTCTTGCCAATCTCAGCCGCTAAAATAGCATGGATGGCCGGTGACAGGCTGGACTCATGAACCGTCAGCGGCTCATAAAATTCAAAATTCCGCTGCTTCGTCTCAAAATCAAAGGCATCACTGAAATAATAAATGCCCTGCAAAACATCGGCTTGTTTGATAAAGCAAGACCGCAAAATCTTGTCCCATGACCAATTTTGATTGAGCGGTTGTTCATTTGGCGAAAGCGTATCAGTCGCCCAAAGTTCTTTATCCAAAAATGTATCATGCTGAACAAAAATTTGCCATTTTTCATCATAAGGGAAGTACATGCGCTTCGTAATATCCTGCCATTTTGCCGTTTCTTCCGCCGACACCTGATAAGCTTCGCGCGCCTCTTCTGTCAAATTTTCCAAGGTGTAATCAAGCGTCCACTTAGCCATATAATTAGTAAACCAGTTGTTGTTGACGTTATTTTCATATTCGTTCGGCCCGGTCACGCCATGGATCATATACTTGTCGAGCCGATCCGACAAATGAACGCGCCCCGCCCAAAAACGCGACAGCTCGATCAGCACTTCGATTCCCTTTTCCTCCAAATAGCTGCGATCCCCTGTATAGTTGGTATAGTTATAAATCGCATACGCCATCGAACCATTGCGGTGGATCTCCTCAAATGTAATTTCCCATTCATTATGGCACTCAATCCCCGTAAAAGTCACCATCGGATAGAGCGCACCCGGCATCCCGATTTTCCGCGCATTTTCTTTCGCCTGCGTGAGCTGCTGATAGCGATACTCGAGCAAATGCCGCGAAACATTCTGATCTGTCAGTGCCAAATACATCGGCAGCGCAAAAGCCTCCGTATCCCAGTAAGTCGCTCCCCCGTATTTTTCACCCGTAAATCCTTTTGGCCCAATGTTCAGCCGCGCATCCTCCCCGTAATAGGTCGAGAATAATTGGAAAATATTAAAACGGATTCCCTGCTGCGCCTGATCATCGCCCTCAATTTTGACATCCGCCTTCTTCCAGCGCTCTAACCACAAGGCTTCATGTGCATCTCTCAAAGCCGCATAATCCAGCGCCTCGACATTCTGCCTGATTTTTTCCGCCGCGTTACCCAGCTCACCTTCCGAATAATCGCGTGAAGTCGTTACAAATACCCGCTTTTCAAGACTTAACTTTTCGCCTTGCTGAAGCTCCTCTTCCACACTATTCACAGTAAATCCTGCTTCACTATGCGCTTCTTTCACTTTCCCCCGTGAAAATTGGTTGACCATCTTCGCAAAAACCGTAAACCGCTCAATGCCAAAGTTATTGGGAATCGTCTTGACCAGCAATTCGCCTTCTGCGCGCGCCGCTTTATGTTGCAGATTTTCCCAGAAAGCCTCTTCATAGTTGGCATCTTCATTACGCACATTGCCGTCCAGGTACGGTTTTAGTGTCACCTTTCCAGTCCCTTCAAGCACCGTCACCTGATAACGAATGACAGCCAGTTCTTTCACAGCAATACTCAAAAAGCGGTCTGTCTCCACCTGAAAGCGGCCCTTCGCCGTCTGGATCACAAAAGAACGTGAAAGCACCCCATTCTGCATGTCCAGTTCCAAGTAAAAGTCTTCCAGCCGAGCCGTATAAAGATCGATCACCTCATCATCGATCAAAAGTTCTACGCCAATAAAGTTCAGCGCGTTAATCACCTTGCCAAAATAATCCGGATAGCCGTTTTTCCACCAGCCAACGCGCGTTTTGTCCGGATACCAGACTCCCGCCAGATACGTCCCTGGGTGGCTGTCTCCCGAATAATCTTCCTCAAAATTGCCGCGCAGCCCCATGTAGCCGTTGCCGAGTGAAGTCAGACTTTCCTGCAGACGTTTATCTTCCTTTTCGAGCGTCCGCGAAGTCAATTTCCACGGGTGCACATCAAATAGCCGCTTTCTCATAACTTAAATCCTCCTAAACTACGATCCACTTTCCGTGAGGCAGTTTGAAATTCTTTTCCAAATCTTGTTTTCAAAAATGTCCAAGCAATCAGCAACACCATACCAAGCGATGTGATCGCCAACATGATCGTTATATCAAAATAAATGAAGCCAATGATCGTACTTGCAAGAACGGGTAACCCCAGTGCATTCAGTGTCATATTGAGCGCCTCTTTAAAGGAACCGATCGCACCAATCTGACTTTTTTTCGTCATCCAGAGGAAACCTGCCGTAACGAGTATCAAAAGCCACGTGCTGACAAATAAAACACTCGCCACCATCATAAACTGACTGAGAAAAATGAACGGCTTGTTTTGCGTATACCAAGCATCATTCAAAAATTCATCCAGTGCGCTCTCTGTCGTCACCTTGCTTAGATCCATACCAGCATAATAAGGAATTGAAAACTGATAACCATCCTGATCCTTCACGATTATCTCCGACTGATTCATAACAATCGCATTTTTTTCATTGTCAACCGCCGCCTTTGGTTCATACAGCCCGACTGCACCATCTGTCTCCTGTTCGAGCATCGCTTGACCACCAGAAAGCTTGCCGTCCTGATCTACCGTCGCCCCTTCAAGCCCTTCCACAAGCGCCGTCTTATCCAGTGCAAAAGCATGCGGAGCTACCTGATCAAATTGGATCGTCTGCTCCTTAGCCGCGTGCATGGCAACTGGCATCAGCATCAAACTGACAAGAAACAGCCCGACAAACAGCATGTTGCCCCATGAAAGCTTGTTCCGCCCGGTGAAAATGCGTATGGGTGTCAAAATAGACGAGAAATATCGTTTTGGAAAAGAAGTTCGTTTCATCATTTTCATTCCTTATCTTCAAAAATTTATCCCTTGGTTCCGCCTGCCGTTAAACCTGATACAAAGTTCTTTTGCAGGAAGAAGAAGAGCAGACAGATTGGCAAGGCTGCAAGAATCGCCCCAGCAGCGAAAAGCGCCACTTTTTGTTGCTGCGGATTTGAAATGAAACTTTGCAAGCCAACCGCAATCGTTAAGTTTTCAGGTGTCCGAAGCAGGAATTTGGCCAGTAGGAAATCGCCAAATGGCCCCATAAATGCCCACAGCGCCTGCACGGCAATCATCGGACGAACAAGCGGCAGAATAATTTGCGCAAAAATCCGGAAATGTCCCGCACCGTCAAGTTTCGCAGATTCATCTAAATCACGCGGAACCGTATCAAAATAACCCTTCATCAGCCAAGTATTCATCGGAATCCCCCCGCCAATATAAATCAGCGTCAGGAACCAATACTGGTCGAGCGCTCCAAGCAGCATGGCCAAAACGTAGAATGCCGTAAGAGCTGCCATTGTCGGCACCATTTGAATGATCAGAAAGAACACCAAACTGTTTTTTCTTCCTTTAAACCGGTAGCGACTATAGGTATATCCGGCAAATGTGACGATCGTGACTTGCAGAATCATCGTTGCAATCGCAATAATCAAGGTGTTTTTATACCAGTCTAGATAAAGCGTCTCATTGAACAATCGGCTAAAGTTATCAAACGACCAGTCGCCCGTCCATTCCAGCGTAAATGCCGCGATGTTCCCTGGTTTGAACGCAGATGAGGCCGTGATGAGAATCGGGTACAAAATAATGACCGACAGCAAAATGAGAAACAGATACGTAAAGAATTTAGTGAAAAAGCGAGTTGTCCGCTGATCTTTTAGAAAACCTTTCATCTACATCATCTCCTCATTTCCAAAGGCATTGGTCTTTTTAAAGGCAATCATGGAAACTGCAATGACGATCGCTGAAATAATCAACGTCACCGCCGCAGCCAGCGCATATTGCGGAGAAGTCCCCGTCGTCAGCTTGTAAATCCATGAAATCAGAATGTCCGTCGACCCGGCACCGCCGCCGACACTTCCCGGTCCCCCTTCATTAAAGAGGTAAATAATCGAAAAGTTATTAAAGTTAAACGTATATTGCGTGATAAAAACAGGCGCCGTTACAAAGAGAATCATTGGCAAGGTAATTTTACGGAACCGCTGCATGGCACTTGCCCCGTCGATCCGCGCCGCTTCATAAAGCTCTCCCGGAATCGCTTGCAGAACCCCCGTCACCATCACGTAAATATAAGGGAAACCAAGCCAGCCCTGAATGGAAATCAGCGCTACTTTTGTCCAAAATGGATCGGTTTTCCACGAAATCGCATCAATATCGACAAGCGGCAGATGATTCAAAAGCGGAATCACTTGCTGGTTGATCGCACCGATACTGTCATTAAACATGTTGGAAAAAATCATGATTGTAATAAAAGCAGGCACCGCCCACGGCAAAAGAAAAATAACACCGAAAAGCCGTTTTCCCTTGATAAAACTCTGATTGGCAACAATTGCCGTAAAAACACCCAGCACGATTTGCAAAGTCGTCGCACAAACCGTCCAAATTAGCGTCCACGAAAATACACTCATAAATGTATCCCGATAAGAACTCAGGAAGAAAATATTGAAGAAATTCTTGAGCCCCACCCAGTCAATCAAGTTCGCCGGCGGAATATGATAAAAATCATAGTTGGTAAACGCCATGAAAAGCGTCACGAGGACTGGAAAAATAATAACAAAAGTCATCACAATGTAGGCCGGTAGTGTAAATAAATATGGAAAGCCCTTGTCGAGCACGTTTTTCAGAATCGCCACAGTCGTCGTATTGACCTCTTCGCCAAGCTGCCATCTCTTCGCGACATTTCTCGCGTCCAAAATATTCAATATGTAGAAGCCGATAAAAAGAAGCGTTACGATCAACTGTAAAGTACCTTCAATCAAGAAATACAGGGAATGGTCCACACCCGGCACAGTACCTAGCGTGACTAAACCGACGAGCGCATTAAACCCGACAGCAAAAAGTTCTATTATAAACAAAATAAAAACGGCTAAGAAAATGATTCCCTTAAAATTTTGCTTATTGTAAAACTGGCCAAATCCTGGAATGAGGGACAGCAGTGTCGCTTTTCGGACATTTTGCGGCTCTTTCTCCAGTTTCATCTTGCAAACCTCACATTCTTTCTACGCTGGTTTCATTTTAAGTTGTGAGCCCGCGCCATCATCAGCCAGCCGGGCTCACACTTAAAAATTTATTTATTTGCGCGTATTATTTCGTATATTTTTGACTAATATTGTCTTCAATTACTTTTACAGCATCATCAGCCGATTGTTGCGGTGTTTTAGCACCACTAGCCGCGTCAAACATTAGATTTTCAGCACCTGTCCAAACTTCCGACATTTCTGGAATGTTCGGCATTGGCTGCGCATTTTTATACTGCTCGATTACCGCATTTGTCAGCTCATCATTTTTGCCTGCCGCATAGTCGCGTGCTTCCAAATTCATAGGAATCTCATTTGTCATATCATAGAATTTCTTCTGATTATCTGTATTGGTTACATAGTCCAGCCAGTCTTGAGCTAGATCTTTATTTTTAGAGTAATTGCTTACGACCCAGCCTTTACCGCCTGCAAATGGTGAATATTCTTTTCCATTTGGTAATGTTGGGATTTTTGCTACACCGTAATTCAGTTTTGCTTCTTTGTAGTTTGCTGCTGACCAAGGACCGCCAATGATGGCAGCTGTTTTTCCTTTAACAAATTGATCTTGGATAAAATCATCCGCGCTCTTGTTATCTTGCATCCCTTTTGGCCAAACATCTTGGAACCATTTCGTTGCATAAGTGATCCCTTCGACAGAACCGGCATTGTTCAGTCCAATGTCTTTCGGATTGGTACCGTCATCGCCGAACACATAGCCGCCATAACCTGCTAGCAAGCCATACGAGAAGTAAAAGTCCGTCCATTTTGCCAAGAAGCCGATATTTTTACCTTTTTCAGAAGAAAAATCGAACCGTGGATCTTTGGCAAGATTTTCAAGGTCAGAAAAAGTAGCTGGCGCTTTATCAATCAAATCCTTGTTGTAGTAAAGTACGACTGTTTCAATAACAGATGGCGCACCGTATATTTTTCCGTCAATTGTAACCTGTTTCATATCTTTTTCATCATATTGATCCTGGTTGCCTAGTTTTACTTCAGCCAAATGCCCTTGCTGACCAAGGCTGCCGATCCGGTCGTATGCTGCCATCATCACATCTGGTGCCGTGCCAGCTGGTCCATCAAGAGGAAGTGCTTCCAGCTGCTCGAACATATCTTTTTCAACAACCTTGATTTTGACATCATGATCTTTCTCAAAATCCCCTTTGATGTCATTGATATAATCTTTGTATCCGCTATCAACAGAGACCGTCAATGTTTTTCCATCGCTGCCACTTTTATCGCTGGATGAACCGCCACCACATGCTGCAAGACTTAATGAAAGACCCGCAACTAAGAGAGAAATACCCATTTTTTTCTTCCAATTCATTTTACCTTTTCCTCCTTCAAATCAAAACTTCCTTTTCGACTTGCCGTTTCAGGTTAACCTTACACTTATTATAAGCAGGTTCAGAAAACGGTTTCAAGAAAATTTCACATGTTATCGGTAACAACTTTTCAAACACGGAATGTGAAATCCATTGCAATCAGGTGATTAAATTTGTTACGCGTTAACAACTCTAAAGCCACGTGCTGGAATTTTCACAAATGTATCAATTAACGTTGCATTCAAAGCATCTCTAGAAGACGCATCAAATCCAAACGCAGCCGCATCCTTCTCCACTTCCTGATCGCGATCGTTGAATATAAAGACAAGCTTTTCACTTCCTAGCTTCCGTTCAAACACAACCAGTTGCTCATTTGACCAGTCCTGCCATTTTAAGTCGCCATACGTCAAAAGAGACTGGTATTTTTTACGAAATTGAATCAACGCCTGCATAAACGCAAACATTTCTAGATCCTGTTCAGACTTGTCCCAAACCATACATTTCCGGCAGCCAGGATCATTTCCGCCATCCATCCCAAACTCCGTGCCGTAATAAATACATGGCGCTCCTGTATGTGCAAACATAAATGCCAGTGCCTGTTTGACTTTATTTTTATCTCCGCCAGCTCTTGTTAGAACACGCGCCGTATCATGGCTATCAAGCATGTTAAACATCACTTGACTGACCTGCGCCGGATAACGCATGAATTGTTCATTAATCCCTGATATAAGCTGCTCCGCCGAGATTCGTTCCTCAATAAAATGTTCAATAATCGTCTGCGTGAACGGATAGTTCATGACCGCATCAAATTCATCCCCCAAAAGCCACGGCCATGAATCATGCCAAATTTCACCAAGAATATAGACATCCTCTTTTTCAGCAAGTACCGCCTGACGGAATTTTTTCCAGAAAGCATGGTCCACTTCATTTGCTACATCCAGCCGCCAGCCATCAATATCAAATTCACGCACCCAATAAGTCGCAATGTCCAGCAAATACTTCTGCACTTCCGGACTTTCCGTATTGAGTTTTGGCATATGGGTAGTAAACGCAAACGTATCATAGGAAAGCGTTTCGGCCCCTTCTATATTGCCATTTTCACCAGGTCGAACTGGGAAAGAGTCAATGTGGAACCAGTCGCGATATTTCGATTTCTCTTCGTTCAAAAGTACATCCTGCCATTCCTTACTCTGGTCGCCAATGTGATTGAAAACGGCATCAAGCATCACGCGAATCCCTTTTTCATGGGCCGCATCGACAAAACGTCGGAAGGTTTCCTTGTCGCCAAAGTGCGGATCGATTTCAAAATAATCCAGCGTATCATATTTGTGATTCGTTGGCGCCTCAAAAATCGGTGTCAAATAGATCCCATTAATCCCCAGCTCCACCAAGTGATCAAGATGGGCCAATATTCCTTCTATGTCTCCACCAAAGAAATCGTTCACCTCTGGATCCTTGCTTCCCCATGCCAATACATTTTCCGGGGAACGGGACGGATCGCCATTTGCAAACCGTTCAGGAAAAATCTGGTACCAGATTGCCTCCTTTGCCCATTCCGGTGCTTGAAATGTATCGACCGCATGAATGAATGGAAACTTGAAATAGTAGTCTGCCGTTGCTAAATTTTCCTCCGTCGCATTAAAAAAACCACGTCCTCCATAAAAGGCTGTCTCCTGCTGGTAATCTTCTACAATAAAACCATATTGAAGGCGTCTCTTAGGTGGCGTGATTTGATAAAAGTAATAGTCGTGCTGCTCGGTTGTTGCAATTTTCTCCATTTCATAGCTTTCTTTTTGCCAAACCCCATCCTGATACAAATACGGATCTGCGGCTATCAGTGTCACTTTCTTCAAATCGCCCCGCTTGGCTCTAAGCCTGATATGTAATGTTTTTGCATCATAGCTGTAGGCAAAACTGCTTGCCGGTTGATGATAAATCGCTGCTTTTTCCACAAATCTTTCCTCCTTGTTTGTTAGCATACATTCAAGTTAGCACGATTTTGTAACCGCTCGCAATCTTTTTTCATTCGTTAACGATAACAGAATTTACTCACACTTTTCAAATAACCATTTCTTTGATACCCTTAATGATGAAAAAAACAAATGAGGTGACGACCATTCTACTTTCCCATCCGATTGACATTAACTTGCAAGACTTTATTCTAAACGGAAAATTTGATTACATTAAAATCGGCCAGACAAAAGAGTGGATTACCACCAATTTCCCTGATCCCGATTCAATCAACAACATGGGCCACAACTTGTTCATTTGGACGTACGGCAATATTGAATTTCATTTCAACGCCGATCGATTATTTCTTATCTGGTGCGATAACTTTCATTCATTTTCTGCGGGTCAAAATATTCGCTTAGATAAATGGATTTTCGAAGACACCCAACATTTAACACTCCAATCCATGACAGACATTCTTCACCGCCATAAAGTTGATTTTTCCGTGACACATCAGCCCAAATGGCAGACAACAGTGATTCAGATCACCAAAAGTCACGTGGAGCTATTTTTTGGTCCCTCCGCCTCTCAGCAAGAGCCGCCCGCCTATTCTTTCCACGGCTTTGGCTTAAAAAAATAAGCAATCGGTGGAAAGAACTTCTTACAATTGCCCTTTTCACCGATTGCTTATGTCTGATTATGACGTCATTGAATCGTTCCCCGTTGTCGAACCCCTTGCAATAAACGCCGGTTTAAATAAAATGTGTCCCTGGCTCTTTCCGTTATCCCCAATCTTTTGCAACAACATACGCGCCAACTCTTCCCCCATCTCAATGACCGGTGATTGAACGGTTGAAATATGCGGTGAAGATATCCGGTCTAAAAAGACTCCATCAAAACCCGTTACCGCCATGTTCTCACCAAATTTCCGCCCAAAAGTAAGTCCAGCCCGTACAACGCCAATCGCGATCCGGTCAGAGGCACACACGAAAGCAATATCATCAGAGTTATAACGCAATAAATCAAAAGCTTTCTTTTCGGCCACGCGAGAACTATTTCGAATAAAATAACTTTCTGGCGTAAGATTATGGGCATGCATGACTTCTTCATACCCAGACAAACGTGAGACCATAAACTGTTCCTCCAGCAAATTAATCCCCAAAAAGACGACTCGCTTAAAGCCCAGTTGCAGCACATGATCCGTTGCAAGTCTCGCTCCTTCCCGATTATCCACATCAATATAGTCATAGCCGCGCGTATTTTCCCCATACAAAATAACCGGTTTATCAATATTTAAAACCCCACTGTCAAAATCATCATGGCGCATCCCCGTGACAATTAGCCCATCATAAGAACCAATATTCTTTGATTTTTTTGTCACAAGCTGCAAGGAATAATAATGCTTATCCAGCTCACGGCTGATTCCCGTTAGTAAATTCATATAGTAAGGTTCCACTGTATCGATCTCTTCTAAGATCAAAAATTTAATTACCTGCGTCCGATTTTGAACTAAGGCGCGGGCAGCAAAATTCGGCACATAATCTAATTCCTTCATCGCCTGATAGACAAGCGTTTTCAGTTCATCCGAGACTTGATCCGGATGATTAATAACACGCGAAACAGTCATTTTTGAAACATTTGCCCGTTTTGCAACATCTGCTAATGTGGCCATTTTGGACCTCCTAAAAATTTCACTGTTTTTATTGTACCATGTTTCTTTTTTCCAGCAAGCAGCGCCTCACTAGGTACATCCATTCAATCTGCTTCCAATTCAAAGCTTCTTTACTTATTGATCTAACGAATGTTACACTTCACTATATGTAGATGGACACAAATGCATATTCTAATTATATACAGAGGTGAGTCAATTGGTAGTCTTTTATTCAGAAAAACATTCTAAGATCATTCAAACAGGCATTGAGGCTATTTCCAAAGTTTTAAATGGGGACGACCTGTCTGAAAAAGAAAGCTTGCTACTATGTCTAGACAAATTCCTTGATCCTTATTTTGGATATGAGCTGCCCTATGAGCGTGAGATTATTTTACTCTTGCAAACTTTTATTACAGACAATCATCCAACTGAAATGCAACAAACGGCCATTCATTTATTAATATTATACGCTTGGCCGCCATTCCCTATTCTCGAAAAAAATCTTGATAAAATTAAACCCGAATTATTAGCAAGTGTTACCGATGCAATAAACATGGATCATCCAAAATAGGCATGATTTTTACTTACTTTCTAAAGCTTTGCGTCAAAATTGGCTGAATTTCTATCATTATTTTTTGATAAACAGCGCAGAAAAAGAATTTCACAACAAAAAACATTTCCTTCGCGAAGAAGAAAATGTTGAGAACTATGTAGGTTACGCTTTATGATACTGAGCACCGACTTCTTTTTTGGAAGTTTTTTTATTTTTGACGGTCACGATGAAGCTTTGTACAATCTTGATAAGTTGATAACTCGCCCCAATAACCAGACCACAGAGAAAAGCGATAGCTGTCACGGTCAAAAAATTGACAATTGGAAAACTCACCGCATTAATTGCAGCAATTCCCAGTATAAAGACAATAATCATGGGTAAAACAAAATACCTGATATCGACTTCCGACATACTTCGCACTCCTTTTTCTCAGACATCCCTTCCATTTCAAGTAAGCATCACTTACTTATTACTAGTATACAAAGGAAAATGGCTTTTTTCAAGGAGTAGAAAACGCTTTCTATTTGACAGAAATATTTTTGTAACATAATTTTCATTCTATCTCCTTTATCTACACAGCTTTCCTCATTCCTTCTAAAGCCAACGTCTTTAAAAAGTAAAGAAAGTCACGAAATTGAAATATCACGTCATTCCGCTTGCAGCCTTAGATTATATTTCATCTGAAAATATCTTTCTAGTAAAGCAATCACCAAAGTAGCCGTCTTATTCCCCTCATCCAACAAAGGATTTAATCCCGTAATAGTAATGGATGCAAGTCGACCACTCAACGCCAAATTTTCCATCAAATAATCCAGCTCACGATAATACAGACCCCCACTCGACAAATAATCAGTCCCCGGCGCAAATGCCGGATCAATGGCATCAATATCTAAAATCAGATCCACCTGACGATCCGTTTTACTCAACCATTTTAAGACCTCATCCATCACCAGCCCCATGCCCATCTGATCAATCTTTGTCATGTCATAATGGCGAATTTGGCATTCCTGAATTGTCCGCCACTCTTCCTCCATAACCCGCCGCGTCCCCATAATCACAAGCTCTTCAGGATGTAGCGGCTGATTATCCATCACTTGGCAAAAATCAGTGGGCCCGATTCCAAGCGCTGAAGCCAAGGTATTCCCACTGTGATTCTTAGGCTGATAGGTCTTCGCTAAATCTGGATGTGCATTCACCCAGATAACATTGTGACGCTTGCCTGACTTTCGATATGCTCCAATTGTGCTGAGCGCAATCAACTGATCACCACCCAAAATAAGCGGCGTTTCCACATCAAGCGCCATCATGCATAGAATATCTTGTAATTCTTTCAACTTGTATGTAATCGCTTCCAAATCTTCGTGATAAAAAAAGGTCTCTTCTTCCAAGGCCGTTAAAAATGGCATATTGTGATAATCTTTTACCGTTACATTCAAGCGTTGAAACATGTCCAAAATCCCGCCAAAACGGAGTGCATATGGACCCAAGCCAGCACCCTTTCGTTCCTTGGAAAATGACCACGGCACGCCTAATAGCCCTACTTGCTTCATCTCATCCACCTAAATTCTCTTTATTTTGATATCATTTTAACACACACAATTAGGAAAACAAAGTCATACATTTTTAATTAATTTCCTAAAAATTGATCTTTTGCTTCCTAAAAATATATTTTTCAAAGCAGCACATGTATAAAAATGATTTTTAACACCTATTTACCTCTTCAAAATTGATTTTTTGCCATTTTACCAATATGTCTCCATTTGATAAACTGGCATTACCCCATAAACAAGCAAAGCATTGGTCTCCCCCAACCAATGCTTTGCCATCTATTATTCTTTTAAATGATATGGGAATGTTGCTACCACTACATTTTTCTTAAATAACAATTTCGTGCGAATCAAAAGACTCGTTTGATTATGAAGAAGGTTTTGCCAACCCTTACGCGGGATGAACTGCGGAATCAAGACAGTCAGCGTATAGTTATCCTGTCTTGCCTTCTGTTCTGCCGTATCAATAAATTTAATCAGCGGATCCGAAATGGAGCGATAGGTCGAATAAAGATGTGCAATCCGAACCTCCGGATGAATTCGATTCCAGCGGTCAACAAATTCCTTGCCTTCATTCCGATCAATCGATACGTGAACAGCAATAACTGTATCTCCAATCGATTTCGCGTATTTCAGTGCCCCTTCCACAACTTTTGTTGTATCCGATACTGCTACAATGACTGCATTTCCTTTGAACTCCGGTAAATCCACCGTGTCATCGATTCTTAACTGCGGTCCCAACCGTTCATAGTGATTCTTCGTCCGGTGAAAAACAAAAATCATAACCGGCATAATAATGAATACGGGCCAAACAGACTCCATACGCGTCAAGAATAGTACCACAAGCACCGTAAAGGAAATAAACGCGCCCAATAGATTCGCAGATAATTTTCGCTTCCACCCTGCTGGCCGCTCCCTAAGCCATTTCATAATCATCCCGGATTGAGACAACGTAAAAGGAATGAAAACCCCGACTGAATATAAGGGAACGAGCAATTCCGTTTTCCCTTTAAAGAGAATAATGAGCAAAATAGAGCCGACAGCGAGTGTCATGATTCCATTTGAATAACCCAAACGATCTCCACGCGCTAAATACATACGCGGCATATATTTATCCTTCGCAAGGTTGTAAGCCAGCATTGGAAAGGCTGAAAAACCCGTGTTAGCCGCCAAGACCAAAATGACGGCGGTAATAGCCTGGATGAAATAAAACACAAAATTACGCCCGAATACATTTTCAGTAATCTGCGAAAGAACTGTAGATTTCAACTCAGGTACAGTTCCATAGAAATAAGCCAATAAGGTAATTCCAAAGAAGAAAAAGCCGAGCAAGCTAGCCATAATTGTAAGTGTCCGTGCAGCATTCTTGGCTTGCGGCTTTTTAAAAAGTGGGACTGCATTTGAAATCGCTTCTATCCCCGTAAGTGAAGCAGAACCAGATGCAAAAGCGCGAAGTAGCAGGAAGATCGTCACACCTTCAACTGACGAGCCAATAGAAGCCGTCTCATGTGTGGCATCTGCACCAGTAGCAATTTTAAATAAGCCCGTAAAAATTAAAATAACGATCGAAAATACAAATAAATAGACAGGAACAGCCAAAATACTGGCAGACTCTGTTACGCCACGCAAATTAATAATCGTGACAAAAATAACCAGTAAGACACCAATTGGCACAGTAAATGGATACAGTGAAGGAATAGCCGAAACGATGGCATCTGTCCCAGAAGAGACACTTACCGCAACAGTCAGCATATAGTCAACAAGCAATGATCCGCCAGCAATCAAGCCAGCATTTTTCCCTAGATTCTCTCTTGATACAACATATGCACCACCGCCATGAGGATATGAATAAATGATCTGCCGATAAGATAAGCAAAGTGCAAAAAGCAACAATAGTACAAACAATGCAATCGGGATCGAATACCACATAGCAGCAGAACTTACAGCAACTAGCACAATCAAAATCTGTTCTGTACCATATGCAATTGATGAAAGTGCATCCGAAGACAAGAGGGCCAGAGCCTTTAATTTAGTAAGTTTCTGTTCACCTGCTTCAGAACTTTTTAAAGGACGCCCTATTAATAATCTTTTTAACGGCGAAGCCATATAAATTCCCTGCCTTTTTATGAAATTTTAAGCCAAAACAATATCCAACATTATAGCACAGCCCTACGGTAATGCAATCCTTTTTATTAGAATTTAATTAAAATATTTGACGCTTTTTGACTATTACAAATCCCGGCTTGATATTCCACCTATTCAAACGTTGAAACCTTATTCTCTATTACCCGCTATTCGCCAAATCATACATTTTTATTATTTTCAGAAAAGAAAAACTTTATTTTTGGTATTTACAAATGACACAAGAGTTTATATAATAGATTTTGGCTGTTAACAATGGCCCGTTGGTCAAGCGGTTAAGACACCGCCCTTTCACGGCGGTAACACGGGTTCGAATCCCGTACGGGTCACTTTTTTATAAAAAAAGACTAGTAATCTTTTTGAAAGTGTTATACTATATAATAGTAACTTTTTTAACGACTGCTTCTCAAATTGGAGTAGCCTATAGGATTTAGAAGGCAATATGCCGACTTAGCTCAATCTGGTAGAGCAACTGAATCGTAATCAGTAGGTTGCGGGTTCAATTCCTGCAGTCGGCACTTTTATAATATGGAGGGATAGCGAAGTGGCTAAACGCGGCGGACTGTAAATCCGCTCCTTAGGGTTCAGTGGTTCGAATCCACTTCCCTCCACCATTTATTGGGCCATAGCCAAGCGGTAAGGCAACGGACTTTGACTCCGTCATGCGTTGGTTCGAATCCAGCTGGCCCAGCCATATTTTAGAGCCGTTAGCTCAGTTGGTAGAGCATCTGACTTTTAATCAGAGGGTCGATGGTTCGAGCCCATCACGGCTCATTTCTTGAGTAGAATTGAATTCTACTCTTTTTATTTTGTCCAAAAATCCCCTCCCTTTTAATTGAATGCGAAGTTCCCGCCCCTCTCAAATAACTATTTTTCTTTTACAGTTGCACCTTCTAATGAAAACCTCTACAATTTAAACATATCACGTTCCAAGGAGGATCGTTAATGAAATCAACCAAAACGTCTATCTATCTGCTGTTTCTCCTCAGTGCACTTGCGTTCGCTGCTTTTGGCATTATTTGGTGGGGAGTATCACAAAATGCAGACTGGATTCATGCGCTCGACAATTGGGGCATTCAATTAATCCGTTCTAATATTACTGAAACTGCGACAAGCTTTTTCCATACTGTTACATTTTTCGGTGGCACAGTTTTCTTAACACTAGCCAGCATTCTTGTATTTGTTATTTTTTTATGGAAAAAAGGCTGGTCCATCGCACTTTGGTTTGGTGGCACGGCACTACTTGGCGAACTGGTGATTCCTCAAGTCGTGAAACATATAGTCATGCGCCCTCGACCAGAAAATCCACTGATCAATGTATCCGGCTATAGTTTCCCAAGCGGCCACTCAGCTGGATCTACAACCTTTTACGGCATCCTTGTCATCATTCTTTGCTTGATCATCTTTAAAAAGGCCGCTTGGAAATGGCTATCAGCTGTCATCGCTTGTTTATGGATCCTTACGATCATGGTCTCTCGCGTCTATTTGGGCGTTCATTATCCAAGTGATGTTTTAGCTGGATGTCTTGTCGGAATCGGCAGCATTAGTTTGACCACGGCGATTTATCTGCGGACCCAAACAAAAAAACTGCCATTCATGTGAATAGCAGTTGGATATTTAAGGTATAAATTTTTTTTAAAACTCGGAGACATTTTTCGAATTCTCGTTTTTCCAGCAGTTCAATCAGGCTTTCTAGGTACTTGATGATCTGATGGGCTGCTACGTCGAAAAAGTGATCCGGGTTTTTTTGTTCCAAATCACGCATGATATCAACTAAATAGTCAATATTTCGCTCTAAAACACGCATTTCCGTATAACGAATCATACAGCCGTAGAACGTTTTAATACTGCCTAGGAATACTGCTTCATTTTTTTCAAACGTCGCACATTTAATTTTAATCATTTCCGTGCGTAAACAGTCAAAACAGACCGGATTATTTTTTTCCTGTAATTTTTGTACAGCATAACTGAGATTGATAAAAATCATTTTTACTTTGCTGATAATCTCGTAGTCAGTTTTAGAGCATGCGCGGACATAAAATCGTTCTTTGTCAGGACTAGCTTTTAACAAACCTGATTCCGCTAAATAAAGCAGCGCCTCATTCGCAAAAGAGCGGCTGACATTGAACTTGCAAATCAAATATTCCTCCGTAATCTGCTCGCCCTGCTGAAATTGCTGGTTCATTATATCATTTTTAAATTCATTATAAATTTGATCAGCTACGAATGTGACTGTTGCCATCATCATACCCTCTTTATATTTTTTATATTTTCCTTCTTTATTTTAACGAATCGCCTTTTTTTTGCAAAATCAAACTTTTCATGATGAAAAGCAAAAAGCTGGAAAGCATGTTTTTCTAATGAAACATTTCTTACATATGTTTAAATACAGTTAACTGAATTAATTTCATCATATCAGGAAGTAGGTTTCAGTGTCTAGCTGATTTGATGAAAAGAAACTGGTATCTGCACGATCTTTCACTTAATCGCCACATTTAACAGCCAATCATGTTACAATATAGCAAAAGTCAAATTTTGCCAATTATTCCTTACATATAGTTCAAATGGCAAAGGGAGGATTTACATGACACTTGAGCTCAAGCATTTGACGAAAACATTTGCTGAAAAAAAAGCAGTCGATAATCTGTCTTTTCAAGTTGCACCTGGAGAGATTCTTGGACTGATCGGTCAAAATGGTGCCGGGAAAACGACTACTTTTCGCTTGATTTTGCAATTTCTTCAGCCGACTCAGGGAGAAATTTTATGGAACGGTCAATCCGCGGCCAAAATTCAAGCAAATGACATCGGTTATTTGCCGGAAGAACGTGGCCTCTATGGAAATGTGACTATTGAAGAACAGCTATTATTTTTTGCAGAACTGAAAGGCTGTAGTCGGAAAGAAACGAAAGCCAAAATTGACCAATGGCTTGAACGCGCAGAAGTTGTTGGGAAAAAGACTGATCTCATCAAAACTTTGTCCAAAGGTAATCAACAAAAGATTCAATTAATCAGCACCATCATTCACGAACCCAAGTTGATTATTCTGGATGAACCTTTCAGCGGACTCGATCCGGTTAATTCTGAGATTTTAAAGCAGTTTGTTTTTGAAATGAAAGCACAAGGAGCCGCGATTATTTTTTCCAGTCATCGAATGGAAAATGTAGAAGAATTATGCGACTCGCTGATTATGTTAAAAAAAGGGCAAACCGTACTAAAAGGAACCACTGAGGCAGTCAAATTAAGTTACGGACGCAAACGCATCCGACTTGTAGCCCCCCACTTATCAGATCAAGAACTTTCTTCACTGACAGGTGTTGAAAGCTTAACAAGAAGGTCTGATGGAGTAAGAATTATTCAACTGGAAGACGAAAAATTTGCCGAATCGATCTTTTCTTTTGTCACAAAGGATGGTTTTATTCCCATGTTCAGTTTAGAGCCGCCTACCCTTGAAGAAATTTTCAAATGGAAGGCCGGTGAAGCAGATGAATAAATTTTGGGTGATTACCAAGCAAGTATATAAACGGCGTGTCAAAACCAAATCCTTTTTATTTTCCTTGCTTTTTCCGCTTCTGATTGCAGCTGTGTTTTTCGCGATTCCTAAAATTGCCGATTATTTTGATCAAAGTGAAGCCACAAAGATTGCCGTGCTAAGCGATGAACCGGCTTATGCGCAAATTTTACAACAGGATAAAGATAATTTCACAGTCAACACAAAAATCGACACCGAAGACGCTGCTAAAAAAGCACTGAAAGATGGAAAAATTGACGGCTATGTGACCCTTTCTGAGCAAAATGGCACGATTTCTGCCGTATATACCACACAAGAAACAGCTGGACAGGATGTTTTGACACAAATATCTACCGACCTCACGTCAGCGAAGATTTCTGTCAAAGCGGCTGAATACAATATTAGCGCTGAACAGCTGCAAGATATTAACCAGCCAATTTCTGTCAAAAACCAAGTGGAATCTGATAACGAACTGACAAATCACCAAAAAGAGGTGATGAGTGCGGCAATTTTAGTGCTCACCTTAATTATTTTTATATTTGTCATGAGCTATGCCAATATCGTGGCCTCTGAAATCGCCAATGAAAAAGGTACTCGTATCATGGAGATTATCCTATCAAGCGTTAGCGCTAAAACGCATCTGCTGGCCAAATTGACGGCCATCATTCTCATGCTGCTCACACAAATCGGTTTCTATGTCATCTGTGGTGTTGTCTCCATGATTGTTGCCAAGAATACCGACACGGTCCAAAATCTGCTAGATCAAGCGGGCTCGTTCCCTGTTTATTATCTAGTTCTGAATCTAGTCTTTATTCTTCTGGGTTTGCTACTCTACATCTTGCTTTCCGCATTAATTGGTTCCATGGTGCCCAATGTGGAAACCGTTGCCCAGTTTATGTATCCGATGACGATTCTCGCTATCGTTGGTTATTGGGGATCTATCGCAGCAGCTAATGCGCCAGATAATATTCTTGTTATCATCGGCTCCTATATTCCTACCTTCTCGCCTATGATGATGCTTGCACGTATGGATCTTCTCTCCGTTTCGACAACGGGCATTTTCATCTCATTAGGCATTCTCGTCATTTCAATTATTTTATCATTTTGGTTGACGCTCAAACTTTATCGCAGCAATGTTCTGCTCTATTCAAACGAGGGGCTCATCAAAACTTGGAAAAAATCACTCGCTTATGCGAAAAAGCAATAATTTAAAGAAGGTGTAAAAATGGAAATCAGAAAATCACGGAAAGAAGACGCACACACCATGATGGAGCTCGAACACCTAGCTTGGACAGCCGGTACCACGCCCAGTGAGATTCATTTTGACTCAGCAGCAGAATATCTACTTAAAAATCCTGCAGGGTCAAAAATCGTCGCTGTGATGGATGAAAAAGTTGTCGGCATTCTCGGCTATAAGTCCCCCATCCCTATAAAATCAAATGCCCATGTTGCCGAACTTGATATCGCCGTCCATCCTGATTATCAGCGCCACGGAATCGGCATTCAATTAATGGCATATTTAAAAGAAGCGGCGCCTAAAGAAGGTTATCAAAAACTCCAACTTCGCGTCTTGTCCAACAATGAAAAAGCCATTCGCTTTTACAAGAAAAATGGCTTTCAGATTGAAGGCACACTAAAAAAAGAATTTCTTATCAATGGTACCTATATTGATGATGTCATCATGGGTTACTTCTTATAACAAAAAGCATGTTGATTTGTATGAAATCAGCATGCTTATTTTTTTCAATAAAAAACGCCAGAAGAGAATCTGGCGCGGCTGTCCTTCGTCACTACAAGGTTTCAAATAACGGGATGACCCTAGCGACATTCGGTACAGCAAATAAGTTGAACAAAAACTTAATTGAAACTAATAAAAAGCTTCAAAACAAAGAGAAATCCCTCTTTTGTATATTCTTCGAAAGAATGCGCACACAACCTGAATCAAGAAGGATTATTCGCACATATTCCTAAAAGAATACTAAAATGAAGGATTATTTGTAGAAGTTGTGAATTTTGCAATGTTATCATAATTTTTATACGGAATCATTATAGCGAAATCCACCATAATGAATTATAGTAACATTAGAAGATGGTTAAAAAACATACTCTGGTGAGGGCTATTATTAAATCTTGGGATGAAGATTAAATAGCTCTCGTTTTTTATCTATTATCCTGTAATATATACTATGACCGTTTACACAAAGAGCAGATATAGTAAATGAAAACACACATTGGGCCTCCTACCGGTATAATTTTACCACAACAACCAAAAAGAATAATATAATACCTCTAAAAGGAAAATAGAAAGGATGGCACCTAGTGAAGAGGCAACCCAAACTGACAATTGGACAGACGCTCAAATCCATTCGTGAAAACTCTCATCTCACCCAGAAAGAGTTATATGATGGCATAATGTCTGTTGCTCATAGACATAGAATCGAAGTGGATGAACAAACACCCAGCTTCGAAAAACTGAGTAACATTCTTTCCAGAGTTTCTATCTCATTTGATGAATTTGAGTATATAAAAAACGGCTATCAATTAAAAACGGCCAACCTTTTCTTCTCAAAATTCCTTACACTTAGAACGACAAACTATCCTGAAAAAATGAAATTACTCAAGGAAGAAATGGAACAATATTTGCAAGCTGAGAAAAATCAATTTGTTCAGCATCTGCTTTGGATTCTGGAAGCCTTTATTTATAAGCAAGAAACAAAAGACTTAGAAGGAACAAGAAAATTGGGTCTTCGAGTGTGGGAATCTCTTGAAAAGAAAGATGCTTGGTATTTTCTGGACATATTTTTAATCAGCCAGATTGTTTATATTTTTGATTATCAAACTATTGAGCATATTATGAACAGGCTTTTCACCTATCTAGATCTCTATCATGATTTTCAAAATACCAAACAAATCGCTAAATATGTCTATTATAATTACGCCACTCTTCTTAAAGAACATGGGGAAATAACTAAAATGATAGCCCCACTTAAAAAATCACTTGAAATCGCCCAAAATGAGCATGATTTGCTTTTAATGATGGACATTAAATATTTATTAGCAGAAATAGATTGGATAAATGGTGAAAAAGAGCTTAGTTTAAAAGAAGCAACAAAAATCATCCAATCCCTTTATTATTTTGGCATGAAAGAAATTGCGCTTGATAATAAAAAGGAATGGCTAAAACTAACAAATATTGACATTTCTTTAGAGGAATCGTAAAGGAAGCTTCTCAATCAAAAAGAGGCTTCTTTTATTTTGCAAAAAAAATACGCCAGAAAAATTCTGGCGTCGCCGTCATGATTGGTGAGTACAGTCGGATTACGTTTTGGGATGAGCCCGACTGGCAATCTGCACAGCAAATGAGATGAATGAAAACTAGATTGAACCATACTGAAAGATGATTCAAAATCCATTGGGACTAATGCCCAAAAACAATCCTTGAAAATACCTTCGTTCAAGAATTTATGTCAGAAGTGTGAAAATTAATAATTGTTATCTAAAAATCTACGGTATCCTTATAGCCGTATCAGCAATAATATTCTATATTATAACTATACGATTTACATATCGTGGCAAAGGGGCTATTTAATTTTTACGATTAGGACGCGAAGTTAAATAGCTCTTTTCACTTTAAAAGTATCAAATTATGATACGATAAAATGAATCAATACTTGGATTGCAGATAACAATAATCTCACCTCCATTACTCATTTTAACAGATGCTTGTAAAAGCTATACATTATGTTACCAAAAAAAACATGAGGAAGTTGATACAATGATTGACAGACATAAACAGAATATTGGTGAAGCACTAAAAAATATTCGACTAAATTATGGCATGACAAGCAAAGATGTTTATGAAAATATCATGTCCCGCACACATTTATACCGAATAGAAAATAACAACCAAGTGCCTAGTTTAGATAAGACAATCAAGATTCTTAACCGTTTTTCTATGTCAGTAGATGAGTTTGAATTTATAAGAAATGGTTATGCGCTCAATGAAGTTCAGCAAGTATTGCAAGATTTTAAATCTATTAATACTACTGTGAATATACCNNCCTTTTATCAAGAAGATCATTAATAACATTAATAATATACTCGCTATCGAAGAAAATATCTTGTTAAAAAATATCAAGTTAATTTTAGAAGGTTATATTATTCTTCAAGAGCAAAAAGATCTTTCTCAGGCTCGAGTATTTTTCACGCAAGTATGGAAGAACCTAGAAAAAAAGGATACTTGGTTTTATAATGATATACAATTAATTTCAAATATATTTTATATTTTTGA
>NZ_FXUT01000005.1 GCF_900183385.1 Listeria costaricensis
TTCAGTTTTCAAAGGTCATAAAACCGCGATTTCTAAGCATTCGCTTTTGTTTTTCGCGACTTTTAAATCATATCATTTCAACGCTCATCTGTCAACAACTTTTTAAAAGTTTTTTTGACGGCTGTTAGATTCAAAAGTGATGAATCAGTAGCGCCGAGAACTAATATACCAAGTTTCTGGAAATAAGTCAACACTATTTATGCATAAAATTTAAGAAAAATAATCATTTTCTTTTTCCAGCTATATTGATGATAGGCGCTTATCCTCTTATAACAATTGATGTATAAGATATTCATCCACACCTTATAGCCCTTTTCAGAAAAACTGCCCCGCCAATTTAGCGGAGCAGCCAGATGATTATTCATTTATTTTTGATGTTTGGCTTTACATTCCGGACAGATGCCGTAAACTTCCAACCGATGCTTATTGATTTCAAAACCTGTGACATGTGCAGCAAAGTGCTCTACTTCGTCAAGTCCCGGATAATGGAAGTCAACTATTTTTCCACACTCGTTGCAGATGGCGTGATAATGATTGGATGTTGAGAAATCAAATCTACTTGATGAATCGCCATATGTCAACTCTTTGATTAACCCCGCATCTCGGAAAACACGCAAATTATTATATACTGTCGCTACACTCATATTAGGAAAGTTTCCTTCAAGCGCGCGGTAAATTTCATCTGCGGTTGGATGCGAATGAGAATTAATTAAGAATTCAAGTATCGCATGACGTTGGGGAGTGATTCGAACTCCGGTTTTTTTTAAGACGTCTATTGCCTCTTTAAGATGAGCATTAGACACCGTCATGCACTCCTTTCTTAAATAGTAAAAAACTTATCTATCTCCTATATTACAGGAAACCTTGATGGCGTGTCAATATTCCATCTATTAGTAACCCCTGTGCAAATCCACTTTATTAACAATCGGCAAATTTTGGCGCATCTGTTCAAGACTTGCAAACCAAATGGCAAAACTTCGATCCAGATAGCGTTCTGAATGCCCGGAAACGTGCGGGGTAATGGTGACATTTTCTTGTTCCCATAGCGGATGATTGGCTGGTAACGGTTCTTGCTCGAGCACATCTAAATAGAAATGCGCCATTTTTTTACTGCGGGCCGCTTCGACTAAGGTTTCTAAAGAGACGGCTGGACCTCTGCCAATATTCACAAAAACCGCTGAACGATTTGCTGCTTCAAAAAAGGCCTGGTCGTAAATATGGTAGGTCTGTTTTGTATTAGGCAGAACGGAAACAAAGAAATCCGCTTCGGCTACTTTCTGAATACCTTCTTTTAGATTGTAAACTTTCTCAAAGTTGGGACTTTCATGACCGCTCGTATTGATGCCGATGGTCTGCATATCAAAGGCCCGCCCGATTTGCGCAACCTTTTGACCAATTGCCCCTGTTCCTGCAATTAGGAGCTTTTTACCTGCAAGTTCAGAGACAGGATGCGTACTGTGCCATTCTCTTTCGCGGGACTTTTCTGCGAAATAGGACAATTGCTTCACATGATCAAGTAAATAGCCAAAAACATATTCAGCCATTGGGACTGCATGGATCCCTCGAACATTTGAGACGGTGATCGATCGGTTCAAAATAGCTTCTTTGGGTAAATTATCTACACCTGCTGAGAAAATCATCAGCCATGTCAATCTTTTTGCGCTTGAGATAATTTCATCAGTCAAGCCGCCTCCGTAAGAAACAATCGTATCCATTTCGGCTAACTTTTCAAACTGTGCCAAATCCTCTGTATAAAATGCTTCGATTTCTGGAAATTTTTCTTGTTGTGCTTGCTTTAAATGTGCGGGTATTGGCATGGTAAATACAACTTTCATCTGCACCGCCTCCTTTTTTCCAGTGTATGACTTTTTTTAGAAAACGGCAATTAACTTGTCCTGGTTGTGCATTGCGAGAATCCTTTTTTTCGCATAGAATGAAAAAGACAGGCTTTATTATGTAGAAGGAGATGGAAAGATGAACTATTCAAAATCTGAAGAACTTTATGCCGAAGCTACTCAGCATATCGTGGGTGGTGTAAACAGTCCCAGTCGTTCTTATAAGGGCGTTGGTGGCGGCATCCCAGTCACAATGGAGCGTGGTGAAGGAGCTTATTTCTATGATGTCGATGGTAACAAATATATCGATTATCTGGCAGCATTCGGCCCAATTATTACAGGTTTCGCACATCCGCACATTACAAAAGCAATTACGCATGCGGCAGAAACAGGTGTTTTATTTGGCACCCCCACTGTTCATGAAGTTACTTTTTCCAAAATGCTGAAAGAGGCAATTCCCTCGCTGGAAAAAGTTCGCTTTACAAATTCTGGAACTGAAGCCGTGATGACAACGGTTCGTGTGGCGCGTGCCTATACGGGTCGTGATAAGATCATTAAATTCGGCGGTTCCTATCATGGACACTTTGATTTGGTGCTTGTTGAAGCAGGTTCAGGTCCGTCTACATTAGGCACGCCGGACTCGGCGGGTGTAACGGAAGCGACGGCTAAAGAGGTTATCACGGTTCCCTTCAATGATTTGGATGCTTTCAAAGAGGCACTCGACGTTTGGGGGAACGAGGTGGCAGCTGTCTTAGTGGAACCGATTATTGGGAATTTTGGAATTGTTGGTCCGGAAAAAGGATTCCTGGAAGCGGTCAATGAGCTGACTCATGCGGCCGGGGCACTTGTGATTTATGATGAAGTGATTACTGCTTTCCGCTTTATGTATGGTGGCGCGCAAAATTATTTGGGTGTGACGCCTGATCTTACTGCAATGGGCAAAATTATTGGTGGTGGACTGCCGATTGGGGCTTATGGCGGTCGGGTCGACATTATGGAGAAAGTGGCGCCGCTTGGACCGGCTTATCAGGCTGGAACGCATGCGGGGAATCCGGCTTCCATTTTGGCTGGCATCGCTTGTTTGGAAGTTTTGCAAGAAGAGGGTGCATATGAACGGATGGCGGATTTTGGGGAGCAGTTGAAAAACGGGATCTACCAGGCGGCAGAAAAATATGGTCAGACCATTACGATCAATCAAATTGGTGGTGGCTTGACGGTCTTCTTTACTGACAAGATTATCAAAAATTATGCAGATGCAGAAGCCAGTGATGGAGTGAAATTCGGTCGATTCTTTAAATTGATGCGCGATTTAGGCATCAACTTGGCACCTTCTAAATTTGAAGCTTGGTTTTTGACAACGGAACATACACAGGCGGATATTGATGAGACTCTTCAAGCTGTCAATGAAGCATTTCGCCTGATGTCACTAGATGACAAGGGTCAGAACTAACATCTTCTAAGCAGAGCATGTATAATGGAACTAACCAAAAAGATCGCTAAATAGAGAAAGGAATTACCTACTATGAAATTTGGAGCTCGGATAGTCAAAACCGGGATTGCGATCAGCCTGGCACTTTTTATCGCCCAGCTTTTCCATTCTCCTTCGCCATCGCTTGCAGGTATTTCCGCAGTCTTTGCGATACAGCCTTCCATTTATCGTTCATATTTAACGATTCTTGAGCGGGCACAGGGGAATGTCATTGGAGCACTCATCGCGATTATATTCGGACTTTTTATTGGCAACGATTTTATTTTGATCGGCGTTGCTTCCATTTTGTGCGTGGCACTGCTCATTCAACTGAAACTGGAAAATACAATTGGGCTTGCGGTTGTGACACTGGTCATCGTAATGGATTCACCGGGGAATGATTTCCTTGAAGTCGCGCTGATCCGGTTCGGCACGATCATGCTGGGTCTTGTTGCTGCGTTTATTGTCAATTTAATTTTTATTCCGCCGAAATATGAAGTTTCCCTTTTTCAAACGATCTATCATACCAACACGGAGATCATGAAATGGATTAAGCTGAATTTACGTCATGCAGCGGACTTCCCGCTTTTGAAAAAGGATATGGAATGGATGCAAAAGCAAATCGCCCAAACGCGCAACACGTATCAGCTTTATCAGGAAGAGCGGACAATTTTCAAAAAAAATGCCGATCCAAAAGCGCGCAAGCTGGCCGTTTACAGACAGATGATTCAATGCTCGCAGAAAGCCTACGAACTGCTGAAAATCCAGCATCGTTATGAAAATGACTATCTGCTTCTGCCAGCTGAGAAACAAGAATTAATCCGGCAGCAGGTCGATTATTTGACCGATAAGCATGAACAGCTTCTCTTAGCTTATATTGACAAGGTCTCCATCAACATCGAGTATGTGGAGGATCATATTAAAGAGGACCCCAAAGAATTGCTGGAACTCTTTTTAAGCGAGATGGAAATGCGGGATTTAGCGGTGGAAAATGAGGATGAAATGGATCCCTATCACCTCATGCGGATTGTTGCCAGTATATTTGCCTATCAGGAAACGATCGATTACTTGGAAAAGCTGATCCACAGTTTCAAGCTGCGGCATAAAGAAGCGAATAAGATTGACATTAGCGTAACTGAAAACAAATAAAAAAACAGGTATCTGCTCCTTTGATGAACAGATACCTGTTTTTTTAACGGTATTCTTTGTACTTTTCGTACCAGATATCGATATAGTCTTTTGAAAAAGGACCTTTTTTATCGAGAATCCAGTGACTGAGGATGTCAACTTGATGGCGCAAAATGCGATCGATAGAATCAGGATATTTCATCTGTCTGCGATGCTGCTCATATTCCCCTTCGTCAAGCAGGTGGAAGCGGCCATCTGGAAAAACTTTGATATCAAGATCATAATCAATATACTTGATTGCCTCTTCATCAACAGCAAATGGGGTGCCCAGATTGCAATAATGATAAAGACCATCTTCGCGAATCATGGATATGACGTTAAACCAGTAATCACTATGGAAATAGCAGATTGCTGGCTCGCGAGTGACCCATTTTCTGCCATCTGATTCGACGACAAGTGTATGATCGTTTCCTCCGATAATCACGTTTTCGCTTGCTTTTAATACAATTGTTTTCTTCCAAGTACGATGAAGTTTACCGTTATGTTTATAGCTTTTGATTTGTACGATTTCTTTTTCCTTAGGCAGGTACATCCTCTATCCTACTTTCTTCATGTACTTCAATACCGGGTTCATCGTATATTATAACACATGAATGGAAAGAGGTGAAAATATTACACTGTTCCATTTTAAAACCTTTAAACAAGGAGGGTTCGGCCGCCATCCACAACGATTGTTTGACCGCGAATCATCCCTGCTTGGTCGCTGATTAGAAAGAGGACGGCATTCGCTAAATCGGCTGCTTGCACCATTCGACCGGCTGGTGTATTTTCTGCTGCATCTTTCAGCATTTCTTCGCGATTGGGGAAATGTGTGAGTGCATCCGTATCAATCAGACCGCCTGATACAGCATTGACAGAAATGCCAAGTGGCGCCAGTTCTACAGCCAGATAGCGCGTTAGATTTTCAACGGCTGCTTTTGAGACGCCCACCGTTGTATAGTTGTTCAAATAACGAATCGCACCGATCGAGCTGATGGCAACAATTTTGCCGCCGCCTTGTTTTTCCATCCGTTTTGCTGCTTCCTGTGCCGCAAACAGCAGCGCCTTGGCATTGATATCCATTGTCCAATCCCAATGATTTTCTTCTAGTTCCATTAGCGGACGTAATACGCCGCTCGCTGCATTATTGATAAACACGTCTAGGCGACCAAAAGTCTGATCAAATTGGTGAAACATTTCTTTGATTTTTGCCACATCGCCTACATTTGCCCGATAGATTTCGCATTTTCGTCCAAGTGCTTGGATTTCTTCTTGAACAGCCTCTGCTTTTTTACGGTTTCTGGCAAAATTCAACGCTATATCATAGCCTTGTTCTGCGAGTCGAAGGGCAATTTCTTTCCCCAACCCGCGACTACTTCCAGTAATAAATGCTACTTTTGTCATGTTAAATTTCCCCCTTTTGCTTTAAAAACGCTTGCCAAACTTTTTGGTAAGGTACTGGAAAGGCATACTGCGCCATTTCCGATTCATTCATCCATTTTACTTGCTCTGTATGATTTTCTGCAACTACTTTTGCCGTGTAAGCATCCATTTCCCACACTAAATGGGAAAATATATGCCGAACATGGACGAATGGTGTTTCTTGCCACTCAAGGTCTAAGCCATACTCTTTTTGAATGGCAAGGCGAATTAATTCCGGATGATCAGAAAGAGACACTTCAATGGTTGGAAATTGCCATAAATTAGCAAGCAGCCCTTCTTCTGGGCGTTTTTCTACTAGCACCTGCCCCTCTTTTTCAACAATCATGGCAATCCGGTCAATTTTTTTGGTTTTGATTTTCTTGATTTTAACCGGGTAATCTGTTTCTTTGCCGTTTATATGCGCGGAACAAAATTCTTGAAGCGGACAAAGGAGGCACATTGGTTTGGTAGGTGTGCAAACTAACGCCCCTATTTCCATTAACCCTTGGTTGAAAGAAGAAGGATCATCCGGGTCTATCAGTTGATAGAGCAGCTCTTCAAAGATTTTGCGCGTCTTGGATTTCATGATATCATCTGGAATTTCAAAAATACGGGAGATCACCCGCATCACGTTGCCATCTACAGCTGGTTCAGGCAATCCGTAAACGATACTCAAAATCGCACCTGCTGTATAAGGGCCGACTCCTTTTAAACTTAATACATCTTTTAAGTCGCGCGGCATCTCGCCGCCAAATTCCTCTATCACTGTCCGCATGCCAATTTGAAGATTGCGGACGCGTGAATAATAGCCAAGTCCTTCCCATGCCTTTAAAATCTCTGCTTCCTCGGCATAAGCGAAATCGGTCATCGTTGGAAATTTTGTCATAAATCGTTCAAAATAAGGGATCACTGTGTCCACACGTGTCTGCTGAAGCATAATTTCTGAAACCCAAATGCGATAGGGATCCTGATTCATTCGCCAAGGCAGATCACGTCGATTCTTTTTATACCAGCCGACAAGCGCACGACGAAAAGCGTCTATCTTTTCTGGAGTTAGTGTTTTCATTAGATTTTCAGTCATTTTCTCACCGTAATTCTCATAGTTTTTTAATGTGTAGTTGTGCGCAATGTGTAGTATAATTGATACAGGGAATAGATGAATAAGCAAGACTTTTTGAGTCCTGTTCCATTGTACTTAAAAAATCTTGTGTTGGGCAATGATTTGCTCAAATTCATCCCTGTTCATCAATTGTGACAATCATCAAGTTGTGAAACATTCAGAGGAGGAAGGCTTTTGGACACTGGCACTCACGTCGTTATGGGGATTGCACTCGGGGCGCTCGCTACGATTGATCCCGTTGTTGCAAGTAGTTCACACGCCGCGGTCGGTATTATGACGGCGACGATTATTGGTTCTCAGATTCCAGACGTTGATACTGTATTAAAACTTAAAAACAATGCGGACTATATCCGCAATCATCGCGGGATTACACATTCCATGCCGATGCTTGCTATTTGGCCGCTACTCATCTCATCTGTACTTTACCTGTTCTTTCCGCAAGCAACCTTTTTACACTTATTGTTATGGAGCTTTATCGCGGTTGGACTGCACATTTTCGTAGATATCTTTAATGCCTACGGAACACAGGCGATCAGGCCGTTCAAGGATACTTGGGTGGCATTCGGGTTCATCAACACATTCGACTGGTTTATTTTCGGCTCGCATGTGGTGGCCATTGTACTTTGGCTGTTAGGTGCTCCGGCTGGGCCAACATTCTTCACACTCTACGGCATTTTAGTTTTCTACTATCTTGCAAGATTTATTACGCAGCGAATGATTCGGCGCGTTGTTCTCAATCTGATTCCAGATGCGGAGGAAGTGATTATTGCTTCAACAATCCATTTCTTCCAGTGGCGCGTGGCTGTTACAACGAAGGAACATTATTATGTGGGTCGGGCTTTCAAGCGAAACATTTCCATCTATGAAAAATTTGATCGTCTGCCTGTTCCAGATAATGAAATCATTCGAGCTGCTAAAAAAGACAAGAATCTGGCCGCTTTTGTTTCTTTCTCAAAAGTGTATAACTGGCGGATCGAGGAAAAGATGGATGCCACCTATGTGACATTTACTGATCTGAGATACCGAAGCAATGGGCATTACCCATTTGTTGCCGTCGTTCGTTTAGATGATGATTTAAATATCCTGTCATCGAATACCGGGTGGATTTTCTCTACAGAAAAATTGCAGAAAAAGCTCATCCCGGCGGCTGTCTAACTTTTATCTCATAACAAAAAAAGTCCAAGTATCGCAAGTAGCGATGCTTGGGCTTTTCTTTATTTACCGGTACTGCCGACGCCGCCAATTCGCGCTTCATTTTGTACGCAATCTTCGTCTGCCACAAGATATTTACTAAAAATCCCTTGGGCGATCCGCTCGCCTGCACCAATTTCTACAGGGGCTGCGGTTATGTTTTTCATTGCGATGCCAATATTGCCGTCATTTCCGGGGTTACTGTAATAGGAAGAATCAATAATGCCGGTCGAGTTTGATAAGATGAGTCCTCGTTTAATTCCGATGGACGAGCGCACAAAGATGCTCAGCACTTCATCTTCCAGCATATAGGCTTTGATGTCCGTCCAGAAAACATGTTGTTCGCCCGGTGCAAGTATGGCCGTTTCATTGGAGAAAAAATCATAGCCGGCTGAGCCTTTATCCCCTCTTACAGGAAGCTGTACAGTTTCTTCAGGAAATTTGCGTTGTGATGGTGTAACGATTTCAAATCCTCTTTGTTTCATTTTTTGTCCTCACTTTTCTTTTTAGGTTCTAAATGATGCAGCTTGTCGCCATGAATGGCAATTTGTTTTTTGACATAGTCATAGGCGTATTCCTCGCCTCGATATGGATAGCCAGCTTTCGCATAGGAACTTTCAAAATCGCTCCACAAGGATTCAATCCATAAAAGCGCCTGTTCTTCACTAAGCGCCGGATTTTTTTCTAAAAGCAGGGCTGTGAGTTCTTCAATATAACGATTCATTCTTCCTCTCCCCCAAACCGAATTTCATGCTCACTGATGTAAGAGATAATCGTATCATAAGAAAAGCCTTTTTGCATCAATGATTGGATGATTTTTTGTTTTTGCTTGGCTGGCTCAAAGCGGGCATTCTTGCGGAGCAGCTTGTCGAACTGTCCACTTAACAGGTCCTCTTCGTCGCGCGGGGCTTCTTGGATGACTTTCCCCGCCAGGCTTTTGGCCGTCTCAGCTGGATAGCCTTTTTGCATCAGTTCAGTCGTGATTTTGCTGGTAAGCCGATGCCCTGTCAGTGATTTGCTACGTCGTAAAATTTTTTGTGCCAGCTTTTGACCGTTTTCTTCCAGACTTTTTTGACTGTATGCTTCCAGTGCTCGTTCGATCTCTTCTCGTGTAATCCCTTTTTCGATCAGCTCACGTTCGATTTGACCGGGGCCTTTTTGCGTGGTATTGATTTGCGTACGTGTATAAAGCAGGGCAAATTCCTGGTCATTCACATAGGACATTTCACTGAGCTTTTGGAGTACCTGCTGAATGACCGCACTTGAAAACTCATATTTGCGCAAATACTGGCGAATTTCTTTTTCAGAACGGATTCTGCTTGAAAGGAAATGGATCGCGCGGTTGAGTGCTTGGCGGCTTGTATCCGCTGCTTCTACTTTTGCTAGAAATTCTTCTGTAACTTCCTTATCTTTAAGAAGTTGAAAACGCGCCAGTACCTCTTCATCCACACTTAATCGGTACTCACCGTCAATATAAAGATTATAGCGCTCCTGATTGCGCTTGCCTTGACTGATGGATGTAATTTTCATATTTGAACCTCCTTTTTCTATCGATACCTCAAAGAAGCGTTTTAAGACGAGCTGAAAGGGAATAAGCTAAAAGAAATGAGGTGATCTTACATGAACATTTTGCTCGCAGGCGGCACGGGTTTTATCGGTAGCCATCTGGTTCATGACTTTGAAAAGCAGACAGACCATATCTATATTTTAACACGCCACAAGCAGAAAGATTACGCAAATGTCCATTTTATTGAATGGCTACAGGAAGACGTGCCTCTGCCTGACCTCTCTCCTTACGAAATTGATGCTGTGATCAATCTGGCTGGTACCTCTTTGTCAGAAGGACGCTGGACAGCGGAGCGAAAACGTGAGATTGTCACAAGTCGGATTACTGCCACATCCGCTCTCACGGCAATGCTCAGAAAACTCGAAACCAAGCCTCAGGTACTCTTGAACGCTAGCGCCATTGGGATCTATCCACCCTCTCGTTCTGCGATTTATCTGGATACGGAAATTTGTGAGAAGGATTATGATTTCCTCGGACGGACGGTCATTGAATGGGAAAAAACGGCCAGTGAGCTGACCCACTACGGTATGCGGGTCGTCTATCTGCGATTTGGCATGATTCTCGGGACAGACGGCGGCGGCTTTCCATTATTTGAAAAGACCTTTCAAAGTTTTCTTGGTGGGCGCTATGGAAATGGCAGGCAGTGGTATTCTTGGATTCATATAGAGGATGTCGTTCGAGCGGTGAATTTTATTTTACAAACGCCGGAACTTAGCGGTGGAATCAACATAACGGCGCCGCATCCCGTTCAGCAGAAAAAATTTGCTGACTTACTGGCGAAAAAACTTCACCGCCCTTCCAAACTGCCCATCCCTAAAGCCGCACTCAAACTGGCACTCGGGGAAAAAGCCCAGCTCGTTCTTGCCGGGCAGCGTGCCTATCCTGAGAAACTTTTAAGCCACCATTTTGAATTTCAGTTTCCTACATTAAGCGAAGCCTTGGATGATTTGCTTGAATAGCCGTATTATTTTCCAAGGAATAAAGAACCAGGAATTGGGCAGTCTCCATTTTAAGAATGGCTGTATGGCTCAATTTCTGGTTCTTTTTATTGGACGGGGTCCCTCTATTCCTTCTCGTGATAAAGATGCTCGGATAGATAATCGTTATAGTAGCCCCACCTATTATTTCGACGGATGGCACGGATGATTTCATCGGTAAGAACGCTTGGTGGCAGATCCTCAATCTCAATATAGGGTTCCGTAACATCTAGTAAAGTAATAAGCGCCGTTTCAGTCCATGCAGATTGCCAAACTCTTTCCAGAAAACCCTTGTATCTAGCTTCATGCTTTTCATCTGCTTCAATTTTCTTCAAATATTGCGCATTATATCGACCATATTGCCAGTAATTCAGTCCATGTCTTTCTTTTACTATTGCCCATTCTGGTTGCTCTTGATAGCTTGATTCTGCATACTGAAAAAGATTTTTATCCACATAGTATCCAGGTACCTTATCAAAATATTTCAGGCCATGATCAATCACATATTTGAGGAAGTTTTCAATATGATGAGCAGATGGTTCATATTTATCCAGCTCTTGCAAAGCGAATTCAATGATGGAGAAACTCCCTTTTTTAAGTGCCGTGAGCATGAAAAGATAATTAACTTGAGGAGCCAAAATTTTCTCTTTTGGAAGCCCTCTAAACGTGTAACCGTTGTATTGAATCATTTCTAAAAGCAGTTCATCATCATTTTGTAGTTCTTCGGGCAGATCAGAAATCTCCACACCACGAACCTTTGCCGCTTGCATGCAAAGAGCTCTTGTTCTGAATTTCATCGGGACATATTCCATGATTTGCGGCCCACATTTGTCTGAGTAAAAGGCTTGTTCACATAGCGCCATGGTAATCTGTTCTTTCGGCACATAGGCTAAACAATAGGGGTCTCTTGCCACCGCTTGTTCACAGATTTTTTTCGAGCGAAACTCTTTGGGAATGAAGCCTAGCAATTCTTCCGAAGAACTGTCTTCTCTTTGAAGGCGATCTTGAAAAGTTCGGTCATAAAAAGCTTGATCAAGTATCTCTATTTCTCCAGTTTTAATGACCTTTTTGCCTGATAGAAGTCTTGAAAGGAGATCATCCCACAAAAAGATATCCGCAAGTAGGAGCTCTTTCAACTCTTCAGGAAGCAGGCGCTTGCCATCCTCATTTTCTTCAAACGATTGACTCAATATATCTATATCAGCAAATTCCCCGTAACTGAATTGGGATGTATTGCTGGTATACTCCACATGGTGATCATCATTGATTGCTAGTTGGGCATGCAGATTTTCGCCAATCACAGCAAACCCATCGTTATAGTAAAAATACGCACACGCGCGAATGACCGCATCTCTATTTATTATCACACTGCTACCGCCTGCAATCAGGTTGTCTGCTGTAACACTTCCGCTAACAGCAAGCGCCGCGCCATAGTCACTGTTTTGATTGATAATTGAGCCACGAACATGTAAATCACCTAGAATAAACAAGCCGGTTATGCCATAATTCTTCTCCATTTCCGCGTTGTTCTCAAAATGAAAGACCGTTTTGAGCCATTTCTGACAGTTGGTCCCCCAGTTTTCATTTTCTATTTTATCTAAAATTAAATCTCCGTCTATTTCCAGATCGCCATTAACGACTAAAACAAAATAATTTTCTATATCACGTTCATAAAACCAACTTAATTGCGAAAAAGTTTGATTGAGCGGATATTTTTTCACTGCCTCTCGCCCAACTATGAGTTCGATGTTTTTCATCATGTTTGCTACACACTCCATTCATTTGTTCTATCTATTTTAACACATAAATTTTCTTTCAACGATTACGAAGACATTCACAAAAAAGCGCCGCTCCTTTAGAGCGACGCAATGACTTATTTTTATGGAACGTTTGACAAAAGGCGATCAATGGATGAAAAATTACGATTGATCCTGCTGCTGATTCAATTCATCAAGCGGGATCTCCAAGATGATTTGATTTTTAGCAAGTGGACGTTTTTTCCCGACGAGAAGCATCAGTTGGATCATGGTAAAGGCGATCGAGCTGCGCTTCCGGAAGGCCACATATTTCTGAACCCACTCGTTTACATATTTATCTTTGTAACGACGCAGGCCTTGGAAACCGTAAAAGCCTTGACTGTAGCGATAGACGAGTCCGGCAAGTCGTTCTCCGAGGAAGGCAAATTTTGTTTCGCCGACATTCGCAAGTGGCGCCATACCGATATTAAAGACTCGATATCCTTCACTTTTTGCTTTTTCAAACAGGTTGATAAAGAGGACATCCATAATGCCACTCGGTGCATCTTTTCCATAACGCATTAGGTCGATCGAGGTCATTTTTTCATTATAAGCAGGCATCAAAGAGGCAAAGGCTACAATTTCTCCTTCTGAATCGCGAATTACTGCAATCCCTGCCTGTTCTAAATAATAACGGTCAAAAAAGCCTAGTGAGAAGCCTTTTTCAGTACGTCCGTCTAGCCATTCATCTGAAATTTGACGCAGTCTGCTCCAAGTTTTAGCTGAATAAGGTGCTTCTAAAATCTCAAATTGATACGATTCGCGCTCCATTTTGTTCATCAGTGCCCGTTCGCCCTTTTTCTTCTTGCCGGAAAGCGTAAAGTTTTCTACATCCACAAAGCCTTCTTCACCTAGTTTGATAAAATCAAAGCCTAGTTCATGAAGGTAAGGCAGCATGTCCCCTGTTACTTCATAAAAGACAGGTCGATAGCCGAATTTATCCGCCGTTTCCATCACTTCGAGCACGGCATCCTCTTGTTTGGAGAGATCTCCTGTCGGCTCCCCCATGATCACCATCTTATCCGCGATGATTCGAAAGGCAAACAAAACACTGCCTTCTTGTGCCCAAAAAAGCAACTTGTCCCGCAGGAAAACCGTGTGGCTGACTTCATTGCCGCCCCATTTGGCTAAATGCGCGCGGACGCGTGTTTCCTCAAATGGTGAGCCTAGTTTGTCGGGTGACAAGGATAGATAGATATAGATCACGATTAGGCAGATGACTGCGATGATCATGCCGATGAAGCCAGTCACCCAAATATGTTCAGACGCGATGGCCAGATATTCGGGAATTTGTTTTTTGTGCGGGATATTTGGTGAATTGTAAATCCCGATGACGACATACCCGGTCAAACACGCTAGGAAAAGGCAGATGTCAAAGATGATTTTACTCCATGTGTAGACAAATTTTTCACGGTAGAATTCATTGCGCGCCAAGTACACGCAGAGCAAAACAATCCCGAGAAAAATCGCCTGCTTGATGGAAAATACTCGAGCCAGCGTATTGAAAATGGCACAGCCGAGCACGATAACGGTGGTCAGATAGGCTTTTTTCGTCTTGCTTTCAATTCCTCGGGCAAGTCCTAAGAGCAGAAAGCCAAATGCCACATTTGTCACTTGCGAAATGAACAGGAAGCTAAACGGTAGCAACTTATATAGAAACGGTACGTGGTAGATCGCAAATGGCAGAACGGAGGATAGGATGAGCATCAAACCGCTAAAATAAACAAATAGCACCAAAAAGCGATGGGCTAATTTTTGTAAGAAAAGGATGGGCAGCCCTTCTAAATAATCATTGAAACGTTTGCCGGCTTTTAAGATGAAGCAGAGAATTCCGACTAAAAATGGGATAATGTAGTAAAAAATACGATAAAACAGCAGCCAGACCAGCGCCAGTTCTTCTGCCACGCCTAGTTGTCCGAGGCCATACACCATCACGAGGTCGAAGGTGCCGATGCCGCCTGGAATCATCGAAGCAACCCCGATGACAGAGGCGATCACAAAGAGTGGGAATACTTTGATGAGGTCAACCGGCTCGTTCATTAAGAAGCCGATGATGACGAAACAACCGTAAGCAAACAGCCACTCGAAAATGGAGCCGCCGATGAGCACCAGTTCACGCTTTAATGGAAGATCGACAAAGAGCGACTTGCTTTTCCATTTGGTCATTGTAAAGAGGATGGGAAAATACAGGCCGCCCCCGAGTAGCCAGGGCCAGTAATTCCGAAAGTGGTCGGCAAAGCCTGGTATTGGCAATGTCGCAAGCCCTACGAGACAGAAGATCGACAGGCCGGACACAAGAAATAAGGCAATCTTGGAAATGGCCAGCAGGATTTCTTTATGGGAGGCATTTTTTCCGTAAAAGCTAGCACGCAGCGAAGCCCCTAGCACACCGCCGAAGCCGCCGATATTCGTGAAGGTATTCGTAATCCAGCCGGACATGATAATATGTGAGACTGGGAATTTACCGGGCAGCAGTTTGACGATCATAAAGTCATATACCAGCATCGGCGTGACGGCCAGCAAGCCAACGACCAGCATGATCAACAGACTTTCCGGGCTTTGACTGGTCATATTTGTTTTTAATGATTGATAATCGATTCCTGTTGCAATATTGATGATTTCATAAATGACAAAGGCGGAAATCAGTGAAACAAAGACGATTTTAACGATCTTGCTATTTTTTTGGAACCATGCATACATTTGCAGCAGTTTTTCTTTCATTTTCATTTCTCCTTTAGCTCTTTCAAATAGCCTCCCTAAGCTATCCCCGTTTGTTTAACGTTTCCCAATTCTTTTTCGAACAGAGGGAATCATGAGCGCAATGACTGCCCCAATTCCCCCACTGATTGTATTTAAGATGATGTCATCTATATCTGTGGATCGTTCTAGTGGAAGTGTCATCCCACTGAAACCCGTAATCAGTGTGGTTTGAATGAATTGAACGACCTCGATCCCACACGAAGTCAAAAAAACAACAAATACGGCACTGCGAACGCGCTTGACAATTTTGAAATACAGAAGAAAGAAGGCAAGCGGCGCAAGCATGAGTATATTTCCGACAACTTGCACGATTGTCGGCATGGTTGGAAGCGCCTGTCTAAAGGTATTTTCGATGGTGGTAAATGGCACTAAATTGATTAGTTCCTTTTGGATATGAAAATCACCCGTATATGTGCTGCTCATAAAGTCCCCCACAGCGATATACGAAACTAAATGATGTAGAATAAAGATATAAAGAATAAATACGGCAAACCAGATAAAATCAATCCAATTTCGAAGCTTAGCGCGTTTTGTAAGCCAGCAGGTAAATAAAAAAAGGATCAGCCCATTAGCCAAGGAGTTGACCAGTTCAGTCTGGCTACCAAATTGGAGCGCTAGTGTGGCGCCGTAAGCCATATAAAGCAGCGGAAGACATAAAACCAAGTATTTCAAACGCTGGAGATTCAATTTTGTTTCACACGCCTTCCAATTAATGTTTCAAGTCTACTAACAGTTTAGCAGATAGGCCCTTGAAATGAAAGCTAGATCGACATGGTGGCGGCTTACATTTTTGAAAGTTTTTCTTCTTGAACGAAAAGATTGATTTTTAAGCTTGACCTTAACGTAGCGTTAGGCTTTATGATAACTTTAGAGGAGGAATCACCATGGAATATACGATACAAAAATTGGCGCTGCTGGCAGGCGTCACACCACGGACATTGCGTTACTATGACCAGATCGGGTTATTAAAGCCGGCGCGCGCTTCGACAAATGGCTATCGGATTTACGGACAAGCGGAAGTTGACCGGCTGCAGCAGATCTTATTATACCGGGAGCTCGAACTTGGACTGGATGAAATCAAAGAATTGCTGGACGATCCGTCATTTGACCGCAAGAGTGCGCTTATGAATCACCAGCAGAAGCTCCTCGCAAAAAAAGGCCGGCTGGAGCGGATTATTGAACTTGTTGACCGTTCGATCCAAGCCGAAGAAAGGATGATTACAATGACTGATCAGGAAAAATTTGATGCATTCAAGGACCAGCTTGTGCATGAAAATGAAGCGCAATATGGGAAGGAAATCCGGGAGCAATATGGTGACCAGACGGTTGACGCAAGCAACGCCAAACTGATGGGGCTTTCAGAAGCGGACTTTGCTGAACAGGAGCGCTTAAATGCGGCTTTACTGGAAGCATTAAAACGGGCACTGGAAGCGGGTGAGGATGCTCGATCGGAAACGGCTCAGGAGGCTGCCAGACTGCACCAAGCCTGGATTCATTTTTTCTGGCCCAGCTATACCAAGGAAGCACATTTGGGACTGGTCGACATGTATGTGGCGGATGATCGTTTCAAGCGCTACTATGATGAGCAGAGTGGTACTCACGCAACTGAGCTGCTTCGAGAGGCTGTACAGATTTATTTAGCAGAATAATTTTTATCCAGTTCGCAGTGGGCGGGCTGGATTTTTTTACTTTTTTAGAAAGTGTGATACGCTTTTAACATGGATTTTCTTAAAAGGAGTGACGAAGATTGACAAACAAGCAAAACACGGATAAAAAACTGCTGCTTAAGATCACTTTATGGGTGCTTCTCGGACTGGCTGTTTTTGATGGTGTCATTATTTGGGCATTAATGCAGTGACCGGCCATATCGACTTTTCTGCCATTCTGTTGTAAGATTAGAACAGTTTTGTATTCCTATTTTTATTTAGAAAAGAGGCTGTGAAAAATGCGAAAATGGCTACTCATCTGTCCATTTTTATTTATTCTTGGCGGTATCCCCTTTTTCAATCAAATTGAGCCTAAGATTTTCGGCTTGCCTTTTGATTTAGTGTGGATCGCTAGCGGCGTGGTCTTTTCTTCCCTTATTCTGGCGATTATCTATCGAATCGATCCGCAAAACAAGAAGGAGGAAAAATCTTGATCATTGCTTCACTGATTATTATGCTCTTTTTCATTTTAACGCTCGCAATTGGGATTCGGGCGCGCAAAAAGCAAGCCATGACGCTTGAAAACTGGGCTGTAGGCGGTAGAAGTTTTAATACCGTATTTGTCTTTTTGCTGACAGCTGGTGAAGTCTATACGACGTTCTCTTTTCTCGGCGGCAGCGGCTGGGCTTATTCAAAAGGGATTTCGGCTGTTTATGTGATGGTGTATATTGCACTCAGCTATGTGACAAGCTATTTTTTACTGCCGCTGATTTGGCGTTATGCGCACGAACATCGGCTCGTTTCACAATCGGATTTTTTTGCGGCGAAATATCAAAGTCCTCTTTTAGGGATTCTTGTAGCCTTGATTGGCGTGATTGCTATCATTCCCATTGTCGTGATTCAGTTAAAAGGGCTGTCGATCATCGTCTCTGTGACGAGTTACGGGATGATTCCTGCAAGTGTCTCGGTCATTATTGGCACACTGGCCATCATTTTATATACGGTGATTTCAGGGATTCGCGGGACAGCCTGGGTTTCTGTTTTGAAAGATTTGATGATTCTGTTTGTGATTGTCTTTATGGGGATTTATTTACCGCTTCATTACTTTGGCAGCTATGGCGAAATGTTTCAACAAATCGAGCAGGTTAAACCGGAACTGTTAACTTTTCCAAATGAGACCTATTCGGTTACTTGGTTTATTTCGACTGTTTTGTTCTATGTTCTCGGTTTTTATATGTGGCCGCAGGTTTTTGCTTCTACCTATACAGCCAAAAATGAACGGACCTTCCGCAAAAATGCCCTGATCAGTCCGCTCTATACGTTGATGCTTTTGTTCGTTCTTTTTATCGGTTTTGCGGCGGTTATTCAGGTGCCTGGACTTTCTGACAGCGAAAGTGATTTGGCGCTGCTCAAATTATCCGTCCAGTCGTTCAGTCCTTGGTTTGTCGGGGTGATTGGGGCAGCGGGCATGCTGACGGCGATTGTGCCGGGTTCCATGCTTTTGATGACAGCTGCCACTTTGCTTTCTAAAAATATTCTTTTTGGATGGAAATCGGATTTTAACGAGCAAAAAGTCACTCGCTTGTCGAAACTATTTGTCCCGTTTCTCGGAGCTGTCGCCTGCTTTCTCGTTTTCTATGATTCAAGCGCTTTAGCACAGATTCTTCAAGTGGGTTACAGTCTGATCGTTCAGCTTTGCCCGGCACTGTTCTTTAGTTTGATGAAGCGAAATCCGGTTACAAAGCACGGCGCAATCAGCGGAATGATTGTGGGGATCATCTGTGCACTGGTTGTCAGCCAGAACAGCATGACGATGAGTTCAATCATTCCAAATCTGCCAAGCTACTTGCAGGACATCAATATTGGCTTCGTGCCTCTTTTGATCAATTTAGTGGTGACACTTCTGGTCAGTCTGTTTACGCGAAAAACAGTAGCGGAGAGTTTGAAGGTACGTTAAAAGTTGGACCCGTCTTACTGAAAAAAAAGAACCTAAGATCAAGCGATTCTATCCATTTCTCAAATGGACTTTTCGCCTGATTTTAGGTTCTTTTCTTGATGCCATCTGTCACGTATTCGTTGGGACATGATCCCAATCTTCCCCGTAACCAATCAACCAGTTCAGCGCGCGGTGACGTTCCAAAACGACACTGCTGTCCAGCTTCCCTGCTGCCGGTTGATTCTTTAACCGCGCCTCTACACATGCCCAGTCATAGCGGAAAATCAAGTCTGCCTCGTCTAAGATCTCTGCTGTCGTACGAGGTTCAGCTTGCTCGATCAAAGCGTCCAGATCGGCAAACTGGCTGACCGTCTGAATAGCCACGTCACAGTCACAGGTTGCAACGGGAACATCCAATTGCGAGACAAAGCCCAACGCCCAAATCAGCACCCAGTAGGCTTCATACTTCCAGACCATATCAAGAATTGCCTGTTTTTCGGCTTTTCCGCTGAAAATTTGCTGCTCTTTCTGTGTAAGTTCACTTTGCAGTCCCCACTGGTCCAACAAATCCAGAAAAAACGTTCGTGATTCCTCTATCTCCTCATTTCCCATCAAATCACATGCATGTTGGATGGTCATGAGTGTGCATACCGCACGGCGGGCAATCTCATCTACCGTTCGGACTTTTACTTCTCGACTGCTTTCAATCACGGGCAGGTGTTGGATGTAAGGTATCGCCCATTTTTCCAAAATAGCGATTGAACGGGCTTTTCGTTGTTCTGCTTCTGTCGTCATTATTCTGCCTCCTGTGGCGAAACGAATTATTTATAGTTTCTACGTTTTAAAATCGTGATGGATTCTGTATGAGCAGTCTGCGGAAACATGTCCAGCGGCTGAATCGAGCGGATACGGTAACGTTTGTTAAGGACTGCTAAATCCCGCGCCAGTGTTGATGGATTGCAGGACACGTAAATCACCTGTTTCGGTTTCATTTGCATGAGTGAGCGGATTAGTTCCGCGTCAAGTCCTGTCCGCGGTGGATCGACTACGACTGCGTCCGGTTCGTACCCTTCCTGCTGCCATTTCTGAAAGACCGTTTTGGCATCGCCCACTTCATACTGCACATTGTCGAGCTGATTTTTCGCAGCATTTTTGCGTGCATCTTCAATGGCCTCTGGAATGGTATCCATCCCGCGTACTTCCCCGGCAAATGGTGCGAGCATTAGGCCGATCGTCCCTACTCCACAATAAGCATCGACAATTTTTTCCTTGCCGGTCAATGTCAGTGCATTCTTTACTTCTTGATACAGTTTTTCGGTTTGCGATGGATTCAATTGGAAAAAGGCGCGCGCTGATAAGTCATACATCATGTCGCCCATTTTTTCGGTGATCGTTTCTTTGCCCCATAGCAAAATCGTTTCCGCACCAAAAATACGTGCTGTCTCCTCTGGCTGCCGGTTTTGCATGATCGAGACGACTTCTGGATGGGTTTCTCGAATGATTTTGAGCAGCTCTTCAAGATGCGGGATTTCTTCGGTCCGCGTGACAAGGACGAGTTGCATTTCGCCTGTTTGAACGCCAATCCGTGTGACGATTGTTTTGATGATGCCGGTTTCCTTCCGCTCATTATACGCCGGAATGTGGAGCTTGTTCAGTGCTTCTCTGACCGTCTGCGTCAGCTCGACTGTTTGCGGAGTTTGGACGAGGCAGTCATCAATTGGAACCAAGCGATGACTGCCGATCTGAAATAGACCACTTACCAGCTCACCACGCGCGTTCGTCCGGGTTTGAAACTGATTTTTATTGCGATAGCGGAACGGTTCGTCCATACCGATTGTTTCTTTCAGCTTCACCTTTTTCAAATCTAGTTTCGTATATTTTTCAAGTGCCTGACGAATCAGGTCCTGTTTGAATGTTAGTTGGGCTGAGTAAGCCAGATGCTGCAGTTGACAGCCGCCGCATACCTCATATACGGGACATGGCGGGGTAATTCTGTCAGGAGAGGGCCGCTCGACTTTTTGGAGTTCGGCCTCCGTGTAGCTCGCTTCTGGCCGGGTCACAAGTGCTGTTACTTTCTCGCCCGGAAGTGCCCCTTTTACAAAAATGACCTGCTTTTGATGGTAACCGATCCCCTCGCCGTTGATACCAAGCCGCTTGATTTCGAGCGTCAGCTGATCGCCGTTCTTTAAATTCGTTCCCTTCACTTTGTCTGCCTCCATTTCATATCTTTTTCATACTAGCAGAAATAGAAACGTTTGTCACTGGCGCATTGTACTTTTTAAAAATAAGGGTATAATGAAGAGTTGTAATTGGTTGAAAAGAAAGGGGTTCCTACCCGATGACCTTGGAAGGAGAAAAGAATGTGATTGTACTTGCTGGAATGATTGGCGCTGGAAAAAGTAGCTACACGGAAATGATTGCGCGAAATCTAAACTCGACGGCTTTTTATGAAAGTATCCGTGATAACCGGATTTTGGAGAAATTTTATGATGATCCAAAACGCTGGGCTTTCGCGCTGCAAATCTATTTTTTAAATACGCGTTTTCGTAGTATTAAGGACGCTTTGCAGGATCAAAATAATGTGCTTGATCGAAGTATTTATGAGGACGCGCTTTTTACACAGATTAATTTTGAAGAGGGCAACATTTCAGAACCGGAAATGGATACATATTTGGATCTGCTTGATAATATGATGGAAGAGCTTGCTTTCATGCCGAAAAAATCGCCTGACTTGTTGATTTATCTGCGGGGCAGCCTTGATACGGTCTTAAAGCGCATTGAACTACGCGGTCGGCCTTATGAACAGACGGATTTGAATCCGGGACTCATTGATTATTATAAACATCTTCACAGCCGCTATGACGACTGGTTCCATTCCTATGATAAGAGTCCCACCCTTGTGATTGACATTGATACGGTGGATATTGCACGACCGGAAGATCAGGAAAAAGTGATGGCACTGATTCATGCCAAACTTGCAGAAATCCGCTCAGCAAAATGAAAAGCAGCGAAACGATCATGCGGATCGTTTTGCTGCTTTTTAATTGATATCGCCAACTTTTTGCTTTACTTTTAATAAGTTGATCGTGGCATTGAGCTCCCCGCCAGTCATCAAAATGATACCTGTAATATAAAACCATAACATTAAAATAATGATGACCCCAATGCTTCCGTAAGTCGCTGAGTAGTTGCCAAAATTATTGACGTAATAGGCAAACCCCAATGAGGCGACCGACCAGCCGACTGTAGCAAAAACTGCCCCTGGTAGTACGCCGAGAATGTGATTTTTTTTGGCAGGCGCCACCCAGTATAAAAAGGTGAAGACGACAAAAATGACGATCACCGTGACAATCCAGCGAATATTATTCCAAAAATCAAGCACCTCTTTTGAAACATGTAGGTGGTTAAAAATAAACATGCCGATCTGCTGCCCAAAGACGAGCAGTAAAAGTGTACAGGCAATCGTGCCGATCATGGCCACTGTAAAGACAATCGACAGAAACCGCTTGATAAAATAATTCCGTCGATCCGTCACACTATAGGCCTTATTAAGCGCTTTTGTCACAGCATTCATCCCATTGGAAGCAGACCATAGTGTTGCTAGGATCCCGACGGACAAAAGTCCTCCGTTTCGGTTGGAAAGCAGATTGTCCAGATTATCCTCTAAAAAGGAAATAATCTGTTCGGGAGCAAATTCTTGAATGAGATTAAAGACAGAATCACGATCGATATTTAAGTATGCAAGAAGCGTTGCGGCAATAAGAAGCATTGGAAAAATCGAAAATAACATATAGTAGGCGAGTTGTGCGGCATTACCCGACACATCATTTTTCCCGATTCTGCCAAACAGCACCATTGTCAATCGGTAAAATCTGCTCCTTGTTATTTTTTTGAAAAACTTCATGAAACTTGTCCCCCTGTTCTGTTTGCTTTTCCCGCTTTAAAAGTGTACCAAACGCCCCGACTCGTGACAAGTGTTAAGAAAATATGATAGAATCAAGCGTATATCTTGCAAAGGAGTTCCAAAAAATGAATTTGAATGAGCCATCTCAACAAAATACGGACTTTATGTTAAAAGAAATAACCGATAAGCTGAAAATGGTCAACTCGGGTGTGTTTGAACATCTATCTGTTGAGGCAATCCATTATGAGAAACTACTGGAGCTATATCAGCTGATTAAACGTAAAAAGAGTTTCAGCACGCGTGAAATGCAGCTTTTTGCAGAAGAATTACGGTTGATTCGTAAAGATTAATGAGTATCCAAATAAGAAACCGCAAAATCGACCAGCTCGCGCATGGGATAGATTTTTGAGGCGGCTCCTGCGATATGTACCGTGCAGGAGCCGTTTTCTTTTTCGTATGCACGACCGATCTCAATAAAGCGATCACTATCATAAGCCGCTTCTTCAAATGTTTCGGTCACGCGCCTGCCGTTTTTGAGCAAGACCGCTCGATTTTGGGCGACAGGAATTTTGCTGGACCGCTCTTCTGCCAGATGAAGCGACGTGTTTCGATCATTGTCCACACCAAATAAAACGATTTTTGCTTGCGGCAGCGTATATAATTTGGCAAGCGGCGAATTTTCACCAAGGCCGTGTGCGAGTGTCTGACCATCTGTCAGATATTCCGCCTCTTTTCCCCAAGCTGTTAACGATAGATAGGGATGGCTGCTACGCATAACGTCCGGCAAAGCTCGAAAGGTTTCGGCCACAACCCCCATATGGAAACATGGCGTACGGTCTTTATCAAATACAGGCATCTCCTGCCTGATTTCCTCCCACCATTCTTTTGGAACGGGCGGATTTTCCCAAGTACTGGGATCCGTCAAGCCACCTGTTTGAGAGGCCATCATCAAATTTCCTTCTGTTGTTATCGTCTCTTGAAGGGCATTGATCAGGGCGATTGCTCCGCCGCATATCCAGCCAGCTTTGCTCATCGCCGAATGGAAAATGACGGCATCTCCCGCCTCTATTCCCTGCAGTTGAAATTCCTTTTTCAAACGTGTGACCGTATAGGGGTGCTGCGTTTTCCAAATCGCCAATTTTTCGCCCATCGATTCGCCCTCCATTTCATTAAAAAAGCAGGCACAAGCGGCCGTCCCGCTCCTGCCTGCTTTCAGTTATTTAGTCATTTTCGCCTTGATAAGTCAGGATTTCCGGACCTTCTTTGGTAATCGCAATGGTATGCTCATACTGGGCAGAAAGTGAACCGTCGACCGTCCGAGCCGTCCAGCCGTTATCGTCCATCTTGGCTCTCCAGTCACCGATATTGACCATTGGTTCGATCGTGATGACCATGCCTTCTTTTAGACGCGGACCTTTGCCCGGTTGACCGTAATGCGGTACTTCTGGTTTTTCATGCAGTGTCGGGCCGATACCATGACCGATAAAGTCCCGCACAACAGAAAGCTGTTCCCCTTCTACATAAGTCTGAATCGCATGGCCAATGTCGCCGATTCGATTGCCGACTTGCGCCTGTTCAATCCCAAGATAAAGCGATTTGCGTGTCACTTCCATTAAACGTTCCACTTCGTCGCTCACTTCACCGACACCATATGTCCAGGCCGAGTCCGCAAGTGCACCGTGAAAATTGACGACCATATCGACTGTGATCAGATCGCCTTCATTCAAGACTGTTTTCCGCGGAAAGCCGTGACAAATTTCATCATTAATACTGGCACAAATGGCATATTCATAGCCTTCAAAGCCTTTTTGCTCAGGAGTTGCTCCGTGTTTACGCAAGAACTCATCTGTGAAAACTTCTAAATCCCAGCTTGTAATGCCAGGTTTGATTAATTTTTTAATTTCTTTATGTGTAGCAACTAAAATTTCACCGGCACGTTTCATCTCATCGATTTCGCGGCGTGATTTAAGTGTGATCATTCTATTTCGTCATCCTCTCCAAAAATTCCACTATCTATAATTATACCTCTAAATAACAAGTTTTGCTAGTAAAAGTAAGAATTTATGCGCCTTTCCTCTTTCAAATTCTGAAAAAAGGTTGCAGATTTTGCCCAGACAATTATAATAGAAGTGATAGTGAATTCTTTTACAGAAGAAATCACGTGTTAGAACCTATAAATGAATCAAAAATTTCAGAAGATGGTGGTTAGAACATGTCAAAAAAAGTAATGATCGTTTATGCGAGTATGACAGGAAATACACAAGAAATTGCAGACATTCTTGGCGAAGAGCTTGAAAAATATGAGATTGAAGTTGAAATCGAAGAATGTATCTCCGTCGAACCGGAAGAACTGCTTGATTATGATGGCGCGCTGATTGGCGGCTATACGTATGATGACGGCCAGCTTCCAGATGAGTTTGTGGACTTTTATGAAGATATGGCAGATGTCGATTTCACCGGCAAAGTCTGCGCTTCCTTCGGGTCTGGCGATACGTTTTATGATGAATTCTGCTTAACGGTTGATTTGATTGAACAGCGTCTGAAAGAAAAAGGCGCGACGGTTCCAGTTGCCGGGCTAAAAGTCGATCTTGATCCTGACGAAGACGATGTTGTTCGCGCTGAAGCTTATGCGAAAACATTTGTCGAAGCACTGAATGCCTAATTCCAATGAACCAGCTGCTCGTTGCAGCTGGTTTTTTGTGCCTTTTATGCTACAATAAGAACCAAGAAGGGAGGCTTTTTTCATGAGTGTGAAATTGAATGGCCAGAATCCAAAGCGAAAGATACCTGTTAAACTGATTATTAGTGCCCTTTTAGTTATTTTGATTATTGTTTTTGCGGCAGTGAATGCAGAAAATGTCCGTGTGAATTTTATTTTTGGTTATGCGGAATTCCCGCTTGTTTTGATCATCTTGGGCTCTGCTTTGATCGGCGCCTTGATTATGCTCGGATTCAGTTATTTCAAACGAAAATAATCCGGCAATCGTACCGCTCTCTACTAGGCGGTACTTTTTTAATGCAAAAAGACTCTGTTTCCTATGAAAATTTAGTTAATTCTTAATTAATCGATTGCTTTCATCCTCTTTTTAAGCTACTATTATACTGTTGAATTTAATCAGGTAGGAGTTGTAAATATGACAACATTTAATGAAAAATTAGCCAAATATGCTGAATTGATCGTAAAAGTTGGTGTGAATGTCCAAGCAGATCAAAAAGTAGTAGTCTCAGCGAATCTTGATGCGGCACCGCTTGTTCGGCTTATTACCAAATTTGCCTTTGAAAATCAGGCGAAGGATGTCATCGTCAACTGGAATGACGAAGCTGTGACGCGTGAACGTTATGTAAATGCCCCACTCAGCGTTTTTGAAGAAGCTCCTGAGTTCCGTGCAAAGGAACGTACAGAACTTGCCAAAGAAGGTGCATGCTTTATTTCCATTGCTTCTGATGACCCTGATTTATTGAAAGGTGTAAGCGGCGAAAAAATTTCTGCCAATCAAAAATCAATGGGCAAAGTTCTCGTGGAATTCCGCGAGCTCATGATGTCCAATACTGTAAGCTGGACGGTCGTTGCAGCAGCTTCTTCTGGCTGGGCAAAGAAAGTCTTCCCGGACAAACCGGAAAACGAACAAGTTGATGCACTTTGGGACGCTATTTTTGAAACAACACGTGTCAATACACCCGATCCAGTCGCTACTTGGAAAAAACATGATGAAACACTTAATAACAAAGCAGATGAACTCAATGACAAGCAGTTCAAAACGCTTCATTATCAAGCACCGGGCACAGATCTTTATATCGGCCTGCCAGATGATCATATTTGGGTCGGTGCTGGAAGCTACAATAAAAAAGGCCATGAATTTATGGCCAATATGCCAACTGAAGAAGTGTTCTGCTGTGCTGAGCGTAACCGCGTTGACGGCTATGTTTCCAGTACGAAACCGCTTAGCTATGGTGGCAACATTATTGATAACTTTAAATTAACATTTGAAAATGGACGGATCGTAAACGTCGAAGCTGAAAAGGGACAAGAAATTTTGGAAAACCTGATTGCAACGGATGAAGGTTCCCATTATTTGGGTGAGGTTGCACTTGTACCGGATCCATCACCGATCTCACAGAGCGGCATTCTCTTTTTCAACACCCTATTCGACGAAAATGCTTCCAACCACTTGGCAATCGGAAGTGCATATGCGTTTAATATCAAAGGCGGCGAGGAAATGAGCCGTGATGAACTAGAAAAACGCGGTGTCAATACAAGTCTTACACACGTTGATTTCATGATTGGTTCTGACAAAATGAACATTGACGGCATTACGAAATCAGGTGAAACGCTTCCTGTATTCCGAAATGGCGACTGGGCTTTCTAAAAAACTTGACACAGCTTGCCTTTTGAACTTGTCCTAGGTTGGAAAAGCCCTTGCGCTCCGTGCGTCTAGGGCTTTTTTATCCGTCTGTATCAACAGAAAGAAGGGACTTACGTGAAATTTAAAACTTGGGACATCAATTTAAAAGTTCGGCTTTTCGGGGAAGCCTTGCTGGATATTTCTTTTTGGACGGTCTTCCCCTTTTTAACACTTTATTTTTCAGCAGCACTTGGACGGACAACGACCAGTATGCTGCTAATTTTCTCCCAGATTCTCGCAGTTTTTGCAGCCCTTTTAGGTGGCTACTTTGCGGATAACTTTGGGCGAAAACGGATGATGAGTATTTCTGTTATCGGCGAAGGCCTTGGCTTTCTTATTTTTGCTGTGGGGGCAACGAATCTGCTGCACTCGCCTTATTTAAGCTTTTTCGGCTTTACGCTGGCCAGTATTTTTATGTCGTTCTATCAGCCGGCCAGTCAGGCGATGATCGCTGATGTCGTTTCACCCGAACACCGTAGCCATGTTTATTCCGTCTTCTACATGATGGTCAACATTGCGGTCGTTATCGGGCCTGTTCTGGGGTCAATCGTCTTCCATGATTTTACAGTTCAGACGCTTCTCACGATCACGGCAGCCGATCTGCTACTGCTGTTTCTCCTTCAAAAGTTCGGCCATGAGACAGCCCCGCTCGTCATTCATCCTGAACTCCGGGCTTCTTCTGACCGGAAAAATATCTGGGCTGTCCTAAAAGAGCAGCTGACGAATTATCAGTTAATTTTTAAAGATAAAATTTTCTTCCTGTATATCATTGCCGGAATCATCGTTGCCCAGGCTTTCATGCAGCTTGATCTGCTTTTCCCGCTCTACATTCAGGAAGTCATTGGCGATACGTCCTTCCTTGGGATTACCATTTCCGGCGAACGGCTATTCGGCGTCATCGTCTCAATTAATGGTTTCTGTGTGGCGCTTCTAACCGTCGTCGTTACTCGGCTAATGACACGCTATAAAGAAAAATTTGTCTTTATGAATTCTTCGTTCCTTTATGGAATCTCGATTTTAATGTTCGGTCTCTTTACAAGTGCATGGGGGGCCATCTTAGCCATCATCCTGTTTAGCTTTGCAGAGCTGATGACAGTTGGTATTCAGCAGAATTTTGTCTCTCAGTTAGCTCCTGAGGATAAACGGGCCATGTACTTCTCGGCTGCTGGGCTTCGTTATACGCTTGGAAAAGTGATTGCCCCGCTTGCCATCACGCTCTCTACATTGATTGGTTATTTTAGCACATTCTTCATCATTGCGATTTTAGCTTTCATCAGTGGGATTATTTATTATTATATGTATAAGCAATTTGAAAAAAGGCAGCAGCTTCAGAAAGGTCGCGAGTAAATCACTTGCGGCTTTTTTGTTATTACTTTTTTTACGAAAAATTTACGAATAAACCGAAACCACGAGAAAACACTTGATTTTTTTTATAATTTGATGTCAGCTATGTATATTGGTTTTCACTTCTCCCGAAAAACATTATACTGATTAATAGGCAGCACGAACGGCAGGAAATCATGGATAAAGAAAGCAAGGTGTAAAAAATGTTTGGTAATACGACCATCGGGATCGACCTTGGAACGGCCAATATTCTAGTTTACAGCAAATCTAAGGGGATTATCTTAAATGAGCCTTCCGTTGTAGCACTTGATACAAAATCGAAACAAGTCTTGGCCATTGGTCAAGAAGCTAAAGAAATGATTGGTAAAACGCCCGCATCCATTGTGGCTGTCCGGCCTATGCGTGACGGTGTGATTGCAGATTTCGATTTGACGAGCGGCCTCTTACGGGAAATCATGCGACGGATCACCAAAGAATCAGGCACGAGTTTTAGAAAGCCCAATGTGGTAGTCTGCACGCCAACTGGAGCCACCACAGTCGAACGGCGCGCCATTCAGGATGCCGTCCAATCAATGGGCGCCAAATCAGTCGTCCTGATTGAAGAACCTGTTGCAGCAGCAATTGGCGCGGATCTTCCGGTTGATGAACCGATTGCCAATGTGATCGTCGATATCGGGGGCGGCACATCTGAAATTGCGATCATTTCTTATGGGGGTGTTGTCTCAAGCACATCCATCCGAACAGGCGGCGACCATATCGATGATGAAATCGTTCAGTATATCCGCAAAAACTATAATGTGCTAATTGGTGAAGCCACAGCCGAACGGGTCAAAATGGAGCTGGGGTATGCGCCGATTGCCCATACAGAAATCCATGCAGATATACGCGGTCGGGATTTGCTGACAGGACTTCCAAAAACGATTACCGTCTCCTCCACCGAGATTCAGGCGGCCATTGAAGAGACGCTGAACAAAATTCTGGAAGCCATCCGAACGACACTTGAACAGTGCCCGGCAGAACTGAGTGGTGACATTGTAGACCGCGGCATCGTTCTTAGCGGCGGAGGCTCACTGATTCACGGCTTCAAAGACTGGCTGATCGAATTGATTGATGTTCCGGTACATATGGCGCCGAATCCAATGGAGTCTGTTGCAGTCGGCACCGGTCGCTCCCTTGAATACATCGAGAAACTAAATAAAACATTAAAATAATAAAAAACTCGCGGTCTGGTCATCACTGGACGCGAGTTTTTTGTGTTAAAATAAATCTATTAATTTGATGAAAAATACTAGGAGGAAAATCCAACATGCGCATCGCTGACCAATCACGTGACCAACAATTACGAACACTTCTCTCCATTTGCGGCTACCAACCTGAAAGGCAATTTCATCCACATGGCTTCAAAGAATTCGCTGCTCAAAATGGCTTTCCGTGGAGCGCTGCTTGCAGAATTTTTGTAAAAGCGTACGCCAATTTACCACATACGTGTATTTATTTGGGTGATGTGGCAGACGGCTGTGCCAAGTATGATTTTACGATGGACATTTCAGTCAAGGCGGCAAAATTGGAGCAAGCAACGCCGGACTTCCAGAAAATGTGTGCACATTGCGAAGAGGAGCTGCTTCCTGTAGGCACATTCGGCTATTATTACCCTGGTATTCTGGCGCTGGACGGTGCTGGAAAACTGTACCTTTATCATGATTATGATGAACGGGTGGTTCAATATGACACGCTACATGAAGCGCTCGATGGCGAGTTGCAGAAAAACACGCTGGGATTTATCAGCCGAGTGCAGTTCTCAGTTATTGACTAAAGTGAACATCTGAATAAAAGACCTCTATGATTGAATCCGCTTGAACTTCACCATACTATCAACCGAAGCAAGAACAATTTCTTCGTTATTCGCTACTGGCTGCCAGTTGAGTAGCTGTTTAGCTTTCGTATTGCTGATATCGCGGTTTAATTTCAAAAGTAAAGCCGCCTCTTTCGCCTCCTGGTTAAATAAAGCCCCCAAGTTGACAAGCCAGTTTGGGACTCTTTTAGATGAAATTTTGGTGGCCAGTTCTGGGCGTTTTCTTTTTAGTAATTCTGCCATTTCCGGCAAAGTGATTTGACCGTCTGCCGAGGCAATAAAGCGCTCTCCATTTGCCTGCGGGTTCGTCATCGCCCGGATATGCATGTCCGCCACATCCCGAACGTCGACAATATTGAGCGGGATATTCGGAATAGCTGAGCCGCTCAAAACACGTTCTAAAAGCATAAAGCTTCCCGAAATGTGGGCACTTAATGCCGGGCCAAAAATGGCGACAGGATTGATTGTGACAAATTCCAAACCGCGCCCTTCTTTTTGAATAAAATCCCAGGCAGCTTTTTCTGCTAATAGTTTCGACTTTTCATAAATAGAAAGACCTTTCTCGTTCGGATCTGTCCAATCGGCTTCTGTTGTCACAACATTTTTATCTTTATTACTAAAGCCTACTGCCCCAAAATTCGATGTCATTACGACCCGTTTCACCTTGGCTGCCTTCGCGGCTTTAAGAATGCGCGTAATCCCCTCAATCGCCGGACGCATCACTTGCGCCTCTTCTTTCGGCACTTCAAAAAAGACAGGTGAAGCGACACTTAGCACATAATCACATCCATCCATGGCTTCATCCCAGTGGTCATCTTTTGATAAGTCTGCTTCGACAAATTGCAATTGTTCAAAAGAAGAAATGCCATTTTGCTTTAGTACATCAAGCAGCTTATTTTTGCTCGCCATGGACCTCACTGTTGTCTTGACTTCATAGCCCTTTTGCAATAATTGAAAAATGATTTGTGTGCCAACAAATCCTGTTCCACCAGTTACTAATACTTTTTCTACCACTATTACCGCCTCAATTTCTAATTGTAATGATTTGCTTTATCCGATATACTTACTCTATCAGTTAGAGGATACTCTAAGTCAAGCTTTTTATTTAGGAGGCATTTCCATGACCTATTCCATTACCGAAGTGGCCAACCATTTCCACATTTCGCCCTATACCATCCGTTATTATGAAAAAGAAGGGCTGCTTCCTTTTGTTTCCCGTAATAAATCTGGTGTTCGGGCATTCACAGAATCAGATATTCGCATTTTTGCGACCGTCTGTTGTTTGAAAGACACAGGGATGACCATTAAAGAAATCCGCACCTATATTGAGCTGGTTATGCAAGGGCCAAGTACTGCCGAAGCACGAAAAAAACAATTGCAGGCTCATCGCGAGGAAGTTGTCGAACAGATTAACCGACTGAAAAATAATTTAGCACAATTAGATGTAAAAATTGAAACCTATCAGTCGCCCGATGCTGAGCAGATTATTACGGAACAAATCAAATGGATTTCACAAGAAAAAAATGCGGCTGGGCTGCGGTCAGCTTTTGATGACGCATCAAGTAACGCTAGTAGGTAAGCTGGCAATGACTGCTTTCCCATGAAAAAAGGACCCGGTTTTAGGCCAGGTCCTCTTCTTCATTTTCTTTTAAAACGTCCCCTGCAGGAATCTCCCATGCCATAATAACAGTCTTTTCAAACATTTTGTGCGTTTTTTGTGCAACTAAATTAGTTATCTTAGACTCAAAGGATACTTCTCCAAAAGCTTAAATCCTTTTTCAATACTATGATTAATCCATTTTATTTCCTTATTATTAATTTACTCCTTTCTAGTTAACAAATCATTAAGCTCTTTTTCCAATTTTTCTCCTAAATCGAATAATTCCTGAGTATCAGGTTTAGATTTTCTGGTAGTACTCATTTGAAGGGTCTGCCCATATTTACATAATTCATGAATATCAGCATCCTTCCAACCAGAAATATAGAAAATTTTTTGTGAATAAGATGGAACAATGCTTCCATCAGGTGCTCTTCCAATACTTTCTATGGTTAAAGAATCGAATATCAGCTTTAATCCCTTATCAAAAGTTACAAAAATTGGTATCTCCTCATAATTTGTCTGCTCCGACAATTGGCTAGCTATAGTTGGTAACGTCAAATCAATTGCAGCCCCATATAAACTATCTAAAACACCCTTTATTCCGTTTGTTCTGTTAATCTTTTTTAAAACGCTCTTGGCATTTCCTAGATAATGAATCCCAAAACTCATTGAAATTGGAGAAAAAACCCTTAATTCTTCTTCGCAAAAATTCAAAAAGATTTTGACTTTTGTTTTATCATCAATGTCTTTCTTGTCATATTTTAATAAATAAGCTTTTAATACAACTATATAAGTAATGATAGATTTCTCATAAAATAATCCATTATCTTTTAAAAGAGGTATTTTACTTTTAGTTACTTCTCCATAAATTTTACTAGGTTTAGATATAAGATTATAATTAACATCTATGTCAAATAATTTTTCTATACATTGAACCATAAATCGATATTTCTCTTGATCAATGCTTCCATCTGTTTTATTCCTAGATGCCTCTTCACAAGCATATTGATAAATAATACAGCATTTATGTTTTTTGATAATATTTACAGTAGATAAGAAAATTTTTTTCATTCCCCCATAATGTTTTTCAAATGCCGATGTATCCTTTTGATATTCTCTAATCATTATCGCCAAATTAGTATCTAATATAAACATGAACTTTCTTGAGTTGTTATCTTGAAAAAAAGATTCCTCATCAACCATACGACCTTCATAAAATACCGTCGAAAAAGTTCCACTTGTAATTAACTCTAAAGCCTTATTTTCACTTAATTTTTCATAACTATCGAACCTCTCATGACTTTTTTTCCATAGTCCATCAACTAATTCAAAATTATTTCGTGCCGTAAACTTAACTATTTTTTGCTTACCCTCTTCATTTATCATACCGTATTCTACAGGCAAATTTATTACACCTCTGTCCTTCTTATGATTTTAAAATAATGTTACAATTAGTAATTCAAAACGCCCATTTTCGTATACTTTATATGATAATTATACTATAAATCCATAAAGTCAGCACCATCAAGTTTCAGGTTCTAGTGGGAGGTAATCCCGTGGAGGTTCAAGTCCGCTCGGCCGCATTTAGAGTAAGAAACAGAGATTACATCACATTAATTCTGCGCCCATTATATCAGAAAACTTGAAAGTTCTAATTCTTTCATCCGGATTTTCAAATTGAACTTCTTGTCTCAAATAATTAAAGAAAACCGGAACAAGATATTCATAAGCTTTGAGAAATCCTTTATTGTCATATATTGTAAAATCATATATGTTTTTTGGTTTATAATTTACCTTCTCAAATACTTCTATTCTGACTGACCAATTACGTTCTTTCGCATCCTTCAATGTGAACATAATATCTTGCATTTCCTGTTCGTCAAGCTCTCGTCGCTCAACAAGTTCACGAAGTTGCTCATTGATCTTTTGTTGATCCGTTTGTTCGCTTAAAATAAAGCCTCTGTATTTCAACATTTTTCGATCTTGATAAAGCATACTTCCTAATTCAGTTTCTGAAAAATCAAGATGCGAATAACGACCTTCATCCTCAACCATCGTAATCACTCCTTTAAACGATTATACGAACAAACATTCCTTTTATCAATGGGTAATTGTATTCAATTAACAATCGGATGCATCAATATATCCAATATATGATTGACTGGAAAATGTTTGTAATGCTACTATTATTTTGTGAGCATTCCCTTTTTCGCTCACAAATCTCCTGCTGTAATTACAGCAACCACACCAGCAACTTCATCATTGCTGGTGTTTTTTGTATTTACATATAAGATGCAACTATTGAAATGTTATTTACCTTCCATTCCTTTTTTTCTTTAACAAGTTCTGTTCTTACAATCATGTGTAGCGAACTTGTTGTTCCAGCATAGGTATTTTTTACTTGAACGTCATTCAAAAAGAGCGTTCGATCATTCGAGACTTTCTTCTCATACATCTCACTTGATGCAAGTTCTGAACTCACTTTAGCGTCGCTTGTCGGATAAGGAAAAGCAATATCCATTCCTTCATCCGTCAACATTTTTTTACATTGCTTTTTCTGTTCGTTTGTCGAGTCATACGTGAAGAACGAACGTAGAAACGCATCGTTCGTTTGTTGCGCTTCTACACTTATTTGTTCTTCTAAATCTGTATTCTGTTTTTGTACTTCCGATAGATCATTTTTTAATGATTTTATTTCTTGTTTGTCTTGAATCATGAAGAAGCCCATTACTAGCACAAGCACGATACAGACAACGTTTAATAGGTATTTCATTTTATCCTCCTTCTACATTCCTGGTGGACGTCCAAATCCGGCAAGATGTTGTCTCCAATAACCGGATGAAATATCACTGTAGCCAACGCCGGAGTCGTTTGAGTCATACATTTTTCCATTACCTTGATAAATTCCAACGTGAGTGATTGTTGCGCCAGCGTATGTTCCACTAAAAAATACCAAATCGCCCGCTTTTGCTTCGGACTCTTCGATAGACTGGCAATAATTATATTGTTCTTGTGCCGTGCGAGGTAAGCTGATCCCCGCAACTTGATAGCAGTACTGTGTCAATCCTGAACAGTCAAACCCAGTTGATGGACTAGCACCACCCCAAACGTAGGGGTCACCCTCATATTTTAAAGCTTCATTCATAACGGCAACTGCCACTCCGTCAGCTGGAATTCCACCTGAAAGGTACCTTTTAACATGCGGCACATAATCTTTGTCACCATATCGTTTCCATCCCATTTTCATCGCTTGATAATCTGAAAACTCGTATGCAAGTTCTAAAGAATACTTGCCACCTCGACCGTCATTCAGCCACGAGATAAAGCCTGTACCAAAGTTGTAGCTTTGGATTGCGGTGTCTTGATCGCCATTCGCCATCTTCAAGCAACTAGCGTAATACTTTACACCCGCATCAATTGACTCTGGTGGTTGCAAGCTATTAGGTGGAAATCCCATGCTTTCGCTTGACTGCATAACATCCGGCACGCGGCCACCTGATTCTTGCATCATAATCGCTAAGATAACGTTGACTTGATCTGGAATACCATATTTATTACAAGCAAGGATGACTAGATCCTTGTAACGCAACACGTCTTGACTAAGACCAATTGCGTTAGTCGTCGCGTCTTCGGATGTTTCAGTAGACGAACTTGTCTCTGCTTCGTTACCGCAAACCGCAAAAATCAACCCGACTGCTATGAAAAAAAGAAGCAAATAGAAAGATAAGCTGCTAATAATTGCGAGTTTAAATCCTTTCATTTTTGCCTCTTATAGGTTTATTTTTATTTAATTGCGGTTTTTGATCGAGTTGATTTTTCTGTACTCTTCTTTCTGCAGTAGTTGGCTTATTGGTAGTGCGTGTTTGAGGTTGATTTGAACTTGGTGATTTTTGTACACTTGATGCCCTTTGCGTTGATTTTGGCGCTTCTTTACGTGATGGAGCGCTAGATGATTCACTCATTTTTGATCGAGCTTTTGCTGCAGCTTGTTTTGCATTTCGGTTCACAACTGAACTCGAATTTTGTTGTGAAGTCTTTTTCGACTGCAGACGCTTCTGACCATTATCTTTTGCTTTTTCTAGTTGTTCTTGCGACACAGAACGTTTGCGACGAGGTGATTGTTCGTCCTCTTCGCGATTTAAGAATGAGTTACTGTTATTTGTTGAGGATTGTCCAGCATTCAAACGTGAAGACTCAGCCATGCGTTTTAGCCGACCTGGTACACGTTTGCCTGCACCATTCAGATTACGTTCAGGAATTCCTTTTTTACGACGCGGATTTTGACTTTTATCCGCGTTTGGATCCTTACCAAGGTCTTTATTTCCTTTTTCATTAGGATTATCTGGCTTGTTGGGGTCTTTGTCCGATTTTTTTCCATTTGTTTTTTTCTTGCCAAACATGCCTTTCACACCATCCCACGCCTTCCTCTTCAAAAAGCGTTTCGATGGATCAACAAACGGACGTTTAATATGTCTGTTATATCGTCTAGATGCAAAGCGTTTTGCCGGATCAGTAATGTTACTTTTAATATCTCCCATGGCGCCACCAGTAGAGCTTACTTTTCCAGCAGTCATGAAGCGTAATAACTTATCACGTTTTTTATACATTAAGAAAAACACAACGATCAAGGCTATTGCGTATAAAAAATAGCTTCCTTTACCCGTTATTGGTATTAGGGTAGCTATTAGGAAACTTGTCATATAAACAAATAATACTACAAGAGATAGAAAAGTCTTCATAATAAATAGGCTAAACATTTGTCCAAAAGCCGAAAACGCCGAGTTTGAAAACATCGGCAGCAACGAAATAATCAGCATTAATGGCAGTATATATGCTACTGCAATAATCATGATTTGGAGAAAGAAATTCAAAAATGCAATACCCAAGAAAATGATTCCTAGCGATACGCACACCGCAATAGAAGTTAGAGCAATGATGATTTTATCGTTTACGTAGACATCTTCCATAAATGCATTTTCATTTTTCCCAATCTCGTATTTTTTTACGTACGTTTCTTTTGCATCCTTCCCAGCGTGTGTAAGTTTAAATGATAGAAGCGTATCAGTCCGGCTCATATCGTTTAAACCTTCTTTTTTGTTGATTTTTGATTTATCTGTTGTTCCATAATTCATCAAGTAATAAGGCGTTTCGATGGCAAGGTTGAAGTACAGATTTCTCATGATTGCCACTGTTCCTGCGTTTGAATCTGTAATTTGACCCGCATCTGAAAATGCGTTATCTGTCGAATCATCATTACAAATATCAATCACTTTCGTTCCTGCTGACATGATAACGCCTTGCAGTTCATTCGAGACGTTATTAAGAGTTTTTAGGTAAAAAGAAGTGTTTGAAAAATATAATGTCGCGATACACAGGACAAAGATCATTTTTAAAATTTTACTCGTTCCGGCTCGTGCATTGCGTTTGGCGATGATGTCATAAGCTGCAATGCCAAGGCAGATAATACAGAGCAAGACTGCAAACTCATTACCTAGCGTGTCGTAAAGGGCTTTGCTGATGGTCTCGATGTCATCAGCGAACGTATCAATGACTTCTAATGTGAAGAAGGTTTCCATGCCCTCGTCAACAACTTGTACAACTAATTTGTTAATGCCAAATGACATATTGGCAATTGAGAGTTCGGTTTCTTCTATGAAGTTTAACTCTTCTGCTACGGGATCGTACTTATCAATATCCCATTCTTTTATCTTGAGAGGAACCCCACCTGATTTGACCGTTTTCTTCTTTTCCATCTGCCCTTCAACATCTTTCGTCTGTTGCGACTGGTCGGAGGTTTGGGCTTCGTTTTCCGATTGCGATTCTTTTCCATCGTAATCGACTGGAACATCTGCATAGGCAGTTGGAACACAAAACAGCGTGAAGATCAAAACTGTTAAAATCGTTAATAAAATCGTTTTTGTTTTTTTCATATTCCTCACTTCCTATGCAAATTTTTCTTCTGCTAGTGCAACAGAAGATTTTTCAATTGTTTTGAGCGCTTCCGTCCATTCGTCAAATAAGCAGTCAACTGTCAGTTTGCCGACATTGCCGTAGAAATCTTTGTACAAACATTGTCCTTGCAGAAAGTCATCAAACATTTCTAAGTTCGCTTCTGTAATATCCATCTTCATCATTTCCAGTATCCCGTCGCGATTTTGCGGTTCGTCGAAAGCAAAATGAGAACCGAAATTTCCTTCTTCTCCGTCATCTTGCGCATCACGGACGCCTTGACTAATAAATACAAATGAATTATCGTACGAACGTCCCATCCGCAACATCGATTTTTTCTGTTTTTTCCCTTGCGAGCTAGCAGTGAGCGCCCATGCTTCATCGAAGAAAATTTTGGTTTTGACCGTTTTATCTCGACCAAAAAGTTCGCAGAACTTAGCTAACACGCACATCAACGCATTCGATTTTCTTTGTGATTCTGTATAAGCACTGATGTCTGTATCAGCGTCTGCGGTATCAAGATTTTCAATTTCGATAATCGTGTTTCGATGATCAAGACTTAATGTAGGACGTGATCCATCACTAAAAATCAGTTTAAGGATGCTGCTGTCGATTTTTTCGTTTAACAATTCACCCATCGTCCGTACATCTTCATCGCTGTGGTTTAACAATTTTTCAATAACATGTGCAGAACCAACTTCTTGCCCGCTTTCACGTTCTTCAATGGTTTGTGTTAAACATTGAAGGAAAAATTTTTCAATCTTATCTTTCCCGTCGAAAGTATAGATAGACTCAACTACTGAAATTAAAAGTTCTTTTGCTTCCATGCGTGGTAAAAATACTACTGGATCAAGAAGTCCCCAGTTTTCTTCAACGGACGCATCCAAAGTTACAAACTTACACGTTTCTACCAAATCCGTGAACCACGGAATTTCTAAAGCAAGCTTTTTATTTTTAGTCACTGTATCAAACCACTTACGCATTTCTTTCTTAGGATCAATGTACAAATTTTTGATTTGCATCATCATTGAATATAAGAAAATCATTTTAGCAAGGAACGATTTACCACCCCCGGTATCGCCAGTGACCAATTCATGTGGTGATCGAGACTTTGAGCCAGCGATCTGTTGGTTTGCCAATAATGGATGATAGAGAACCGGCATTCGACTTGCTTTTACTGCATCTTCACGAGACAAATGTTCGCCAAAGCGGTCTACCATACCAATGTACCAGCCAACATTTGTACCGAGTTCTTGTCCCATTCCAAAACATAGTTCCGCCAATCCGCACTGTAACGTTTTCTGAATCCAATCTTTGTCTAAGTACTCCATCTTTTCGCCATGGAGCATTTTGTAAAACAAATACAATTGATCAGCCCGAGGAATGCGCGCAGTCGTTTCTTCTGCTTTCAAGAAACGCCGGACTAGCAAAGCTCGTTCATGCGCTTCGTCTTTTGTACGACCAGTTACGATCGCGACAGCTAGCCAGTTAAAAATGAATTTTTCTTCTTTTTTTAATTTTTCCTGCAGATCTTTTACCATGATTGCAGATATTTCAGCATCATCTTCAATCATGTCACCAGCACGATATTGGGCGTTAATGTCATCTTTAATGGCTTGTTTTTTGAATGACATACTTGCTTTCGTCGTGGCCTTTTTCTCTCGCTGCGCTTTGACCGTCACTTCAACAGGAAAAGGTAACATCTGCAGGTTATAAAACAGGTCTGCATCTGCCATGTTTTCTAAGAATTCATCTAGAACAGTGAACGCAATATAGCCATCGCCTGCTTCTGCTTCCATTTTCAGCGCTTTCGATTCACGCGGATCGATAATCGTACTGTTAATGGAAGAAACTTTTCGATTGAAGATTTCTTCTTCAATGTCATGCGGTACACCGCGCAAGAATTGGCGTTTATTTAAATAGAACGTTTCTTCCGCAGATGTCGGTCTGCCACCAGCTGTCAAAACAATATTTTCCAGCACACTAATTTCCGATTTACAGCGATCGAAATACGAATCATACAAGGTATTCTCGTACCCCAATGAATCAATCACCACATCTGTAAATGCAGAAAAGGCGCTTTTGATATTGTCTTTTAAACTGTTTTCCATTGTGAAAAGTTCTTTGCGAAGCTTCACAATTAGTACGTATTTATACCTGCTAATTTCGCCTAATCGGAAATTCAGCATATTTACTGTTTCTTCTGCATAATATTGTGGCGTCTCACCAATATCATCTGCAAATTCAACAGATAGCTCCTTGAAGCGTTCTTTCAGCTGGAAATCGCGTGGATACATAACAAATTGAAGGTCTTCATAATCTGTTAGCTCTTCCAAGCGCTTCAGCCAATCTCGTTTGTAGCGATTTTTCTTTTTACTATTTTGCATCGAAATTGACGTTGCGGGTATATCATAAAACGCGAACACGTCGTCCGTTTTCGTTAACAGTAAGTTGTCCTTTAATGCTTTGATGGGCGTCTTTAGACGCATTTTTCGTCACAACCTTTCTAGGCGCCGAGAAAGAAACTTTCTCTCTCGGCTTTTGAATTTTTCTATCTTGATAAATTACGTATCTCTTATACTTGTGTTGGTAAAAAAATACAGCCATCCGCCATAGATAGCTGTACAACTTTTTGCCTTCTGGCTTTATTTTTTGCAATAAAAAAGCACCTGCAATTGGAATCGCAAGATACAATACAATGAGCACGGATAGGCTTGTGATATTGAATCCTGTAAAACAAGAGATAATAATTGTGATCAAGATTTCTAACACAAGTACCACAACCGCATGAATTAAGAAACTTTGAGGTATTGCAAAAGCAAGGGGTGTTCCTTCTTTAATTTCACGGATATATTTTTCGCTGTTATAAAGTTTCCTGTAATTGAGGACAATTCTTTCGTTTTCTTCCATCACTTGAACAACCCCATGAAGGCTTCAATCCATCCCATCCAAACGCTTGGGTATTTGATCGCCCATGTGATAATGCCGCCAATCAAAAAAATCATGACAACTTTTTTGACTTTAAGCGTCGCAAATTCTTTAATACAAAAACTCGCCGTGATGACCCATGCAATAGCAATTACTGCATCAATCACCCATTTTTCTGCAGAATCCCAATTTGGGAGACTTGCGGCCAGTACAAACAATTCATTCATTATTTTCACCTCATTTATTTTTATTCTAATTATTTGTGTTCGAGCTTTTCGACAAAGTAGTGATTATTAGAATCTGTAATTGTTAGTTCAAAGTTTTCAGTCGTTGTAATATTCGTCGTTGGATCAACAAATTCTACTTCGACAGCAGCCAAACAATCAGATTTTTGTTTGTATAAATCACATTCAACAATTTTTGAGTATGATAGCAAGCCATTCAAGCTTTCAGGCTCAGCCATCATGTACGCCATGTCTTCTGTTTTAGAAGAAGCGTACTTTTGAAAGAATTCAGTTACGAATGCTTCCATTTCTTTTTCATCAGACTTATCATAAGCATCTAGTTCAATCGTTCTATTTTCGCCTTTAATAGAAGCTTGAGAACTTGCGACTGCAGTTAGATAAGGAAGACTTGCAACTGCATATTTACCGTCTTTTTCAGCTAGTTCAATATGCAAATCCGCATCCTGTTTTTTTGTAACAGGAATTTCTTTTCCGTTTTGTTGCGTTTTTCCTGCAGACGTAAAATTAACGCGATAAACGACGTTGTAATTGCCTGCTTTGTTTTTCGTTGCACTTACTAACGCCTTGCTGTTGAGTGTCTGATCACCAGTAGCTGACGTATCAAACGCATTTGAATCTACGTTGTCAGCTAAAAAGGCTTGAAGCAATTCAAGCCTCCCATCTTGTTTTTCTCGATCTTGTGAGACGTTCATGTATTCATTTATAAACGGATCAGTGTAGTTTTTGATTGACGCGACATTAATCACATCTTGTTTCACTTCTTGTTTCTGCTGCGTTGTTTCTGTTGCATTATTTGACATTGAAACGAATAGTGACATAAAAGAAGCCATGAGTGTTAGACATAAAATTGAATAAGTGATAAACACCGTTCGTTTTCTAGTATCTTTCTCATAGCGCAACTTAGTTTTTTCAACCTTTTTCGCATTTTTAATTTTATCCTTGATACTTACCATCTTTTTCTCCTTTCTACCTTATTAAATTAATGTTCAGTAAATAGAATTTCTATAACCAAAACGTCCCCTGCGGTTTCTGGTAAAACTCTAAAACCAACTTCTAAGCCAAACGTAAAACTGTTTGTTATTTTATAGGGCTCTCCGATCACTAAGTCTAATGAAGCAGCCCAAAATAATATTGTTTCTTCCTCGATTGCCCATTCATCTAAAACTGATTGAAAATCAGCTTTATTGACAATCCTTAATTGTTTATACATTATTATAGTTCCTCACTTCCAGCATTTTTTTAATCTGGTGTAATCGTAGCAAGCAGCGTTTTAACAACGAGAACGTCCGACGTGGTTTCTGGTAAAACTTCAAAATCTGCTGCTACAGTATATCTGTCGCCAGCAGCGTCTGTCCAACCTACATATTTAAAGCGATCGCCTACATCTACATCTAAGGATTCTGCCCATGCTAGAATATCTTCTTCTTCTTTGCCCCCTAGCCAAAATTCATCTTTATTTACGACCTTCAATCGCTTGTACATTATTAACACTTCACTTTCTGTTTATTATTTACCATGCTTCGCCAAGGCCGATGTATCGAACCACAATTACTTCAGGCGTTTTTTCAGCGACTTCATAAAGTACTTCTTGAAAGCAAGGGGATCCCCCTGTAATCACAGCAAAGCGTTCACCAACTTCTTTTTCACGAGCTATTTCAAAGTCGCGTTCTTCCCTCGGATCTACTTCATACGCTCTTTCATCATCAATAATTTGTATTCGCATTTTAATTCCTCTTTTCTTTTTTAATAAGGAACTTCAACATAGAAGCCTTGTTTCACCTTGTGATAATTACCTTCAATAAGCATATCCCTGCCTAATGCTTCATAATCGAAATAGGTAGATAATGTGGAATCTACATCACTTAATAATCCGGTAGAATCAATGTATTCATACGCTAAATCTTCACCTGTCGTGCAACTTTCGTGAATAATCACATCATCAATTTTTTCCAACGCTTCTTCAATATTGCTGAAAAAGGCGTTATCCATCAGCTCTCCAATAAAGTCAATCGCTGGATGGTTGCTGTTTTCTTCATAAAGTTCTGCAATATTATTTAATCGCTCTAGCGATTCAAATTGGTCAATTCGAAAAGGCGCTTCATAATCATGAATGGCATATTCTTCATACTGCGAATTCAAACCAATTTTTTCAGCAACTTCTTCAAAAGTCGCTGGCAAAGTAAACCAAGCGCCTTGCGATTCACCTTCATTATATTTGCCTAAGTTTGCTATCCATACTTTAATTTCTTGCATTATTTCCACCTCACTTTTTTATTGCATGAGTCCGATTTTATCGATCTCATATAAAACTTGAATTAAGTCTTCATAAAAACCACGATCTATCAATTCGTCCAAGCAAGAAAAATAACTTGCGTAAGCTTGTTTTTCAATTGCTAAGTTGGCTATTCTATTCAATTCTTCCATTGAATAGCCTGAAAGGCTGAACGGCGCTTCGTAATCCCAAACTTCATAGGTGCATTTTTTCGTTGTTCCAAAAGCTTCTGCTAAAACATCATCGCTGGCTGGAAGATCAACCCATGCAAACATTGTGTCCCCATCGTCATCTCCAACTGTTAAATTACTTATATACACACTTAGCTGTGCCATCTCACACCCCCAACTCTTCATTTACACTTGATCAACGCCTAAAAAATTTTCCATTTTTTCAATTTCAGTCAGCGCATGAATTAAGTCTTCATAAAAACCTTGAGCTATCGCCTCATCCAAGTATATAAAATAGCCCCAATAAGCCTCTTTTTCTCTAGCTAAAGAGGCAATAACATTCATATCTTCTAACGAATAACCCAAAATGTTAAAAGGTGCATTATCGTAAGCCAATACCACATATTCACATTTTTTAGTTGTGTTAAATATTTCCGCTATTCTTTCTTCCGTGGCTGGTAACTCTACCCATTCATATGAATGTTCGTCAGCACGATCAAATGAATTATTCCGAAGAAGTATTTCCAATTTAGTTCACACCTCCAGTAATTTCATATATTGCAAATGACGATAAACACGTTGCAAGACTTGCCTTGCTGGTTTATCCACACAGTAGACTTTCACCCGTGACATTTTTCCGTGAAATCTCGGTTCATAACTCGCTTTGTAAAAAGTGAATCTAAGGTCAGATGCACCTTTTACTCTTCTTCCTTCTACAATTAACATGGTCTGCTTACCTATGTCACGTGTATAGACCAGACGAGAAATACCGACGTTAAAGCCCGCTTCCTTAAAGAATTGGTCAAGACTTTTAAATTCACGTGTAGATGGTTTCAATTTTTTCCACCACTTTTTCGTAGACCCTGTTAATTGCGTATTGCTGAATCTCTTCATCGATTTCTTCTGGTTTATTGTAGAAATAATTGTTCAAAAAATATTTTGCTTTTTCTTGCCACTCCGCCGCCTTTTTGTGAAGTTTTATCAACGCCTCACGTGCTAACATGATTATTGACAATCGTTCTTCAAAGAGAGAATTGTAAACAAATTCTTGCCATTTTTCCTCCAAAACTTTAAATTGACGCGCAAACGTATCTTCAAAAGCTAACCATGCGTATGCGGCCGTCATTTCTGCCTTTACATAATCCAAAACTCACCACCTCCATTTTTAAGTTTGTTTTTTAAACTCGTCGTAAACTAGTTGAAGGAATGCCAATTAGTCCATATCCATAGCGCACCCAAACGACTTTACCGCCTTCCATCAGATCCACAACTTCAAAAGTTGTACCAACAGCAACTTGTGCCGTTCCGCCTTCATCTAAAAACGGTAACTCAATCTCGGTTGTCGCTTCGACAACATCGCCAATTTTCAACATATTCATCACCTCCTTTCAGTTTTTCAGACATAAAAAAATAGGCGTTCTTTTTGAACACCTACCAATAAATCAAATCGGCTGTTTCAGCTAGTTTTACCTCTAACATTTTTTCTTGTTTTTCGGACATTGACGCATTTAAGACCATATCTGAAAGATGACTTGTGCCCATCACCTTGTCCATTTCATATACCATTTTCATTGATGGTGAACAAGACGCTTCTAACCACCCCTCCGTTTTTTCATAGAATTCTTTTTTAGGCTCTACAGCTAAGCGAAGTTTGCCCACTTTATCGACAAATCTCAACCATTTTGGATTACTTTTCGCTTTTTCCCGTACTATTCCAGCTTTTATATTTACAAATCGTATATAGTGATTAATAATGCTTTTAGCAATATACATCAGGTCACCGTGTGCAAGCAATTCCTGAACAGCTATTGCCGCACGATCATCTTTTAGACGCAATTCATACCTATTCCAGTCACCAATTTCATCCACTGAAACTTTTAATTTTTGTGCCTGCTCAAAGTTTTTCTCGTAAAAACAGAAGTAAACAGCTGACTTTTTGCTGCCAAAGTAAATCGTCGTCCCCAGGCTTTCGCCTGTTACCATATCAGCAGACCCCGTAAAATCAAATTTACGAAACTTTGATATACATTCGCCTTTTTGCATTTTATTGAACAGCGTTCGTATATTCAAATTCTTCATCCGATCGTCAATCGCAAGATCAATTCGTGTAAAGTTACCTTTATGCGCTATGCAATCCTGAAAAAAATCAATCCATGTCTTTTTGCGGCATTCTAAAATAGCTTCAAACTCTCTACACCCTTGACCAGACATCTCGATTAGCACGCCGCGATCATCATGATCAGCAGAAAAGTAAACCTGAATAAAATCCATTATCCACGTTCCTATGTAACCATATCGGCCAGACTGTTTTTCGTAAAAATATTCTTCGCGCAAGTGAAGCACTTCTTTCATGATCATTTTTACGTCATGTGTTTTGAATGACACACGAACGTAATCGATTTTTGCTTCCAAAACAAACATCCTCACTTTTTATTTTTTTCTTAGCGTTGTTAAAGCGTTGATACAACGAGCTTCAAGAAGCTTTTCTTTGGAATTACTACCCCCCTGTTAGCAGGAGGGGGTTACAGTTGTTTTGCCGCATAGCGGCAAAACAAAAGAACATTGAGTACGGCTTATCGCTGCCGCTAGCGACTGCCGTCGCCAGCGCCGCACTCAATGTTCTTATTTTTTAATATTTAATTACTATTTCTTTGTTATCTACCTCTAAAAGCACACACACCTAAAACTCCTAGAAAGCAAACTGCTAGAATTGCTTGGAATATAGGGATACAAATAAATTTAATTATTAGAACGATGGAGATAATGACCATTAAAAATAATAGAACCAATAGTATAAATTCCCATGGTTCAACATCTCTCCCGAAACGGATACAACGACTCAATAAGTAAAGGAGTACAGCTCCACATATTACCAGCACAAGAGTAAACGCAAAATACTTAATAGGTTGACCATCATTATAAGCTAATAAAGCAAAAGGGTCTTCTTCGTATCCCTTAGAAAGCAAAACTTTATTTAGCTTGTTTAATAAAATCAAAAAGATCGTTGTTATTACTGCATAGATGCCCGTAAGAACATAAGCTCCTACATATCTTATATCCGCCATTCTTCCCCATCCCTATATTTCATTTTTCTCTCTACTTATTCTTACTTCTTCAATAATCAATAGTGTTTTTTTAGTGATATAAAGTTCTTTTAAATAAATTATACATACTAAGAACACAGCAACAGCAAGGAATACAAAAAAAATCATTGCAATCATTATGATAATGCTGGTCTCTTCCCTTGTCCTCACACCATCTGTATAGAAAAGCTGCATACATTTTATCGTAAAATTATAGAAATATTTCCATCCGCCTGTTAAAGCCGTTAATAATATAGCACCTATTAAAAACGAGAAAATATTCCTGCGATATTCGTATTTAGCTTTTAGATGAACAAACCGCGAGCTTAACTCTCTTTCAGACAAGGCTTCGAGTTCTTGACATTCGCTCTCATAGCGAGCATATTGCCGCTTTTCTCGTTCTTCAATCTTCATAGACAATATCGCTTTTTTTAGCTTTCCAATTCTTTTATTCATATCACACTCTCTCCTAATTATTAGCATACCACATAATAATTCTTTGTTTCAAACTGAACAATCAATTTTCAACTAAAAAGCCCATTTTTTTAAAAGTAATATTATGGTAAATATTATTTAATACTTCAAACCCTAAACAGACGTAGTCATCCTTAGTGAAAGCATCGGTCATGTAAGTAACGCGCACATACAGTTTATTTCCGGTATATCCATTCTGATCAAATTCTTTTAGCATCAATAGATCACCGACTTTGTAATTTCGGTCATTTATTCTGTTTTCAAATCGTTTGTGCTGGTACAAAATATCCTTAAAGTATCGCGGAGCAATCTTGAGCTCATGAATATCAATCGAATTTCTAAGCCTTTTCCCAAACATTTGTAGAATAATTGCCATTTGTTCGGGAGCAGGTAGACTAATCCCTCGTTCCCATTTTGATACAATACTCGGAGTCGCTGACGGATTAAAAAGTGCTCCAAATTCTTCTAAAGTTAGTCCTTTTGCCAATCTTAATTCGTTGATACTATTACCAAACTTTTCTTTTTCTAGCCTTGATTTCACATATATTCACCTCATCACTTATTCAAATTCAATTGAAGTATATAGGTACTGCAAATGAATACTACCCTGTCCAACTTGAAGTATTTCAAAAACAACGCATAAACTAACTTTGTTCACTGCTTTGCCCTGTAAACGAAAAAAACCTTCTTTCAGTTCAAGGATTTCAGGCACTGCTTCTTTCAAACTTTGAATGATTTTATCAAAAGAAGCCATCTTATCACTATGACAAGAGGCTTCTAGTTCAGCTTGATTTCTAACAATAACTTGCATCTTCATTTTCACTCCTTCACATCTGAAATTACTCAATGCAACCAAAAGTCTTTATAAAAACCAAAGGCATGTGTTACTTCATTTCCTATTTGGATTTCCATTTCAATCACCTCGTTCTGTATTTATTTACAAATACGCTTTTTTAAAATTTTCACGAATCAGTTCAAGTTCATTTAATAGGGCATCTTCTGCCATTACTAGAGCTGACTGCAACGTACAATCCAATGCTTCTAAATATCTTTCGTGAATCGCATAGAATTCTCTTTTTAGCCATCCGGCGGCGTAATTGATTGCACGTTCTTCCGAGAAATACGCGCTAATGATTTCATCTGTAATTACTTCACAGAAATCATCAAACGAAATTTTTACTTCTGCTTGTTCACTCATTTTTTTCGCTTCCTTTCAAATCACCATCATCAAATCGCTTCTTTAAAAACTTCCATAAAATCAAAGTCTGCAGGGACGAACGGTGAGTAAAATTCTGAAATAACACCTTTCCCAGAGTCCACATAACCAAAGCCTCTTACATCTTTGAAGGTAAACTTCTTGTTGTTTTCACCGAACATCATGCTATAACCGATGTCGCTGTTCCTACCCAGAGCAATCCTAAAATGAAATTGATCACGGATGCCGTCGCCTAAATACTTCGCATCTGGGCGTTGTAAGCCGACAATCATAAAATAGCCTGCCTGTCTACCTAGCATCACAACCTGCTTTAGGTTAGACAAAAGTTCTTGCTGCTCTTTGAAATCTAACATTTCCATAAACGCAACGAATTCATCAAACACCAAAAATTTTGGTGGAAGCCCTAACGCGCGATAGTTTTGACCTGTCCGATAATTTTCCATGTTCTTCATTTCCTCGGAGCGCTTCAACATATCATCCTTGAACTCACGAACTGCCTTTTCAATCCCAGCCTTTTTGGAATAGACACTTGGGAAAACACCCTCAAGATCAGCCAAATCGGCATTTTTAGGATCGCAAATGATAATGTCTTCTTTTTTGCAAGCACCACGCAATAAGCCCAATACTACAGACAAAATCGTATAAGTCTTACCAGCCCCGGTACCGCCACACAGTAACATGTGAGGAAGTTTATCAAATTCCCAAATTGCCCGTTTCATAAGTGGAAGCTTACCTTTAGAACTTGATAATTCTTGAATGTTCAAACGGTCTCTGCTGATCGCATACAAGAATTTATAACAGATGTAGCCTTCTTCCATATACTCTGCGTCAAGTTCGGCATAGAGGGCTGTTGCGAGAGTTGGTGCCATGTTCAGAAATTGATCTTGATGCTTACCTTGTGACACCGGAAAACGAATATACAAGTAGTTATCTTTTACGCGATAGTAAACACGAGGAAAGAATGATACTTTCTCGACCGATTTTGTCTTTCCCCCTGTTCCATCCCAAGTCCAATCGAACGTACTTTCTTTTTGTACAGTTTCTTTTTCGAACTGTCCAGCTCCGACAATCAACCGAGCAATTATCTGTTTGTGTTTGAGAAAAATGTATTGATTGTAAAAAATGACTTTACATAAAATCAATACAATCCCAGCCAAACAGGCTGATAAAAATATCATTTCGGCGATAGTTATATAATCAATCTGTTTGAAATAATCAATTGAAGCTGTCCACGTCGGAAAAGGATCTACTAGCTTCAAAAGCAAGAATAAGAGCAACAAAAAAGTAGGAATGAAAATGATCATTCCTACTCTTTTAATCGCATCTTTCGTTCGATAACGGATACGCCGTCCTTTGTACTTAAAAAAATGTTTTTCAATAAATTGAATCAATTTTTGCACCTTCTTTTTATAATTGTGCAAGCATTAGTAAACAAAAATAAATGATACATAGACCAACACCAGCAAGAAAAAGCAGCGATAGCATGATAAACACTACAATCAAACCTATCCCAGCCGCTTCTCCCAACCAGTTGGCTATCTTTTTATAAGACTTCACTTAATTTATTTCTTGTCTTGTTTGGGTGTTGATTGATTAACCGGCACGATATCATCCGCATAGATAATCGTGTCAGCATCTGCACTATAACCGCGCACATTCCCAATCACTTGAATTCTGCAACCTACTAGCTTTACAGGTGTATTAATCGCAAAGTCTTTTTCGCCTGCGGCCGGATTTAAAAGCACTGTAATCGCATCTTGTTGCGCGGATGACTTTAAGCTAATTCGACGATTGGCAATAAAGTTATTTCCTTCTTCGTCTTGTTTCATTTGATCGCTTGTGTAGCCAAAGAACTTTAATACTCCAAAAGTTTTTTCTACATCAATCTTGATTTTTTCTAAATTTAATTTCATTTTCGTTTTCCTCTTTTCGTTTTATTTTTTTATCAAGCTTTCACAATGTTATCAGCAAACACAGTCCAGTCGATCGAAGCAAATTCGCCTTTTCGTTGTGCGGATACAACTAGCTTTGGATTTACTAACTTAACTTCTTGTTCAAAAGCAAATTGCGGAATCGCGACATTCGCTGGAACGACTACTTCCATCCGGTTCATTTGATCGTGACATAACACTTTGTGAACAACGCCTTTTTTCACACGTTTCCCATTAATAAATTCAAAGTAATCTTCTAAAACTCCTGAATACTCCATTTTTCCCATTCCGTCATCTGTTGGTACAATATAATTTAAACCCATGTTTTATTCCTCTTTTCATTTTATTTTTTTGTTTTTATTAATTAATCATGACCTACATATTCAATAATTCTCTTGCCATCCTCTGTAGTTACATTAAAGAAAAAGACAGCTAATTTATTTACTTTCGGATCAAGGTGTTCCTTCCTAAGTTTGACTGTAAAAGAAGCACCCGGGCTTAGATACTTAGAATAAACATCTAATTCCTCCATAGCTTGCTTGATACCGATGCGTTCTTTACTTTTTACATAAGAGTTATAAGCTTTTACAAAGAGTTCAACATTTTTGAACTCGATTCCCCCGCATTCCATTTGTCATCACCTCCTTTAATTTGTACCTTCTTATCACTAATAGTCATGCCCTTTGTATTGGAGGACACTTTTGCCATCTTCTTCAAATACCCAAAAGTAAAAAACCGCTAATTTATTAACCATTGGATTCAGTTGATCTTTTTTTAGCCTGATTGAAAAACCATCATTTAATTGAACAGCATCAGCATAAACCGTCAATCGTTCCAAAGCTTTTTCAACTTTAAGTTGTTCTGACTCCTTTACATAGAAGTTGTATATTTCACAGAAATCATTAATTCCACAAAACTCCATTTTCTATCACCCCCTTTAAATTATTTATATTTGATTAAATCTATAGAGAACTGGTTACATTACGCTTTCAAACACAGTAGAACTCAATGTACTAGTTCCGGTGTATTTTTCAATTTCCCGGAGTACTTCTTCAATCGACCAAGTGCTAACAGAAAAGAATTCCCAATTTTCAATCGTTTTATCTTCTGTTTCTGTTAGCAATTGCAACTGTATGTTTGCATCCATATAATATTTTTCATAAATCACATGTGCTGCTTTATGCCCATCTACTGTTAAAAGTAGCAAGTATACATCATTAAACATGTTCGCCTTCGTCCTTTTCAAGTTTAATAAACGGTTCTTTTTTTGTACTCCCTGTTGTGCATTTGATTGTCCCAATAATGCTTAAAGGGATTATTACCGCACAGACAAACCCTTGCAATAAAAAAGCAAAGCCTCCAATCATTGCAAATAAGTATACTGAACCGATTAATTGAAAAAACACATAAACTGCAGCTATGATTTCACATGTCCATAATAGAATTTTTTTCATTATTTCCTCCTAATATTAAATTCTTATCATTGTCTTAGTTTTCCCACTTCGTACTTTCGCATAAAAGCTCATATTCTTTTATACTTCGTGTGAAAATAATCCTTTTACCGTTTAGTGTATCAATCATCCACTCGTCCTTTTTTATATGCCAAGGCGTAAAGAACGCATTTTGCACACCATGAGGTAAAGGATACTTTTTTCTCGAAAAGAAAGTAATGATCTCCTTATCTGTACGATCGTTATATTGAATTTTTAATATATATCGATAACGAGAATCATCCATCGGCACTCTCGTTACTCGATCACGATGATAAATATGTCCTATTAAGAACACCATTGCTACTGCAAGCAACAAAGCTGGAAAAATCGCAAATACAAACATCTAACCATCCTCCTTTTAATTCCGGTGTCGTCTTTCTATCAGTATTTTTTATTCAAAATATTCGATAAAACATTGCATCATGAGGAATTAGTTTAGGCTCAACGATATCCACAGCAAAGCTTAACAACGTGTGATTTCTTCTCGCCCACCGAAATTTATCATCCCGTGACAATAAGCTTGACTTTCTCACAAGTCCGTCAAAATATTTATAAAGTACAGCATCATTTTTTATCAAAGTGTCATTGGTGATTGCGTCTAGCGCCTCTAAAGTTTGGATTATTTCGTAAAGCATATTTCGTTCTTCGTCTTTATCGCAGTGAGTCGCATGCCTAACTTCGTTTAATAAAATCAATTCCGATAGACAAAGATGACGCATAATATTCACTATTTTTTTCATGTCTTTTTTTGAATACGAGGTTGAAATTTCAATCCATCCAGTTGAATTTTGAATATTTTTCGGTTTGATTTTTACTTTTTTTCGGCAGCCAATGACTTTCAAAAAATCCGTTAAAATCATTCCTAAAATAACACCTCCAGCAATTCCCAACCAATAATCTAGAGACATTTTTTCCCCTCCTTTTTTCTCCATACAAAAAAGCATAGTCAGAAAAAATTCAAACTATGCTTTCGGATTTATTTAGTTAATGAGAAAAATATTATCAAAATCACATCAATTTTTAATAAAACAGGTGTAAAGTTGCATGTGATACCTCGTACACAATGTTATTTAGTCTAATACTGTCAATTAATGGATTTCTATAGGTCTTTTACACTCTTCATATTGAACAAGAGCGTTCCAACACCCAGATTATTAAACATCAATGTATAACCAAGACGTCCTAAGACTTATTTAGGGCGTCTTTTTTAATCTTAATTATTTGGGTTTATAGGTATATCCCCTTATTCAAGAAAAAACCTAACTATATAATCGAATGGAGGTGTCTTTATGGATAACATTATGACTTCATTTGAAGCATTTCCAAAAATAATGATTACAGTTCTTATCCTAGGCGGCATTGGTTTCCTTTGCGCGCGTTACGGATTCAGATCATTATTTGCTTATGGAGGAAGTGTTGCTTCGATTGGTTTTTCAACAATCGGTAGTCTTGCCCTTTTAGGTGCACTTATAGTCATAATTGCAAACGGAGCAATCATCCTAACTTGTTTGGTTGTTTTAGCAGCAATCTATCTCATCATTAAATATTGGGACTAGAGAATTTTTGATTAAAGAGGCAGTGATGGCCGTCACTGTCTTTTTAATTTGCTATCAAAGTCTACTCGTTCTCCGTAAAGACACCTCAATTTATCACTCGACTATTATAATCATAATTATCACACAATGTCAATGCGTTATATTAATATGACGCAAACAAATACCTTTTTAAAGCTAATTGATAGTCTCCTTTCTTGTTCTATTACTTATTCTTTTTCTTGCGAGATGGTTGTTTGAAGAGATACATGCCTGCTGCACCTACTAGCACGCCAGCGATTAGATACATCCAACCCGGTGCACTATCATCACCTGTTTTTGGTAGTGGTTTTGCCTCATTTTTCAGCACACATTTTGTGATCTGCTGATCCTTGACAACCACTGTAATTTTTTCATCAGACTTGATGTAGCCTGCAGGCGCTTTTGTTTCAGTTAGTTCATAGGTACCATCTTTTAGAGCAAAGCGAGTCGGTTCTTTCTTAGACGTGAACGTAAAGTCAGTGTCTTCGCCTTTAATGTTGATTTCGGCACCTTCCAGTTCTTCACTTGTTGCCGCGTCAGTCTTCGTGAAGTCTACGGTACCTTTTTTCAGGTCGTTTTTCACGATAAGGTCATGTTGATCATTGACTACCTGACCTTTTTCATCACGAATAATGACTTTTGTTGGCGTAACATCGACTTCATAGGTAGTTTCATTCAACCGATAATCATTGTTACCAAGAGCTGTTTCTTTCAAGGTGTATTTGCCACAAGGGATTGCTTCAAAGTGCGCCTTACCGAAAGCATCTGTCACTTCTTTCATAGCTACATTTCCAGTCGCATCATATAATGTGAACTCATATCCTTGTGCCGCTTTGCCGGACTCGTAGTTAGAGTCAAAACCATCAGCGTCTTGTTTGTCAAGAATTTCGACTTGTTTTTCTACATCGAAATCTTGTTTAATTAGGTCGTTTCGGACAGTGAATTCATCATGACCAACCACTTGATTGTTGACATCTGTAATGAGAACATCTTGCTTTGTGATTGTGACCGTGAAGACTTGTTCGTTTAATTTATACACATCATCACTCACGATTGTTTCAAAGACTTTGTAAGTTCCGACTGGCAAGTCTGCACTTGTGACCTGACCTGTTTTATCCACTTTCATGGTGTCCACAAGTTCGTCTTTTTCATTCAATACTTCAAAGGTTGTACCTTCGGCTAATTGACCTCGTTCATAACGATAATTGAATGCGCCTTTTTGAACATCAAAGACTTCCATTTCTTTGTTTAACGTGAAATGATTTTTATACAGATCATTCTCAACGATCGCTGTACCATCTTTAGAGATGACTTTGCCTTGATCGTCTAAAATGGTCACACCGGATTTCCGAATTTTGACCGTGTAAATCATTGGATCAACCACTAAGCGATCATCATCAGCTGACATGGTTTCTTGGAAGGTGTAGTCACCAACTGGAAGTTGTGGACTTGTGACTTGACCTGTTTCATCAATCGTCATTGTGTCAATGACTTGTCCATCTGCATTTTTCAGCTCAAACGTTGTACCCGTTGTACGGACACCTGTTTGATCATTATATGCGTAAGAGCCTTCTTGTGCAGTAGCCACCTCATTGAATTTCATAATCGTGAAATCATCTGTATACAGATCGTTTTCGATTGGTTTTAGGTCAGCGCTTTGTTTGTCTAACGTCATGCCATCAGCATATACATAGATCGTTTGTTTGTTGGTATTGTCGTCTGCAGCGTAGGTCAATGGAATTTTATCTGTATTCTTCACATGCTGATCGGTTGTTTCGAGTTCTTGCGCATAGAAAGTCATGTTATTCGGTACTTTGACTGTACTAGAGGCAATACCATCTTTGCCTGTTTCAGAAATTGCAATTAGACTGTCTTTTGGTACAACTACTTTGTTATCAACTTTATAATCTTCTGCTGTGTAGATACCAAACGTGATGCCAGAAGTTGGCTGATAGCTTGAGTTATAAGTGCCATCTGCGTTCCAGCTGTCAACTTGTTCAGCTACTTTGACAATGTTGGTATTCAGTTCTTGCCATGTGTTCTTGGCTTTCGCATTAGCAGAGGTTACTTCTACATCTTGTCCAGCGTAAGTTAATTCTACATGGATTTTTTTAGTTGGCAGAATGTAACCTGCAGGTGCTTTGGTTTCGATCAAATCATAACCACCGAGGTAAAGTTCATCACTTGAAGCTTTGCCTTTGCTGTCTGTTACGATATGATCCACTGTATCGCCTTTGTGTGCACGGGTTGTGCCGTCCGGGGTTACAATGTCTTCACTAGCGATAACATCAAATTCTGCGCCTTCAAGAGCTTCTTGTGAAAAACCAAATTTGTAGAGATCGCCATATTCAGAATCGGATTTTGTGGCTGTTGTAGCAACTTCACCCGTTTTAGTGAGATTGATTTTGCCTTTTTGGGCTTTGTCTGCAAACTCAACCTTGACTACGCCATCGTCATTAATTGTGCCGTTTGAGACTGTAAATTCTACAGGGTCTTTAGACAATACGTACCCATCCGGTGCTGTTAATTCTTCAATTTGATAATGACCAGCTTTTAGATCAACTGGTACATAAACTTGTCCAGCATCATCTGTTTTGAATTCCGTGTTTCCTTCAATGCTTACATATTTATCCGTTGACAGGTCTTTGACTTTGAAGGTTGTGTTGGCTGCTGGAATGGTTTTTCCAGTCTCCTTATCGACCTTCACAATTTTTAGAATTCCAGTCAAATTGTCGTCGAAAAGGTTATAATGATATATCTTTCCTTGCTCATTGACAAAGACTTCAAAATCAGGAACTGGTAACACGCCTTCCGGTGTTTTGGATTCGTGGATCGTGTAATGACCGTAAACAACATCATTGAACTTTAGCGCGCCATTCTTATCCGTTGTTCCTGTTTGAACCACCTTTCCGTCTTTATCGATCAATTGAAATTCTGCACCTGCAAGTCCAGCAAGTTCACCACTGCCACCACTTGGAGACCAGTATTTTTGGATTTCAATGTTTCCCTTGATAACATCGTCTGATACATTCTGTGTCAACACAAGTTTGTTATCACTGTTCATTTTAAGTTCAGATGTATAGACTTTACTGTTAAGGTTGTAGCCCTGCGGTGCTTTGATTTCTTGCGTTTTGATCGGGCCAATTAATAATGAAGCATCTGGTGTTGAGCCTTTACCGTTTTTGTCCAATGTCACGATTTCAGAGTGATTACTGCTGTCAGTGACTTTGTACTGTGCTCCTGCGAACGTTGACTCACCCTGATTTTTGCTACCTGTTTCAGAGTCAGTTTTAACAATGTTCACTTTGCCTTTTTGGGCTGTGAATTTAGCTGTTAGATCCTGTACCGAAATAGGGTCTTTTGCTGTACCTGCTTTCATCAAACTTTGAACAGACGAAGAATTATTAGGAGTAAATTTTAACGCTGTTACTTCATGAATATCTGTTGGCACATTAATCTTCACAATCTTATCATAAGACGCATCTGCTACCAATTTAAAATCTTCATTAGCGCTTAGAGTAACATTACCACTATGTTTTTTCCCGTCTCTTGTTACAGCTGCTACTCCCGATGGTAGAGACAAAGTAAAATGCGCATTCGTTGAATCTGTATCTGTTATATACCATGGTGTCTCTTGTTGACCTGTGCTTGAATTCCAGCTAGCATTTTGATTTTTATTTTCGATAGAGAATTTACCCGTTGGCATATCTAATTTATAAGCATGATCCAACAATTCTTTAACTCCCGGATCATTTGCCATTGCTGGGGAATCAAAATTACCTAGATAAAAGTTTAAAGCAACGTATGTGTCAACGTAATTTTTTTCACTAGTACCATTGTAAGGATATCCTGCCTTTAATATATTCCTAACACCAGGATCATTGTATACCGATTGTGCATAAGTGATATTTACTGGATACGTTTTTGATGGTTCAATACAGAAAGCTGGTTCCCCATCAACTTCGATATACGCCGTACTCGTCTTATATCCACCGTACCAAGCACTCATCTCACCCGACGAGGTTCCACTTGATTTTAAATTAGGTTTATACGAACTCGTAATAGTCAAACCGTCATCAGTTTTACCGACATCATACATCCTTTTTTCTGCACCTAGTGCTAAAACAGAAGCCGAAGGAAGGAAAGCTTGGAGTATAACAAAAAAAGCCGTGCATATTGCTAACAACGGCTTAAATTTCTTTTTATACATATTTTTTATAGTCTCCTCTTCAAATTAATATTAATATCAAAATTATTTGTAGGCGAGCGAATTTTCATTTATAATTACCTCCTGAAGTCAATAAAAAAGAAGCAGTGTTTTTTAACTGCTTCTCTCCATTTGTTATTACCAGCCATCATAGATGTTTGTTCCGCCATCAGAATTTGGTTCTTCATAATGACTATTATTTGACGAATCATTGGAACTAGGTGAACCTCCACTAGACGAATTCGATCCTGATGAAGAACTAGAACCTGATGAACCGCTATTTGAGTTTGACGATCCATTCGATGACTTATTTGATGATGACGAACTAGAACCGCTAGAGTTTGAACCGCTAGAGTAATTATTTGAACTTGACGAGCCGCCACTTGATGAAGAGTTTGAACTCGACGATGAGCCAGAATCACTAGAATAGTAATTTGAACCACTGCTATTGCTAGTAGATGAACTGCTGTTATTATTGGATGCAGATGAATTGTCGCTGGAAGGTTGAGCTTCCTGTGTAGCTTGTTCTTGCGCCACCGCAGTTTCGCTTGCAGTGATTTTTTCGTCGATTGGCGCTAGTTTATCTGATAACTCATTTTTTGCTTTTTTTTGTTTAATAGCATCCACTGCTGTTTTTGCATCATTGTAAGTGTCGCGATCAGAGCTATCAATTTCTTTATCGGCACATAATGCATTCACTTTATCAGTAGCTGTTTTAATTTGCGCTTCTTGTTTTTTTGCTTCATCAATAGTCTTGCGTTGTTCTGTGACAAATGCTGATTTTTCTTTCTCTAAATCCGCTGCTTCTTTTTCTATAGAAGCTATATCTGCATCCACAACCAGAGCACCCTCGCCATCTAGAAGTGCCTTAGCACCATCTCGAAGTAATACCATGTCATTCGCATCTGTTAGATCGTTTGTAAGTTGCATGAACATTTCTGCCGTTTCTTTGTCCATCTCTTGTCCATTAAATTCATTGTTTATTTTATCAGACAATGATTTCACTGTTTCAGCTGTCGTATCATCTTTAATGAATTCTTTCTTAGAATCTGTATAGAAAGCATCTGCTTTCTTTTGATAACCATTAATATCTTTTTGCATCTTTTCTACCGCAAGCTGTTCCCGTTCTTCCGCTTGTACTGTTTGATAGTGGGCAACTGAATATCCACCCCCTACTGCTAAAAGCGTCGCCGCCACCGCAGAAGTAATGATAATTTTTGTTTTTTTTGTTAGATTGTTCTTTTTATGTTTCATATTGCATCTCCTTTTGTTTTTATATGTATTTTTTCCTATTTTATGTCTTTTTTAACCAAAAATCCATTGATTTAATAGTTATATTATACCATAAACCAACTATTTTTGATATACTTATTTAGAATTTTATCCTTTTTGTTTGATTTACGAAAAAAATTTACTGAGTATTAATTCGCCTTTATACAAAAAGAATTGCGCAGCAAGAAAAAGCCAAATTATCCCGAAAAAACTCATGAAAAATCGCGCGGCTTTCCATAATGGGGTTTCTTCTTCTATATAAACCAAACAGCAAAAAGCCGCAAGTACGTAAATAAATGTATAAATTGAAAAAATATATGTTATCACAATCACTACTCCTTTTTTTTGCCGTGAAAGCAGAGATAGAAGGAAAAGGGGGTGAAACCTTCTAGCTCTACCCGTATATTAAAGGGAGGTTGATAATAGAGGTATTTCTACCTCCGCTTTCGCGGCAAAATTTCTAAAGTTATATTTAAAATTTATACCGATTGATATTCGGTTCTATAAAGTAACTTAATCTCGCAATTACCCCATGCCTCAAAATTTAGAAAAGGATAAACACCATGCTGTTCTGCACGCATCATTAATGATATGTCTGTAAATGCTATCACTGGTTTTTCTTCTCTTTTAATATCTACAACTATCCCTTGATAATAACCGGCAGGCATTCCGCAAAAATCATCGAACACATAAACCCCCACAATATCGCCATGTTTTAATTCTTCAATATCGTTAAACATCTTTGTCCACTCCTTTCAAATTAGATTTTCTGCAAAAGGTTCTCTGCCATGTTATAGAGCGCTTTTGTGCTTAAATAAGGTTCTTCCCCATCGGCAATGACAACTTTTTTTACACAGTCTTTTACTTGATCGTCTACTAACACATACCTGAAAAATTCCATTTTGAGAATGAGTTTCTCATCCTTTTCTTGATAGTCATATACACTCCAAAAATATTTTTTCCGTTTGTACAGGTAGGCACAAGATTGATTGCGGATCAGCATTATAATCCAATCTTGATTTTTAGCGTGCGGAAAAATTAATACATCATTTTCTCTTTCATCGTCAAATTGGATGATCATTGCATCTTTAATTGGTGAATATGGTAATTGTGCAATTCCCATACTCAATTCTTCTTTGATAAACTTTTCTACTGTTTTGTGCATTGGTATCACTCCTTTTACATTTTTAACTTTTCAATTCTTGCTCATTACTACTTACCAAGTCGTTATATTTCGATTCCAATTCACCCAGTTTTTGTAATTTTTTAGCTAAAGATTTACACGCCGATCCATCATTAACAGTTTCTCTGTGATACATCCAATCTTTCATTTCCATTTCAACATCAAACACCAAGCAGTTTATTTTTCGTAATAATTCATCGTGGTTCATTTTATATTTCCTCCTTATTTTTAGATATTCGTGTATAATTTAATTTGATTACCTCTAGATAAAAGAGGACTAAAACGTCAGGACGTTGCAAGCCAACAATCATAAAGTAAGAGAATACCTCTAAACGGCAACGGACTAAAGCGCCCAATTGACAAACTCTTTGATCACTTCATTTCGCTCATGTACATTTAATGAACACAACCAAATTTGATCAATTTTGTTGTAGAATTCTTGAGAGTCCGCGATAAAGTCGTAGAAGCTTCTTATCGTTAAGCCAATGTCCGCTTGACGATTTTTGGCGTGCCTTTCTTTTAAATGTTCTAAAATTTGTTTTTGAGCCGGATTTAACACGAACATTCTTTTTGAACCCTCCTTTCAAAGTTTGGAAAATAAAATAAGCAATCATGCAGATTAGCACAAATGCTGTAAAAAGAGTAGCTATGGACATTCCATTCACTTCCTCTGTTTTATTATGTATAAGACTTGAAAAAGTCTTCAATTACCGTCTGAACCGCATGAGTTTCCACTTAATAGAATTAAGCTTCGTGACACCTAACCAGTCGACCGCTGCATCTTGATAAAGGAGCAATCAGTGAACTTTCCATTTGACCGGATCAACTGCTGATTGAAGTGCTCTCCAAATTATTCGCTTGTTTTATAAAGCTTTTAAGAATCGGCTAAATTCAATTCGTGGTATCTTGAATTTTTTCCTGATTTGTTCATCTGACAATCTATGCTTTAAATCTCGATACTTACTAGCTGTAAGTTTTCGAGTTCTGCCTTCAAAATAGTCATTAAAGAATTTATATTCTCCAAAGGTTATTTTCAGATGTTTCATGATGCTTTTCTGTTTCATATTTTTGTATTTCAGATCCGCAAAGACATCATATGTACTTTTTTCCGTATATCCTATGTGCTTGAAATCTAACAACGCAACTTTCATAAACGAAATCCCTGCTTTTTTACAACTACAGATGACTTTACTTTTCGCTGAATTGATTGCAGTTGCTAGGTTCTTTCCGATCGTTTCAATCGTTAAAGTTTTTGCTTCTACTTCGATGGGTGTGTATTTAATGTAAACACTCACTTCCCATGTATCAATCCTCATGTTATCTCCTCACTTCATAATTTCCGGAAAAAATTTATCCAAAAAATCACACATCTGTTTAGCTTGAAAAAGCCATTTACTACCTTTACCAGTCGGATACTTTACAAAACCGCCATGCTTAACATCCAATATTTTTTTAAACCTAGGTTGATAGAAGATATTTTCGACTAGCCAATCTTTGCTAGTATTAGTATGTTCAACTAATTTTTTCATATCCCACCATCTGCCGTTCAATCGTTCATCAAGCAGATTTTCATATTCATCTTTTTTTACCAGTACATATTCCGGTGGTATTAAAACATTAACTTCAAGATGTTGAATCAATATATGCACCTCTCATTATAAGATATGCTAATTTACAAAGCTGAAATTGACACAAATTAAACTATATGCTAATATAAAGGTATGGCTGAACTTCATAAAAACATTACGTCGGGGGACGTTTTCTTTATGTTTGTTTGTATATTTCAGCTAAATAAATTAGCTTATGTACCAAGTATAATAAACTATATGCTATTTGTCAACAAAAATATTAGCATATATACTATTTTATTTGTACATTCTGAGGATGAGAATAAAATGGCAATAGATATGGTAAGCAGAATAAAAAAATTATGCACAGAATCCCACATAACAATTGCAGAACTCGAAAGAAAAACAAATCTATCAAATGGGACAATACGGAGATGGAACGAAAAAACACCCGGTATCGACAAAGTTCAAAAAGTAGCTGATTTTTTCAATGTATCCGTAGACTATCTTTTAGGAAGAACTGATTTAAAACAACACGGGTCGGAAGAGTACGAAAAAATCATAGAAGGCTATCCAGAAATCTTTACGTTTGTAAAAGAAAATACTAGTGACGAAAAAGCCATGAATTTGTTAAAAGAGTTCATCAAATTCCAAGAAAAAATGAAAGGTAAGTAAGTATTATGATGAATCACTATATATAAAACACTTTTTCTCCTTATTTGTGTACATTTAGACAATTTTTGTTCTGTTATCAGCAAAAAGACATATTACAATGTTATAATGGATACGCGACGTCGCACACTTAATAGCGAAGGAGCAAGAATATTGGGAGATAAACATAAAGAAAAGACACCTAAAATTGAAGTCCAAATTTGGGAGAATGAAACAAGCATACATTTAATGAATAACTGTTACTGGATATTTATTAGGAATTCAAAAGATGGATTGGTTGATGAATGCAAAACAGCTTTTGAAATGTTAATTCAACACCTTCAATAAGACTTCAATAGCATAGAAAGGCGCCTTCTATGCTACATATTTTAATTTACCTACAACATTTAGGAGGCGTTTAGATATATGGCTAGTATCACTAAACGGGGGAAAAAATGGCAATACCGCATCACTTACTATGATTTTGAAGGTAAAAAGAAACAGACTAGTAAATGCGGATTTTCTTCACGGAAAGAAGCTAAAATAGCTGCTGACGAAGTAGAATTACGCTTGCATAAATACAAAGGTATTGATTTTTCAGCTGAAAAAATGCTGTTTGTTGATTACTTTAACGAATTCTTTGAAACTTTTAAAAAAGGAAAACGAACCGAAGCAAACGACAAACACTACCATCTAGCAATAAAGTTCTGCAAGAAATATTTCACCAATCTCACAGTACAAGAATTAACACGTGAAAAATATCAGACCGCTATTAATGAATTTGGTAAAACTCATGCAAAAACAACGGTTCAAAAAAGACATACTTACATCAAATCTTGTATCAAACATGCTATTAATGAAGGAATCATTTTTAAAGACCCTACCTATATGATAGAAATAACTGGTGCAAAAGCAGCGAAGCAAGAGACACAGAAATATATCAATGAAACAGACTTTAAACGAATTTTGCAATATATTAATTCATTAGAAGAGAAATCTATTTCACATTATTTTATTTTGCTTTTAGCCACAACAGGGCTTAGATATTCTGAATGTGCAGGTCTGACATGGGATTGCGTAAAAAAAGATTCAATAATAATAAACAAAACATGGGATAGTCAATACACAAACAATTTTAGTAACACAAAAAACTACTCTTCTAACAGAATCATAACAATTGATAGGCAAACACGTACTAATCTAATGTCATTAAAATTATTGCAAAATAATACTACTAAGCATAACCTGGTCTTTTGCACAGATGGAGACACTCCCATTAGCAATAACGCCGTAAATAAGTCATTGAAGAGTGCCTGTAAACATTTAGGAATTCAGCCAATCACTTGTCACGGATTACGACATACACACGGTTCTATACTTCTTTATCATGGTTTAAACATAAAATACATTTCTAGACGACTAGGACACACTGATATTGTCACTACTCTTCAAATTTACTCACACGTTTTAGATGAGTTAGAACAGATGGAAAGTCGAAAAGTAGATTCCATAATGGAATCCTTACTTTAATACGTGCAACCAAATGTGCAACTAATTTTAATAAATATACAATTTCTTTCTTTTTCTATCTACAAAAAAAGAGTGATAAATGTTGATACAACAACGTTTATCACTCTTTTTACTTTTTCTTTCTTTTTCTCAAAACGTCCCCTGCAGGAATCGAACCTGCACTTAATCCTTAGGAGGGATTCGTAATATCCATTTTACTAAGGGGACACGCTGAAAAAACATCAGCGAGACTATTTTACCATAGAAAAAAGGTCTGTGACAATGAAATCTTTTCCACATGCAAAAAAAGTTTGAAGCGCGCGGCTCGCACCACTTGCTTCAAACTTTTTGTTTATTTTTCGATTAGGCGGAAATGCTGCCACGGGCGAATTTGTTCAAGTAGGTACCGTTCTTCCGGGATAATCCGTGCCACGATATTCGTGTTGCCGGAATTTTCCATGGTTTGAAGGGCCACTTGCATTTCACCTTTATAGCGTTCATAACCGTTATTATCAACCGTTACATCGCCCAGTTCGATTTGTGCTGTGTCATGTGCAGGGAAATCAAACTGTTTGAAATGAACACGTGTCATCGTCGAGCGAATCACATAGGCAGAAACGTCTCCGCGATTGAAGTGTTTTTGCGTCAAAACAAGTTCTTTTTCCACATCTGTTGCGCCCGGTAAAAATTCCACACGCAATGTGAGTTCATTACGATTTAGCTCACCCAGTGCTTTTAGTTCTTCTTCCGAGGCAAACATGTTCCCAACAATCACGTCATCAATCAAACCGGTGTTCCAAAGGTCTTTTGCTTGGACAACGATATCTTGACCGCGATGCTCTTCTAGCGTTGGCAATCCGCCGTCTACAACAAACCACGGGCCATATTCGCCACTATTTGAAGAAACGAAAGCTGCTGTACGCAGATTCATATCCTTGAATTGCTTGCTCGTTTTCAGGAAATGTTCGCGGGATAATGCGGTATAACGACGCGGATAGAAGTTATGGCAACCGATAATATTCGAGACGTTGGCTTGATAAGAAAGGATATTATCGACATATTTTGTCCCGTTACTAATATTTAGCTCAATCATCAAATCATTATCATCAAAACTCATCGCCGCTTCCTCTGAGCCGGAAAAGCCCAAATCGAGCCGAAGTCCAGAGAGGCCGATCTCTTTAAACCGATCCAACTCCTGATACGTGATATTGAGTGATTCAAAAACGGTCGGGTCGACATCGGCAATCACTTCAAAGCCTAACTCATTCGCACGCTGACAAATTTTTTCCAGCTTGGCGAATTCTTCTTTGTCGTTTGCAGAAATCAGACAAGTAAAAATCCGGCTAAAGCCATACTTGGCGGCCGTTTCAATATAATTCATTGATTCTTCAAGCGATACATGTTGCGGAAAAACAGAAATCCCTAATTTTCTCATCAAAAATCATCCTTTCAAGGCGACTTATTTACTCCGATAAAGGTCAACAATCTCTTTCGCTAAGTCTTTAAATGTGATGGCATTCATCAAGTGATCCTGCGCATGCACTAAAAGAAGCGATACTTCTGTTTTTTCACCACGTGCTTCGCCTTGAATAAGGGCTGTTTGCGAATGATGTGCTTCTAGTAAAGCGTCTTCTGCTAGTTTGATTTGTTCGTCTGCTTTTTCGAAATCACCTTTTTTGGCTGCCTCGATGGCTAACATTGCATCGCTTTTAGCGTTCCCACCAAATACGATCAAGCTCATAATTGTTTGTTCTAAATCCATTTTTTGACACGTCCTTTTCCAGAATTAACCGTAAGATTAGTCTCTCATCATGAATAGTGCCTGATTCAGCACTTTTTCACCATCCATCGTACCATAATCGATTCCATCAATAATGGCGACAGGAATTTCGAGAGATTCCATCTTCCGTTTTAAATTTTTAGCTAAATAACGAACTTGTGGCGCTAATAAAACGACTTTTACACCCTTTATATTTTTATCTACGTCAGCCTCGGCCACTGCAAGTACCGTAATCTCCAAATCTTTCGCGGCAATGGCTTCTTCCATTTTTTTTACGAGCAAGCTTGTAGACATACCGGCTGAACAAATGAGCATAATTTTCTTCATTTTCTTCCTCCAAGTTGTATTTCGCTTTACGCGATATATTATAAGCAAGAATCATGCCAAAAGCAAGGTCTGCTTCATGCGATTCCAGCGTCTTCCTTGTTACACATGTAAAAAAATAAGTGTGTAATCCCTACACACTTATTTTTTTATGATTCTGCTTCTTCGCCAACTTTATTATTCAGCATCATCTGCGTCAAATAGGCGATTTCTGACTGCGGAATCGTAATGTCATATTCTTCTTCGACATTCTCCATCATTTGCTGCGTGACTTGCATTTCGACAATATGCATTTTGGCAAACTCGCTGAGATCCGGGAATTCCCGGTCGACTGCGCCTAGTTTCACGCGTTCAATCAAGAAGGCCAGATGGAGAATCATCCCGATATCGACGCCGGGTTCCAAAATAATATTCAACTGCAGCTGCAATTCAGAAATGACTTTCCGCAAGAAATAAACCAGCTCTTCTGCAGAGCCGACCGCTTTCAAATTTCCTTCAAGAGAAGCAATGAGTTTTTCATAGGGAACCTCATCATTGATAATTCGTTTGACGATGTCTAGACCACCTTCTGAAAATACTTCGATCGCACTGAAAAATGGAATGTCGCGATATTCAAACTCTACTGAGCCCATGATCGCCAAAATATTGTATTCCTCCATCAGTTGATCAATCCGCTCACGAAATGCTTCCTTATGCAGAAATTGCAAGACGACAATCTCAACTTTACTGCTGTCAATCACGGGAGCCACACGAGCGCGCAGTTTTTCGGCCACGCCTTCCCCTGTAAAGCAGGTGAAAATGACGGCATTTTTGATGGGTTTCGCCCGAAGAACATGGGCTTTATATTTGTTTTCAAAGAGCTGCTGACAACTTTGATAGATGTCCTCGAGACCGCGTCCTAGTGAGGCTTTGCGGATTGCTTCGAGCACAACAGGCGTACTGGCCATCGTGACGGTTTTGGTACGAATGCCCATCTCTTCGGTCAACATATTGCCAAAAGATGTCAGGGAACCCATGTCGGATAAAATCAACACCCCTTTTTGCGGATTCAGGGTGGCGACTTTTTGCTTCACTTTTTCATACATCGTTTTAACTTCCATCGTAAGTGGCATGTCCATCGCGATTCCACTGTCAATGCTGAGCAGCTCCTGCACCGTTTCGACCATACTGGTGGCCGTGGAGCGTCCGTGCATCATCACAATGACTTCTACCTGAGACTCATTGTCATACATGGATTCGCCGACTTCTTCGGTCAAAAACATCGTTAAAAAGCCAATTTCATCAAAAGGTATTTCGATCGCAAGCGACTGCTCAATCATGGAAGAGATATCAATGGCTGCTTGAAATTCTTTCGGATATTTTTTACGGACATTATTGAGATCTGGATGGATGATATGCTTCTGCTCACGGATCCGCTCGATCGTGCTTTGCAGATGCAGCGAGAAGGCAAAGCGCATCTTGTCATTGTAATTTCTGCCCAAGCGTTTTTCAGCCATGGTATACACTTTTTCCGTGATATCCCAGATGGCCGGGTCGATGATTTCTTTGGCCGTCTGCTGGGTTGGAAGCTGTACCATATAGTCATGGAAATACTGATCGACGTCAATATAGAGCTCTTCTTCCAGTTCAGACTGATCCTTGCCTTCTTTTAACAATTGTTCTGCTTTCTTTTGGATCGCCTGATAGACGTCATCCACTTCGGTCAACTGAATGTCCGCTTCTTCGGCAACCTCGGCAAATTTAAAGATCGTTTTGTTCACATCAATCAACCGGTTCAATTTTTCCGGTTCGTCTTTCATATGCAAAAGACCTTTTTGGACGTGAATCGGCAAATCGTCCTGTTCGATCAGAATAAAATTCGCGGTTTTCGTTTTATAATGCAGAAAAGCCTTCGCACAGGCAAGCTTAAGATCGCGCTGCAGCTGCCCGACATTGGCACTGGCATGATAAAGTAAAAAAGCAATTAGTGCTTTGCGGTGCACTCGAATCGTCTGCTGAAGTCTGGTGGCTTCCTGACGCAGGAAAAAATCGACCAGCTGGTAGCGTTCTTCCAGATTGCGTTCTGAAAGCGGCGGCAGTGTGATCGTCATGGGAATCCGGCGCGTGAATGTTTCCAGTAAAAAGTTGTCAGGTGACTCTGTTGTCGCACCAATAATCTGTACTTGGGCGCGATGAACGGCTGAACTTTCACCGAGTGGCCGATACTCCCCTCTGTCAATGAATGTAAATAGCATTTCCTGCCCTTCCGGTGGCAAGCGATGAATTTCATCTAGGAAAAGAATACCGCCATCTGCTTTGGCCAGTAAGCCTTCACGCGTTTCTTCTGCTCCGGTATAGGCTCCCTTGATGACCCCGAAAATATGGCCGAAGAGGAGCTGCGGATTTTGCGCATAGTCTGCACAGTTGAATGACACGAATGGTGCCGTCCGTGGAATCATTTCTGACTCGCGGGCAAATTGATACATGCATTCGGCAAACATGGATTTCCCTGTACCGGTCTTTCCTAAAATAAGTGTGTGCAAACCATTGGGCGGATATAGAATGGCTGCTTTCGCCTGTTGGATGCTGACTTTTAAGCTTTGATCCGAACCGATCAAGCGGTCAAATGCAGACTCCTGTTCAAACGGCTCCACTTCCGCCTGGGCAGTTTGCAGCGCCTGATACAAAACTGGTTTCCCTGAGAGTTTTTCAATTCGGTGCTCTTTAAAAAGATCATTTAGATAACGGCTGGCATTGGCCCGGTCCATTTGCAGGGCATCCCCGACCTCGCTTGCAGAGATCTTTTTGCCAAATTCATTTAAATAGCGTAATACTTCTTCTTTTCTACTTGGCATACACTCGACTCCTTTAACCCCTTGTCCTCTTTATTATAACCATTTCACGTAAAAAGGCGCAATACAACCGCTTCTTCCTGGCTGATAAAAGTGGACAAGAAAAAGGCGGGCGATTATTTCTCCCGCTTTTTGCGTTTACCACCTGACCTGTGCGACTGATGCGGTTTCTTAGATACTGGCTTTTTTTCTGCCGTTTCTGCTGTCAGTGCACCTTGATAAAAACGAACCTTTTCACCTGTCAGATGCTGTTCTTTTAAATACTGTTTCAAAATTCGGATCTCACGGGCATTCACAAAACTGATCACTGTCCCGCTTTTTTCCATCCGTCCGGTTCGACCTGAGCGGTGGATGTATTCTTTTTCATTACTCGCTAAATCATAGTGGATGACATATGGAAGATCTGGAATGTCCAAGCCGCGTGCTGCAATATCCGTCACGATCAGATAGGTCAATGTCCCGTCTTTAAAGGCTTGCAGTACTTTTTGACGCATTTCTTTTGGAATCTCGCGGTGAATGCCTGCCGCTTTGACCCCATCGTAGGCCAATTTTTCGAGCAAAATATCCATGCGCGCTTTATCACGGACAAACACAAGACCACGCATACCGGCCACATGACTGATGCGGCGTAGCAAGATCGGCTTTTCACGATTTTCCACTTCCATAAACTGATGCTTGACTTGCGCGCGCGCTTCCGGTTTGGCTTTTTCTTCAAACAAGAGTGGCTTCTCGCTCAGCTGTGCGAAAAATCGGTCGGCGGTTTCAAGATGTGTAGCAGAAACCAGCACGAGCTGTCGGTCTCGTTTGGCACTTTGGACGATCGACAGGGTGGTGTCAAAATGGTCTTTTGACAGGAGTTCGTCGCATTCATCCAGTGTGATCGTGTGAACCTCATGCATTTTGATTTTCTTCTGCTGAATCAGTTCTTTTGCCCGCCCTGGTGAGGCGACAATGATTTGCGGTTTCTTTTTGAGTTTTTCGATCTGCCGCTTGATGTTGGCACCACCGATTAGCGGTGTCACAGTTATTTCCTTATCCGTCAGCCAACTGCGGACGACATCGGCAATCTGCATCACAAGTTCATGACTGGGGGCTAAAATCAACCATTGCAGTTCTTTTTTTGAAGTGACTTTTTCTAAAATCGGTAGTGTATAGGCAACTGTCTTGCCGGTGCCGGTTGGGGCGATGGCTAAGACATTCTGCTGTTCTAAAATGGGCTGGTAAATGGCTGTTTGAATCGCCGTCGGATTACCGTAGCCATGACTTTCCCATAACGCTTTCCATTTTTCGTTCATAATCGGACTCCTTTTCTGCTTCTCTACTCACTATAGCAAAAGAATGCACTTCTTGCTACTTGAAATCATCTTCTGATCGCGGACATAAATCAGCAGAGAACAATTGATTTGCTCTCTGCCAGTCTTTTATTTCTTTTCTGCATCAAACCAAATATCATTCTGATGCCGAAGTTCATTTGAAACCCGTAATACTTTCAGACTTAAATCTGCCAAATATTCATAGCTGTCTCGATCCTTTTGAGTGATGATTCTTGCAAACTCCTCCGCCTCATATTGCATGTCATTGTCAATTACCGGCCAGGCTAGTTCCTCCGATGCCGAACCGTCGTGCGCCAAGAAGCGGATCGTTTTGATGGAGGTTAGCGGATCAATCCACAGCGTCCCCTTCTCCCCGTATATCTCGCTTGGCAATTTGGAGGTGCTATTTTTGCCCTGATTGATCGTAACGTGGAAATCAGGGTAGGAAAGAATGATCGGACCGCCCCCATCAACACCTGTCACGATTTTTCTGGCAAAGTAGTGCGCACTCTCTGGCTCCCCAAACAAAGCAACCGCTGTGTAGAGCGGGTAAACGCCCAGGTCCACAAGTGAACCGCCTGAAAATCGCAGAGAGAAAATATTGGGCTCCTCTCCAGCCAAAACGGCATCATAACGGGAGGAATATTTCATATAGGTCAGTGTGGCACCGTGCAGCTTGCCAATTCGCGGCAGATTTTCCTGCAGGCGTTTGAAATTCGGTTCTTGCAAATGTCGAGCGGCTTCAAAGAGAAAGACACCCTGATCCCGCGCGACGGTATGGGCATGCTCCAATTCTGCAGTTGTTGAAAAAATTGGTTTCTCGACGATCACATGCTTGCCGGCTTCCAGAAGTTGAATGGCATGTTCGTAATGAAGCGCATTCGGCGAGGCGATATACACGGCATCCACCTGGTCGCTTGCTGCAAGTTCTGCAATATCCGCAAATAGAACAAGATCGCGATGATACTTTTCAGCAAATTTGGCGGCCTTTTCGCGCGTTCGTGAATAGACGGCTGTAAGTGTCCATTTGCCCGAATTCTCGGCCCCCTCAATAAATGAATCGGTAATCCAATTGGTTCCCATAATGCCAAGCTTTAACATGTTACTGCCTCCTTTTAGCGGCTCATGATCGGCGGATTGACTGAGCCACCTTTAATAATGGATGTGTAAATAATTTCATTATCAGTTGGTTCATTATGTAATAATTTAACCAGTTTTTCAGCTGCAACACTGCCCCATTTATACTTGGAATAGTCGACTGTGGCCAGCCTTGGAATTAAATATTCGCCAATATCACGATTATCAAAACCAATAATCCGGACATCTCGCCCGATTTCAAGCCCTGCCTTGGTAAAATAACGGTACATGCCGATCGCCATATTATCATTCAGCGAGAAAATTGAAACTGGCGCCTTCCAGTCAGCCGCAATTTGAGCCGCCGCCTGTTCCCCAGACGATTCTTCAAAGTCACCTTCAATCACATGAATGCGGTCACCCTGCCGTTCGAAACGTTTAAGCTCCTGCAAGGCCGTCTCGAGTCGCACCTTCCCATCAAAAGAATTCGGCGGCCCCGTCAGCACATAAAAATCGCCGTTGAAGCCTTTCTTAAGATAATCCACTGCAAGCGTTGCCCCCGCCCGGTTATCGAGCAGTACCTGTCTAATATTAGGATGCGCAATTTCGCGGTCCAGTACCACCAATTTATGGCCGCGATCCGCATAATTTTTCATCGCTTCACTAGAGAAAGTTGCATCCAGCACGATGGCCCCGTCAATCATCCGCTATGGAAGAAAGCGTTGTGCTTTTTCCCCACTGCAGGCAATCAGTTCATAGTCCAGCGCGCGAAGAGTTTCCCTGAGTCCGTCCAAAAGCGGCCCATAGAATGCGCCGCCATAATTAGCCAAATAGGCACCAATAATTTTTGTTTCCCGTGTTTTTAAGGTTCTTGCTGCCATATTCGGAACATAATTCAGCTCACTTGCAATTTTCAAAATCCGTTCGCGTGTTTTCTCTGTTACCTTGGGACTTCCATTGAGCGCATAGGAAACCGTTGATATGGAAACGCCGGCCTGTTTTGCTATGTCTTTAATCCCTACCAAATAAATCGCTTCCTTTCGCCTTTTACCTCTATTATACAGGTTGAATAGCCTTGCCACAATAAAAATCATAAAAACGTTTATATCTCATTTGTTCGTACTTGCACATCTCTCAATATAACCTATTGATTATATAACCAAAAAGTTATAAAATGATTTTTGGAGGGATTTTATGAACACTTATAGCGAAATGGAACAGGTATGTAAATTATTAGCCGACCAGACTCGTTTAGAAATGCTGACCATTTTGGCGCATCAGGAGGTTTGCATCTGCGAGCTCGTCGATTATTTTGATATTTCTCAGCCTGCCATCAGCAAGCACATTAAAAAATTGCGAGATCATGGCCTTTTGATCGAAAAAAAGCAAGCACAATGGAAGTATTACAAGCTTAATCAGGAATATCCCTATTTTCATTTAATCGAACAGGTTATCGCGCTTTGTCCGCCTTCATCAGCCAAAGGAAGCGCTTGTTCCGCTCTAGAGAAAAGAGGTCGTCATCAATGAATCATTCAACTGCTCAGTTAAATACGAGAAAAGAACCGTTTGCTTCACTGCCGGATTATGGAGAAATGGAGCTGTCCACCCAAATACTTATTCAGTCTGCTTTCAAATTCGGATTGGCAGTAGAGGTGCTTGATAGAAGTGAAAATTTTATCAGAATTACAAATCCGCAGAATCAACAGGTGGAATATGTGAAAGAAGCGACAAAAACAAGTCTAGATAAATATAGCCAGGTTCTCATCATGGAGAACAAGGAAGTCACCAAATTAGTTCTTAGTGAGCAGCAGATCCACGTTCCGAGTAGCTTTACCATTCACCAAAAAGCAGAAGGACTCAAGCTTTTCCATGAACATAAACTCCCCTCTCAATTAGTTGTGAAACCCAATTCGACTAATTTTGGAAAAGGGATTACAGTCTTTTCAACGGGTTACTTGGAAAATGAATTCTCCCAGGCTCTTGACAAGGCGTTTCAGGAAGATCAGACCATTTTGCTTGAAACCTTTCAGCCGGGTAAGGAATATCGAATTTTAGTTCTAGGAGATGAAGTGGTCGCTGTTTTAAATCGTGTACCTGCCAATGTTATCGGAGACGGCGTTCACACGATAGAAGAGTTAGTCCGCATCAAAAATCAAAACCCTTTACGTGGACAAAACTATACGCGACCGCTTGAATTTTTAAAATTAGCTGCATCTGAGCGTGCTTTTCTCGCCGCACAGAATCTGACCGTACATTCTATTCCGGCTTGCGATCAGCAGGTTTTCTTAAGGGAAAATTCCAATATTAGTACGGGTGGTGACAGTATTGATTTCACCGATCAGCTGCACGCTTCTTACAAAAATATCGCGCTGGCAGCAGCACAGGCACTAGATGTCCGCATTTGCGGCGTGGATATTATTATTGAAAATATCGACACACCTGCCAAGCCGGACAATTATGCCATCATTGAAGTTAATTTCAACCCAGCCATACACATTCACTGCTATCCATTTGAGGGTGTCAATCGACAAGTTGGGGATAAAATCATTCAATTATTATTTTTCAACCATAAAAAGGAGTTTTAATATGTTAAAAATTGCTTTTATTTGTATTCATAATTCTTGCCGTTCACAAATCGCGGAGGCCTTAGGGCGAAAACATTTAGAGGGAGTGGCTGAAGTTTATTCAGCTGGAACGGAAGCCTATCCGGAAGTTAAGCCACTTGCGATTGCTGTCATAAAAGAATACGGGCTTGATCCCAGCAGCCAACATCCCAAGCTGTTACAAGACATTCCGGAGCAGCTCGACATTCTGATTACCATGGGCTGCGGTGTCAGCTGCCCGGCTGTCCCGGCTAAACATCGGGAGGATTGGGGACTGAGCGATCCTAGTGGCGGCCCAATAGAAGATTTTAGAATCACTCGTGACTTGATTGAAGCGAAAATATTGGAACTAAAGGAGCGTATTAGCAGGAATGAATTTGAGAATGGAATGGATACGCCCGGAGCTATCTAAATGAAACAGCTTGATATGACGATAGGTGATGAGAAAGCTTTACTATTGAAACTGGCGCTGCCGATCATTGCCTCTAACTTTATCCAGACTGCATTCGGCATGATCAATATGGTGTGGATCGGCCGCTTGGGAAGTGATGCTGTCAGCGCGATTGGGACTGCCAGTTTTTTTCTCAATTTAGCCATGGCACTTTCGACCCTAGTGGTGATTGGAACAGGCATTCGAATCGCCCAGTCGCTGGGATCTGGTCAGAAAGAAGCTGCTGCTCGTTATTTGAAAAATAGCTTGTTCTTATCTTTCCTGCTTTCTGTGCTATTTGTCGCAATTATGGCACTTTTTTCAGAAAGCTTTATTCGATTTTTCGATTTGAATCAGTCCTCTATCGAGCGAATGGCTGTGGATTACCTTCTTTACTCACTAATCGGTATTCCTTTTCTATTTTTATCCAGCACGCTGACAGCTGTTCTGACCAGTTATGGAAATACCAAGCTGACCTTTCAAGCAAATGCCATCGGACTGATAACCAATATTTTACTGGATCCATTGTTGATATTTGGACTTGGCCCGCTTCCTGAAATGGGGATCATAGGGGCTGCTTGGGCAACCATTTTAGCCAGACTACTCACGCTTTTAATCATGCTGTATTTCGGTCGCACATATATCACGGAAAGTCTGAAGCAACCACTCTCACTGAAACAAATGCTAGAAACGAGTAAAATGAGTCTACCGGTTACCTTGCAGCGAATCATTTTTATCCTAATTTCTATTTACATGGCCAAAATTATCGTACAATTTGGCACTGAAGCCATCGCCGTTCAAAAAATCGGTGTGCAGATTGAATCTATTTCTTACATGACCATTGGCGGGTTGCAAGGGGCCATTGCTGCATTTGTCGGCCAAAATTATGGCGCTAAACGCATGGATCGGGTTCAATCGGGCTTTCAATCCGCGCTAAAGCTTGTGGCTATTTTCGGGAGTGTAATTTCAGTTGTGTTTATCCTTTTCCCCAAACAGCTTTTCGGTCTCTTTATTGATGAAACTGCCGTTATTGATATGGGGGTTGGTTATATGCAGACGCTGGGCTTTTCACAGCTCTTTATGTGTATGGAATTATTAGCTGTCGGGGCCTTTAATGGAATCGGTCGAACTTATGCCCCGCCCGTTGTTTCGATCATTTTTTCAGCTGCTCGAATTCCACTGGCACTGATTCTCTCGCGTTTTATTGGGCTGGAAGGAATTTGGCTCAGCATCAGTATCACCAGTGTGATCAAAGGGCTACTTTTGACAGGTTGGTTCCACATAATCGCCCGTAAATTGTCCCATGTGCAAAAATCCATTCCCTCAAACTAGGTTCCCCTATAAAAAATCAGCTAGCTGACTATGACCCGCTTTAACGAGCGTAACCTGTCAGCTAGCTGATTTTCTTCTTTTATGCCACGTTTCATCCGTCCGCATTCATGGTAAAAACGTTTCATTCATCAAATAAAAGTCCACTTCGCGTGCCGCTTCTCGCCCCTCTGCCATCGCTGTAACAACAAGGCTTTGGCCATGTCTGGCATCCCCGCAAGCAAAAATTCGTTCTTCGGTTGTCCGGTAAAAACCTTTAGCCGCGTCGATTGTATGGCGGTCTGTTTTTTGAATGCCGAAATTGTCGAAAATATCACGCGTCGTTCCTGCAAAACCAATCGCAATCAAGACTAAATCGGCCGCATAGAATTTTTCTGTGCCGGGAATATCTTGATAACGATGGGCATTTTCCGGATCCGGCTCCACATCGACTGCATACAGTCCTTTCAGTTCACCCGCTTCATTTTTTTCAAATCGAACGGTGTTGACGAGATACTCGCGCGGGTCATGACCGTACACTGCCTCTGCTTCCTCGTGGGCATAGTCCATTTTAAACGTACGCGGATACTCTGGCCAAGGATTCTGCTCTTTTCGCAGTTCCGGCAGCTTCTCCTGAATCCCAAACTGGCGAATTGATTTGGCTCCTTGCCGCAGAGCTGTTGCCACACAGTCGGCTCCCGTATCACCGCCGCCAATGACGATTACATTTTTTCCTTCTGCTGAAAGTGATTGCTTGCCGCCATGATCCAAATTGTCGATTGTTGCCTGCGTGAGGTAGGGCACCGCCATATGGATTCCTTTTGCATCACGCCCTGGTATAGAGACATCGCGCGCATTGCCAGCACCAGTTGCTAGGACGATCGCATCGAATTGTTCTTTCAATTCACTTACCGAAATATCAATGCCGGCTGCAACTCCCGTGACAAACCGGACACCTTCCTCTGCCAAAAGATTGACACGACGGGATACCGTTTCTTTTTCAAGCTTCATCGTTGGGATTCCGTACATCAGGAGACCACCCAGTCGATCGCTTTTTTCATAAACGGTGACACTGTGCCCCGCCTTATTGAGCTGGTCGGAGCAGGCAAGTCCAGCAGGTCCAGAGCCAATCACGGCTACTTTTTTACCGGTTCGCGCGAGTGGCGGTTCTGGTTTGATCCAGCCTTCTTTAAAGCCGCGGTCAATAATGGCCTTTTCAATCGATTTGATTCCAACAGCCGGGTCGTGGATGGCTACCGTACAGCCCCCTTCACATGGAGCCGGACAAACGCGTCCCGTAAACTCCGGAAAATTATTCGTTTTTAAAAGCAAGTCTAGCGCCAGCTTCCAGTCGCCCTGATACACCGCATCGTTCCATTCTGGAATCAGATTATGGAGCGGACAGCCGGAGACGCCATTTTTAATTTCCATTCCCACACTGCAAAAGGGAACGCCGCAATCCATACATCGTGCCGCCTGGAGGGTTAAGTCTTTCTCAGGCATTGGCAAACTATATTCAAACCAGTCGCGCGTCCGCTTTTTTGGATCGCGATTAGGTGTTTGGATACGTTCATAGTCTATAAATCCTGTCGCTTTTCCCATCTTGGTTCACCTCACCTTTCCTACTTCGCCACCGGGCTTAAAAGTTTGCCGTCTTTATGCTCATAAAAGGCTGCCAGTTCTGCCGCATCATGCGTCTGACCGCTCTTTTCCAATGCTTCAATCCGTGTCATCATCAACTCATATTCATGCGGAATTACATAGCGGAAATTTGCCTTTTCTGTTTCCCAGTTGACCAGAAGCGCTTTGGCAAACGGGCTGCCCGTATATGCCGCATGATTCTGGATCATTTCCAGCAGCAGTTTTTCCTCACGCGCCGACTGAATGGAACGAATGGAAACAAGCTCCTGGTTGGTTTTTTGACGAAAAGCCGCTTCGTCTGGTGCATAGACATACGCCACGCCGCCTGACATTCCTGCCGCGAAATTATCGCCAGTCTCGCCCAAAACGACGACCGCACCGCCTGTCATATATTCACAGCCATTGTCGCCGATTCCTTCTACAACAGCCCGTGCCCCGCTATTTCGGACCGCAAATCGAGCTCCAGCTGTCCCGTGCATGTAGGCCTCGCCGGAAGTTGCTCCGTAAAGTGTGACATTGCCGACAATCGCCGACTCATGCGCTGCGACTGGTGTCCTCGGATCATGCGTTACAATCAGTTTGCCGCCTGACAAGCCTTTTCCAAAGTAGTCATTGGCATCTCCTTCCACACGAAGCGTCATGCCCCGTGGTGTAAAGGCACCAAAGCTTTGGCCCGCTGCCCCGACAAAAGTCAAATCGATGGTGTCATCCGGCAAGCCCGCCGCTCCGTATTTCCGACTGATCAGCGAACCAGTGATCGTTCCAACTGCTCGGTCGATATTGCGAATCGGGAAGCGTCCGGTCACTTTCTTTCCCGCAGCAAGGGCAGGAGCGACAACCTGCGGCAATTCTGCCAGATCCAATGTTTTTTCCAAATGATGATTTTGTTTTTTCGTGCAGTATTGCGTTTCGGCCAAATAGGTTGCATCCGTATAAAGCATTGGCCCAAAGTCGAGATATTTGGCTTTCCAATGCTCATTTTTCCGGGCATGTGTCGTCAAGAGCTCCTTGTGCCCAATCAGCTCATTAAGTGTCCGGAAGCCGAGTTCTGCCATCATTTCGCGCATTTCATCCACAATAAAGTGGAAGAAATTAACCACATAGTCCGGCGAGCCTTGGAATTTTTTCCGCAGTTCCGGATTTTGCGTGGCTACACCAACTGGACAGGTATCCAAGTGGCAGACACGCATCATGACACAGCCGAGCGTCACAAGTGGTGCTGTTGCAAAGCCGAATTCTTCCGCACCTAGCATTGCCGCTATTAAGACGTCTTTCCCTGTCATCAGCTTGCCGTCCGTTTCGACAACCACTTGATTGCGCAAACCATTTAGAAGCAGCGTCTGGTGGGTTTCAGCAAGCCCAATCTCCCACGGAACACCCGTATGCCGAATACTGCTGCGCGCTGCTGCCCCGGTGCCGCCTTCATAGCCGCTGACCAGAATCACATCTGCATTCCCTTTCGCCACGCCGGCTGCAATCGTTCCGATACCAGTTTTCGACACAAGTTTCACATTGACACGTGCTTCTTTATTGGCATTTTTCAAGTCAAAAATTAGCTGTGCCAAGTCCTCGATCGAATAGATATCATGATGCGGCGGTGGGGAAATCAGTCCGACGCCCGTAGTGGAACCACGTGTTTTCGAAATCCATGGGTAAACTTTTTTCCCGGGAAGATGTCCACCTTCGCCTGGCTTTGCCCCTTGTGCCATCTTGATTTGCAGTTCATTTGCATTGACCAAATAGTGGCTGGTCACACCAAAGCGGCCGGATGCCACCTGTTTGATTGCACTTCTTCTAAGATCTCCATTTTCATCTGGCGTAAAGCGGGCGGGATTTTCGCCGCCTTCCCCGCTATTACTGCGGCCGCCAATCCGGTTCATCGCAATGGCCAGTGCCTCATGCGCCTCCTGACTGATCGAGCCGTAACTCATTGCACCAGATTTAAACCGTTTGAAGATGGCTTCTTTCGGTTCCACTTCTTCAAGCGGAATCTTTGGTCGGTCACTTTTAAAAGTCAGCAGGCCGCGCAAGAAAGCATTATTCTGATTTTGCATCAAATCAGCGTATAAATTATAGGCTTCGCGATCATTCGTCCGGGTCGCCTGCTGGAGCGAATGGATGGCTAGTGGATTATAGACATGGTATTCACCGTTAGAACGCCACTGGTATTCCCCGCCAGACTGCAAGGTGAAGCTTTGATAGCCAATATCATGGAACGCCTCGCGATGTCTGAGCCACGCTTCCTGTGCGATTACCTCGAGTGGGATCCCTGAAAGCTGGCTGGCCGTCCCGCGGAAATAGCGGTCGATGACTTCCTGTCCAATGCCGATCGCTTCAAAAATCTGTGCGCCTCGGTAGCTTTGAATCGTCGAAATGCCCATTTTAGACATGACTTTCAAAATGCCATCTGTCACAGCTTCCAAATAGCGTGCTTCTGCCTCGTCCAGCGTAAAGCCTTTGATCCGTCCTGCTCGAATCAGCCCGTCAAACGTATCGATGGCCAGATATGGGAAGATTGCGTCCGCCCCGTAACCAACGAGCATGGCTGAATGGTGTACGTCCCGCGCCTCAGCCGTTTTGATAATCAAACTGACCTGCGTTCTCGTGCCTGCTTGGATCAAATGATGATGGACTGCACTGGTCGCAAGTAGTGACGGGATGCCAATTCGTTTGGCGTCAACTCCCTCATCACTCAAGACGATCAGTTCGGCCCCTTCTGCCATTTTGCGATCCACTTCGGCAAAGATTGCTTCAAGCCGCTCGTCAAGATGGTCGCGTTCCTCTTCGGTAAACAGAATGTCGATCACTGCGGTAGGCCGATCAAATTTTTGCTGCAGCAATAGGGCCGCGTATTCTTTTCGAGAAAGCATCGGCGTCTTCAAGCGGATCCGGTGGGCATTCTGAGCATTCGGCGCAAGGATATTCCCCTCATTGCCTAAAAGTGTCATCGTCGAAATAACCGTCTCTTCCCGCAATCCATCAATCGGTGGGTTGGTTACTTGGGCAAACAGTTGTTTAAAATAATGGAATAAGAGCTGCGGACGATTGGAGAGAACCGCGAGTGGCGCATCATAGCCCATTGCCCCCATTGGATCTTTTTTCTCGGTGACCATCGGGATTAGAATCTTGTTCAGCTCATCTTGTGTGTAGCCAAAAGCGCGCTGCTTCTTAAAGCATTCCGATTTAGTCGGCGGCACGTAAGCCAAATCCGGACTAACTAGTTCCGCCAAATCTGTCAGCTCCTGGTCCAGCCACTCCCGGTAAGGCTTGGCAGTTGTCAGCTGTTCTTTGACCTCCTGATCAGAAATGATGCGACCTTCTTCCAAATCAATCAATAGCATTTTCCCAGCGCCAACCGTTTCTTTCCGAACGATTTCTTCGGGTTCCACAGGTACAACGCCTGTTTCAGAGGAATAAATAATCGTGTCATCCTTGGTCAGATAATAACGAGCTGGACGCAAACCGTTGCGATCCAAAATCGTCCCGATCACGCGACCATTGGTGAATGAGATCGACGTCGGCCCATCCCAAGGCTCCATTAGTGTAGCATGATATTCATAAAAAGCTCGTTTAGGATCCGTCATATTCGGATTTTTGTCCCATGGTTCAGGGATCAGCATCATTGCAGCATGCGGCAGGCTTCTTCCTGACTGCACCAGAAACTCCATCGCATTATCAAGCGTAGCTGAGTCACTGCCGCTTTCATCGATAATTGGCAGTAATTTTTTCAAATCATCCCCAAAAACAGCCGTTTCTGCGCGTTTTTCCCGGGCTTTCATCCAGTTTAGGTTGCCACGTTGGGTGTTGATTTCACCATTGTGAATCAAATAGCGATAAGGATGTGCTCTCTCCCAGCTCGGAAATGTATTGGTCGAAAACCGCGAATGCACGAGTGCGAAAGAGGACGTATAGGCTGGATCCGCCAAATCCAGATAATAGCGATCGATCTGTTCAGGCGTCAGCATTCCTTTAAAAATAACCGTTCGTGTTGATAAGCTTGGAATATAGAAGGTTTCCGTAATTTCTTTTGCCCGCGCGGCGAAATTTTCGATTTCTTTACGAATCACATATAATTTACGTTCAAATGCTTCCTCACTCAAAGTGGGCTCTTTCGCAACAAACAATTGATAAATGGCCGGTTCTGTTTTGCGCGCCCCAGCACCGATCTTCGTGCGATCAGTCGGCAGCTTGCGAAATCCTAAAAAGGTTTGACCATATTGCTGAACGAGCCTTTCCGTCTGTTCCATCAACAGCTTTCTTTGAGCCTCAGCCTGCGGAAAATTGAACATTCCCACTGCATAATGATATTTTTCAGGTAATTCAATACCGATTTCAGCCGTTTTCAAACGGAAAAAGTCATCTGAGATCTCAAGCAAAATTCCTGCACCATCTCCGGTATCACCGCCCACTTCACCCCCGCGGTGTTTTAACTGACAAAGCATATGAATACCCTGTTCCACAATTTTATGAGTCGCACGATGCTTGATATTTGCAACAAAGCCGATGCCACATGCGTCGTGTTCGTTTCTCGGATCGTATAAACCATGTTTTTTAGGTAAGCCGTTATTTCTCACTTTGAAAACCTCCTAATAAGCACCTGTGTTTCGTCGGAATAAACAAAATAGACAGAAAATTGATTTCTGACTATGGATTCCGCTTTTGCCAAGTACCGTCCTTTGTTACCTTTTGTGTAAGTTCTATTTTATTCCTTTTCATTTATCGAAACAATATATATAATAGAATAAAACAATCTCAAATTGAGAACGAAAGAAGGATGGACATGGAACTTCGCCAGTTGAAATATTTTATGGAGGTCGCCCGGGTGGAGCACATGACCCAAGCATCGGAAAATTTACACGTGGCCCAATCTGCCGTCAGCAGACAGATAACCAAGCTAGAAGACGAGCTAGGTGTACAGCTTTTCGATCGAATTGGCCGCAACATGCAGCTGACCGCAGTGGGCATGGATTTCCTGCAGCAAGCAAAGATCGCACTGAACGAACTTGAAAAAGCCGAGGCACTTGTGAGTGAATATACCGATCCGGCCCGTGGCACCATCCGTGTAGGCCTGCCGAATTCGCTAGCTGCCAAGGTTTTACCCGCTGTTATCTCCGCCTTTCGTGCTGAATATCCAGACGTCACCTATCGTTTTATGGAGGGCTCCAATGCCGAGCTGATGCAGATGGTCGCACGTGGCGATCTCGATCTGACTTTTCTTTCCCCCGTCCCCGAGGAAAATGAAAAAATTGCCCCGACACTTTTGTTTGAAGAAAAACTAAAATTGATTGTCCCGCATGATCACCTGCTTGCTGAAAAAAACAGTGCTTCTCTTGACATGCTGCGCGATGAAAAATTTATTCTCTACCCAGAAGAATTTGATCTTTATAAAATTGTCACGGCTTGTGCAGAAAAAAAAGGCTTCACACCGAAGATCGCTTTTTCCAGCAAGGACTTCTATACGATTCAAGGTCTGGTTGGCGCCGGTCTTGGCATTAGTATTCTGCCGGAAATGATTTTAGATGGCGCTATTTTTAAAGAGACGAAAAGTATTCCTTTGACAAACAAGGATTTGCGTCGATCAGTTGGCATCATTACGACTAAAACACGTACACTTTCCCCGTCAGAAAACCTTTTTCGTCAATTTATCCTGAACTTTTTCGCCAAATAAAAAACCAGCAGTCGAGCGCCCGTTCCTTGTGGTCCGCTCGACTGCTGGTTTTATTTTGAAAATGCCTCGGGATACTGAATCGTCCCAGCCAAATTTTTCAAGCTGTCCGGATATAACTCCAGCAGCAGATAATTTTCTTCCGGTACTGCAAACGGTGCAGGAATGCCAAAATCCGTTGATGGTCGGAAACCAAAACGCGGATAGTAATCGGCATGACCCAGTACGGCAACAGCTGGGTAGGCCTTTTGTTTGGCCAGTCGCAGCCCCTCTTCCACCAGTGCACTGCCGATCCCGTTTCTTTGATGGGCGGGACGGACCGCCAGTGGTGCGAGTCCTAAGATCAGCCGCGTTTCATCCGCCGTCTTCAATTCAATCTCACTGAAAAGCAAATAACCGGAAAGCGTCTGGTCGCGCAGCTCGGCAACCAGTGACAGTGCTGGCAGATAGTAAGCCGTAGCGCGGATCTGCTCGACAAGATCGGCCTCATCTTCGCGTCCAAATGCTTCTGTTAGTATTGCCCGAATGAGCAGATTTTCTTCCGTTTGCTGTTTTCTAATCCTCATTGAGCTTGCTCGACTCGTTTCTGCGCCATATAGTCTTCCAGTTGAACCATCGCCTGATAGACAACTTCACTTGTGATATCATCGCCCATCATGTGGATCGTTTCGCCCGGCTCAGATGCCCGATGAGCCACCACATGAAGCGCCTCATCGGGCAGGTCTCCCATATCCATATCAAACAAAGAAGCAGGCAGTCCGAGCTCCCGGTAAAACGGCAACAATTGCTCGATTTCCGCCCAGTTTCCTTCAATCACCAGCTGCACCAAAATCCCGTACGCCACCTTATTGCCATGCAGAACGCGGTGAGATGCTTCCTGCGTTGTGAGGGCATCGTGAATGGAGTGGGCACCGGAAGTTCGACCATAGTCATCGCCAAAGCCGCCTACCATTCCGCCGATCATAATATTCGTTTCCACCGTTTTGACAAATGCTTCATTGAGTTGCCCCGTCCGCATTGCCGTGAGAGCCGCACTGCTAAGCGACAACAGATTATCCCGACACATTTTTGCCGCAAAATAAGCGACATCGATTTCAGCTGAGCTCTTTTCCAACTGCCGAATGATCACGTCCGCTTCATACCATTTTGCCAGCGTATCGCCAATCCCAGCCACCATCAGTTCAAGCGGCGAATCTAAAATCACTTCCGGATCAATCAAAACGAGCGCGTTACTTCTCGGGAAAACATCATAGCGCAGCATTTGTCCGGCTTCGTTATACATCACGCTAAGCGGTGTATAGGCAGCACAGGTTGCGGCCAAAGTTGGCAGGATGATCGCCGGAGCCCCCAGTACATGACAAGCGGCTTTCACTACATCGGCCACTTTTCCGCCGCCAACACCCACAATCGCCTCGCAATTTTCTGCCTGCACGAGCGCTACCACACGCGCTACTTCTGCATCTGTACATTCAAAATGGTAGGTGTCAAATACCGCTTCCACCTCGTTCAATTCAGGAAACTTCGCCTCTGCCACCTGCCAAGATTTTTCGCCATGCAAGACCAGTACGCGTTTCAACGACCGGCGTTTCAAATGCTCTTCAAGTGTTTTCCAGCTTCCTACTTCACATACATATTCCTGCGGCGCACCGCGTACTATCAATTCTGCCATTTCGTCAAGTCCCTTCAATTATGATCTTTTGCCACTAATAAATAATTCTCCAAACTTTCAAATTGAACTGTTACAACGGTTCCTTCGCCTTCCACGGACGCAATTCGCATGGAATGACTCAGCTTTCCCGCCATCTGCTTCGCTAAATAAAGCCCCATGCCAGTCGCCTTCTTTTCTTTTCGTCCGATCGCCCCTGTAAATCCCTGCTCAAAGACGCGCGGCAGATCCTCAGGCGCAATCCCTCGCCCATGATCCTCAATGTGCAAATCAAGCCTTTCCTGCGGCGTTTTTTCGCACCAGATTTTGATTTCACTGCCCGGCTCGCTGTACTTTAATGCATTGGAAATGAGTTGATCCAAAATAAAGCCCAGCCATTTGGAGTCGGTCCGTACATCCACGTCCACATTTTCAAGCGCAATTCGCATTTTCCGTGAAATGAACAGCTTGGAATGACGCTTCACAGACTCCCGCACGATCGCACCGAGATTCTGCTCCTGAATAAAATAATCCTTCGCAAATGTGTCGAGCCTTGAAAAATACAAAGCCTGCATGACCAGCTTGTCGATTTGGTCCAGCTCCTGATCCACCTGTTGAAAAATCGTCTGGCTGTCATTCAAGTCTGGATTTTGAATCAGCATTTTGCTGGCAACAATCGGCGTTTTCACTTCATGCACCCAATATAAAATAAAATCATGATACTCTTGCTGCTTGTCCTGCAGTTGACTGATCGTTTTTTGCTCCTCCACATGCTTTTTGCGCATCAACTCATTGAAAAAAGCTTGCTCATTGGTGCGCGGTTTGGGCAGCAGCTCGATAATATTTTCCTCAATCTCTCCGTCCACGAGTTCACGCATTTCTTTCCAATATTGATACTTAAAACTAAAGCCCAAAATCAAATAAAAAATCAGAAAAAGAAACATGAACAAAAACAAGTAGATAAAATTATCCAGCGACAAGCGACTGTTGGGATCAATCGTAATCAAAAGCCCGACAAAAAACATCAATGTAAAGAAAAACAGCAGGAAAAACCGTTTATCTTTCAAATAACGAAGCAAATCCATAGAAAAACTCCTTTCTATTCGGTCACTTCAAGCGGGATCACAGCAAACTTACGGAAATCAAATAATCCTTGATCGGTCAATTTCAGCTCTGGAATAACTGGGAGCGTTAGGAAGGATAGCGTTAGGAATGGATCAAATCCTTCCGCATCACTAATGGAACTAAAGGCCCGATCTAATCCGGCGAGCGCACTTTCCACGGCTTCATACGGCTGATCACTCAACAGACCGCCAATTGGTAGCGGCAAGTCTTCCAAAACTTCGCCCTCACTAACAACAGCAATTCCGCCGCCAATTTCTGTAATATGCGCAATCGCAAAGGCAATATCCGCATCACTTGTTCCAACCGCCACAATATTATGCGAATCATGAGCCACCGTTGTCGCGATCGCCCCTTTTTTCAAGCCAAAGCCCGTTACAACTGCCACGCCTACATTTCCAGTAGCCTTATGCCGCTCGACAACGACCATTTTGGCAAGGTCTTTGGCCGGATCAGGCTGGAAGAAGCCATTCTTGACAGTCACTTCACCTTGCAGTCTTGCCGTAAACAGGCTGTTCGGCTGCATACCAATCAGATGGATGTGCGCACTTTTCAGCGGCAATGCCAAATCTTTTTCTGTAAAAGTATGATTGATCGCCGGAGATTCAAAACGCATTCTTCTCGTCCGATTAAAGCGTGTCTCGATGCGCTCACCATTTTCCACAACCACCTCACCGCGTTTCATCACACGGGAAATTTTGACCGTTTCAAGGTCGCGCAAGAAAACGATATCCGCCTGATAGCCCGCAGCAATCGCCCCTAAGTAAGGCAGATTATGGCAGTTCGCGGCATTAATCGTCGCCATTTGGATCGCCGTGATCGGTTCCACACCATTAGCAATCGCCAGCTGGATATTGTAATTGATCGAGCCCTCCTCAACCAAGTCAGGAATCAATTTGTCATCCGTACAGAATGTAAACCGGTGGCTGTTGCGTTCTGTGACTGCCGGCAGCGTCTGAAGCAGGTCACGTCCAACCGTTCCTTCACGAAGCATGACAAACATCCCAGCCCGCAGACGATCGAGCGCTTCCTCCGCAGTGGTGCTTTCATGATCCGTCCGAATCCCCGCCGCCAGATAGTTATTCAAATCCAAGCTGGAAAGACCGGCCCCATGTCCGTCAATTCGGCCGCCTTCACGTTTGGCATCGATAATTTTTTGCAGAATGTCCTCGCTGCCGGAAGCAACCGACGGAAAGTCCATCACCTCTGCCAGCCCGATCACCTTATCATGCCGATAGAGCGGTTTTAAAGCTTTGGCGTCCAGCGTCGCACCATTGTTTTCCATCGGTGTTGCGGGAACCGAGGACGGCAGCATCACAAACATGTCGAGCGGTGCCCCTTCCGCATCCTCCAGCATAAACTCAATCCCACTCGTTCCAGCCACATTGGCAATTTCGTGTGGATCCGTTACCACGGTTGTTACGCCATTTGGCAGTAGGACTCGGGCAAATTCATGCGGCGGCACCATCGCACTTTCCACATGGACATGCGCATCAATAAAACCGGGTACTAAGAATTGCCCCTCTGCATCGATGACTTCTTCCGCCTCTTCAAATTTGCCAATTCCAGCAATATAACCGTTTTTAATGGCGATGTCCTGATGCATGACTTCACCTGAAAAAACATTGACAATCCGGCCGTTCGTAATAATCATATCCGCTTTGCCGCGATAATCACTCACAGCAATCCGTTCTTTTAATTCTCTCACATTTTCCATCTTGTTTTTTGCCTCCTAATCTTGAAAACCTTCATCAGCCAGATAGCCTAAAGCCGCTTCTCTTGTCGGAAAAACAGCCTCCACATTTTCACCAGTATAGATGATCCACATTTTATTTTCGTAGCTGAGCTTGAGCGCATCCCCGTTTCCATCCTGATACCACTCATAGAAACCTTCCTGATAAGGATCTCCGTCAGTCGAAAGATAGCCGATCGCTTCTTTTAAAAGCTGCTCAATCTCACTTTCAGACAGGTCGCGAATGTTCAAATAGCCTTCTTTATCCAAATCATCCCGCTCCAAAAACGGCGCATACAGCCAGGCATTGCCATTTGGATGCAGATGCTTGATGACCAGCGTCTTTTCTCGTTTACTGCCTTCAAAGTGATAATTTAGCCGCCCCATTGAAACGGATTTCTCTTCCAGTTCGTCAAATCGGGCAAAAATTTGTTGTTTCTGTTCAAAAGTTAGCATGCTTTTATTTATTCCTTCTTTCCGATATTTTCATTATTTATCAGCTGTTCGGCAAGTTCCGGCAGCCAAGTATGTAAATCTAAAAAAGAAAAGCCCGCCTGTTTGGCCTTTGTTTGATCCAAGTAGAAATCCCGCTCTGCCGAGAACGGCGATTCATCCTCTTCTTCTGTGACCGCTTCGATGAGGGCTTTTTTCCCCACCATCAGCTCCAGCTTTTCCATCAATTCAGCCAGTGTATACGTCCCCTCAGAAGCCGCGTTGATCGGACCAGTCCAATCAGATTCCGTCCCCACCCAGAAGAGAAACCGCGCCGCTTCATCCGACCGAATAAAGCCTATCCGTGACTCCGGCTGACTAATTCCAATCTCTTCGCCACGTGCAATATGCTGCAAATGAAATACGAGGCGTTTCGTATAATCATCCGTTCCAAGCACGATTGGAAAACGGACAGCTACAACCGGAAAATCGGCCTTCTGGAAAAACACCGCTTCTGCCAGTCTTTTCCCTTCCCCGTAGTCAAAATCTTCCTCGTCACCCGTTACGATTTCATAATGTGAAGCATCAAAATCTTCTTCCTGCAAGGCTCGCCCTTTTAAACCATAGACAGATAAGGAGGACGTGAAAATATAACGCACCGACTGCTTTTTAAATGCCTGCACGGCGTAAAGTGCCTCCTGCGGTGAAAAACAAATATTATCATACACAAGATCAAACGGCTCTTGCGCTAGACTGAAAATCTCATCGCGATGCTTCCGGTTCATTCGGACATGCCGCACATTTTCTGGAAAACGGGCGACTGTTTTCCCCCTTGTTGCAACCGTTACTTCATGTCCTGCTGCGGCTAAAAGTTCCACCAGCCGCTTGCCAAAAAAACGCGTCCCACCAAAAATAAGTACCTTCATTTGAACAACCTCCTCCAGTAAATCTAGAAAAACAGGAAGCGCTTCTTTCTTTACTGGAAAGAAAAACGAGCGCTTCCTGCATGACTATTCAATCATGTAGCCCTGACCTTTTTTTGTTTTAATAAAATCCTGCAAACCAATCTCTGCCAGTTTTTTGCGGATCCGTACGACATTGACTGTCAGCGTGTTGTCATCCACAAAGCTTTCATCTTCCCAAAGCACGCGCATGATTTCTTCACGACTGACAATGCTGCCTTTTTGTTTCATCAGTTCATACAAAATTAGAAACTCATTTTTTGTCAATTCTACCTTTTCATCTAAATAAGTGAGCATGTTGGTGTCGATATGCAAAAAGACATTGTTATGCTCGATAATATTCGGCTCTTCTAAATCCGCATAGGAATAAGTCCGTCTGAGAAGCGCATTAATCCGCGCCATCAAAACATCCAAGTCGACCGGCTTTTCAATATAATAGTCGGCCCCCATGTTCATGCCCATAATCTGATCCATCCGCGAATTGCGCGAAGACAGAAAAATAATTGGTACATTTGAAACTTCCCGGATTTGATTGCACCAGTAAAAGCCGTCAAAATTAGGCAAATTGACATCCAAAATAATCAGCTGCGGTTCAAATTCAAGAAATTCATTTAAAATATTACTGAAGTCATTCACGGGACGTACATCAAAGCCCCATTTGGCCAGATGCTTTTTGATCGTATCGCGAATCACCAAATCATCTTCAACAATGTATACTTTGACCATCTTTATTCCTCCAAATTCCTTCTGCTTCTATTTTAGCTGAAAAACAGCCACTTGAAAAGCTAAGGACGATTTCGCAGCACGATTTTTGTGTAATTGTGAATGCAGAGCCAGTAATAGATGCCGTATAACAGGCAATATACCGTAAATACCACTAAGACAGGCGTTTTAATTTCATATTCAAAATTGATACTGAGATCGACCATCGCCATTAAACTATGTGAAAGCCCAAGTATCAGCGGAATGGCAAACATGGGAATCAGCTGTCTGGCAACGGTTATTTTTAATTCCCGCTTTGTGAGCCCGAGTTTCAGCAGTGTTTGAAACTTGTCACGCTCCTCAACGGCTTCTGTAATTTGTTTAAAATAAATGATACTTCCCGTTGCCATAAAGAAAATAATCCCGATAAAAGTCCCAATGTAAAGGAAAGTTCCCATATAAATAGAAAACATATGGTAATTGGCATAGTAACTGGAAATATTTTCTGACCAAAAATTAGGTTTTCCATCTACAATGGCTTGTAAAGTGTACGTCAAATCTTCCGCCCGATCTTCATTTGTCACATCATAACTTGTAATCCGTTCCGGCTGTTGCGTCTTTTTCAACATTTCATACGTTTTATTATTGACCACGATAGCAGCCAGCCCATAGTTATCATTATAAAGCGAGTAATCTCGGAAATCGGTTATCTTAAAAGTAAAGAGCGGTTGATTATTTTTGTCTACCAGCGTATAAGGGATTTTTTGATAATCTACTTTTCCATCTTCTTCCGCTTGATGCTCATATTGACTGATCAACACCGCTTCATGATCAGCAATCGACTTAATCTTTGCGTTCATCCCGCCCTCAATATCATTCAACCGATTAAATTCATTCATGCTGATCACTGAAAAATTGGCGTGGTTGGTCCAATAACCACTCGGGACACGTACATTGTCATCCTCCAGACCTAATTTAATATACTCACTATGCGTTTTATAAAGAAGATTGTGGTCGGTAGAAGAACGCAGCGCATCATCCACTTTTTTTTCTTTCACATCGGAAAGGTTTAAAAACTGATAGCTGACGGGGTTATCCTTTCGAACTTTATCCAGTACCGGATAATACAAACTGCTCATGCCAGCAATGATCGTCATCGTCGCGGCACTCAAGATCGCAATCATCGCCAGCGTATTGGCATTATGCTTGATTCTGTATCGCAAGGAAGACAGCACGAGCATATTAACACCGCGATAATACGTCGGATCATTCAAATAGCAAAAACGAATGATCGCCGGCACCCCGTAACGAATCACCACCCATGTCCCCAGAATCACGCAGGACAGAATAAGGATCATTGTTTCAGAGCCGCCAAGTTTTGACCAGAAACCGCCGACAATCGGCTGACAAGCGAGATAATACCCAAAACCGATCAGTCCTAATCCGACAATGGATAAAATCAGCGACCCGCGTGGATTTTTCTTTTCAGCAACCTCCTTTTGAAAAAGACTGATCAGACTGCTTCTAAAAATAAAAATCAGATTGTACAGTGAAACCAGCAGCATGATCCCCAGAAAAACCATAGCGGTGGCTAAAATGGCCTTTCCCGAGATCACGATTCGGGTGTTCACATGGAGATCCACCACCCAAAACAGTAGCATCGTAAACAACTTTGAAAAAAAGATCCCGGCTAATATCCCAGAAATAAGAGCCAGCAGATAGAGCAGAATATTCTCAAAAAATAGCAACAGCGAAATTTGAATTTTACGCAGACCGAGCAGCGAATACATCCCAATTTCCCGTTTCCGCCGTTTAATAAAATAGCTATTGGAATAAAAAATAAAAAACACTACGAAGAGCGCAAGTAGTAGCGCCGCGGCAAAAAAGAGTGCCGAACCGTACAGCTCCCATTTTTTAAAAATCTGATCGATCAATGGATAGTTGGCCAGCGTCATAAACGTAAAGAATATCACAACGGAGACAACAACCGAGATAAAATAGATCAAATATTGGCTGAGATTCCGGCTCATCGAATGATAGGCAATCTTAAAGAGGGTCATCAAGATCACCGCCAAGCATGACTAACACTTCCAGAATTTTATTGAAAAACTGCTTTCGATTCATTTTCCCGCGATAAATTTCGGTAAAAATCTCCCCATCTTTGATAAACAAAATTCGTTCGCAATAGCTGGCTGCAAATGTGTCATGCGTAACCATCAAAATCGTCGCATTCCGCTCTTCCTTCGCCGCCGTCAAACTGTCCAGCAAATTCGTCGCCGCCTTTGAGTCAAGCGCTCCTGTCGGCTCATCAGCAAAAATCAGCTCTGGTTCTGTAATCAGCGATCTGCAAACAGCCGTCCGTTGCCGCTGCCCGCCGGAAAGTTCAGTTGGATACTTATTGCGCAAATCATACAGGCCAAATTGTTTGGCAAGTGTCATAAATTTTTGGTTAATTTCTTCGACTGGCACTTTATTTAACACAAGCGGCAGCACAATATTATCCTTCAGCGTCATCATATCTAACAGATTATAATCTTGAAAAATAAATCCCAGCATGTTCCGCCGAAATAAAGCCACTTCTTTTTCCGTCATTTTGGATAAAAGGCGACCGCCAATTTCAATCTCCCCGCTTGTCGGCTTGTCAATCGAGGACAGCACATTTAATAGGGTCGATTTCCCGGCTCCTGATGGCCCCATCACACCGACGAACTCCCCCGGATAGACTTCCATTGAAATACTGCCAAGTGCTGGAAAAATATTTCCTTTTGAACCATAAACTTTCCGTATTTTTTTCGCTTTCAGCACTGGTTCCATATTTACGCTCCTTTAATCACTTTTTGCCTATTTTACCTGAGTTTTACCTATTTGACCATAGCCTATAGTCGTATCTTACAAAAAAACCGAAAGCAGATCAGAAAAAAATCCACTTTCGGCCTCCAATTAATGTTTTTTTACACGTTTATGGCTATAGCGAAACATGATGCAAGTGGGTTGCCCTCAGCTCCGTCCCGCCGAAACGCGCAGCTGCCTGAATGATCGAATCCTGCAGGTTTTCCAAACTATCAGCGGAATCCATTGCCCAAATATCAAATGCAACCTCCTGCTTGCCTGCGATTTCCGTGTACAGCACCAAACGTCCTTGCGTAAAAAGCGGCATGCGCGGTTGGACGATTTCAAGCGCTGTAATGGCCTCGTAGCTTTCAAAATCGCCCCGATAGCTGACGCCTTTTTCGGAAAGCTCGATTGTTGGCATGACATTTAGCAGCTGAGCACCCGGGCGAATAACACATGTTCCCATCAAAAAGATGCCTAAAATCCATTTTTCCATATCATTAATTCCTCTAATATGGCTAAACGCTAAAAAAATGAGGATCCCCAGCGCCGCCCACAAACACAGGTTAGAAAAAATCAAACGGCGATTCACAAAAATCTTATATGTACTTTGTTCCAACTTTTCTAAATCCATAAGTCGTCCCTTCTTCTCACTTGATACTTCCATTGTACACGGTTTCACTACACAAAGAAAGGCTAAAAATGAGAAAAAATTCGTTTTCGCTTTATTTGCTTAAAGAATTGAAGCGCGTTATAATAGAAAAAATTCATTGACGTTTCATTCGAGTGTGCTATAATTACTTTAATACTTTTAAGCGATAAAACAAAAAGGAGGAGACTATCATCGAAAAAGTCATACTGATTGGTTTCATGGGGGCTGGCAAAACGACTGTCGGAGAAGCCCTGGCACACAAAACAGGCCTGCCTTATCTGGATATTGACGAAGAAATCGTCCGGGAACAAGGCATGCCAGTAACAGAAATATTTGCCCGCTTTGGTGAAACGCGCTTTCGGGAGCTTGAACATGAAAAACTGAAAGAGCTGGCTGAAACAAGTGCAATTATTGCGACTGGCGGCGGTATTATATTGAATCCGCTCAATCGAGAAGTTCTTGTCACACATCCGGCACCCGTTGTTTACCTTGAAACGGATCCGCATGTATTCCTCAAACGTTTGGAAGGCGATACCAGCCGTCCACTTGTTCAATCGAAATCCAAAGAAGAAATTCAAGCGATTTTTGAACCACGCATTCCGCATTATCAAGCCTGTGCGGATTTTATTATCAATACAGATCAGTCCACACAAGATGAACTCGCCGATCAAATTATCGCTTTGCTACAAACACCGAACCTTTCTGCTCGCAGCTAATCACTGTGAGCTTTTTTTATTCTTTTGGATGCTGATCCTCCATATATTGATAAAGAATCAGTTCCATAATGGCGATCGTTGAAATTCGCGATGTGATATCCAAATTATCCAGCTCGATTTCATCTGTAAAAATATACAAATTGATATCGCTTAAATTTTGAATAATATTATTATCCGCCCCAGTGATGGAAATCAACATGGGCGGCTGTTTCCTGCTGCGCAATTTTTGAGCGGTTTGAATCAGCTCGATATCATGCCCGCCATATGTGAGAATAAACACCAGATCTTCCTTGCGAATATGCGGCAGAACCGCTTGCCGATACTGATAATCTTCCGGAAATTCCACCATAAAGCCACTCATCGTGTATAAATATCGAATATACTGCGCCGCATGTTTGCTGAGTCCTTTGGCAAAAATATAAACACGAGGCCGGTACATTAGCTTTCGCGTGATCTGCGTCAGTTTGGAGGGCTCCAAAACGCGCACCGACTCAATAATATTTTTCAAGTATTCTTCCCGATAATCTTTCTGATCCACAACAAAGGGCGACGGTTTTTCTTCCACTTTTCCAAGAAGGGTAAATTTAAGCACTGTCGTAAATTCACTATATCCCGTAAACCCAAGCTTGCGAACAAAACGTAAAAAAGTCGTCGTCGAAACAAAGCATTCAGCGGATACTTCCCGGATACTTTGATTTTTGATTTCATTCATATTTTTCACGACATAATCGAAAAGGATGCGTTCATTGCGCGTCAAGGTGGCGATATTTTTGCTGGATATTTCAAAAAAGTCCATGATAGATTCTCCTTTTATCGAGCCGGATTCTGATGTTTGGGAATATGCTGCGTGATACAGTGGATATTTCCGCCGCCAAGCAGAATTTCGCGTGCCTGCATACCGACAATTTGCCGATCAGGATATAAACTGGCCAAAACTTCACGTGCCGCATCGTCCATTGGATCATCGAACAAAGGAAAAATAATCGCCCCATCGGCAGTATAATAATTCACATAAGACGCAGCTAATCGATCGCCGGGCTGTCTGGGAAAAGTCCCATTGATCGCTTCTACCCCCTCGCTTTCTTCTTGCGTTATATGTACTTGCTTAGGCGTCACTAATTTATGCACTTGAATATGGCGCCCTTTTGCATCCTTTTCCCGCTCCAAAATAGACAGACATTCCCTTGAAATGGCATATTGCGGATCGCTTTTATCATCAGTCCATGCAAGAACGGCCACACCAGGTGCCACAAAGTTAAAAATATTGTCCACATGACCATTCGTTTCATCTAAATAAAAACCATGCTTCAGCCAGATCACCTTCTGCACATTGAAATAGTCTTTTAAAGTCGCTTCAATCGCCGCTTTCGACAGCTGCCCATTTCGCCCCTCAGAAAGCAGGCACTCTTCTGTTGTCACGAGGGTTCCTTCCCCGTCCACATGAATGGAGCATCCTTCTAAAATAAAGTCTGGCAGTGAATAATAATCGATCTCTTCCAATTCGCAAATTTTGACCGCCATTTGATCATCTTTCTCCCAAGGGAAATACAGCCCATCCAAAAGACCGCCCCACGCATTAAAACGCCAGTCAATCCCCCGCATCGTCCCTTGCTTATTCAGCAAAAAACTAGGGCCATAATCTCTAATCCAAGCGTCATTATTGCTCATCTCCACCACGCGGATCCGACTTTGGAGCATACTTCTGGCATTTTGATACTGCTTTTCTGATACCAGCATTGTGACAGGTTCAAAATCGGCAATCGCTTCAGCCACTTTCGCATAACTTTTCTGCGCCGGCTTCCCGCCAAGCCGCCAATTGTCCGGGCGCTCCGGCCATATCATCAAGCAACCGGCATGCGGCTCAAACTCTCCCGGCATATAAAATCCATCTTCTTTTGGCGTACCGCTTAAACGTATCATCCCGTGAATTCCTCTCCCCAAAAAGTAGTTTTCTCCACTATTATATACTAGAAATGGCAAAATTCGAGCACGAAACCCGAATTTTGCCCATTTTTATTGCAGTGTCAAAACGGTTCCTGCTTCTTCTTCGATCAATTGGCTAATATTTTCCAGCGACGTAATGATCGCTTTAGCTTCCGGTTTGAATTCCACAAAAGCCTTTGCCGCTTCGATTTTCGGCAACATACTTCCTTTTGCGAATTCGCCAGCTTCCATATAGCCTTCAATTTCACGGACCGTCACATGCCCCAGCTTCTTCTCATCCGGCTGATTGAAATGGATGGCCACATGATCGACCGCTGTTAAAATGATCAGTAAATCCGCATCGACCAGTTCCGCCAGTTTTTCAGAAGCAAAATCCTTGTCGATCACAGCTTCCACGCCGCGGAGCTGACCAGCCTCTTCTACAACGGAAATCCCGCCACCACCAGCAGCAACCACGATCACACCACTATCGATCAACGTACGGATCGCCTGATGCTCTTTGATCGAAATCGGCTTGGGCGACGGAACCACTTTCCGGTAACCTCGTCCAGCATCTTCTTTAAACACAGCACCAGATAGAGCGGCTTCTGCCTGAGCTTCTTCTTTTGTCAAAAATGGACCGATCGGCTTCGTTGGTTCTTTAAAAGCCGGATCATCCGGTGAAACGACCACTTGTGTCACAAGCGCAATCGCCTCTTTTTGAATCCCCTCTTCCACCAACACCTCATCGAGCGCCTTTTGCAGCCAGTAGCCGATACTTCCCTGCGTCATTGCCACACAAGTATCGAGCGGCATTGCTGGATTTTTCATCGAATTGCCCGCCTCTTGCTGAAGCAGCAGATTGCCGACCTGTGGACCATTGCCGTGAGAAATAATCAGCTCGTCCCCATTTTTGATAAATGCCGCCAAATGTCGAGCAGTTTTTTTGAGTGCTTCTTGTTGCGCGCTTGCACTGGCATCATTTGAAAGAATCGCATTTCCGCCGAGTGCCACCACGATTTTTCTTTTTGTCATCGCCCGTTCTCCTCCTTAAGCCTTCGGAACCTGCTGCGTAATACAGTGAATATTGCCGCCGCCAAGTAAAATTTCACGCGCTGGAACACCGACAATCTCTCTTTCCGGATAAAGCTCAGCCAGCTTTTGCTTCGCTTCTTCATCTTTTGGATCGCCGAAGAGTGGGAAAATCACGCCGCCATTTGCTGTATAGTAGTTGATATAGCTTGCTGCCAAGCGGTCACCTTCCATACGCGGCAAGGTACCGTCCACCGCATCGACGCCTTCACTTTCTTCTTTCGTAATCAAAATTGGTTTTGGCACATGGATTTTATGAATTTCCAGCTTCCGACCTTTTGCATCCGTTTCATTTTCCAAAATATCGAGACATTCCTTCGAGATTTCATATTGCGGATCATTTTGATCATCCGTCCATGCTAGCGCCACAACACCCGGACGTACATAGTTCAAAATATTATCGACATGACCATTTGTTTCATCCAAATAAATCCCGCGTTTCAACCAAATGATTTTTTCCAAATTGAGATATTCTTTCAGCACTTGTTCAATCTGTTCTTTGGAAAGCTGAGAATTACGGCCTTCTGAAAGCAGACATTCTTCTGTTGTGATCAGCGTTCCTTCGCCGTCCACATGAATCGAGCCGCCTTCTAAAACAAAATCAGCCAACCGGTACCGATCACGATTTTCTAGCTCACAAATTTTTTGTGCCACTTGATCGTCTTTATCCCAAGGGAAGTACAGGCCATCAACAAGACCGCCCCACGCATTGAAGGACCAGTCCACACCGCGCAGCTCGCCATTGTCATTTTTCACAAAAGTCGGCCCGCAATCACGTACCCACGAGTCATCGCTATCAATCTCAACAACCCGCACCTCATCAGGAAGCATATAGCGCGCATTGACATACTGTTCAGGACTTGCCCCAACCGTCACTTGCTCAAATTTTGAAATGGCAGACGCGACATCTACAAACACTTTTTGAGCCGGTTTACCACCGAAACGCCAGTTGTCAGGACGTTCAGGCCATAAAATATAACAACCTGTATGTTTTTCAAATTCGCCAGGCATACGGAATCCATCTTTTTTTGGAGAACTATCGATTGTTTTCATTTAGAACACTCGCTTTCTTTTTCTTTTTTCCAGCAACTGTAATACATATTTCACCAATAATCACACAGGCAACCGTTCCAATCAAAATCGGAATTTTTTCACTAAGCTCGGCTGCCGAAGTATTAAGCGGTACTGCAGAGAAAATCAATGTAATCACTAGCAAGATCATTGGAACAATAGTAATAATCGAAAGGAATACTTTTCCACCAGGCACTTTAAACGGACGTTCACGATCTGGATCAATTTTCCGAAGTTTTAAGAAAGCCGGGAACATCATAATGTAAGAACCTAGTAATGCCACAACATTCAGTGCAAAGAATGCCCAGAAAATATCTTCATTTGGAATAATCGGTGCTACAATCACCAAGGCAGAAGCCACGATACCATTTAAAACGCTCGCCCCCGTCGGCATATCATTTTTCGGATTTGCTTTTCCAAAAATTCCAGGCAGGTCATGATTTTTAGCCGCATAAAGTGCCACATAATTCACACCAAGCGCCCAAGAAATCAAGTTGGCCATCAACGTAAACATGAACATCAAACCAATAATAATCACAAAAGGATTAATCGAACCGACTAACATTATAAAGCTATCAATCAAGCCACCCGAAGTTGAAAGTTCACTCGTTGGAATCGCTGCGCCCATCCCGAACGCTGCTAGCAGGTAGAAGAAGGCAATCAAAACGCCCCCCCAGATCAGCGCCTGAGGAATTTGCCGTTTTGGATTCTCCATGTCGCTTGCCATCGTAGTCACCACTTCAAAGCCAAGGAAGTTAAAGAGGATAATCGAAATATAGGACAAACTTTCCGCATCAAAACTTGGTAGCAGTGCTGTTCCAGAAAAATCATTTGCAAGCCCCTTTGTTGCCGCAAAATAAATTCCCAGTCCACCAAGACTCAGCATGATAAACACCTTACAAAATGCCGCTATATTCAGCACCCATTTACTTTCACTGACAGGGAAGCAACTGATAAAAACGACCAGCCAAACAAAAATCAGCTGAATTGCAATCGAAAGCGGCGTACTGAAATTAAGCTCAAAAATCTGTGTAAATACTTCCACAAATAGAACAGCCAAACTCGCCATCCAAATCGGATAGTTAATCCAGTAAAGCCAAGCAACACGCGCGCCCCATTTGCCGCCGAATGCTCGTTTAACCCAATCATAAATCCCGCCTTCATCATCATAGGTCGTTCCCAGTTCAGCAGAAATCATACCATATGGCAGGAAAAACAAGATAAGAAGCGCGATCCACCAGAAAAATTGTGAAGGACCGATGGCAGCAGCCGGTGCCGCCGATTCTACTACTAAAATGACACAAACGGCCATGAGTACAGCATCAAATAAACGAAACTTTTTCTTTTTCAAATTGCCCACTCCTTTTTAAGTGGGGGAGGAAAAAAGCGATTCACGCCTCGTCTCCTCCTCCTATACCAGTTACGCGATTCCTGGTGCATCTTTCAAGAACACGGCCAGTTCCCCGTCAATATATTCGTGTAATGCTGCTGACTCCTCGCGCAAACTTGGAAGCATGAAGTAAACAAGCAGTGCACGCATGGCCGTCAAACGATTTTCCGCTTCATCTAAAACAACCGAGTAATCCGCGTCAAGCACTTCGTCCGTCACTTCTTCACCACGAGTGGCTGGCAGACAGTGCATAAATTTCACATGCGGTGCTGCTTTTTTGATCAAATCCGCATTAACTTGATATTTTGGATAGAAAACATTCATCCGTTCTTCCTCAGAAAGTTCCGCTTCATAGAGGCCGTACCAAACATCCGTATAGATAAAATCAGCATCTTTTAGCGCCACATCAGCATCTTCCGTTACTAAGCAGCTACCGCCAGAAACCCGACAATTTTCTTCTGCAATTTTCAAATGTTCTTCACGAAGCTGGAAGCCTTTAGGACCAAATTGAACGAAATCCATCCCCAGTTTCGTCGCCATGAACATGGTAGAAGCACAAACCTGCGTCGCATCCCCCACAAAAACGATTTTGCAATCCTCAATTTTCTTACCAGCCGGCAAATGTTCAAACATCGTAATGGCATCCCCAAGTTCTTGCGTTGGGTGATTGTAGTCACTCATACCGTTAATAACAGGAATCGAGGCCGTTTCAGCGAGTTCAACCACCGTATGATGCCGTTCCACACGAGCCATCAAAATGTCGACCAGTCGAGAAAGAACACGAGACGTATCGCCAACCGATTCATGCCCGCCAAGTTGAATTTGCCCAGGCGCCAAGTACTGCGCGTGCCCGCCAAGCTGTGTCATCGCCGTTTCAAAAGAGACACGCGTCCGAGTAGAAGACTGTTCAAAAATCATCCCGAGCGTTTTATGTTTCAAAATCTGTGGATAATGTCCTTTTTTGATTGACGCTTTCATTTTTCTGCCTAATTCAATCATGAACAGGATTTGTTCTTTCGAGAAATCTTTTGTATCAATAAAATCTTTTTGCCAAGTCATGTTTTCACCTCATTAAATTATGGTTCATTGCTTGGGCATACTCGAGTATTTCCTTGCCACATGCTCATCATATTACAAGTCCCTCGAAAAAAATACCCTTTTCAGCGGTTTCGCAACGAACCGTTTCAAGCTGTAACCCGTTACATTTTGGGTAACAGGTTAACGAAGGAAGTTATTTCAATAAAAAAAGACAGCTGCTACAATCAGACAGCCGTCTATGATCCTCTACTATTTTTTCTTCTTAAAAAATCTACCAGTCCTGCCCTTTACTCATTTTCCAAGACTTCATTCATCTTTCTGAAAAGGACCTGCTATACCCTCTGCAAATTATTTTCCCATTTGATGCCTGCGCTCTGATACTTCCTTCATGTATTTCTCCAAAAATGGTTGAACCTGTTCTAAATCAGCTATGCCAGCAAATTCGGCCTCCTGACCTCCGAAATATCCTTTTAGAGTGCTGACCAATTGGCCCTCTTTATAGGATAATGTGACCGTATGATTGACACTCGCCTTCTCGTCAAGCATCAAGGCAAATTCAAAAATCTTTTGGCTGCAAAACTGTGCATTTCTAATCAAGTTTTCCACCATCTCAGGATTTCTTCTAATCTGCATATTTAATGATTGCACGGTCATGATTTCCGCATTTTCCGCTGGTAACGGTAAAAATGGATGCCCATCAGTCAGCCCTTTTCCAAGTAAAGACTGCTCCGCTTCCTCAAACCAAAACCCGCGCGCAATCACTTCGACAAATTGATCATGAAAGGAAAACAAGTAATGCTTGAAATCCGTCAACATGTCCCGGACGTTCCCGCCAAACTCATATGCGCCTTCGTAATGCTTTTTTTCATAATCAAAACGTTCCTTTTGCCAAGTGGAATTTTCCACCTGAAATACCCATGTTCCCTGCTCCGCCAAAGAATAATCAAATGCATAAGGCAGAATTTCCCCACGACAAATTTTGATCGCATCCAAGTTTTCAAAAGTAATTCGCCCGTATCGATCCTCTCGCGTGATAAAATAAATCCCTGTCCGTTCGCCATAGACCACTTCAGGACTTAAGACGAAATCCGCCACAATAGGGATTTTTATTGGCTTTATGATTTCCATATCCATTCTCCTTTCAGCCCCTTTACCTGTAGTTCCTAGAGAATAATTTCCCCAAGCAATACTTTTTTCAAAAATTCCAGAAATGAGTCCGCCACAACTTCCGGCTCTTCAAACATTGGTTCATATCCGCATACAATCTCCCCAGTTTCTACACACATCCCGTAATACGCGTAACCATTGTGCAAACTCATATAGATGGGAAAATGCGCATTCCAAAAAGCTTTTACTTTCAATGCATCTTTTTTATTCAAACAGCCGTTAAGCGAAATCTGCTCAAACTCACAATAAGAAAAAGCCGTTTCTTCCTGTACCAGATAGCAATCCTGCGTCAAAAACCAAGCTGTTTGCGCATCATTTTCACAAGTTGAGAAAAGGTGAAAAAACGCCAAATAATCGTTTGGCAAATCGCCATACCTGTCCCTCAAATACGCTGGTACATCTATAGTACTCCCCGACTTTATATAACGAAATCCCATGGTATCCAACCAACTACAGAAAAGGGGCATTAGTTCATCAAAAGTATTCGTTTTTTCAATTTGTTCTAGCCATTTTGCTTGCATACTTGCCATCCTTCTGCTACACCATCAGTCATTCAGTTTTTGGGTAAACCACCTTATATTCTTCAATATTGTAATGATTATTATCACATATTGCAATAACACTTGCTTCATTTAGCTCTTACTTATTACATATACAACTGTTCCTGTCATCATTACTTAAAATAATCATCCACCGAAACATGGATAACACTCGAGTTCTCCACATCTTCAACTAAATTTTTTGTAAAAAGATACTTATGCGTTGTATACTTATCAAAGTACGATGCCCGCTCATTCAAAACTTCTAAAGTCTTATTCACTTTAAATGAATTTCGCCACTTACATTCACCAATCAGTAGCTCCTTACCTGTAACAGATTCAACAACCACGTCTAGCTCCTGAACATTGCCACTCTTATCTTTCCCCCACCATTTACCAAAAGATTTCGCAATAAATGGAAGCTCTCCCTGCGCGTTAAGTCTTCGCAAATATTGACGCGTCACCTCTTCAAATACCGGACCAATAAAGTCCGACAAATCATCAAGTGCTAAAGCTGAATAAACATCCCCATTCCCTCGTTCAATTTCACTCTTTATTGAGAATACATAACGATACCAAAAAGCGATGAAGTTTTCTGTAATTTGGTACTGACTGATTTTCCCTTTTAAAGGATTTGAACCAAACGGAATAACCCGCTCAATATAATTCAATTCCTGCAAAGTGAGCAGATATTTTGAAATCAAGCTACTTTCAAGTTTTGTGAAGTTTACAATTTCACTCAGGGTATTGGAACCGCTAGCAATTGCTTGTAAAACCGCATTGTAGTTGGCCGGCTCTCTAAATTCCTGCCTCATCAATAGGATCCCTTCATTTAATAAATATCCATTAATTTCAAAATAAAGTTCACGCAAGTTCTCTTCAAAACTCAAATCCTGATTGATTAAGGAAAGGTAGTAAGGAGTCCCCCCCACGCAGGCATAGTATCTTATTTTATCTTCATTGCTCGCACTTGGATAAAATCTTGCTGCATCATAGTAATCTAATGGATTAATTTTCAATTGCCCTGTTCGTCTACCAAATAGTGGACTCTTCTCCCCCAATACTTGATTTTCCATAAAGCTCATTGATGACCCGCAAAGAATGAGGAAAATGTTCGTATTTTTAAAATCATAATCAATCACATGCTGCAAAATTGAATTAAGCGACTTATTCGCCGATGCCGCATATGGATACTCGTCAATGACAATGACTAAATGTTTGTCTCCAAGCTGTTCTTTGATAATAGAAAATAACATATTCCAATCATCAACAACCGGAAAATCTCGTATGCCCAGTTTCGCACCCAGCAATTTAGAAAATTTTTGCAAATTTAACGAATCATTCAC
>NZ_FXUT01000017.1 GCF_900183385.1 Listeria costaricensis
GTCACATACGGAAACTGCTGCAATATAATTTGAAACAAAAAGTCTTTTTTTGTTTTATTAAACATTTTTTGTAAAATAAATATATTTTATTTGTTGTATAAATTATACGAAAATAAAATATGTTAGGATATATCATATAAGGTGTAGGAAATGCGCAAGAACTGTATCTAAGAGTTAATTTAGAATGTAATAGCAAGGGAAGTATTAGTAAAACCTCAAAATTAGTAAAATCATAAAGTTAAAATTAGGATGGTTGTTATGAAAAAAAGAGTCATTATTTTCAGTTGCATATGTTTTAGTGGAAATCTACTTTTGTATCTATTATATATAACTAGTTTTAGCATGAGTTTATTGTTTAGTGTGATTATGAACGTGCTGTTAATAACTGCTCTACTAACAGCACTCTATGTACTCATTGATTTTATTATCTGTCTAATATATCGGAAAATGAAAAAGCGAACAAAATCTTTCTAACGAGCTTTGTGTGGTTTTTGATATGCCCAAAGTATGGACTAGAAAAGTAAGCTTTGTCGTACGTATCTAAGCGAGACCAAATACCAATCAGATTTTTCTGGTCGGCATTTGGTCTCGCTATTTTTTTGTGTATTTTTATACAGGCTAAACTTATTGTTTAGTGCTTATTCAGGACTTTTTTCTGTTTGAAAAGGCTATTTAAGTTGAAATATGGAAAAATGGTGACAAAATCATATTATATATGTATATTTAATGTTTATATAATGGGGAATTCTTTTTTTATACGTATAAATAGTTAAAAGTGATTAAATCATTTGTGGAAAATCATTCGAAATATTAGAATATCGTATTTTTTTACTGTGATTTATAAGGGCTTTAAGACTGTATTGGTTATACAAGATACAGATATGTTAAAATAAATGAAACAACATAGAAAGAGGGACAAATAGGAAAAAGTCTTCATCTTTTTGTTAACGTTTGCATTTTGTGATTACGGGAGTTAAAACGATTAATAATACTAGCGATGTATTTAATTGTAAAAATAAAAGTCATACTAAAAGCTCCATTCGATGGGAAAAGATTCACTACTAGTTTAAATAAGGAGGACAACATGATGGAATGGATAATGCCTTATGTACCAATCGTTTTAGAAGTAGCGCTCGTTGCGGGATTAGTATTCATCGGATTGAAAATTTTTAAGAAATTCCAGTTATCAAAAAAGTAATTTTAGCAGAAAATGTGTAACTAAATTCATTTGACAAAATAAAATGAATTCATACGACGGTTTTGACTGAGTATAACACGAGGTCAAGCCGTCGTATTTTTATGCATTTAGGCGTAGTGCCCGACTTTTTTAGCCATTTTAAATGCTTTCTAAATCATCTAGCGTTATCAAGATTTCATCACACAAACATTCATACCATCACACAGGAAGTACCAGCAAAACGTCCAAATCAGCAAAACCGATTCCAAAAATTTTATCACTAGAACAGTTTTTTGAAAAAGTATTGCAACCGCTTTCTTAGCGTGCTAACATTGAATTAGATTCACAAGGATTGTTACCATTCGTTGGGCAAAACCTAAGTTGATCAGAGGGACACGTGTGTACTTTTGTACCGCTCGTCTTTGGATAAGCTTAGGTTTTTCTATTGCCCAAAAAACAAACAGAAAGAAGGGGTAAGGATGAATTATGAACCACTAGCAAGGGACATTCTAAAAAATGTCGGCGGGAAAGAAAATGTAGCAAGTGTTTTTCACTGTGTCACACGATTGCGATTTAAACTGAAAAATGAGAAGATTGCGAACTCGGAAGCGCTTGAAAAAATGGATGGCGTCATTTCGGTTATCAAAAGTGGTGGCCAGTATCAAGTCGTCATCGGCAATCATGTTCCAGATGTTTATAAAGCCGTTTTAGAAGTGGGTGGCCTTTCAGCTGAAGGAAGTTCAGAAGACGAAGCGACTTCCGGTGGCAATATTTTTAACCGTTTTATTGATATGATTTCTGGAATTTTCACACCGATTCTGGGTTTGCTCGCTGCGACAGGGATGATCAAAGGGTTTGCCGCCATGTTTGCGGCGTTCGGTTGGCTTTCAACGACTTCTGGAACCTATCAGATTTTATATGCAGCTGGGGACTGTTTGTTCTTCTTCCTGCCGATTTTCCTAGGCTATACGGCAGCCAAAAAATTCAAAGGCACGCCGTTCATTGGGATGGCGATTGGGGCGGCTCTCGTATATCCGGCACTTGCAGGACTCAGAGCGACTGAACCGCTTTACACCTTGTTCGACGGGACCATTTTCCAATCTCCTATTCATATTACCTTCTTAGGGCTTCCTGTGATCTTGATGACCTATTCCTCTTCCGTCATCCCGATTATTGCAGCAGCTTGGTTCGCCTCGAAAGTAGAAAAATGGCTACGCGGCATCATTCCTGATGTGGTCAAAACCTTCCTGATTCCTTTCTTTACACTACTGATCGTCATTCCGCTGACCTTCCTTTTAATAGGGCCTATTGCTACATGGGCAGGTCAATTGCTGGGAGCAGGGGTTATGTGGGTCTACAATTTAAGCCCAATGATCGCTGGGGTATTCCTCGGGGCTTTCTGGCAAGTATTTGTCATCTTCGGCCTTCACTGGGGACTTATTCCGATTGCGATCAACAATTTGACGACACTGGGATACGACCCGGTTCTCACCATGACATTTGCCGCTTCTTTTGCACAAATCGGGGCTGTACTGGCTGTCATGATCAAAACGAAAAACAAAAAACTCAAATCGCTCAGCGTACCAGCTTTCATTTCCGGCATCTTTGGTGTAACGGAGCCGGCGATTTACGGGGTCACTTTGCCACTTAAAAAACCGTTTATCATGAGCTGTATTGCAGCAGGTGTCGGCGGCGGGATCATTGGTTTTATTGGCGTGAAAAAATATATCATGGGTGGACTTGGCGTCTTTGGTATTCCGAATTTCATCAAGCCAGGCGCTGCAATTGAACCGGCATTCTGGTGGATTCTTGCGGCGATTGCGATTGCTTTCGTACTAGCCTTTGTACTTGTCATGGTAACAGGTTTCAAAGATAAGGAAGAAGCAAGCAACGAACCAGCACCGCAAATTCCGACAACGGAAACACTGATCGAGCGGGAAGTGATTTTGAGCCCAGTATCCGGTGAAGTCATTTCTCTCACCAATATCAAAGATGAAGCCTTTTCTTCCGGTGCATTAGGCCGCGGAATTGCGGTTCTTCCAACTGAAGGAAAACTATTCGCCCCAGTATCAGGAACTATTTCGATGATTTTTCCAACAGGCCATGCGGTGGGGATCACGACAAACGATGGGGCAGAAATTTTAATCCATGTGGGCATGGACACGGTGCAACTTAAAGGGAAGTATTTTACCGTACATGTGGCGCAAGGGGATAAAATTGAAGTCGGGCAGCTGCTGACAGAATTTGATATGGAAGAAATCACTCAAGCAGGTTATGATATGACGACGCCGATCGTGGTGACAAACTCGGAGCAATATTTAGATGTCCTGATCATCGATGAAAAGACAGTCAAAGCTTTTGACCGCCTCATCACCTTGGTCATTTAAATTTTACGGAAAAATAAAAAGAAGCCGAAAACTAGCATGCCCATTTCTACAAGGCAGCCAGCATTTCGGCTTCTTTATGATTATACGCGAAGTGCGCGAACTTTTTCTTCTTCCGGTGTCACGAAATAGGTGGTCTGGTTATCATAGGTCACATAGCCTGGCTTAGCGCCGTTTGGTTTCTTGACATGTTTGATAAGCGTGGCATCTACCGGGACACTGGCCGACAGGCGGGCTTTGGAGAAGTAGGCAGCGATCATTGCAGCTTCCAGAATGCTGGTTTCATCCGGGTCGCCAGATTCAATCACGACATGCGAGCCGGGAAGATCTTTGACGTGGAACCAGAGATAATGATTTTTTGCCCATTTATTCGTCAGATACTCATTTTGCTTGTTGTTTTTTCCGACAAGAATCGTTTGTCCGGTGCTAGAGCGATATTTTTCTAGTTTCGGAGCACTGTTTTTCTTGCGCATGCCTTTTTTCTGCCGATAACGCATGTAGCCCTGTTCGCCCAGCTCCTGCCGAATTTCTTCAATATCTTCCGTGCTGGCGGTATCAAGCTGTGCCTCAATGCCTTCAATATAGCGAATCTCTTCTTTCGTGAGGGCGATTTGTTCCTCAACAAAGTGGACGGCATTTCGCAATTTTTGATAGCGATTGAAGTAGCTCTGCGCATTTTGCGAAGGCGTCTTCCGCGTGTCAAGTGGAATCGTGACTTTGGCTAGCGCCTCATCGTAAAAATTCTCCACGGTGATTTCTTTCAGCCCTTTTTCCATTTGATAAAGGTTGGCTGTCAAAAGTTCCCCTTTTATCCGGTAATCATCGGCTTTTTCAGATTCAAGCAGCGTATTTTCCAGCTTTTCGATTTTCAAAAGATTTCTGGCACGTTCATTGGCCAACAATCGTTCCAGATCATGGGCAAGCTGATGAACGCGGTCACGTCTGGCTTTTCCAAGATAAAAGTGGTCGAGCAGCGCACTCAAATCAGTCGCCGTCTCGGCATCCGGATAAGTAACGAGCGGCATAAAGGTATAATCTTCACGATCCGCTTCTTGTAAATATTGGGGCAGCGGTTCTTGCGTATACGTCCGCACCTTGTCGAGCGTTTCAAAAAAAGCATTCGGCAGTGTCAGCGGCCCGGCCTCACCAGCTCTCGCCACAATCTCCTTTGCAATCAGCGGACTAAAGCCAGCAAAAGCCCGAACTAGCTGCTTGTCGACCTGCCCCGCCGAAAAATCAATGACAGAAAGCAGTGTCGTTTTGTCGGTCTGGAACGGATCCAGCTTATCTGCTTGCGGCGGCAGAATATAACTTGCACCAGGCAAAAGCGTCCGGTAACTGTTTTGCGCCGGCGAAACGTGCTTGATACAGTCGACGATCGTCTGCTTTTCCTGATCAACCAGCGTGATGTTGCTGTGGCGGCCCATGATTTCAATATAAAGGGTCGAACGGCGGTTTTCACCAATATCATCTTTGCCGCGAATATGGAACAGCAGCACCCGTTCATTTGGAATCTGCTCGATTTCTTCAATAATAGCGCCTTCCAAATATTTCCGCAGCAGCATGCAGAACATTGGCGGCTGAACGGGGTTTTCAGGTATGTCGCTAGTCCACTGAACGCGGGCATAGCTTGGATGTGCGGAAATCAGTAGCCGTTTATTTTCACGATTTTTTCGGATATAAAGGACCAGCTCATGTGAGAAAGGCTGGTGGATTTTCATTATTCGGCCACTTTCAGCAGAATTTTTTAATTCCGGCAAAAGGGCTGTCAAAAACATTGCATCAAAAGCCATTTTTTTCTTCTCCTTTAGGGTTCATCCTTTTATTTTAGCACGTCTTAAGGGATCCTCCAAATCAGATTTGACGAAACTTTCAGAATCACGCTAAAATGAATGGGAAAAGAAGGGAGCCGGACAGATGAAAGTGCTGATAGCGGATGACAATGCCTTTATTACAGGCGGACTTGAAATCATTTTAAATAGGGAAGAAGATATTGAAGTGGTCGGAATTGTGCAAAATGGGGAGGAAGCGGTCGACTTTTGCCAGACGGAGCCTGTGGATATTGCGCTTCTTGATATCCGCATGCCTAAAATGGACGGCGTGGAAGCGACAAAACGAATCACCGAAACGTCCTGCACCAAGGTGATTATTCTGACGACGTTTGACGATGACGCCTACATTATCAGCGCCATTCAAAATGGGGCGAAGGGCTATCTGCTGAAAAATAATGACCCGGCACGGATCATTCAGGCGCTGCGAAGTGTCAGCCAAAATCAAAGCATCGTTCAAGAAGAAATCTGGCTGAAAATGAAGGACTCACTTTCGGGACGGACAGATTACGCGGCAGTCATGGAACGGCTAGGCTTGACGAACCGCGAAAAAGACATCATGGCAGCAGTGGCGAAAGGATACAGCAACAAAGAAATCGCTCGTCTGCTTTTCCTATCAGAAGGAACCGTCGCCAACCATATCTCGACACTTCTTGGTAAGCTTGGACTGGAACACCGCACGCAACTAGCGATTCTTTACCTGACAGGAAAGGCGGGAGGCGAGACATGAATGAAAAAATCGGTCTCGATACGATCAGCGCGATTTTTCTAATGTGGTTGGTCTTTTTAGAGATTCCCAACCTGTTTACCTTTACGCTTTATTTAATTATCACGCTGTTTTATCTGGCGGCCCAAATCTTCCTGTCACTCTGGCGGCATGTGCAGCTAGTCGGCAGTTTGTTGGTTACAATGGGGCTACTATGGCTGATTGTCGCTGGGTTTTCACTGCTTTTCTTCCTGTTGCCGTTTGCAGCGGCTGGTTGTTTGTATGCCTTAGACATCCCGCGGCTTCGTTACCAGTTTGGGCTGTTTGCTGCGTGTCTGTTGCCCGCTTTTTTTGCGAAAGATCATTTGGCGACAATGGGGTATGCGCTTGTGACAGGTCTCGTTTTTCTATGCACGCATTATTTTTTGGAATTGCAACAGCTGCGGCAAATTCGCGCAGAGGAAACGATACGGCTGGAAGGAAGTCTCTATCAACTTGCACGGAAACATGAAACGATGGAACGCGGCTTTTTGACGCAGATTCATTTGCTCCGTTTGGAAGAACGCAATCAACTAAGCCATAAAATCCATGATCAGCTCGGGCACTCTTTGACAGGCGGCTTGTTGCAGCTTGAAGCCGCGAAAACGTTACTTCAAACAGATCCCCAAAAGGCCGGGCAACTGCTCGATAATGCCATCAAAATCAGTCAAGAGGGGATCGAGCAGATCAGGCTGACATTAAAGGAGACCAAGCCGGAGCAGGAAAGTCTGGCGCTCGATCGGCTCAAATTTCAGCTGGAAGAATTTGAACAAAAAGCAAGTAAGCGGACAATGCTTCAAATCAGTGGGAACCTAAGCCGCATCACGCAGGAAATCTGGTATGTGATCAGTCAAAATCTGACGGAAGGATTAACGAATATTCTCAAATACAGCGAGGCGACCAACGTCCAAATTGGGCTGGAAGTTTTCAATCAATTCATCCGCTTTGAAATCAAGGATAACGGCATTGGCGTGCGGAAACTTGAAAAGAGTCTCGGCTTGATCGGTATAGAAGAACGAACGGCAGCGCTCGGCGGGCAAACGACATTTAATCATCGAACGGGTTTTGCCATCGTGATGATTTTCCCGATAAAACATGAGAATTTCACGGTCAAAAAGTGAGGAATTGCACTGGGAGCAGCCTCGCTTTTTTATTATACTGAACCTATCAATTAAAAAAGGAGCGGGAAAAATGAAAATCGTAGAAATTCGTCAATTAGTGAAAAAGTTTGATCAGACGATTGCTGTAGATCATTTGGATTTAACGATTGAGTCCGGTCAGATTTTTGGACTGCTCGGCCCAAATGGTGCGGGGAAAAGTACGGCAATCAGTATTATTTGCGGACTTTTGCGCCCAACTGACGGTACCGTGCGCTTATTTGGAGAAGAAAGCAACGGACAGAATACCGCCCATAAAGCAAGAATCGGGCTGGTCCCACAAGAGATTGCGCTTTATCCCGATTTATCCGCCTATGAAAATGTGCGCTTTTTTGCCGGCCTATATGGCTTGCGCGGCGAGGCGCTTGAACAGGCTGTGCAGCAAGCATTGAAGTTTGTCGGCTTGGAAGAAAAGGCCAAACTGCGCCCGAAAACCTTTTCCGGCGGGATGAAAAGGAGGCTCAATATTGCCTGCGCGATTGCCCACCAGCCGTCGCTAATCATTATGGATGAACCAACTGTCGGCATTGATCCGCAATCACGCAACTATATTTTAGCCTCTATTCGTCGCCTGAATCAGGAAGGAGCAACGATTATCTACACTAGCCACTATATGGAAGAAGTGGAGGAGCTCTGTGATCAGATAGCCATCATTGACCAGGGACGTGTGATCGCTGAGGGCAGCAAAGAAGCGCTGATTGGCCTTGTGACAGACGTGAAGGAAACCATCATCACAGTGGCTAATGCAGAAAAGGTTGATAAAGAAGCCTTGCTGGCGATTCGCGGGACAGTGGCCGTTCAGATGGAGGAAAATACCATTCGGCTGACCACGAAAGCAGAAATCAATCAATTGAATGACATGCTTGCCTATTTGCTTGCACATGACATTGAAATATTGACAGTGGAGCAGCAGAACTTGAATCTCGAAACAGTCTTTTTGAATTTAACCGGCCGTTTGCTGCGGGATTAGGGAGGAGGCTTTTATGAAACTATTTCAAATCGCATGGAAGGAATTCAAGCTGAGCCTGCGCGACCGCCAATTTTTCATCTATTCGCTGCTTTTTCCAATTGCGCTCATTTTTGTTCTGGGCAGCGTGCTCCAAAATGCTTTTGATGATGACATGACCTTTGAAAAAGTAGATGCCGCCTATACCCTTCAAACGGACAAGGAAAGTGCAGCGGCTTTTCAAAATTTTGCCAAACAGGCAGATGGAGAGCTGATTCATTTTACAAAGATTGATCAGGAAAAAGAGGGACGAGACTTAGTGGCACACGGAAAAAAAGATGCCCTTATTATCATTGATGATCAAAAAATCCAAGTGGTCACCAACATGCCGGATAAAGTGACCAAAACCGTGTTGGACAACTATATCCAAGCCTTTTCCAGTCAATACCAGCTGGCGGCAGGAATTGCTCAAGTCGATCCGACCCAAGTCCAGCCGGCTCTACAGAAAGCCTATTCGGAGAGTGCAAAAATCACGACAGCCAAGCCGCCTTCCGGGAATCAGGTCACCTCTTTTCAATATTATGCGATTGCTTTGATCGCCATGGCAATGATGTTCGGCGTCATGAACGGGGCCAATACGTTCCGAATCGAAAAAACGCTACACACCTATACACGTCTGCAAATTGCCCCTGTTTCCAAGATGACCGTGCTCGGCGGGAATTTCCTCGGGACACTGGGCGTCAATACCTGCGCCCTACTCATTCTCATGCTTTTTTCCGGTTTGTTCTTTGATGTCGACTGGGGAAGACATGCCGGCTTTATTTTCTGCATCTATTTATCCCTGCTACTCTTCTCCGTTGCCCTCGGGATACTGCTGGACATTGTTTCGGATAATAATCCAGCCGTTCTAGGCGCCGGAAACCTGCTCGTCCAAGTATTTTGTTTTCTTGGCGGCGCTTATTATCCAATGGTCGGGGAGATCATGCCGCGTTTTTCGCCGGTCGGCTGGTTGAATATCGGCGTGCGCAATCTGCTTTATCAGAACGAATGGCAAGATGCGGCACTGGCACTTGCAGGGAACCTTATCTTTACAGCCCTCTTTATCGGCATCTCACTGATTTTGATCAGACGAAAGGAAGTGTATTGAGATGAAACAGATCGGCTGGTTATTTCACCATCATTTCACCACTCTGCGCTCCAATAAATTCAAACTAATCACGATACTTTTTTTCCCGATTCTAAGCATTCTCATCTACTTCTTCGCCTATGATCTGCAAGGAGATACGTCAGGCGCCTCGATTCGCGTTGCTAATGACGATGCCGGCACCTATACGACAGCGCTTGTTTCAATGCTGGAAGAAAAGGGCATCCAGTCTGTTTCAGTGGAAAAAGGGAAGCAGCAGCTTGAGAGCAGTCAGATCGACGCCCTGATTCTTCTTCAAAAAGGCAGCAATCAAAGCCTGAAAGAAGGAACCCCCGCCCATTTTCAAATCGAGTCCATGCAGGGGGAAGATGTGGTCAAAACGGTGAAGATGACCTTGCAGGCAACAATCGCCCAGGTGGAAGCTTTGCTAGCAGCTGGCGGCCCTGATCAATTCGCCACCTATCAGGCATCCTATCTGTCGGCAGCCCTTCCCGTGGAAAATGTCAGCTTGAATGACAAAACCGACCTGGCCAAAATGATGAGCGCACAAATCCTCGGCTTTCTATGCATGATGCTTCTTTATGCCGCCGGGAATGTCGGTGAACTGATTTTACAAGAAAAAGAAGACCGGACCTATCAGCGTCTGATGAGCACACCACTGTCGGCCAACCAGTATTTGATCGGTAGCAGCCTGTTCGGCTATCTAGTCGTCCTTTTTGAAGTTTTTGTCTGTCTGATCGCGATGAAATTCATCTTCCAGATTGACCCGGGAACTTCCTATCTGGCACTTTTTAGCATCATGAGCCTGTTTTCTCTGATGGCCATTTTCCTGTCACTGGCATTTGGCTTTGCGGCGAAAAGCAGACGCAGTATTAGCGCCCTGCAAATGATTATTTTCACACTGTCGACTCTTCTGTCCGGCGCCCTGATTCCGATCGCAATCATGCCCGACATCATGCAGAAGGTGGCTCATTTTATGCCGCAATATTGGGTGATGCACGCCATCAGCATCTTGCAAAATGGCGGCGGACTGGCAGAACTTTTCAGCTCAATCGCCGTGCTGCTCGGCTTCACCGTCCTTTTTGCCAGCATCGCCATCTTCCAGTACCGCAAAAAAGAACAAGAAACCGTATTTATGTAAGAAAAGGAATGAAGAGGCTTGAGGATATGCCTGCCGCGCCCGGAAACCATGTTTGTCCAGCGGCATGTGGCAGCTCCTCTCAAACCTCTTTTTTCTTTTTTCATAAAAATGGCTGTATTTTTAGCCAAGATTTGCTATAATGATTAGATGAAATCGTGATTCGAGGTGTCTTGTAATGGTAAAAAGCATGACCGGATTTGGACGTGCCAGTCAGGAAACGGCAGATTTTAAAGTAACCGTCGAACTGAAAGCCGTCAATCATCGCTACTTAGAATGTCTATTTCGGATGCCAAGGCAGTTTAACTTTTTAGAAGGCAGCATGAAAAAAATGATCGCAAGCGTGATTCGGCGCGGCCGGGTCGAGTGCTTTTTCTCTGTAGAGGGCACACATATCGCCAAACAATCGCTCGTTGTGGATTGGGATCTGGCCGATCATTATTATCGCTTTTTGAAAAAGGCCAAGGCACGTTATTCCTTTGAATCTGAGCCCACCATGCAGGATTTTCTGACGGACGCTGCCTATTTGGAAGTAAAAGAAGCACAAGAAGTCAGTCCTGAACTGGAGCCACTTTTTCTGAAAGCCTTGGAGAAAGCAGTGAAACGGCTGGATGATATGCGGCAAACAGAAGGGAACGAACTCGCCCTCCATTTTAAGACGCATGTCACAACCTTGCAGCAGGCGCTTCTAGTGGTGGAAGAAGAGCTCCCGAAAAATCGGCTTTATTTTGAAGAAAAGTTGCGTTCTCGACTGGAACAGCTTGCGGGAACTGAGTTTGATCAGCATCTACTTTTTTCAGAACTGGCGCTTTTACTAGAAAAAGCGGACATCAACGAAGAAATTGAGCGGCTTGGAAGTCATATCAAGCAATTTGAGAGCATCCTTCTGAAAGAGGAGCCCATCGGTCGCAAACTCGATTTTCTCATTCAAGAAATGAACCGTGAAGTCAACACGATCGGTTCAAAAGCCCAAATGCTCACCATTACTGAAAAAGTGGTCGAAATGAAGACAACACTTGAAAAAATTCGCGAACAAGTACAAAATGTGGAATAAGAGAAATGAGGGAAATAAATGTCAGAACGAGGACTGTTGATCGTTTTATCCGGCCCTTCAGGCGTGGGGAAAGGAACCGTTCGAAGCGCCATTTTTGCCGATCCGGAAACGAATTTTGATTATTCGATTTCGATGACAACAAGAAGCCCGCGGGAAGGCGAACAAGACGGAATCGATTATTATTTCCGCAGCCGCGAGGAATTTGAAACCGCAATCCATGCGGGTCAAATGCTCGAATACGCGGAATATGTCGGCAACTACTACGGTACGCCGCTAGAATACGTGGAAGAAAAGCTCGCTCAAGGCATTGATGTTTTTCTTGAAATCGAAGTGCAGGGCGCTCTCCAAGTGAAGGAACGGATGCCGGAAGGAGTTTTTATTTTCCTGACACCGCCAGATCTTTCCGAGCTGAAAAATCGGATTATCGGGCGTGGAACAGAATCAATGGAAGTCGTGAATGAGCGGATGGAAACCGCCCGCAAGGAAATCGAACTGATGACAAGCTATGATTATGCCGTCGTCAATGACTTGGTACCTGAGGCAGTCCGCAAAATCAAAGGAATTATAGAAACAGAACATTTAAAAACGGAGCGAGTCGTACATCGCTACCAAAAAATGCTGGAGGGATTAAAATGATGTTATATCCATCAATTGACAACCTATTACTAAAAATCGATTCAAAATATTCACTGGTAACAGTGGCAGCAGGACGTGCTCGCAACATGCAAGCGACGGATTCAAAAGGAACACTTCCAAGCTATGAATCGCACAAGTATGTTGGGAAGGCACTAGAAGAAATCTATGCCGGCAAACTTGTCATTGAAAAATAAGCTGACTTTGAGCGCAAAGAAGCTCTGTTTAAAGCGGGAAACCAGCTTTAAGCAGAGTTTTTTTATACCGAAAGCATGAATTCCAAAGCCGTTCTATTGTATAATAAAAACAGATGCACGCGGAGCCTGTATCCATTTTTACGCAAACCGCTCCAACAAAAGTGATTGAGGTGAAAAACATGCAAGGAAAAAATATTTTACTGGCCGTCTCAGGCGGGATCGCCGTTTATAAAGCGGTCGCACTGACCAGTAAACTCACACAAAAAGGCGCAAATGTCAAAGTCATGATGACTGAGCACGCCACGCAGTTTGTTCCGCCGCTTTCTTTTCAAGTCCTTTCCCGAAATGATGTTTATACAGATACTTTTGATGAAAAAGAGTCGAAAGTTGTTGCACATATTAATCTAGCCGACTGGGCAGACCTCGTCATCGTAGCCCCTGCAACGGCCAACCTGATCGGCAAAATGGCGAACGGAATAGCAGATGATATGGTTACGACCACATTGCTTGCAACAGAAGCGCCTGTCTGGGTAGCGCCAGCCATGAATGTTCATATGATCAGCCATCCGGCAGTCGTCCGCAACATTGAGCGGCTATATCAAGACGGCATCCGTTTTATCGAACCGGACGAAGGCTATCTGGCTTGCGGCTATGTAGGTCGAGGTCGCTTGGAAGAACCAGAGAAAATCGCCGCACGAATCGAAGAATTTTTTAGAGAAGATCAGACGGAACTTGCCGGCAAAAAAGTGCTCATCACAGCAGGCGGTACACGTGAAAAACTAGACCCAGTCCGCTATTTTACCAACCGTTCGAGCGGTAAGATGGGTTTTCAGATTGCCGAACAAGCCATGCTAAAAGGTGCCGACGTGACCCTTGTGACCACCACGCGTGAACTACCCGTCCCGCCTAATATGAAAGCCGTCTATGTCGACTCAGCCGAAGAGATGTATCAAGCCGTGACAAGTGTCAAAGAGCAGCAGGATGCCTTTGTTATGGCAGCAGCCGTCGCCGACTATACACCTGTCGAAGTGCACGCGCATAAAATCAAAAAACAGCCCGGCGATCTGACCATTCAACTGAAACGAACCAAAGATATCCTGCTTTCTGTCGGAGAAACCAAACGTCCTGATCAAGTGGTTGTCGGCTTTGCCGCGGAAACGCAAAATGTGGCCGAAAATGCCCGCGCCAAACTGCACAAAAAACACGCCGATCTCATCGTTGCCAATAATGTCGCAGAGCAAGGGGCAGGCTTTGGCGTTGATACCAATATCGTCACCTTCTATTTCGCAGATGACCAAGAAATCGCTCTACCACTTTTGGATAAACGCGACGTGGCCGCACGAATCACGACGGAAATCAGCCGCGTACTGGAAGCCAAGCACAATGGTTAATGTCGCAGAAGTGATCGTCGATGTCCCGGCCATGCAAGTGGACCGACCGTTCGACTATCTGATTCCAGAAGAGTTGACCGACGTCGTAACAGCCGGCATGCGCGTGATCGTGCCATTTGGACCGCGCACCGTTCAGGGATTTGTCATTCAAACCAAAGTGACCCCCGACAATCATAAACTAAAGCCAATTCGTGAAGTTATGGATCTTTTGCCCGTCCTAAGTACCGAACTTTTAGCGCTGGGTGACTGGCTGGCAAAAGAAACGCTATCGTTCAAGGTTTCAGCCTATCAGGCCATGCTGCCGGCACTTCTCCGCGCCAAATATGAAAAATATTTTGTCCGCCTAGACGAAGAGGACGCAGAGCTTGAAGCGCTTTTTGAAGGCTATGAAACACTCGACTGGAAAAAAGCCGAAGCAAACGGACTCCTCAAAGTCATTCAAAAATACCTGAAAAACGGTCAAGCAGAAGTCATTTACCAGGTGAAAAATAAGATTACCAAAAAGAAAGCTCGCTACGTTCATTTGAAAAAGGATCCAGTCCAACTGGAAGAGGCCCTGCTCGATTTGCCTAAAAGCGCCAAAGCACAGCAAAAAGTTTTACGTTATTTTATGCAGACAGGCGAAACCAAAATCACCCAAAAAGCCCTGCAGGAAAGAGCGGGAGTCACGACTGAACCAATCAAAAAACTTGCCCAAGTCGGCATTTTGAAAATTGTCGATCAGGAAGTGGCACGCGATCCCTATCAAGGACGGGTTTTTGAAAAAACGACCGCACTGCCGCTTCTTGACGGGCAGAAACAAGCTTGTGACCAAATCATCGAGGCGGTCGAACAAAACCGAGCTGAGACCTTTCTGCTTCATGGGGTGACGGGCAGCGGGAAAACTGAAATCTACCTGCAAACCATCGAACACGTCTTAAAGAAGGGGCAGGAAGCGATCGTACTCGTACCGGAAATCTCCCTGACCCCACAAATGGTGAATCGCTTCAAAAGCCGTTTTGGCGATGAAGTGGCCGTGCTGCATAGTGCCTTGTCCTCCGGTGAAAAGTATGACGAATGGCGCCGAATTGAGAAAAAAGAAGCCCATGTGGTCGTCGGTGCCCGTTCAGCCGTTTTCGCTCCTTTTGAAAATTTAGGCATGATCATCATTGACGAGGAGCACGAGGCCACCTATAAACAAGAAGACAATCCGCGGTATCATGCACGTGACGTAGCCATCTGGCGTGCGGCCCGTGCGAATATCCCCGTTGTTCTGGGCAGCGCGACCCCCTCCATGGAATCCTTTGCCCGCGCCAAAAAAAATGTCTATACACTGCTTTCACTGCCCGATCGAGTCAATCAGCAAGACCTGCCCGAAGTCCACGTTGTCGATATGCGCGATGAACTCAGACAGCAGAACAGGACCGAGTTTTCACGCATCCTGCTCGAAAAAATGAAAGACCGGCTGGCAAAAGGCGAGCAAACCGTCCTTCTGCTCAATAAACGCGGCTATGCGTCCTTTGTGATGTGCCGTGACTGCGGCTATGTCGTCGAGTGCCCCAACTGTGATATTTCTCTGACCTACCATCAGGCGACTCACAAGATGAAGTGCCATTATTGCGGTCACGAGGAAGCCGTTCCGAATCACTGCCCATCCTGCGAAAGCGAGCATATCCGCTATTTCGGCACCGGTACGCAAAAAGTCGAGGAGAGCCTGACCAAGCTGCTACCAGAAGCACGAATTATTCGCATGGATGTCGACACGACCCGGACAAAAGGAGCCCATGAGAAGCTCCTGCAACGTTTTGCTAATCATGAAGCCGACATTTTGCTCGGGACACAAATGATTGCCAAAGGACTGGATTTTCCGGACATCACGCTAGTTGGTGTTTTAAATGCCGATACAATGCTATTTTTGCCAGACTTCCGTTCAGCCGAGCGGACCTTCCAGCTACTCACTCAGGTCAGCGGACGAGCTGGACGACACGAACTCACCGGGGAAGTCATTGTGCAAAGCTATACACCCGAGCACTACAGCATTCAGTACGCCAAAAAGCATGACTATCTGGGCTTTTATGAACATGAAATGCAGATGCGTTATCGCTATCAATATCCACCGTTTTACTATTTGACGCTGATCGGGGTCAGTCATGAAGATGAAATGACCGTCATCCGAACGATTCGACAAATTGCCGACTATCTGCGTTCCAAGCTGCATCAAAATGCGCTGATACTCGGCCCCGTACCCAGCACGATCAGCCGGATCAAGAATAAATACCGCTACCAATGCATGATCAAATATAAAGTCGAGCCTGAACTGCAGGCCGAATTAAAAAGCATTTTGGAACACTATCAAAAAGACCAGCAAAAAGGACTCACGATCTCGATCGACGTGCAGCCCTATGTGCTGATGTAAGAAGGAGAACACATGAAAAAAATTCTATTTATGGGCACACCCGAATTTTCCGTTCCGATTTTAGAACGCCTGGCGAAAGACTATCAGGTCATCGGCGTCGTCACCCAGCCAGATCGCCCCGTTGGCAGAAAACGCGTTTTAACCCCGCCACCAGTAAAAAAGAAAGCACTTGAACTAGGATTAAACGTCTACCAGCCGGAGAAACTTCGCGATTCAGCAGAACTGGCAGAACTAGTCGAGTTAGACATGGACCTGCTCGTAACCGCTGCCTATGGTCAAATTTTGCCCGTTTCATTATTAGAAGCACCGCGATTTGGCTCAATTAATGTTCATGCATCGCTACTGCCAGCATATCGCGGCGGCGCACCCGTGCATTATGCCGTGCTTGACGGACAGCCGGAAACCGGTGTGACAATCATGTATATGGTCAAGCAACTGGATGCCGGCGATATGCTTGCCCAAAGAAAAATACCGATTACAGATCAAGATGACACTGGCACCATGTTTGATAAACTAAGCCAGCTTGGGGCAGAACTCTTGATGGATACTCTGCCTGAACTTTTTGCCGGCCATCTGGAAGCCGTTCCGCAAGATGCTGAAAAGGTGACCTTTGCCCGCAATATCAGCCGAGAACAGGAGAAAATCGACTGGAACAAAACCGCCCGTGAAGTATTCAATCAGGTTCGTGGCCTGAGCCCGTGGCCTGTTGCCTATACAACTTTGACCGAAAAGCCGTTTAAAATTTGGCAGGCAAAACTCACAGAAGAAACGAGCGCAGATCCTGCCGGAAGTTTTTATCCACTTGGAAAAAATCGACTAGGCATTACAGCAGGAGATGGAAAAGTTGTCGAGCTGCTCGAGGTACAACCGGCCGGAAAGCCCAAAATGCCCACTGCAAGCTTTATGCAAGGAGCAGGACGCACTCTAAATGAAAAAACAAGGTTTGGTGATTAAATGAAAACTGTGCGTGAATTAGCACTTGAATCGATCCAGAAAATCGAAAAAAACGGCTCCTACAGCCATTTGCTTATTAATGAAGTCTTAAAAGGCCAAAATATCAAGCCTGTTGACAAAGCCCTCCTGACCGAGCTGGTTTATGGTACGATCCAGCGCAAGTTGACGCTTGATTTTTACCTGTCGCCATTTTTGAAAAAGGAACCAGAAGACTGGGTGCGCAATCTTTTACGCCTGTCCGTCTATCAAATGGTCTACTTAGATAAAATTCCCGCCCATGCGATCTTACATGAAGCAGGAGAAATCACGAAAACAAGAGGGCACCAAGGAATCACGAAATTTGTCAACGGCGTCCTCCGCAATATCGAACGGAAAGGACTGCCGGCATTCAGCACGATCCAAGACCCGGTCAAACGTCTGGCCATCCAGGCGAGCCTTCCAGAGTGGCTGGCAGAGCGCTGGATCCATCAATATGGTCCTGAAAAAGCAGCCGCCATTGGGGAAGCTTTTCTCACACCGCCGCATCAAAGTATCCGCGTCAACAAGTGGCGCACCAGTCGTGAAGCCGTCCAAAAGGAACTGGCAGAAGCGGGTATTGAGACCACACCCTCTGCCTATATTGAAGAAGCCCTCCTAGTCGACCACGGTACGATTGCAGAAACGCCTCTTTTTAAAGACGGCCTTATCAGCATTCAAGACGAAAGCTCGATGCTTGTTGCTCATGCACTCCGACTGGAAGAAGGCTTGCAGGTTCTGGATGCCTGTGCAGCGCCCGGCGGAAAAACGACCCATATTGCCGAAAAAATGCGAAATACCGGCCAGGTAACAGCACTCGACATCCACGCCCATAAAACCAAGCTAATCCGTCAAGCCGTCAAGCGAATCGGCCTGCGGAACGTCCAAACGAAAGAAATAGATGCAAGAACGGCCAGCCGCCATTTTGAGCCTGCCAGTTTTGATCGCGTCCTTGTCGATGCCCCGTGTACTGGATTTGGCGTCCTGCGCCGCAAGCCGGATATTAAATATCAAAAAACGGCAGAGGATATTCACCGCTTGCATGATATCCAACTTGCGATTTTAGCTGATGTTAGCCAACTTGTAAAAGATAATGGTATATTAGTATATAGCACATGCACGATCGATCAAGAGGAAAATCGCCAAGTGGCAGAAGCCTTTCTAGCGGCCCACCCATCCTTTGAATTAATTGATGTGGCGCTCCCTGAGAAAATCGCGCATCTGCAAAAAAATGGTTATCTGGAACTTTTACCGACGGACATAGATAGCGACGGATTTTTTGTCGCGAGTTTCCAAAAACGCAGTTAAGAAATGGAGAGATGTACCCGATGCATGCAGAATTCCGAACAGACCGAGGTCGAATCAGACATCATAATGAAGATAATGGCGGCGTATTTGAAAATAAGACCGGCGACCCGATCGTAATCGTAGCAGATGGCATGGGTGGTCATAGAGCCGGAGATGTCGCTTCTGAAATGGCCGTCCGCCTTTTAAGCGAAGCGTGGCAGGAAACCGAAGCCTTTTTACTTACGGAAGATATCGAAAATTGGTTGAAAGAAAACATTCAAAGAGTCAATCGCCAAATGGTCGAATATGCCACTGAGAATGCTCAGGATTTAAAAGGAATGGGCACGACACTTGTCACAGCCGTTTTCACACGTAGTCAGGTCGTAGTGGCCAATGTGGGCGACAGTCGCGGATACCTACTCAAAAATGGCGAACTGCTGCAAATCACAGAAGATCACTCACTTGTCAATGAACTTTTACGCAAGGGGGAGATTTCTAAAGAAGCGGCCCAAAACCACCCACGAAAAAACATTTTGCTTCGGGCGCTAGGCGTGGAGGGCAAGGTGGAGAGCGATACCTTCACACTTTCATTTAGTACGGGGGATCAGCTGCTGCTTTGTTCAGACGGCTTGACCAACATGGTGCCAGAAGAAGAAATGCGGGCTATTTTAAATAGTAAACGAACGCTTGCCGAAAAAGCAGATGCCTTTATAAGTAAAGCCAATGCATACGGCGGCGAAGATAATATTACCGTACTCCTGCTGGAAAGAAGTATTGGAAACAAGAGGGGGAATGAAGCATGATGATTGGTAAGCGGCTAAGCGGTCGTTATAAAATTATTAGTCCAATCGGCGGCGGAGGCATGGCAAATGTTTTTCTGGCGCGCGACATGATTTTAGATCGCGATGTTGCCGTCAAAATTTTACGCATCGATCTGGCTGATGAAAGCAATCTGATCCGCCGTTTCCAGCGTGAGGCGCAGTCAGCAACCAGCCTCGTTCACCCGAATATCGTCAGCATTTATGATATTGGCGAAGAAAATGACCTGCACTATATCGTCATGGAATATGTAGAAGGCATGGACTTAAAACAATATATCCAAGAAAATCATCCGATCCCGTTTGACAAAGCAGTGGATATTATGAGCCAGATCGTCTCGGCGATTTCTGCGGCCCATCAGCATCACATTATTCACCGGGACGTCAAGCCGCAGAACATTCTGATCGATCATGAAGGTATCGTGAAAATTACAGATTTTGGGATTGCAATGGCACTATCTGAAACGTCAATTACCCAAACAAACTCCCTGCTTGGATCGGTTCACTATTTATCACCGGAACAAGCGCGCGGCGGTATGGCCACACAGAAATCCGATATTTATTCGCTGGGAATTGTTTTTTATGAACTTTTGAGCGGCAGCGTTCCCCATGACGGTGAATCGGCCGTATCGATTGCCATTAAACATCTGCAAGCGGAAATTCCATCCGTGCGTGCGCAAAATCCCAATATCCCACAAAGTTTGGAAAATATTATTATTCGAGCCACAGCGAAGGATCCCTTTCAGCGCTATCAATCAGCTGATGAAATGGAAGCAGACCTCAAAACCTGCCTAAATCCAGAACGACTGAATGAACCCAAATATGAACTGAATGGGGACGATGGCGATACAAAAACGATCCCCGTCATCAATTCTAAAAATACCTTGCGCAATTTAGATGAAACCATGGTGCCGGAAACTAGTGTGGTAGCAGAAGAAGCGGTGGAGGAAAACAAGAATAATGACCCTAAAAAGAAGAAAAAAAGCAAGAAAAAGAAAGTCATTTGGATCGTCTCCATCGTGATTTTACTCTTTGCCGCGCTCATCATTGGACTATGGCTATTAGGCAAATCACCTGATGAAATCAAAGTGCCTGATGTGACAGGCAAAACAGAATCGCAAGCACTCAGCATTCTACAAAAAGAAGGCTTCAACATCGGTAAAACGATCGAGACCAACAGCGATACAGTGGCAGAAGGAAAAGTGATCAAAAGTAATCCAGAAGCCGGTGAAATGAAAGAAAAAGGCTCCAAAGTCAATCTTTACATCAGCATCGGCTCCAAAATGATCAAAATGGACGACTACACCGGTCGCAGTTATGATGAGACGGCTGCCACGCTCAAAGATCAGGGCTTTAAATCTGTCAAAAAAGAAGAAAGTTACAGCAGTACCGTTTCAGAAGGTATGATCATTTCACAAGATCCTGGTGCTGGAGATGAGGTCGTCGCCAAAGATACCGTTGTGACATTGACCGTCAGCAAAGGAACAGAACCCGTCACCGTCAAAGATCTGAGCGGTTATAATGAACGAGCATTAGAAGATTACTCCAGCAGTACAGGGCTCGTCATCAATAAGACCGAAGAAAACTCAGATACCGTTGAAAAAGGCCAAGTCATTCGCCAATCACCAGCTGCCGGCACGGAAGTTAGCCCAGGCAGTACCGTGAATGTGGTGATTTCGAGCGGGCCGAAAGAAAAAGAAGTAAAAAGTGTTAAAAAGACGTTCGACATTCCGTATCAAAAACCGGATGACAGCAGTCAAACAACCACGAATCATATCAAAATCTATATTCAAGATAAGAATCACAGCATGACATCTCCTTATCGTGAAATGGATATTAGTAAAGATACCACCGAAACGATCACATTTGAAATTGAGGAAGGCACAGAAGGCGGCTATAAAATCATGCGCGATAATACCGTCATTGATGAAGGAACCGTCGCCTATCCGAATTAAAGAAAGGAAGAGGCGCTCTGGAAGGTCAAATTATCAAAGCACTAAGCGGCTTTTATTACTGCTACCATGAGGGGAAAGTCTACCAATGCCGGGCACGCGGCAATTTTCGAAAACGCAAGCTGACACCGCTTGTTGGTGACGATGTAGTTTTTCAAGCTGAAAATGAAACAGACGGTTACATTATGGAGATCCTTCCGCGGGAAAATGCCTTAGTGCGGCCGCCCGTCGCCAATATCGACATTGCCATCCTTGTTTTTTCAGCAGTCGAACCAGCTTTTTCCACCAATTTGGCCGATCGCTTCCTGGTCGCCATCGAACATGAGGATATCCGCCCAGTGATCTGCATCAGCAAAATGGATCTGGCGGATGAAGCGGAAACGGAAAATATTCTTCAACTAGTCGACATTTACCGGGCAATCGGCTATGAAGTCTTTTTAACCAGCAGGGAAGTCGATAAAGAGTCACTGATCGAGCGGATTGAAGGAAAGACAGCCGTCATCGCCGGACAAAGCGGTGTCGGCAAGTCCACCCTGCTCAATCAACTCAATCCGAATCTATCACTTGAAACAGGCGCCATATCGGATGCGCTGGGACGAGGCCGCCACACCACCCGCCACGTCGAGCTGCTCCCAATTGGCGCGGGCTTCATTGCGGACACGCCGGGCTTCAGCTCCATCGAGTGGACCACAATCGAAGCGGCAGAACTCCAATTCAGCTTTCCAGAAATCGAAGACCGGCGCAGTGGCTGCAAATTCCGCGGCTGTCTGCACGAAAATGAACCTTCCTGTGCCGTAAAAGTAGCCGTTCAGGAAGGCGAAATTGCATCATTCCGTTATGAACATTACCTGCAAATTTTGACAGAAATCAAAAATAGAAAGCCGAGGTATTAAAAATGGGAAAAATTGCACCATCGATTTTAAGCGCAGACTTTGCGAATCTTGCCAGAGATATCAAGGAAGTGGAACAGCTTGGCGCCGATTATCTGCATGTGGACGTCATGGACGGACATTTCGTTCCAAATATTACGTTTGGCCCCGACACCGTTAAGGCGATCCGGCCCAACACCAAGATGCCAATCGATGTCCATCTGATGATTGAAGATCCAGATGCCTACATTCCGCAATTTGCACGAGCAGGTGCCGACTATATTTCCGTTCACGTGGAAACATGCAGACATCTGCACCGCACCTTGCAACATATCCGCTCATTCGATGTGAAAGCAGGGGCGGTGCTCAATCCAGCCACACCGATCGACACGATTCAACATGTGCTCTCTGAACTGGATCTCGTGCTCTTTATGACCGTCAACCCAGGCTTCGGCGGGCAATCCTTCATCCCCGAAGTGACAGAAAAGATTGCCGCTTTCAGAAAAATCGTGGACGAACGCGATTTGAAAATTGAAATCGAAGTGGACGGCGGCATCAATCATGAGACCGCTAAGCTCTGCCTAGATGCAGGTGCAGACGTTTTTGTTGCCGGCAGCTATATTTACGGCAGTAAAAATCGGGCGACACCGATCGACAAACTGCGTCACGTGATTGGCGAATAACGGATGGCAGAAAGACTTGGCCGTGCACTTTTCCAAGTCTTTTTAAGGAGTGAAAAAAATGATAGTCATTCATATTATGGTTGGCGGGCCGGAAACCGAACTGCCCGACTTGACACCTTATCAAAACGAAGCGGCCATCTGGCTAGGCGTCGACCGAGGGGCAATTAGGCTCTTAAAGCGAAGCATCACACCAGACAAGGCGATGGGCGACTTTGATTCAATCACCAAGGCTGAACTGGCGGATTTGAAGAAAAAGGTAGCAGACGTCGAGCTTTTCCCCGCCGAAAAAGACGAAACCGACACCGAGATCGGCCTTGGCTGGGCGCTTAAACAAGCTCCCGACAAGATTCGGATTTTCGGTGCTACAGGCGGGCGAATCGACCATCTGCTTGTGAATTTGATGATGCTTTTGAAGCCAAGATTTAAGCAGGCCATCCCACTTGTTGAAATCATTGACCGTTATAACTATATCCGCATGTACGAGCCGGGCACTTATCAGGTTCAAAAACGCCCCGAAATGAAATATGTCGCTTTTACAACGATGACCGATGTGACCGGCCTCACCCTGCGTGGCTTTAAATATCCGCTGGAAGAGGCAGACTATCCCGCCGGCTCACCGCTTTCAAGCAATGAATTTACAGAAACGGAAGGCCTCTTTTCATTTAAAAGTGGACTGATCTTGTATACAGAAAGTCGAGATTAGGATGGCGTATACATGCAAAAATCCCCCAAACAGCAAACGAATGCCAAGCTGTTTGGGGGATTTTTTGTAAAGAAAAAATGCACCGAATCAAAATGATCGCTGCATTTGCTTCTTATGATTAAATTAAACACGTTCAACTTTACCAGATTTAAGCGCGCGAGTAGAAACCCAAACTCTTTTAGGTTTACCGTTAACAAGAATCCGCACTTTTTGCAGGTTAGCTTTCCAAGTACGTTTGCTGTAGTTCATCGCGTGGGAACGTTTGTTACCAGAACGTGATTTACGACCTGTGATTACACATTCTTTTGCCATCTATAACCCCTCCTTACAAGGCTTTCTCGAAAAGAACTTAAACCTTAAGTTCCATTTCTTATTTCATACACTAGATTAATTTATCATACCTCGAACGCTATTGCAAGTCTATCAGCGAAATTCCTGCAAAGAATTTTTCCTTGACAGTATAATAAAGGCGGGAGTAGGCGAGACAATTAAAAACTTTTCATCCTTTAGATAGTATAGTAAAATAAAAGGGAATGGTTAAAAACAACCTGAGAGAAACGATAGTGAAAATGGCTCAGAATTGTACTAAGGAGGAACCAATATGTCACTTGAAATAGAAACAAAACATGGCAAAGTCGATATTACCAATGAAGTGATTGCAACGATCGCAGGCGGGGCAGCCGAAGAAAATTTTGGTATCGTCGGTATGGCGAGCCAGCATCAAATCCGTGATGGCTTGACCGATATCCTGCGTCGCGAAAATTTTACAAAAGGTGTGATTGTCCGCCAAGAAGAAGACGGCTTGCACATTGATATGTATATTATCGTAAGCTTTGGAACAAAAATTTCAGAAGTCGCACATAACGTGCAAGAACGTGTCAAATACACACTTGAAAAAACACTTGGACTTTCCGTTGAAACGGTCAATATCTACGTTCAAGGTGTCAAAGTACTGAAGGAAGCATAAGGAGGATTATTTGACTTGGAAACTTATCAGTTAAATGGCGAAAAATGGGCAGCGATGATTACACAAGGAGCAGAGAACTTAACGAGAAACGCTGATTTCGTTGATTCCCTCAATGTTTTCCCCGTCCCGGACGGTGACACTGGAACGAATATGAATCTTTCAATGACAAGCGGTGCCAAAGAAGTGGCAAGTTTTGACGCGAGTTCTGTCGGCGAAGTAAGTGCCTATTTGGCGAAAGGCCTTTTGATGGGGGCACGCGGCAACTCAGGTGTCATCCTTTCACAGCTTTTCCGTGGCTTTAGTAAAGCAGTCAGCGGTAAGGCAACACTAACACCAGCTGAACTAGCTGAAGCTTTCAGAAAAGGCGTTGAAACGGCCTATCAAGCAGTGATGAAGCCAGTTGAAGGAACAATTTTGACGGTTGCACGTGAAGCCGCCAAAGCTGGACTTGAAGCCGCCAAAAACGAAGACGCAACGATCGAAAGTGTCATGGGTGCGGTTCTTGAGCAAGGCAAGATCGCTCTTGAAAAAACTCCCGAGCAGCTGCCGGTTTTAAAAGAAGTAGGCGTTGTTGATAGCGGTGGTCAAGGCCTGATCATTATTTATGAAGGCTTTTACGGCGAGCTGACTGGCGAAATGGAATTACCGGACTATATGAAATCCATGAATGAACTCGTTCAGGCGGAACATCACCGTCACGTACAAGACTTCATGTCGACAGAAGATATCACATTCGGCTATTGTACGGAAATCATGGTACGCATTAATGAAACAAAGCCCGGACTAAAACCGTTCGATGAAGAAGTCTTCCGTGATGATCTTAGCAAAATGGGCGATTCCCTTCTCGTTGTAGCAGATGACGAAGTGGCTAAAGTCCATGTGCATACGGAACATCCTGGTGACGTTTTTAATTACGGTCAGCAATATGGCAGCCTGATCAAGATGAAAGTAGAAAATATGCGTGAACAGCATGATAATATTGTGAACAAGCCAGAAGAAGCAGTCGGACCGGAAACAGAATTCGGAATTGTGACAGTTTCAGCTGGTGCCGGACTTGAAAAACTTTTCAAGAGTATGGGTGCGACCGTTGTCCTATCAGGCGGTCAAACGATGAATCCAAGCACGGAAGATATCGTAAGTGCAATAAAAGAAGCCAATGCCAAACAGGTTTTCGTGCTTCCGAACAATAAGAATATTTTGATGGCGGCTGAACAAGCTGCGGCGATTCTAGGGGAGGAAAAAGTACAGATCAACCCGACAAAGACGATCCCACAAGGACTTACGGCACTGCTTGCTTTTCGGGCGGATCACGATTTTGCCGCCAATACAGCTGGAATGTCTTCAGCAATCGGCGATGTCGAAAGTGCACAGATTACAACCGCTGTGCGTGATACGACCGTCGAAGGGGTTACCATCCAAAAAGACGACTATATCGGCATGATTGAAGGCAAAATTAAGGTGGCGGAAAAAACGCTCGAACAGGCTGCAGTCCATACTTTGCAGACAATGCTCGATGAAGATAGCGAAATCGTCACGATCATCTTTGGCGAAGGGGCTTCCCAAGAATCAGCTGAAAGTTTGGCCGAACAAATCGAAGTAGATTTCCCAGATGTTGAATTTGAGATTCATGAAGGCAACCAACCCGTTTATCCGTATATTTTTGCCGTAGAATAAGGACGGCTAGGCAGTAAGGAAGAAAGGATGAAGTGAAATGAAGTATAGCAGTGTTTTTGATATCATCGGGCCGGTGATGATCGGACCTTCCAGTTCCCATACAGCAGGTGCGAGCAAAATCGGCAAGATTGCCAGAGACGTATTCAATGACGTACCTTCGCAGGTGGACATTCATCTTTATGGTTCCTTCGCCAAAACTTACAAAGGACACGGAACAGATGTGGCGCTGATCGGCGGACTTTTGGGCTTTGAACCAGATGATCCGCGCATGAAAGAATCGCCTGAGCTTGCTCAAAAAGCGGGCATTCATATTCAATTTATCGAAGAAGAGGAAGAAGCACCCCATCCGAATACCGTCAAAGTCGTGCTGAAAAAAGGCATGACCCAGACCACGCTGATTGGCGCTTCGATTGGCGGTGGAAAAGTCGAAATCATCCGTCTGAACGAGTTTGAACTTGAATTTACCGGTACGGCACCAGCTTTGATTATTCTGCACCGTGACCGTTTCGGCATGATCGCTTCTGTATCGCGAATTATTGCCGACAACAAAATCAATATCGGACAAATGAAAGTATCCAGAAAAGTCCGTGGGGATGAGGCGCTGATGGTCATTGAGGTTGACCAGACTGTCGAGCAGTCGCTTCTTGATGAAATCAGCCAGATCCCGGATGTTTATCAGGCAGCCAGCATCACAATTTAAGATGCTGCTGCTTTTAATAGAAAGTGAGTGAACGTCATGTTTCGTACTGTTAGTGAACTGGTTGATCTAGCAACACGTGAAAATAGAAAAATCTCGGACATCATGATCGAACGAGAAATGAAAGTCTCCGGTTCGTCGCGCGAGGAAATTATCGGCGTAATGGCCCGCAATCTGGAAGTCATGGAAGAAGCCATTCTAAAAGGTGAAGCAGGCGTCCAGTCGACCACTGGATTAACCGGTGGCGATGCAGCCTTAATGAAAGCCTACATTGCAGAAGGGCGTTTTCTGTCAGGGGAAGTCCTACTCGAAGCCGTCACAAAAGCAATTGCAACGAATGAAGTGAATGCAGCGATGGGCATCATCTGTGCCACTCCGACAGCAGGAAGTGCGGGAGTTGTGCCAGGTGTGCTTTTTGCTGTCAAAGAGCAGCTCGGTTTATCCAAAGAAGCCATGATCGACTTTTTATTTACGGCAGGGGCATTCGGTTTTGTTGTCGCCAATCAAGCCTTTATCAGTGGGGCGGCTGGCGGTTGTCAAGCAGAAATCGGCTCAGCCAGTGCGATGGCCTCAGCAGCCGTTGTAGAAGCAGCAGGTGGAACGCCCGAACAAGCGGCCCATGCGATGGCGATGACCATGAAGAACATGCTAGGCCTCGTCTGCGATCCAGTGGCCGGCCTTGTAGAAGTTCCTTGTGTGAAACGCAATGCACTGGGGGCGTCTCAGGCGATCATTTCAGCCGATATGGCGCTTGCCGGTGTCAAAAGCCGCATTCCGTGTGATGAAGTCATTGAAGCCATGTACCGAGTAGGGCTGCAAATGCCTAGCAGCCTGCGAGAAACAGCAGAAGGAGGATTGGCCGCAACCCCAACAGGCAGAGCAATCCAAGCGAAAATCTTTGGGCTCGCGCCAGAGAATCCAAGTGAACACGAATCTTAATACACTGCCCGTCACGTCTATCAAAGGTATTGGCGGGGAAACGGCTAAGACACTGAAAGAACTCTCGATCGAGACCGTCTACGATTTATTGTGGGACTTCCCGTACCGCTACGAAGATTATCGATTGAAAGACTTAACGGAAGTAGAGACAGGCGAACGGATTACGGTGGTAGGGGAAGCTCTTACCGAACCAACCGTTGCCTATTACGGACGCAAAAAGTCAAAGCTGTCGTTCCGTCTTTCAGCGGCTGGTCAAATCTTGAAAATTGATTTTTTCAATCAGCCTTATCTAAAAAGTAAATTGAACATTGGTGATACGGTGACTATTTCCGGGAAATGGGACCTGAATCGTGCCCAAATTACAGCCACGAAATTTCAACTAGGTGAAAAGTCAAATGAAGAAGCGCTGGAAGGTGTTTATCGACTAAAAGGCAATCTGCGTAATAAAACGATGCAAAAATATGTCCGGCAGGCTTTTGAAACCTATCAAGATGCGATCGAAGAAGTAATTCCGGAAACCTTACTGGAAAAATATCAGCTGGTCAGCCGCAAAGAAGCCGTCCGCATGTTGCATTTCCCGAAAGAAGATCAGGAACTGAAAGCAGCTAGACGACGTATGGTCTATGAGGAATTTTTGCTTTTCCAATTGAAAATGCAGTTTTTCCGGAAAATCGAACGCGAAAAATCCGGTGGCATTTCAATCGACTACGATGTGCAGGAGCTGCGTGCTTATATTGACAAGCTGCCGTTTCCGCTTACAGATGCTCAAAAGCGCGTGGTCAATGAAATCTGCGGGGATATGAAAAGTCACTTCCATATGAACCGACTCTTACAAGGGGACGTTGGCTCAGGTAAAACCGTTGTGGCGTCGATCGCCATGTTTGCAGCAGCCAGAAGCGGCTTTCAGAGTGCCCTCATGGTACCAACCGAAATTCTAGCCGAACAACATGCAGACTCTCTTGTCGAACTGCTCAGCCCATTTGGCATCACAGTTGGCCTCCTGACGAGTTCCGTCAAAGGCAAGCGGCGCCGTGAACTCCTCGCACTCCTTGAAGATGGACAGGTGGATGTCCTTGTCGGCACGCACGCCCTGATTCAGGATGAAGTCATCTATCATAAGCTTGGCCTGGTGATTACAGATGAACAGCACCGCTTTGGTGTTGGACAGCGTCGGATCCTCCGTGAAAAGGGCGACTATCCGGATGTCCTCTTTATGACCGCCACGCCAATCCCGCGGACCCTGGCGATTACCGCTTTTGGAGAAATGGACGTTTCGATCATTGATGAAATGCCCGCTGGTCGAAAAGAAATTGAAACCTTTTGGGTGAAACATGACATGCTTGATCGTGTCATCCGTTTTATAGAAAAAGAAATCGAAAAAGGGCATCAGGCTTATGTCATCTGTCCGCTCATCGAAGAAAGTGAAAAACTAGATGTGCAAAATGCCGTTGATTTTTACAATATTCTGCTGCAAAAATGGCAAGGGCGATTTACACCAGGGCTCATGCACGGCAAACTGCTGCCGCAAGATAAAGACGAACTGATGCGCGCATTTAACCGCCATGAAATCGACTGTCTCGTTTCCACAACCGTTGTGGAGGTTGGAGTGAATGTGCCCAATGCGACCATGATGGTGATCTATGATGCCGACCGCTTTGGACTGGCACAGCTTCATCAGTTGAGAGGGCGGGTTGGCCGGGGAAGTGATCAGTCTTACTGTATTCTGATTGCCGACCCTAAAACAGAAGTCGGAAAAGAACGGATGTCGATCATGACAGAGACCGGCGACGGTTTTCTGCTCAGTGAACGCGATCTTGAACTGCGCGGCCCGGGAGACTTTTTCGGCAAAAAACAAAGCGGGATTCCAGAATTCAAAGTAGCCGATATGGTGCATGACTACCGCGTGCTGGAAGTGGCCCGCCAAGATGCTGCACACCTCATTTTTGAAGACAACCTGCTGGAAAACGAATCACTTGCCAAACTGCGTGATTTATTGGAACAAAATGGCGTTTTCAGCGAGCAGAAGTTGGACTGATCAAGAGGAAAAAACTTGCAACAAACCTTATTTTTTTATAACATAAAAAGAGCGAGCATGAAAAATCTTTAGGCAAACGTTACAGGAATCAGCACAACATAAAGAGGCTCAGCTCTTTTTTTAGCTGAGATTTAGTAGCTGGTACTAGTAGCGACTTTAAACGGAAAGATGGGAATTGGTATGAAAAAATATCCAAAAAAGGAACGTCAGATCAGGCTGCAAGCGGCAATTGAAGAAAATCCTTTTACAACAGACGAACAACTCGCAGAGAAATTTGCCGTTAGTGTCCAAACGATTCGACTAGACCGGGTGGCTCTCTCCATTCCTGAGCTTCGCGAACGCATCAAGCATGTGGCAAGCGAAAACTATGCAGACGCCGTGAAAAGTTTGCCAATTGATGAAGTCATCGGAGAAATTATCGACATTCAGCCAGGGAAAAGTGCCATCTCGTTATTTGATGTCAGCCCGGAGCATGTCTTTAAACGCAACAAGATCGCTCGAGGGCACCATTTGTTTGCCCAAGCGAATTCTCTTGCAACAGCCGTCATCCCAAATGAACTGGCACTGACCACCCAATCGACTGTCCGCTTTGTTCGCTCAGTTCGAGAAGGGGAACGAGTTGTCGCCAAAGCAAAAGTTCGTCCAAAAACGGACACACGAGCCATCACCGTCGTGGATATCAAAAGTTATGTCGGTGATGAAATCGTCTTAAAAGGAAAGTTTGAGATGTATCATGCCACGGAAAAAAGTAAAAAGGACTGACAAAAATGAAAATAGCGATTGATGCCATGGGCGGCGATCATGCACCAAAAGAAATCGTCGAAGGTGTGATGAAAGCAGCAGCCCAGTTTAAAGATATTGAATTTCTGCTCTTCGGTAAAGAAAGTGCCATTCGTGAATATCTCACAGATGAAACCAGAATCAACATCATACATACAGATGAAAAAATCGAAAGCGACGACGAACCAGTCCGAGCGGTCAAACGTAAAAAACAGGCATCCATGGTTCTCGCTGCACAGGCCGTAAAAGACGGCTTGGCAGATGCTTGCATTTCAGCCGGCAATACAGGTGCGCTCATGTCGACAGGACTTTTTGTTGTCGGTCGTATCAAGGGAATTGCCCGTCCGGCACTCGCTCCAACGCTGCCAACAATCAGCGGTAAAGGCTTTGTCATGCTGGATCTTGGTGCCAATTCTGATGCCAAGCCCGAGCACCTGCTACAATTTGGGCTGATGGGTTCGATCTATGCAGAAAAAGTACGAAAAATCGAAAAACCACGAGTGGCTCTCCTTAACATTGGCACAGAAGAAACCAAAGGGAACGAGCTGACGAAAAAAGCCTACCATTTGATGAAGGAGCAAGATGCGTTTCATTTTATCGGCAATATCGAATCGCGCGACCTTCTGATGGACGTGGCCGATGTGGTGGTCACAGACGGCTTTACTGGCAATATGGTGCTCAAGAGTCTGGAAGGAACCGGCGCAGCCTTTTTCTCCATGCTTAAAATGAGCCTTCTTAGCGGCTTTAAAAATAAACTGGCGGCCAGTTTCCTGAAAAAAGACTTGATGGAACTGAAAAGCAAAATGGATTACAGTGAATATGGCGGTGCCTGCTTGTTTGGCGTTAGCGCACCAGTGATCAAAGCACACGGTTCATCAAATGCTTTCGGGATTTTCACGACGATCCGCCAAGCACGCGACATGGTTGAAAAACAAGTCGTTGGCACAATCAAAGATGAAATTGATAATGGAAAATTAGGAGGAACAAGCACTCATGAGTAAAATAGCCTTTATATTCCCCGGTCAGGGTTCGCAAAAAGTTGGAATGGGACAAGATGTCAAAGAAACTTATCCAGAAGCAGCAGCCGTCTATCAAGCAGCTGACGAACGCCTAGGTTTTTCACTCACGAATCTGATTACAGAAGGCCCAATCGAAACATTGACGAAATCTGAAAATGCACAGCCGGCACTTGTCGCAACAAGTGTGGCAATTTTGCGCGCACTGGAAGCGGCCGGAATTCAAGCGGATTATGTAGCAGGACATTCCCTAGGTGAATATAGCGCCTTAGTGGCTGGCGGATTTTTGCGTGTAGAGGATGCCGTCTATCTAGTACACCGTCGCGGTCAGTTGATGGAAGCCGCCGTACCAAATGGAGCGGGCGCCATGTCGGCCGTCCTTGGAAGTGATGCAGAAACAATCACAGCGGTCACAGAAGAAGTATCGGCCAATGGGGAAGCCGTCCAAATCGCCAACTACAACTGCCCAGGACAAATCGTCATTTCCGGCACCAAAGAAGGCGTCCAGCAGGCAACAGAAAAACTCAAAGAAGCAGGCGTCAAACGGATCCTACCGCTTGCAGTGAGCGGTCCTTTCCATTCTGAATTAATGCGTCCAGCAGCCGAACAATTTGCGGACGTCCTGAATGAAATCACTTTCCAAGATGGCGAGGTGCCGATTGTCAATAATGCCGATGTCGCTTTCACAGAAAAAGCCGCAGATTTGCCGGAAAAACTAATCAAACAAATCTATTCACCAGTTCGATTTGAACAAACCGTGAACGCACTTATCGAAAAAGGGGTCGACACATTTGTTGAAATCGGTGCAGGAAAAGTATTGTCCGGCCTCGTTAAAAAAATCGACCGCAATGTGACAATCCTTTCCGCAAGTGATACCGCTTCGATCGGCTCAGTCATCGAAGCCCTAAAGGAGGAAAACTAAATGGCGACATTAACAGGAAAAGTAGCCGTCGTAACAGGTGGCTCACGCGGCATTGGTCGTGAGATTGCGCTGAAATTGGCAAAAGAAGGCGCGAATATTTTCTTCAATTATGGTGGTCGTGCCGATGCAGCTAAAGAAACACTCGATCTTTTATCAGAAATCGGTGTGGAAGCAGAAGCAATGAAAGCCGATGTGTCCAGCGAAGAAGATGTGACCGCTTTTTTCAAAGAAGTCATGAACCGCTTCGGCCGGATCGACATTCTGGTCAACAATGCCGGAATCACGCGTGACAACCTTCTCATGCGCATGAAAGTCGATGAGTGGGATGACGTTATCAATATTAATTTAAAAGGAACATTCCTGTGCACCAAAGCTGTTTCACGGACGATGATGAAACAGCGCGCTGGGAAAATTATCAATATGGCGTCCGTTGTTGGCCTAATTGGCAATGCCGGACAAGCAAACTATGTGGCCAGTAAAGCAGGCATGATCGGTCTGACAAAAACGACTGCTCGTGAACTTGCACCGCGCGGCATCAACGTCAATGCAGTGGCACCGGGCTTTATCCAAACGGAAATGACCGATCAACTGGATGAAGCAACCAAAGAAGCCATGCTCGCTCAAATTCCGCTCGGCAGCTACGGAAAAACAGAAGATATCGCGAACGCCGTGGCCTTTTTGGCAAGTGATGCAGCAAGCTATATCACGGGGCAAACCCTCTCCGTTGACGGCGGTATGAGTATGATTTAAATTTTTGTTTACTCGGGACCGATAATCCTATATAATACTTGGAGGGAGGTGAAGTAAAAATGGCAGAAGTATTAGAAAAAGTTACAAAAATCATCGTTGACCGTTTAGGCGTCGAAGAATCTAAAGTAACTTTGGAAGCTTCCTTCAAAGATGATCTAGGTGCTGATTCTCTAGACGTCGTTGAACTTGTAATGGAACTTGAAGATGAGTTTGGTGTTGAAATCTCTGATGACGATGCTGCTGAAATCGCAACAGTTGGTGATGCAGTGAAGTACATAGAGGAAAATGCCTAATAAAAATGTGACAAGAATAAATGAGGGTGTCCGTTCGCTTTGTTCGGCAGTGTCTGCAAAAGACTTTGAACAAAGCGGTAGACAGCCTCTTTTTCAACATTTCTCAAAAAAAGCACAGTTCATTTTCTAAGCATCTCGACTCTGGGCTGTTTAGAAAATGAACTTGTCAGCCTTTTAACTTGAAAGGAGCAAGGAAAATGAATCAATGGGAAGAACTAGAAGAAAGCGTCGGCTATACGTTTTCAGATCTTGAACTATTAAAAACAGCCTTTACACATTCCTCTTATGTGAATGAACATCGTCATGAAAAGGTCCGTGACAACGAGCGGCTCGAATTTCTCGGAGACGCAGTTTTAGAATTAACCGTTTCAGACTATCTTTTCAATAAATATCCAGACATGGCGGAAGGCCAAATGACCAAAATGCGGGCAGCAATCGTCTGCGAACCTTCCCTAGTGGAATTTGCCGATGCCGTCCATTTCTCCAAATACGTCCGTCTCGGAAAAGGGGAAGAAAAAGCGGGAGGCAGAACCCGACCAGCGCTCCTTGCCGACGTGTTTGAATCGTTTATTGGAGCTCTCTATCTGGATCAGGGACTGCCAAAAGTCATCCATTTCCTAAAACGCGTCGTCTTTCCTAAAATCGATGCAGGCGCATTTTTAGAAACAGTGGATTATAAAACACAATTGCAAGAAATTGTTCAGCGCGATCGAGATGTGCTGATTCAGTACGATATTTTGGGTGAAACGGGCCCTGCGCACAGCAAAGCCTTTGAAGCCCAAGTCGTCGTAAACGGCCAAGTACTCGGAAAAGGCGCCGGCCGAACCAAAAAACAAGCAGAACAAAACGCGGCTGAGTATGCCGTTCGACATATTTTCCACAAGTAACCGAACGAAAAGGAGGTGCCGGACTTGCTACTAAAACGACTCGAAATGAATGGTTTCAAATCTTTTGCTGATAAAGTTGCAATTGATTTTGTGCCGGGCATGACAGCAGTTGTAGGACCAAACGGCAGCGGTAAGAGTAACATCACCGAAGCGATTCGCTGGGTACTAGGCGAACAATCCGCCAAAAGTCTCCGCGGTGGACGAATGGGCGATGTCATCTTTGCCGGAAGCGACACGAGAAAACCCATCAACTTTGCCGAAGTGTCCCTCGTTCTAGAAAATGAGGACCATTTCCTACCAGTTGATTACACAGAAGTTTATGTAACAAGACGGATCTACCGAAATGGCGACAGTGAATTTCTCATCAATAAACAAAGCTGTCGACTAAAAGATATCGTCGACCTATTTATGGATTCAGGCCTCGGTCGAGAATCATTTTCCATCATTTCACAAGGAAAGATTGATGAGATCCTAAACAGTAAGCCAGAAGAACGCCGCTCTATTTTTGAAGAAGCAGCGGGGGTACTCAAATATAAGCATCGCAAGAAACAGGCAGAGAATAAATTATTTGAAACCGAAGAAAATCTCAATCGTGTCAGCGATATTTTATATGAACTGGAAGATCAGTTGGAGCCGCTTGAAATTCAGGCTTCCATCGCCAAGGATTATCTCTATCAACAGGAAGAGCTGGAAAAGTTTGAAGTCAGCCTGCTTGCCAGTGAAATCGAGCAGATCCACGAAAAACTCGAGGACGACCGCCGGACATTTGGCGAGCACCAGACAGCGCTGATTGCTATCCGCGAACAGGTTAGCACGCTTGAAAGCAAGACCGCAGAGAAAAAACGACTTTTGACAGAAACAGACGCTGAGCTCGATTTATTACGCAACAAGCTTCTAAGCGAAACCGAACGACTCGAACAGCTGGAAGGCGAACGCAACCTCGTCCTGGAACGGAAAAAGCACGGCAATGAAAATGAACAAGCCTTACGTGAAACCTTGCAGATCCTTGACGAAAAAATTGCCCACTTATCCGAGCAGAAGAAGAGCCTCGAGACCGACTATCGGCAAAAAGAGGCAAACCTGATTGTCACAAAGAAAAGCGTTGACGAACTGACTGAGAAGCTTGCTCGCTATGAAGACCTATCCGAAGCAGCGATTGAAAACAAAAAAAGTGACTATATCGAGCTGCGTCACGAACAGACAACCGTCAGTAATGACCTCGGCTATATCGACCGCCAGCTCGCGCAAAACCAGCACCGCATGACAAAACTGGAGCAGGATAACAGCCAATACGTCCATGAACGCAAGGACCTGAGCGAAACCATCCAGCTGACCGAAAACCATTTGGAAGAGCTAACGAAGCAACTCGAAGAACAACGTGAAATTTACAGCGAGGCCAAAACGATCCTCGAAAAGAAAAGTCAGGTCTTTGAAAAAGAAGAACGCGATCTTTATCGACACTATGAGAAAGTTCAGCAGCTCAAATCGCGCAAAGACACACTGGAAGAACTAGCCGATGACTATGCCGGCTTTTTCCAAGGTGTCCGCGAAGTGTTGAAAGCGAAGGACCAGATTGGCGGCATTCATGGTGCCTTTATCGAGCTAATCCAAATACCTGAACAATATCAGAAGGCTATGGAGATTGCCCTAGGTGCCTCTGCGCAGCATGTTGTGACAGAAGATGACCAAGCTGCCAGACGAGCCATTGAATTCCTGAAAAAAGCACGTGCCGGTCGGGCCACCTTTTTGCCACTTACGACCATCCAGCCACGCGTAATGCAGACGGCGACACGTAATACGCTGCAAAATCAACCGGCCTTCATCGCGATGGCCAGCGAAGTTGTCGCCTTTCCAGCAGCAATCGAGCCGGTCGTCATGAATGTACTCGGAACGACCATCCTTGCCAAGGACTTAAAAGGGGCGACCAGTCTGGCGAAGCTAGTAGGCTACCGCTACCGGGTCGTCACACTTGATGGCGATGTCGTCAATGCTGGCGGTTCGATGACAGGTGGGGCCGCTAAACAAGGACAAAGCTCAATCATGACCCGTAAAGCAGAACTGGAACGACTGAAAAAAGAATTGACACAATTAGATGAGCAAACCAACCAGTTTGAAATTCAAGTTAAAAAAGCCAAAGAAGGCCTTGCACTGAAACGAGCAGAACTTGAAGAAGCGCGAGTCGTCGGCGAAGAACTCCGCGTCCGCGAGCAGGAGCTAATCGGCAAACGGACACGTGAACAAGAAGCCCTCGACCGTGTCAATAAGCAATTGTCGCTATATGACCTTGAAAAAGAAGAACATCTTGAAGAAGTCACGCGGCTTGAAGAACGAAAAGCTGCCTTGCAGACAAAAAATAGCGAACTAGAAGAGCTGCTCACCAAAACCGACGAAGAAATTACCGCCATGACGACGGAATCAAAAGCGCTTGAAAGTAAGCTGAAAGCCGATGAAGAAGCCCTCGCAGAACGAAAAACAGAACTTCTCATCCAAAAAGAAAAGCTTCAGACAGCCAAACAAGAAATGATGCGCGTCGACGAAGTTTTACAAGAAAATTATCTTCAAAAAGAAACGACCGAAGAAAAAATCACGGCCCTTACGACCAATCTGACCGCCGTCCATACAAGCGAAGAAGAGACCAGTGCCTACATTGAAGAGATGCGCCAGTCGAAAGAAGAAACGACACGCTTACTGGAAGAAGCCGGTCAAAAACGTAGTGAGCTGACGGCCCAAATTGATACACTGGAACAAGAATTAACGCAAAAAAACAACCAAGCAAGTTTCTATTTAGAACAAAAAAATACGGCTGAGATCGCAATCGGCAAAAGTGAAGTGGACCTAAAAAATCGTACCGAGCGATTAAGTGAAGCTTATACACTAACGCCGGAAGAAGCTTCTGCCAAACGGATTGATGGACTTAATCTGGAAGAAACACGCAGTAAAGTCCGCCTGTTCAAGCGCTCCATTGAAGAACTAGGCGTTGTCAATATCGGCGCAATCGAAGAGTTTGAACGGATTGACGAACGCTTCCAATTCCTGACGGGTCAAAAAGAAGACCTACTGACGGCGAAGGAAACACTCTTCAAAGTGATGGACGAGATGGATGACGAAATGAAAAAACGCTTTGGCGAAACTTTTGAAGCAATCAAACATGAATTTGCCATCGTTTTCCCTGAACTATTCGGCGGTGGGAAAGCAGAGCTGATGCTGATCAACCCGGATGACCTTTTAACGACCGGGATCGATATTTTAGTTCAGCCACCTGGGAAAAAATTGCAAAACCTATCCCTACGCTCCGGCGGGGAACGGGCACTCACCGCAATCGCCCTATTGTTTTCAATTATCCGCGTCAGACCAGTGCCGTTCTGTATTCTGGATGAAGTCGAAGCAGCACTTGATGAAGCGAATGTCGTCCGGTTCAGCCGTTATCTGAAACAATTTGAATCACAAACCCAATTCATCGTGATCACGCACCGCAAAGGCACGATGGAAGAAGCCGATGTGCTCTACGGCGTGACCATGCAGGAGTCCGGTGTTTCCAAACTGGTATCCGTCAGACTGGAAGAAACCGCAGAACTTATCAAATAAAGGAGAGGCGATCATGACCTTTTTTAAAAAAATAAAAGAAAAATTAACGCATCAAACAGATTCCGTTACCGAAAAATTCAAAGACGGCCTATCTAAAACACGCAATAATTTTTCCGGTAAAATGAATGAAATGATGGCACGTTACCGCAAAGTAGACGAGGATTTTTTTGAAGAACTAGAAGAAGTTTTGATTGGTGCCGATGTCGGTTTTGAAACAGTCATGGAACTGATCGATCAATTAAAGCAAGAAGTCAAACTGCGGAATATCAGTGAACCCAAAGAAGTAGAACAAGTCATTGTCGAAAAACTCGTGGATATTTACCAAGGGGAAAGAGACAGTGAGCCCGCGATGAACATTCAAGAAAACGGCCTAACAGTCATTCTATTTGTTGGTGTCAATGGTGTCGGCAAAACAACAACAATCGGCAAATTAGCCCATCTTTACAAGTCTCAAGGCAAGAAAGTCATGCTGGCAGCGGGCGATACTTTCCGCGCAGGTGCCATTGATCAGCTGGAAGTTTGGGGCGAACGTAACGGTGTGGACGTCATCAAGCATGCAGAAGGCGGCGATCCAGCAGCCGTCATGTTTGACGCCGTTCAGTCGGCCAAAGCCAAGCAAGCGGATATTTTACTTTGCGATACCGCTGGACGTCTGCAAAACAAAGTCAACCTGATGAACGAGCTCGAAAAAGTCAAACGAGTCATCACGCGCGAAGTGCCAGATGCCCCACATGAAGTGCTGCTCGTTCTTGATGCCACCACCGGTCAAAATGCCTTCGTCCAAGCGAAACAGTTCAAAGAAGCAACCGATGTGACCGGAATTGTTTTGACAAAGCTTGATGGAACAGCAAAAGGCGGCATTGTGATTGCGATTCGCAATGAGCTTCACATCCCCGTGAAATTTATTGGCCTTGGCGAAAAGATTGATGATCTGCAGCCGTTTGATGCCACTGAATATGTATACGGCCTTTTTGCAGATGTGATCGATGCGGAAAAAGAAGAAGCCTGACAACAAGGTACAGCCTGCCATTTGTGGGCTGTCTTTTTCTTTGTTTGACATTGAACGGATTTACACGTAATCTAAATAAAGAGAGGTGATTCGTTTGTTTGAAAAGACGACGCGAATGAACCTGTTGTTTGATTTTTACCAAGGACTCTTGACCGAAAAGCAAAAAGCGTATATCGCGCTTTATTATTTAGATGATTTCTCCCTCGGCGAGATTGCCGAAGAATTTGAAGTCAGCAGGCAAGCCGTCTATGATAATATCAAGCGAACAGAGGAAAGTTTAGAAAAATATGAAGAAAAACTAGGCATGCTCACCATGTATTTGGAGCGGGAAAAACTATTTGATGAACTCACCGCCTTGCTTCAAGAGGAAAATGCCTATTCTGAAAAAATTGAAACGCTTCTCGGAGCACTTCGGAAAACCGATTAGGAGGTAAAAAAATGGCTTTTGAAGGATTATCAAGCAGACTTCAGGAAACCATGAACAAAATTCGTGGCAAAGGGAAAGTCACTGAAGCTGATGTCAAAGAAATGATGCGCGAAGTCCGTCTGGCATTACTGGAAGCCGACGTTAATTTTAAAGTAGTCAAGACATTCATTAAAACGGTCAGTGAACGAGCTGTCGGAGCAGACGTGATGAAGAGTCTGACACCAGGGCAGCAAGTCATCAAAATCGTTCAGGAAGAACTGACCAACCTGATGGGTGGCGAAGAAAGTAAAATCGCGGTAGCCGATCGCCCGCCGACAGTCATCATGATGGTAGGTTTACAAGGGGCCGGTAAAACCACGACCACAGGGAAATTAGCCAATCTGCTTCGTAAAAAACACAACCGGAAGCCGCTTCTCGTGGCAGCCGATATTTACCGTCCTGCTGCCATCAAGCAACTCGAAACACTTGGCAAGCAGCTTAGCATGCCGGTCTTTTCACTGGGCGACCAGATCAGTCCAGTCGAAATTGCCAAACAAGCAATCGAAAAGGCCAAAGAAGAGCATCTCGACTATGTGATCATTGATACCGCCGGACGTCTCCATATTGACGAGACGCTGATGGACGAACTAAAAGAAGTCAAAGCCGTATCAAATCCATCCGAAATCTTCCTCGTGGTCGATTCAATGACCGGGCAGGACGCTGTCAATGTCGCAGAAAGTTTCAATGAACAGCTCGGCATTACCGGTGTCATCTTGACCAAACTAGATGGCGATACACGTGGCGGGGCCGCATTGTCGATTCGTTCCGTTACTGGAAAACCAATCAAATTTGTCGGGATGGGCGAAAAAATGGAAGCCCTTGAAGCCTTCCACCCCGACCGAATGGCCTCCCGTATTCTAGGAATGGGCGATGTGCTTTCTCTCATCGAAAAAGCTCAAGTCGACGTTGACCAAGAAAAAATGCTCGAAATGGAAAAGAAAATCAAAGAAAATTCCATGACCTTGGATGATTTCCTAGAACAATTGCAGCAGGTCAAACAAATGGGCCCGCTTGACGAGCTGCTCAAAATGCTGCCCGGCGCTGGAAAAATGAAAGGCCTCGATAACCTGCAAGTCGACGATAAGCAGTTAGGCCACATTGAGGCGATTATCAAATCCATGACCAAGACTGAAAAGGACAACCCGGACATCATCAATGCCAGCAGACGGAAACGGATTGCACGAGGCAGCGGCCGACCAATCCAAGAAGTCAACCGCCTTTTGAAACAATTCAATGAAATGAAAAAAATGATGAAGCAAATGTCTGGCGGCATGGGCGGAGGCAAAAAGAAAAAAGGCCGCAACCCATTCGGGAATTTCAAAATGCCTTTCTAACGACAAACAGCTAAAAAGCTTGCTCCTCCTTGGGCCGCTTCCAAAAAAGCCGGTCAATGGGGGGAGCGGCTTTTTTTGAGAAAAGATTCATCATACAGCGCAAATTGCCAGATCAAAAAACGCTGAACGATAAAAATTTGCTCTGTAAAGAAAAAACACTTTACAAACAAATCCTTTACTGGTAATATATATACTTGTGTAAGACTTTATGGAGGTGTAATAACAAAATGGCAGTTAAAATTCGTTTAAAACGTATGGGTTCTAATAAAAAACCTTTCTATCGTATCGTTGTTGCTGATTCCCGCTTCCCGCGTGACGGCCGTTCGATCGAAACTGTAGGTACGTACAACCCACTACTTAATCCAGCTGAAGTTAAAATCAATGAAGAAGCTGTACTGAAATGGATGCAGAACGGTGCAAAACCTTCTGATACAGTTCGTAATCTTCTTGCTAACGAAGGCATCATGGAAAAATTCCATAACCAAAAATTAGGCAAATAAGGAGGCTTCCGCGTATGGAGGATTTGATTCTCGCCATCGTGAAACCACTTGTTGACCACCCGGAAGATGTAACCATCAAACTTGATGAAACAGATTCCACTTATTTCTACAAATTATTCGTCAATAAGGCCGATATGGGACGTGTGATCGGCAAACAAGGTCGGATCGCGAAAGCCATTCGCACACTTGTTTATGCAAGCACGACCAAAAGCGAAAAGAAAGTTCGGCTTGAAATTATAGAATAAGACAAAGAACTCGTCCAAAAAGACGGGTTTTTTGTTTGGCGCAATCAGGTAAACAGCTTTCTCGCGCGTTCTGTTGTAAAATAAAAAATGAATGGAGGAGTTGCAAATGAAGCCAGTGATTGGAATTTCAGGAAATCGACTTGTAAAAGGAGTCGACGTATTTTACGGACATCGTGTCACCTATACGCAGCAGCGCTATATAGACGCGATTCAACAAGTAGGCGGCTTGCCGCTTGTCATCCCGATTGATAATCCAGCAAGTGCAGAGCAGTTCTTAAGTCTTGTCGACGGGCTTCTTCTGACTGGCGGTCAGGACATCTCGCCACATTTTTATGCACAGGAGCCCAGTCCGGCAATCGGTGTGTATTCCCCGCCGAGAGAAGAATTTGAAGTCAGCCTGATTCGGGCAGCGATTGCCCATAACAAGCCGATTTTCGCAATTTGCCGAGGCATGCAGATCCTCAACGTCGCACTTGGAGGCACCCTTTATCAAGATATATCAGAGGTTGAGACACCGCTAGTCCAGCATTTGCAGCGTGTAGATGAACAGCTAGGCTCCCATACGATTGATATTCAGCCGGATAGCCAGCTTGCCACTATTTCCGGAACGAAAAAATTAGTCAACAGCCTGCATCATCAATTTTTACGAGAGCTGGCAGATCCGCTTCAAGTCACAGCCAGAAGTAAGGACGGCATGATTGAGGCCGTTGAAACACCGAATATGGAGCCGTGGATTTTAGGCGTACAATGGCATCCTGAACTGATGTACAGTCAAGATAAAGAAAGTGAAGCTTTGTTTGCCTTGCTAGTAGAAGAAGCGAAAAAACATAAAGAATAACCCGACAGCGTGTTTTATACACACTGTCTTTTAAAAACAAAGCTTTTCTTAAAAATCTCCTTGAAAAAGCTTAAAATAATCCCTCTATAATGAAAAAAAGACTGATTTCATGGAGGGAAAGAAAAGAGATGAAGAAAGTGCTGATAATTGGTATTGCCCTTGTGACGATTTTTTGCATCTATGTACTCATCGTAGCTGGCTTTATGGTTTACGGAGCCAAGCAACCAGCAACAACCGAGCCCGATACCATCCTAGTGCTTGGCGCAAAAGTAGATAAACACGCGCCAAAACCAAGCAAAACGCTAAAAGCTCGACTGGATGCTGCCTATCGTTATCACCAGAGCCACCCCGATACGATCATCATTACAAGCGGCGGGCAAGGGGAAAATGAATATGCAGCAGAGGCTGATGTGATGAAACAATACTTGGTAAAAAAAGGCGTCCCGGAAAACAAAATCAAAACAGAGTCTAAGTCGACCCGGACCGAAGAAAACCTGCGTTTCTCGAAAGAAAAATATACACTCGGGAATACCGTCATCGTCACAAGCAATTATCATCTTTATCGCGCCCTTTTTCTCGCTGAACAAGAAGGCATCCAGGCGACCGGAGTTCCTGCCAAGTCCTACTCATTTAAAGGCTATCTTCGCGAGGTGCTTTCAATCAGTTACGCATGGGTTTTTGACCGCTAACGGCAGATAACCTTTGGAAAGCTTTGCAATTACTGCTACAATAAAAGTAATGCGAAAAAGTGTTTCAAAGGAAGCGGGTGAAAGCATGAAGATCATTCAAAAAGCAACTGTCAAACAAGTGTTAACGGAGCGCAGCAAAGAAGAACTGCTGATCTACTACGCCAAACAAAAACGGCTGCTAGAACAAGAGAGTGACCAGCTCCACTTTGAAAAAAAGAAAGTCGAACGAAAAAATAAATTTCAATCTGAGCAGGTCGGTGCCTATTTTGATCGTGAAATCGACCTGCGCCATGAAAAAATCAAACTGGTCGACTTTCAAATCGAACAGCTGGAGACACTTCCGCTTGGCAGTGAAATCAAGGAACGAGACATCGAGACATTAATCGAAATAAATGTTGGTGATGCATGGGATGAATCCCTTTTTCAAAAAACGATCGTTGTAAGAGACGGTACGATAATCGAGATACGCTAGAGGTGACTTATGGAAAAAATGTTTAATGTTGGAAAAATAGTGAATACACATGGCTTGATGGGAGAAGTGCGCGTTATTTCCCGAACGGATTTTGCAGAAGAGCGCTATCAAAAAGGAAGTAAACTCTATCTGTTTCGGAAAGAGGCGACAACCCCCGAAGAACTAATCATCAAAAGTCACCGCAAACATAAAAATTTTGATTTGCTGACATTTGAAGGCTTTACCAATATCAACCAAGTCGAAAATATGAAAGAAGGCCTGCTCAAAGTCAAAGAATCCGAACTGGGCGAGCTGGAAGAAAATGCCTTTTACTATCATGAAATTATTGGTTGCGCGGTCTACACGACAGATGGCACGCTTATCGGTAAAATCACTGAAATTCTTTCCCCAGGTGCCAATGATGTCTGGGTGGTCAAACCTGAAAAAGGCAAAGAAATCTATCTGCCATACATAGAAGACGTTGTCAAAGAAGTCGATCCGGCGGAAAGCCGCGTTGTGATCGAACTGGTGGAGGGATTACTGGACTGATGCAAATCGACATTTTGACCCTGTTTCCTGACATGTTCAGCGGGGTAACCGGTTCATCCATCATAAAAAAAGCCATTGAAAAAGAGCTAGTCCAGGTTCAGGTAACCGATTTCCGAGCCTATGCAGAGGGCAAACATCAAGTTGTCGACGACTATCCTTATGGCGGCGGGGCAGGGATGCTACTTAAAGCACAGCCGCTTTTTGATGCTGTCGAGGCGGTGAAGCAAGCCGAAAAACAGCCGCGTGTCATTCTGATGGATCCGGCGGGACGGCCTTTCAATCAGGCGCTGGCAGAAGAATTTGCCGAAGAAGAGCAGCTGATTTTCATCTGTGGGCATTACGAAGGCTATGACGAACGAATCCGCACGTCGCTTGTGACCGATGAAGTCTCAATCGGGGACTACATTTTGACAGGCGGTGAAATTGGTGCCATGGCGATGATGGACAGTGTGATCCGCCTTTTGCCCGGTGCACTCGGCAATCAGGAATCCGCTGTCACCGACTCATTTTCCACCGGACTTTTGGAGCATCCGCATTATACGCGTCCCAGCGAGTTTCGCGGCATGAAAGTTCCAGACGTTCTCCTAAGCGGAAATCATGCCAAAATTGCCGAATGGCGCCACGAGGAATCGCTCAAACGGACTTTCCAGCGACGGCCAGACCTTTTGGAAAGCTATCCGCTTACCGAGAAAGACCGTGCCCTCATTAGCGACTGGCAGAAGGAGGGCGCCCATGATGATCCCCTGGAATAGACTCATTTCAAGTTACGGAACAGCCGAAGAAATCCCCGACTTGTTAAAACAGGCGAATGCTGACAGCCTCAAAAGAATTGCCGAACTGATTGAGCATCAGGAAACTTTCTGGCAGGCGACCCCGTGGACCGTGCAGGCGCTCGTTCGGCAGTTTGACAACTGGCAAAATCGGGAACAAATTTACCAGTTGTTCTCCGTTTTTGCTGAAATCATTTACTGCCATACCCGCATGTGGGACATTGCCTATCTGTCCGCGCCTGAAAAACTCCTTGCAGAAACTCGGCTCTTACCAGAAAACAGTACGGCCGCAGAGCAGGAGCAGTTTTGGGAAGACGATGAAATCAGTGAGGCCGAATTTGGCAGCTATTATTACTACACATTTCAGGAGATGCGGTATTTGATACCAACGGCTCTTCAAAACCAGCCGAAAAACAAGCAGGAAGAGGTAGCAGCAAAGCTTTTTCTTGAAAGCATTAACCCGGGAATAATTCCGGCGACCTGCATCCTTTATCCCGAACAAACAGGCGGCAGAAAGTCGTTACCTGATCTGACAACAGGCAGCTACCGGCCACATCTAAAATTATTTGAAGATGAAACGCTTTATGGCATCCAGCTTTTCAGCGAAGAAACGCCCGTCTTTGAGGCGGAATTCCAAGTCGAATTGACCTGCCTTTATCGCGACCGTCTGGATTATACGCCGCTTACAGAAGCAAGAAAAGGGTATCTATATGAAGGGGCTAACCGAATCGGCGAGCTTTATTTTGAACCCGTATTCGTCCAGTCCACAGATGAAAAGGATGTGTGAAAAATGGCTATTTTTGGTTCCAATAATGAAGAGAAGGAAGTGCGCGATCGTGACCGCGAGGAATATTTAGCAGAAAAGAATAATCAGAAGCGGATCGGTCAAAAATGGCAGGATGTGCAGGTTTCAACTGGGCCCATCAATGTCAATCATGATGTCTTGACTGTTGTTTTCGCCAAAAGTGTCCGACCTAAAATTGAAAGCGAAGATGAAACCATACTTTCCACAAATGGCTTTGAAAATCTGCTTCAAGAATTGCAGAAAAAAGCACTCGACGCCGGGGGAAACGGCCTGATCCACTGCCATTTCACCGAACAATTTATTGAAAATCGTGTGTACCAGCTGGCATACGGAACGGCCGTCAATATTAAAATTACACGCTTCTAAAAAAATCGATGAAAACCAGTTAAAAGGTTTTCATCGATTTTTTTGCATGCTGCGGGCCTGATCGAGCGCATCCAGCAAAGCCGTTTCCGGATTGTCGAGCAGCCGTCCATGTCCAGTAGCAAGCAGTGTAGGCTGATAGGAAAGGATCTTTTGGACAGAAGCAATCGATGTTTCGAGATCCCATGAGCCCATCTTTGGAAACGGAAAACGCCAATTCGGTACCCCACAAATCGTCAGCCCGCCTCGAGTCTGGAGCAGATCCCCGACAAACAGATGTCCGTTGCGTTCATCATACAGCGAGATCGATCCCGGCGTATGACCCGGCGTTTCAATCACAATCAATGAACCAATCATGTCGCCGTCTTTTAACAAGCGGTCAGGTCTGACTGGTAGCCCCATTTTAGGAAAGCTGCCCCTAACAGGCTGCTGTGCTTCAAAAGCGAACAAGTCTTTCTGCTTAAAAAGTTTGACTTCCCGTTTGGAAATGGCCACCTCTGCATCTGGAAACGCCAGAAGAATCTCTTTCAAACCGCCAACGTGATCACTATGACCATGCGTCAAAATGATATGTGTCAAATTCGCACCCGTTTTTTTGATTTCCTCCACGATCCCTTTACCCGAGCGCCCAATCCCCGTATCGATCAGAGTCAAACGATCATCTTCCGGGATTAGATAGGCATTGATAGGGAAAAAGAGCGGAAAAGTAGTCAGCTGCCAAAGTTTTTGCTGCCGAACGATTTTCATGAAGTCGCCTCCTTTACGCCTATATGATACCCGATTCCCTTCAAAATATCCCTTTAAAAAGAATCAAGAAAAAAACTTTACACCAAAACGGCATTGTGGTAATCTATATTAGTGGCTGGACAAATCCAGCCTGATAACGATATTCCGCTGCGCAGCAAGACTCGCGCATGAGTGTTTGTTGGAAGGAGAGAACAAGATGAATAAATTAATTGAAGAAATCACAAAAGATCAATTAAAATCTGATATCCCAAGCTTCCGCCCAGGTGATACAGTGCGCGTACATGCGAAAGTAGTCGAAGGTACACGTGAACGTATCCAGCTTTTCGAAGGCGTTGTTATCAAACGTCGCGGAGCAGGAATCAGCGAAACTTTCACTGTTCGTAAAATTTCTTACGGTGTAGGTGTGGAACGTACTTTCCCAGTACATACTCCACGTATTGCTAAACTTGAAGTGATTCGTCGCGGTAAAGTTCGTCGTGCGAAACTTTACTACCTGCGTAATCTTCGCGGTAAAGCAGCTCGTATCAAAGAAATTCGTTAATTCTACTGGACAAAGGGTACTCGGTCTCGGGTATCCTTTTTCTATGTGAATCACAGAATTTCAATTTGACACCCGAAAAAACTTATGCTATAGTAATAAAGGTTATTAAACAAGAAAGAAGGAGCAGCCCGCTTCTCGCCTCGTTAACGAATTGTTTTCAGGCCAAAAATTCGAAATGTATCGCATGAAGATGTGATTTTGAATGTGCGGGTTGCCATGTGCAGCCCGTATTTTTTTGCCTTAACCGGTAAAAGAGTTGCTTTTCTCTTGTTAGCCAAAAATTGATGGAGGTGGCTCACCATTAGCAAAGACATGTTGGTAAACGATGGGATTCGTGCACGTGAAGTAAGATTGATCGATCAACACGGTGAACAATTAGGTGTGAAAAGTAAATTTGACGCCTTAGGTATTGCTGAAAAGGCTAATCTTGATCTAGTGCTTGTTGCTCCGAATGCAAAACCGCCAGTAGCCCGTATCATGGACTACGGTAAATACCGCTTCGAACAACAGAAAAAAGAAAAAGAAGCCCGCAAAAACCAAAAAGTCATCGTGATGAAAGAAGTTCGACTCAGTCCAACGATTGACGAACACGATTTTAACACGAAGCTACGTAATGCACGCAAGTTTCTTGAAAAAGGCGATAAAGTCAAATGTTCGATTCGCTTTAAAGGACGTGCTATTACCCATAAAGATATCGGTCAGAAGGTGCTCGACCGCTTTGCTTCTGAGTGCAAAGACTTAAGCACGATTGAACAAAGACCAAAAATGGACGGACGTTCTATGTTCCTAGTCCTTGCACCACTTCAAGAAAAGTAAAGTTTTGAGGAGGAAACATTCATGCCAAAAATGAAAACCCACCGCGGTTCCGCTAAACGTTTCAAAAGAACAGGATCTGGTAAATTAAAACGTAGACACGGCTACACAAGCCATATGTTTGCAAACAAATCACAGAAACAAAAACGTAAATTGCGTAAATCTGCAATGGTATCGGCCGGCGATTTCAAACGTATCCGCCAAATGGTCGCTAAAATGAAATAATCAAAAATACTAAATGGAAAAATTCTAGGAGGTTGACATTATGCCACGCGTAAAAGGCGGAACAGTAACTCGCAAACGTCGGAAAAAGGTCATCAAATTAGCCAAAGGATATTATGGCTCTAAACATACATTATTTAAAGTAGCAAACCAAGCGGTAATGAAATCTTACCAATATGCTTACAGAGATCGTCGTCAGAAAAAACGTGATTTCCGTAAACTTTGGATTGCACGTATCAACGCAGCAGCTCGTTTGAACGATCTTTCTTACAGCAAATTGATGCACGGCTTGAAACTTGCAGGAATTGACATTAACCGTAAAATGCTTGCAGATCTAGCTGTCAATGATGCAGCTGCTTTCACAACACTTGCAGATGTAGCAAAAAAAGAACTAGCTAAATAAAACTGCAAAAACCGCCTTTTCTGGTAATCAGGAAAAGCGGTTTTTTTTATGGGAAAATTTTCGCCTGATAGGAAGGATTTTCTAAATAAAAGGCGAATAATAAATTAAAGGTTAATCGTGAGCTCAACTGGACAATGATCCGATCCCAGCACATCAGCATGGATTTTAGCCGCTTCAAGCTTAGGCTCCAACCGATTTGAGACAACAAAATAGTCGATCCGCCATCCTGTATTTCGCGCCCGAGCATTGCCACGATATGACCACCAGGAATAGGCCTCTTCAAGAGTCGGATAAAAATAACGAAAACTATCTGTAAAACCAGCTGCAAGCCACTCAGTGAATTTCCCACGTTCCTCGTCTGTAAAGCCAGCATTTTTACGATTGGTGCGCGGGTTTTTCAAATCAATCTCCTGATGCGCTACATTCAAGTCGCCACAAACAATGACAGGCTTCTGTTGATCCAGCGCTTTTAAATGTACAAGAAAAGCCTCTTCCCACGTCATCCGGTAAGGAAGTCGTTTTAATTCGCTTTGTGAGTTTGGCGTATACACCGTAACCAGATAGAAATCATCGAATTCTAGTGTAATGACCCGTCCTTCTTGATCATGTTCAGGCATGTCCAGCCCATATTGAACATGGAGCGGCTCTTTTTTTGTAAAGACTGCTGTTCCAGAATAGCCTTTTTTGACCGCATAATTCCAGTAAGCATAATAACCATCTGTCGGCAAGTCAATTTGTCCTTCCTGCAGTTTTGTCTCCTGCAAGCAAAAAATATCTGCATCAGCTGCATCAAAATAATCAATAAAGCCCTTTTTAACAGCAGCTCGAAGTCCGTTCACATTCCAAGAAATAAGTTTCATTCTCTTCACCCTTTCAATTTGATAGAATGATATTATTATACCTTAAAGAAAGCACCACCTAATACTAACTCGATCGAGGTGACGAAATGAAATACATTATTTTCTTACGTGCAATCAATGTTGGCGGCAGAAACAAGCTATCAATGGCAGAACTTAAAACGGTGCTCACAAATAACGGTTATCAGCAAGTAGAGACGTATTTGCAGACAGGCAATCTTTGTCTGACGGCTTCAACACCCGATGCCCTCAGTCGTTTAAAACCAATCTTATTTGAAGCGTTTCGATTAAATCTAGATTTAATCATATATCCATTCGACCATTTTGCCGAGCTTGTCTCAAAGAATCCCTACAAAGATTATAATGCAGAAAAGGAAACCGTTATGCTGCTACTTACGAATGAGCATCTCGCTACCGAAACCACTGAAAGTAATCAGGCTGTTCTGACGCTGATGGATGAAGTGGTTTTCGTTAAGTACCATACAAAAGCTACCCATCAAGTCAATCTTCAGCCGCTTTTAAAAACAAAGCTACAACAGCCATACACAGCAAGAAACATCACGACCATTCAAAAACTTCTTGATAAGTGGCAGGATTAACAATGGTTTTTTTGAAAAAAGGGGACTATAATAAGGGAGAGAAAGATTAAAAGGAGTGTTACAAGATGAGAGAAGAACTAATCAAGCGCTTCACTACATACGTTCAAGTAGAAACGCAATCAAACGAAGACAGCACGACCTGCCCAACAACTGAAGGTCAGCTAGAACTAGGAAAGCTGTTAGTCAATGAATTAAAAGAAATCGGCATGGACGACGTGACTGTAGATGAAAACGGTTATGTAATGGCTACTTTACCAGCGAATACTGAAAAGACTGTACCGGTAATTGGTTTTCTAGCTCATTTAGATACAGCGACAGACTTGACTGGTAAAAATGTAAAACCACAAATCCATGAGAACTATGACGGCAAAGAGATTATTTTAAACAAAGAATTGGATATCGTCTTGTCACCTGAACAATTCCCAGAACTTAGCGGGTATAAAGGTCAAACGTTGATTACAACGGACGGAACGACACTTCTAGGCGCAGATGATAAATCTGGTATCACAGAAATCATGGTAGCCATGAACTACCTGATTCAGCATCCTGAAATCAAACATGGCAAAATCCGTGTTGCATTTACACCAGATGAAGAAATCGGCCGCGGCCCAGCAAAATTTGATGTCAAAGCTTTTGGCGCTGATTATGCATATACAATGGACGGCGGACCAGTAGGCGAGCTTGAATATGAAAGCTTTAATGCGGCAGCTGCCAAATTATATTTCAAAGGAAACAATGTTCATCCAGGAACAGCTAAAGGAAAAATGGTCAGTGCAATCAAAATGGCAATGGCCTTCAATGATAAGCTGCCTAAAGAAGAAGCACCTGAATTTACAGAGGGTTACGAAGGTTTCTATCATCTGTTATCCTTAGAAGGCGACGTAGAAGCAGCAAAATCCTACTATATCATTCGTGACTTTGACCGTGATGCCTTTGAAACAAGAAAGAAAAAAGTAGAAGAAATCACGAAGGACTTACAAGCACAATTTGGTGAAGAACGCATTCGCTTAGAACTAAATGATCAGTATTATAATATGCGTGAAAAAATTGAGCCAGTAAAAGAAATTGTCGATATCGCCTATGAAGCAATGAAATCCCTTGATATTGAACCAGACATTAAACCAATTCGTGGCGGTACAGATGGTTCCCAATTATCCTTTATGGGATTGCCAACACCAAACATTTTTGCCGGTGGAGAAAATATGCATGGTAAATTTGAATATGTAGCAGTAGAAAGTATGGAAATGGCGACAAAAGTACTTATTGAAGTTGTAAAAGGATTTGAAGCACGCGCCTGAACCAGTCAAAATTAAAAGAGGCGGAATCGCTCCGCCTCTTTTTTGTATCTAAACGTCAGAAAGTCGCGCATTTATTTCCGCAACAAATTCTTTAGCTTGTCCATTTTCAACGATTAATTGAAACACCGCTCCGTCTTCAAGTGTTAATTTTACTTGCTTCGTCATGGCCAGTAAATTAGCCTTTTGTGAAATAGCACGAATCTGCCTATAAGAAAACCTTTTTTCAAGCAGCAACTCTGTACTTTCGCTAAATAAAATCAATTCATCCCGTGTAGCAATCCACAGCCCGCGTATATCAGTTGGCTGACCATCGAGCGGATAAACAAAAGAACCAAATAGCAAAATTGTCTGTGCATCCAGCAGAGAGTGATCAATCGCCTTGGCAATCGAACTTTGATAAGTAATCATATATTCAAGCCTCCGACAAATAAGATAAACCTACTATATCATATTTTCAGCAGGATAAAGAGCGATTCGGTCACTCGAAAGATGCACAATTTTTACAGGTTTTTCATAAAAATCGGCTAAAGTCTGCTCAGTTAACAGACTTTTGGTTGCTCCCTAGGCAAAAATTCGTCCGTTTCGGAGGAGCAGGGTTTTTTTGAAGCTGGGGGATATCTCTTCTGAGTGGTGTGCGACAAAAATGATGGAAGGGGCCTCTTCTTTTTGGGCAAGCTGTTCAATTTTATACAATAATGATTCTCGAGCAAATAGATCAAGTCCATTACAAGGTTCATCCAAAATCAAAATGCGGGGTTTTGCCATCAATGCTCGTGCAATTAAGACGATTTGCCTTTCTCCTTGAGACAAGATTTGATAAGACTTACCAATAAGATTCTTACCACCAGCCTCTGTCAGTACTTGTTTAGCCAGATTCCATTCGTCAGATGTAGGCGAAATGTAGAGACCGATACTGGCATATTTTCCGCTGAGAACAATTTTTTCACTCGTATCACTATTTTTTAATTGCTGTTCCAGCGCTTTACTGACCCAGCCGATTGATTTAGGTAATTCTGGTAAAGCTGTCTGTCCGAAAGTCTCACCTAGAACGGAAATCCGTCCTTTTGAAGGCCAAATATATCCATTTAAAAGTTGAAGGAGAGTGGTTTTTCCGGAGCCATTGAGTCCTAACAATGCCCAATGTTCCCCGGTGTTTACTTTCCAGTTGATATTTGATAAGATCGTTGCATTTTTACGTTCATAAGAAACCTGTGAAAATTCAAACACGGATTCGACCTACTTTCATATGAAGTTTCTTTCATTTTACATAATTATCAGAAAAAAAGAAATATAAAGGAGAGAAAAAATATGTTATCAGAGGAACAAGTACTTCAAAAAGCAGCGTGTTGGATGGAAGAGCATTTTAAAAGTGACCAGACTGGCCATGCGTTTGATCATTTAAAACGTGTAGTGGCACTAAGTAAAAAAATCAGTAAAGAAGAAGGCGGCGACTTATTTACGATTCAATTAGGGGCTTGGCTACATGATTATGCAGATGCTAAGTTAACACAAAATCAACAAACCGCAAAAACAAAAATGAGAGAGTGGCTAAAAAAAGAAGGTTTAGCAATTGAAAAAGTAGAAGAAATCCTGCGGCTAACAGAAGCTGTATCCTACCGAAATGGTAACAACCCAATAAAGGCCATCACTTTGGAAGAACAAATTGTCCAAGATGCCGACCGTCTTGATGCAATAGGGGCAGTTGGTGTCGTTCGAACTTTTATATATGGCTCTTCGAAAGGAAAGGCTTTGTTCGATCGTCAAGAGACAGATTCAGTCATTCAACATTTTGATGATAAGCTATTTCGATTAAAGGATAAAATGAATACAGTAACCGGCAAAAAATTGGCAGAATCACGGCATCAATTTATGCAAAGATTTATTTCGCAATTAGGAAAAGAATTAGAAGAGGGAAGTTGATTATTTTCCTTGCATCTTTTCAAATAAAGTTATATAATATAAAAGCTCTCATAAAGAGCGTGTTAAGTAATTTTAAACTTTTGAAAAAAAGTTTAAAAAACGCTTGACTGTAACTCTTAATAATGGTATTATAAATGAGTTGCAGTAAGCGACTATGACCTTTGAAAACTGAACAAAACGAAGATGAAAAAGCGATGAGACATTATGTTTCACCATTAATTCATAAGGCAGGAAATGAAGAATCATTTCCAAATCAATAACTAGTTTTTAAGCTAGCAAAGTCAATTATGACGCACAGGAGCTTATTCACGGTGTTGAATA
>NZ_FXUT01000039.1 GCF_900183385.1 Listeria costaricensis
AATCCCAATTTGAAAGATCTGTATTGCTATACTAATCATTTACTTGATTTTAGCTCTGTTTCTGATACTAATATTCCAGCATTCTTTCATGGATTAAAACAAACCCGTACTTTGCCTGAACAAATTCTCACAACTAATACATTTACCATCCCGGTGGACGAAAATATTAAAGATGAATTTGGTAATAAAATGAATATTACACCGAGTAACGGGGGTGCCTATAATGCAGCGACTAATACGATTACATGGACTAATTTAGTAGGGACTGGAACGCTTAGTTATGATTTTAAATCTACTAGCGGGGAATGTGGAGGCACCATTTCGATTCCTTATGAAGTTCTGTCAATTAGCCTTTCCAGCGACGATGAAATCACCTATGTTCAAGGTACCACCAAGTCAGCGGCTGATTTTCTAACGGATATCCGCGCCACAACTGATCCGGGCAACGAATTATCCAGCGACTTTGCCACAGTGGTCAATATGAGCCAACCGGGCGACTATCAAGTAACGGTCAAAGCTCGCGATCCCAATCTCGGAAATGAAACAACTAAACCAGTGACCGTCCATGTCATCCCGTACACGTTAAAATTCAATACAGCCCCAACGGATATCACATTTAAAACAAGCGCTGTGCAAGACGGTCAAAAAGTCATCCAACGGGAAGAAACTGACTTATACAGCTTCGGCGTTGAGGATACGCGTGCCGCAGATGCGCATTGGAGTGTGACGGCGCGCATTGATGAGCCACTGAAGAATACAGACGGCGACACACTTGACAACGCGCTCGTCTACAAAAAAGATGGGCAAGAAACGATTTTAACACCAGGGAATGCGGTCGAAATAGCGAACGCGGATGATCTGACGAAAGATGATGCCCAATTTGA
>NZ_FXUT01000029.1 GCF_900183385.1 Listeria costaricensis
CTTCATTAGTTTGCGTATATACGTCAATTCCAAATGCTTCTACAAAAGTTTCTCTAATTCTTTTGCTCAATTTTGCTACTGTCATATTGGATGATTCTTCCATAAATTTACCTATACTAGCAATTTCAACCTCATACTCATTTTCTGGTACTAGTGGAAATAAATTTATCGGATTCCATTCATTTACTACTTTTTTGACAACATTACTTTTCATCTTCATTCCTCATCGAGCAATGTTTCTCTTACTTTATTTAACAAAAAAACAATTCCTTTTTCTACTAATATCATGCTCAATTGTTCTTTCAACTTCTTTTTTAATACAAGTACAATTCATCAAAACCCAAACATGCTTCACTATCTTCCTCATCGCTTGATGTTTGCGCTGAAACATCTAATAAAACTAACGAGTGATCCTTCAAAGCATGCTAGGCTTGATCAGATTCATCTAAATCACCCTCAAAGAAAATTTCTTTTTCAGAAATTGCATAACCTTCTTTCTTAGCACAGTTTTTTAAAAGCTCTACCAAAGTGCCATTTGTATGTTTAATTTCAACAAAGTAATCTTGTAATAATTTTTCAATTTCATTTTTATCTAGGATTACCATTTCAGCACCTCTTATTTTAGTACTGTATAAAAGTGAAAATAAATTTACTAGTAAACCTCATAATATAAATTACTCTTATTTCGTAGCATCTTACTAGCAGTTTTATCATCAGTAAAAGTCATGCTTTCCATACTGTCAAAATAGTGATTTAAAAATGTAACAAAGCTAGTATAATCTTTTTGGTTAATAATAGTTTTAGGCTTTATATTGCACTTTATTTCCTCAGCTAAAGCATTTTTCGCATTATATTCAATAATTCTAGTATCTCCCAATTCAGTCTTCTCGCATTCTATTTCATAATAATGTAATTCATATTTTAGTCCCGTAGCCTCATCAATCAAAAATGGAACGATTAACAAGTCCAATACTTCTTGCTTTTGTTGTGTTATAACAATAATTTCCCGTACATTTTCTTTAGATATATAAACAGAATTCTCAGTTCTATAGTTATTTGACATACTTTCAATCTTGTTTATAATTTCTTCTAGTCTCTCTGACATGAATATCACCTCTTGTTTTTCTTAGGAATATATGGATCGACTATGTTTAAATCTGGAGCCCAGTTTAAGTCAAAACGATCACTCACTTGTACAACTTCTTTGGTCACATCATCAATAATGACATATGAACCTTCTTTATTATACTAAACAGATGATGGATTCCCAGTAGCTTTATTTATACTTTATAGGTATTTCCAACAGTTTCTTTTACCGTTTCTTCAGTCCATCCTCTTTTTTTCAATTTTTTTAAGGACTTTGCATTACTACCAAATACAATTTCTTTAGCTAACTTAATATTTGTATCTCTTATTGCTTTTGTACTCAGACCTAATGCAAAATCTTCTGCCCATTCCACGCCATCCTGTACATGTGCCGAAGCCTTCATAGTACTGAACCCCACTCATTTTTTCACCATGATTTTTAGTATTATTTCATACCGTGGTTTGTTTGTATAGTTTCTATTCGATATAAATTCGTTCTTAGACATTAATTTTATAAATAGTTATAATCTTTAATTTATTAGTTTATTTTGATATACCATTCTCCATTATATATGTTCTTTATAATAAAAAGGAGATTGTTTATGCTAAAAAAATTGATACCAAATATTTCCTGCTTATTTTAATACCATTACTTTCATTAACAACCATTCACCTAATAAAAGCAGTTAAACTTTATAATAAAAGTAATTCTATCCTCTTTACTACTACTGAAAATAATGGACTAATAGGGGTAAAGATTTCCAAAAATTTTTGTGAGATACTACATATTTCTGTATTACCCTCGTTTCAAAAGAGGAAGATCGCAACTCTTATGATTCGACAAATAATTAATTTATATCCTGATATAGAGCTAATTATTGCTGAAACAGACTTAGAAGCAGTAACTTTTTACAAAAAATTGGGCTTTAATTCCATAAAACTTCCTTCTAAATATCCAGATACTACTAGATTTCTTTGTATATATAATGTTGAGAAATCACTTTCACGCTGCTAAACAGATGATTCGTTCTTTTGCTGATATATTTTTTCCTAAATAGTTCATTTACACGAACAGTTACAATCTTGCTCATTTGAATCACTCCTTTGCCTATATAAACTGCTCTAGCAAATTGCTTATATAGGGCATGGAACGAAATTCATTCATAAATGCCTTTCAAAAAACAAACCCTGCGAAGAAAATTCTTCGCAGGGTTTTTGGCAGGGAATGAATCCCTTTTTACTATTTTTTGTTCATTTTATATCCCCAGAAACGCTGTAAAATAGGCTTTCTCACGTCAATTTGTGTTGGCCTGTTATTCCCACTCAATACTTAGTGTTCGGGATATAAAGCAATATTCAACTGTTTATGCGGGTTTGAGTGAATATAAACTAAGTTAAACAGTTATAAAAAATCTAAGAAAATGCAATAATTATGCAATGAAGCCCTATCAAAATTCTAGACTAAAAATATTCATAATCTCAGAAAACAGTTTCCACATTTTAACATGAGGAAACTGTTTTTATTAGTATCCATACATAACTAAATATGAATCTACTTTTCATAAAAACCATTTTCTTCTTTAGAATTATATCTTTCATAGTTGCCCTCTTCGTAATCAATTATATACCACTTTTCATTCCAGCATCTATGTGAAATCTTCTCTGCATAAACTCCCCAATATAAATTAAGATTATATTTCTCCATATACTCCATTACTTCTTTTTTTCTAAACAATAAGCAATTATCGTAACCGATAATTGAAGCATCAAAACTAATTATTTCGCCTTCTCCATTTTTCCATATACCATCTTCAATAGACGCAAGATTATAGTATTTCACTAAATCATCACATGGAATTTTTAATGAAGAGACTTCATTTTCACAAGAATAATCATGTGTTGCTTCCCACAAATAATTATATGATGCAATAATCTTTCCACTTTCATTATCCAATCCATAACTTGTTTTCCATTCCTCAAACGATTTACTCCAATAAAGTTCGTGTAGAAAAATACCATTTATTTCTGGATTTGGAACTCCATTTCCGTTAAAATCCTTTCTATTTCTAAGCAGTTCTTCTCTTTTTTTTGATGGTGAGAAAAATGCCCCAGCAAGTAGTGTAAATGATGTTTGCTCTTTGTATTCTTTGCCAATCTCCGCTTTTTTTACATTAGAATATAAACAAAAATATTCTTCTTCCTCAAACACCACTTCAAGGAAATCTGAAGTGTCATCAAATAGAGTATTATCTTGGGCCCACTCAATACTCGGCATTGCCGGATAAGCAAATTCAAAAAATGTATTATTCTGTTCTTGTAAATTAATACAAGATAAAGTTGGATCAATATCTCTTATAAATCCATCCCAACTGCTACTATAATTTTCATGGTAAACTCTTTGGATTGATAATATGTGCTCTGATTCATCCAAAACATCGGGATATGACGTGTCACTGATTTCATCAATTTCTTCCAAAATGAATTTCATTCTATTGAATGCAAGGGATTCTAAATAACTTTTATATTCCTCATCATATACTTTTTTTTCTTTATATGTTGGAAAGTTATCAATTAATTTTGCCAATAATTCATGGAAAGCTATCCACTGATACTTTTTCCCGATTCTTTCTATTTTATTTTCATGTCTATCATAATAGCCACGCGGTTCATATTCACCATGCGTTTCTGGGTTATAGCCTAATTCCAGTATTCTTTTTATCAAAATATTACTTAAATCCTGATCTTTAAATTGATTGTTCCATTTTCTTACTGCGCTACCAAATATATATCGCCCAAAATCACCATACATACCCGTTCCTCTTCCATTTTCTGTAGTCATTGAAGATTTTATAGCGTGAAATGCCCGATCAGCATTTCTTCCTTTCTGTTCATAGTAGTCACTTAAGGCATCTATGTCCTCGTTTGAAACTACATATTCGTACCACTCAGAATTATATGGTGGGGATATTTTTAAGTTATCAATATTCTGAGCTACATTATTAAGCTTTAAAGCAATATACTCTACTGTTAGTCGGGCATACTCACGCAACAAAATGTGTGGGTACACATTTTCAACATTAAAAATAGTATTATAGATCTTAGTAGCCAATTCCTCCAATGAGTCATCTATTCTAATTTTCACAACTACTCCAAATAGTATCGCATATACACGCTCAAGAACATACGGGTCATCTACAACCATCATATGATTATAGAAACACATTAAATTATTAGGGTATTTAATTAATAAATTTATTATTGCTTTTGTTGCTCTATCTCTAACATATCTGCTATTAAGAGTAAGAAACCAACTAAGTTGTAAAACTACAAGCATTGAAATTTCTTCTGGTAATTCATGCCCTTTTTCCTGTACCCATTTAATGTACTTCGATAATGATTCGTCATATTCGCTAAAAACCATTGCCGTCCAGATTATATCACGTTTATTTAAATCAAGTTCCACTAAAAATTCATATAACCATTTTGAATTTATAGGGTGATCAGGATAGCAACTTAATTGTAATTGTTTTTTATAAAACTCCTGAATTGTTGTTTGGTACTTAGTAATTACATTTTTAATGTAATTAATTGTATTATCGGTAATACTTGCAGGTATCCGCCATACCAAGCTCTCTAAAAAGGCACTAGTGATAACATAATCTTCTTTATACTTTTCTAGATACTCAAACAATTCGATTCCTTTTTTCTCTGGAAGAAGTATTGATAAGGCATTACACACTCCAGAATGATAGCTAAGTCTATTCTCATCAGCGAAGTATTTATTCAATTCCTCATGAGAAGCAATATCGTCTTTTGTATCAAGATTCACAAAAAATCTTTGATATAGAAACTCAGCTAGGTAGTAATCAAATAATTTTTCATAACTGAACTCTATTACTTGTTCACCACTGTATCTTTTAGTTTTTATAAACAACCCTTCTTTAATAAGTTCTTGTAAAAAGAGTTGTGGTGATCCTACAAAATTTCTTGAAGCTATTTCAGTTGCTACTTGATATGCTTCTGTATAAGAAATCTCACTAAACTCACTTTCATGTATTACCATCAGAATTCCCTCAAGAACTTGTTGCACTACGTTTATTTCCCCATCATAGTTAGCCCTATTATTTTTAGACAGCTCTGCATTAATATTATGAATAAAAGAAGAAAATATAGCACCTATACTTTTTCCATAAACAGAGAATTCTTTGGTGTTCTCTTTATTTAACAATTGACAAGTCATTTTCAAAAACAGTGGATTATTATACTCAGCACTCATCATAGGAAAAAGTGGCTCTTCTAAATTATAAAACTTACAAAATTCCTTAACTGCCTGTTCTTCTTGCTCCATAAATCCAAAATGCTCTTTTTCAGTAATATTATTTAATTCAATAAAGTTCTCCGGCAAAATTTCTAATAGATAGTTAGTACGCACAGAAAAAACAAATGCAATATTAGGATATTCTTTTAGCTTATCAAAAAATCTTTGAATATGATTATGCCAAAGTTTTTTTCCTTCACCTTCATTCAATGCGTCAATAATTATGCAAACTCTTTTTTGTTTTTCATTTGCACGTTTCTCTAATGCAGCCAAAAATTTTTCTAGAGATATATCAATAGATAATCCTTCTATTATTTGTGCCCAAGGATTAATTGAATTATAAAAATGTTGTCCTAAAAGTAAAAGTACATCATAATTTTCTGATACTTTTTTGCTTGCCATATCAGCCAATAAATGTGATTTACCAATTCCAGCCTCCCCTTTAACCAAAAGATATGGTGAATGGACTAACTCATAGGCCGAATTATTTATGAAGGCTTTAATCTCATTGATTGCCGAATGAATTCTATGAAAATACCGATTGTATTTATCACTATCATCTTGGCTCCATTCCTCTCTATATTGAAATGGAGGAATGCTATTTTCAATGTTCGTAATAAGCTTATTTATTTCTTCTTTTTTTGCTAACTCTCCAAACAATATGTTAAGTTCATTTAGATTACTATCTATGTTTTGTTTAAATTCAGTAATTATATCATTTATTTCTTTATTAGAGATACCTGTACAGCTTTCCAGACATTTACTTTTTAAAAGTTGATATTTTTCCTTCAATATAACCTTGTAATTCTCAGTAATAAATAAAGATTCAAAAGGTAAACTGTTTTCAGTTATAATATTTAAATCTTTTGAATAACGTTCTCCTAGTGTATTTATCGCTGTATCTAAATTATTTCTAATAAATTCATCAGTTATTGTAAACTCCTGACCATTCATTTGCTGCTCTAATTTGTCAAAGCGTTCGCTAAATATTTGCACTAACTTAGTTGAAAGCGCCAGTGCTTCTAGTGAAAATCTAGCTTCTCTTTCATTATCAATTTTCTCAAACAAGGCTTCAAGGTATTCCTTCACAACCTCAGGATTTCTGAAAAGCGGTCTTCTATACTTTTCATTTTCAATTTTTATCTTTTTGACGGCTTGGATAGTTAAATCATTTATTAATTGATCTCTACTTATGTTTTGATAATTTATATCAAAAAAATAGAAAAAAATTCTCCTAACTGTTTCGGGATCCTGAATAAAATCTTGAAATGTCCCTATATCAATTGAACTATCATCAAAGTTTCTATCAAAATCAGTTATTCCTTGAATGATTCGCTTAATCTCATTTTTTTCTTTTTGATTTTTAACATATTCATCTATTACAATTCCAAATAAAGTCTCAGCTGCAAAGGTAATTAATCCCATCAAAAACTTCCTTTCTCTATTTCTCACCACTAAATTATATCATAAACAATCCACCAATTTTCACATTATTAAAGGCGCTGTTTCTACCAGCGCCTAAGTTCTATTCTTATTTATATTTTAAATAGTAAAATCTTCTCTACAAGTTTACATTCAATTCTCTTTCTCAAATCCTCATCAACAGCATAAAATGTGTTTCCGTATTGATCAATTAGCTTTCTGGTTGAGAGCGCCATAATATATCCCGAATAATGGTCAAGCACTTTTCGTATAGCTTCAATATCTCCCATAGTTGCTAATACAATTGTTGGGTAAGGAACGAGTGGATAGTGTTTTTTATTTTTATCATTTATTAGTATTGTCCTCCATGACATTTTTTAATTCTTGAAGTGCTTTTTTTCGCCATCTATTAACAGTTCGTTGAACCATATTTAATTGTTCAGCAATTTCTCTATCATTCATATCAAAAAAATATGAAAGTAGAATAATTTTTCGATAGTCTTCTGAAAGCTGCTCAATAGATTTAGCGATATTTTCGTCTAAAACAATGACTTCCAACCCACCAATATTTACCGGAAAGTAGGTATTCAACAATGAAGGTTCATCAATTAACTGCATATGTTCCTGTTCTGATAAATAAGTTAATGATGTTTCAAACTTTCTACGTCTTTTAATTCACTGTATTGGTATAATTTAGAAAGAGAGAGATGTTGTGAATAAAAGTTTAGGGCAGAATAAAATGACTAATAATAAAACTTGTAACACCATCTTTCCCTAATGATTGTTTCTTTTGTTTTTATATAGAGCTTTTCAATTATATCTTTTTCATGATATTGTCTATATACTAAAATTCCTAATGCGTTTATCAATATACGCGGCATTTTTTCTGCGTGCTTTTGAAAAGTTTGCTTCTTTATACTCTTTAAGTAGGTTATTATTTGATCACTATCCATACAGCATAAAGATAGATGCAATAACTCAATGTCATCAATGCTATTTGTATCTAAATGATCAATAAAGTAATTGAGATAATCATAATTATTTGTTTCCCTGAAATTCAGTAAACTTTGAACAGAGAGCAGTCTTACTTGATGAAAATAATTGATAGTATCATCTTGTAATAATAGATCAATTTTATCTAACAATTGTTCTGAATTACATGTGGGATCTTTTGCCAAGTTATAAATATTTTGTATTTCAAGAACGCTGCTATCAGTATTCGTATCACTCAATTCTTTAAATACTGATATAAAATCTAAATCAAAATATTGAATAATTTGAAACAACTGACTAAGCGTAACCTCTGCCTTTCCACTTTCAATTCTAATAACATGGCGTTCTGATTTACCTAATACTTTTTTCCCGAATTCAGGTTGACTATATCGATTTTTTCCCGTATTGATTTTATAAATAAACCGATATTATTCATGGCTAACCACCTTCTTTATGTAATGTAGTTTCTACAAGTCTAATTTTATCACAAATACAAATAATAAACATAAAGAAACAGGATACTTGCTACTTATAAAGTACTTTCATTTACAATTAGGGTATATATTAAAAATCAGCCTCACTAATATAATATAGGCTGACTCTTAAACATCTAAGCAATTCTTTTGGATAATTTTTGAACGATTTTTTCTCGTGATCATCTTTAAACAAAAAACAATTCCATCATATACAATACAGTAAAGTCTTTCGACAAAGAAAGAAGTGCAGAATTTCCTACACTTCTTTTAATCATTAACATATAAATAGCCTGGCATTCTCATGTCAGGCTATCAAGAGTTTTAGCCCCCTTTTCTTTAGGAGCCATCTTATTTATAAATTATACCAGTTTTTCAAAAAAATCAATCATGAGTCTATTTCATTGTTGTTGCTGACTTCCATCATTTAATAGATTATTGGTTCTGAGTTCGCTTTCAATCATTTCTATAATTCTTTCTTTATCAGGTTTAATGAGCTGCTCATCATTAGGATCATAATTATACATAAAAATCAACTCATTCGTATCTTCTACTTTATTATCTACTCGAAGCTCAAAGCCAGTGTTCGTTTCATACAAGCTATCTAACAAATCATAGATCTGATTTGCGTATTGTTCATTCGTCATCCCTGCCTGCATTGTACTATCTATTCGATTATACGCTCCACTTTCACTTATATATTTTTCAAAATCACTGTCCCTACTCCATTTTTTGTCAGTTACAGGTGCGTTTAATTGAACCTTATAATCAATGAGATAATCTTTATTTTCACAAATACTCTCTGCAATATGTTCAGCTTGAGAAGCAAAAAATGATGCCGCATAGTTATCTTTCATTTCGCCACTACTCACTGTCCAAGCACTAAATTGATAATCTGGATTGTCTTTTGATATTAATCGGGTGCTATATGCGTTTTTTGTCGGATATTCTTCATAATCATCTTCGCTTTGTTTCACAATCTCAAATTCTTCCCCATATTTAAAGCTTAATTGTTCTAGTAAATATTTTTGTGCTTCCTTCTCATTATCAAATGAACTAAGTGGTCCCATACCACAACCTCCTATTGTAATTGAGCTTATACTAATAATAAGCACTGCAATTATGTTTTTTAATTTCCCCATGAAAAAGTCACCACATTTCCTTCAATACTAATGTTAGTGACCGAACTTTCTTTTTCTAGTGCTGCCACAAAATCATCACGGACTGTCAGATCCGGAATTTCAACTTCTTCTACCATATATATATTGTTTTTATTATATCCACTTGTTGGGTCTGTTTTAATTGCTAAATTCCAAAAATGATCACCATTTTCTGCACGTGCTCTTGTGTCATTTCTTAACAACATCGTATTTGTATCTTTATCAAATATCTTTGAAACAGACTTCCACTGATAGGGCTCATCTGCACATTCATACCAAATAAACTTAGAATCATCTTTCCCTTCATGGTATGGATTAGTTTTTGCATCTTCCGCATCTCGGTAATAGATGCCTAGCTCTCCACCATAAGCATTCCCAAATCCATAACTCCCTTTCCAAAGTTGAACTCGGTATTCTTTACCACCAGAAATAAATGTAATCACATCAGTTGCTAAATCCATCCCAAGCAGAACGCCAGCTTCATCATAAAAGTCCATAAATCCACCATAACTCTGAATAGAATGCTCATTTGTATAGTAGTAATCACCACTCCCATTATATTCAAATCCTAAAAGCGGGGAAATAATAGGTGAAAACAAGTTAAATAAATCTTGTTCTCTTTGATTAGCAATCGAGCCTCTGGCTGCCCATAACATTTTAATGGCTTCTATTTGTTCTTTTGTCAATTGATCTGGGCGGCGCAATAGATTAGCGAGTTCAGTCCATTTCACACCGGTTATATTACCTTCTTTATCCATATCAGCAATGGCAGCCAGTTCTTTTTGAACTTCCTTAGCCGCCATATTTCGCATCGTTTTCTGCAAATCTTTAAAGACATTGACATGCACTTTATCAAAATTATATGTGCCTGTCTGAACATTAAAAGCTACATTATTTTGAATTTCATCAACAGAACGTTGGATATGATATACTAACTCACCAATACCATCGAAGAAATTTCCGTGCCCTTGCTCAAATTGAATATACTTTTCAAGTAAATTTTCTTTTTCATAAGCATCAAACATTCGGAGCTGAATAGTATGAAGTTCTCCTTGCCGTGCCATTGCCGTACCTATGCTTAATTCTTCCTGAATGCGTTCATATTCGCGCTTCAATTTTTTTATTTTTTGATCAACTTCATAAAGTCCTTCTGCATCAATTTTACAATTATACGAAGAATCAACTTGATTAGCAAAGTCAATCAAATATTGTTGGATTTTTTCCTCTGACATATCCATCGCTTCATAGATGGACTGAATTAATGGCAGGTAAGCCCCTACATAATAATTTTTCGATGCATCAATGGCTTTCCCCTGTAAATCTCCATCACTTTCATAATCATGAATTACTTTCGTTAATTGGCTTAATTGCTTTCTTGCAGTTTCATTGGCATTTTTTAAACGTGATAAAAAGTCATTTACTTCTGCGATGTCAATCCTACTCAATTCCCTAGCAGCTCCTTTTTCAGCTGCTTTTCTTTATCTTCTATCTTAAGCAGCTCTCTTTTTAGTTGTCCTTGTTTTTCTACAATCTCATCTTTCACCATTTCAAATTGTTGTTTTAGTAATTTGGAATCATCAATTCCAGCGTCTTCCGCAAAGCCAATGACATTGCGGCTCTGATTTCCTTGATATACATCTGATAGCTCTTCAAGCACACTCATCTTTTTTCGCTCGAAAGCAAATAGATCATCTTCCGAGTTTTCTATGTTGTGGCTTGCTTTGGCCACTTCCCATAGCTCATCTTCCTTTTTATTCCGCTCTCTTCGCGTTGCTTCCAGTTCAAATTCTCTTTTCTGGTTTGCTGCATCCATCTCATTTGACCTCCAATTGTATGTGGCCGCTAAGGTCTTTGTCTTTTTCAGCAAACGCCTCACCCATTTGCTTAATACGAATCGCATCTTGTTGTGCGGCATTTCCAAAGTTCTCAACGCTGATTACCAACTGTAAGATATTCTCTCGTAAAGCATTAATTGAGTTACTTTGCGAATAAGGCATATTCCCATCTTTGAGCGGATAATAGTCAAGCCCTTCTGCACAATCACCAAACGTTGTCGCATAGCTATTCATTTTGGACTGACTTACTTTTACTTTCCCCATCGTAGAATCCCCTCTCTAAGCTGACATTAATCTTGTATTATACCGGCATGTGAACGCTTGCACAATAATGATTAATTATATAGCATTTATAGTATTTTATCAATTTTATTTACGATATTTTTTAGAAATGTAAGAAAATGAACATCATTTTAGTTTATTGACTAAAAAATCTGAAAAAGTGTATTTTGGGGTTCCAAAAATACACTTTTTCTATCACTAATCAGCAATGTATATCAAAGCTCAATTAATCTAGTTGCATAATCAACAAAAGTTGGATCATGGGTCACAACAATAATTATTTTTCCGTTCTCTTGCAAGCGTTGTAAAGCATCAATAATTATCAACGCATTATCTCTATCTAAATTTCCAGTTGGCTCATCAGCCAAAATTAAATTTCCAGATTTTAGTAATATTCTTGCCAAAGCTACCCGTTGCTGTTCTCCCCCGCTAAGTGATGCTACCTTATATTTATTTACGCTACCTAAATTAACATCAGAAAGGGCTTTACTAATTTTCAGTTGTTTTTCATCAGCACCCACTTTAGTGTCCATTAAAGGAACTTTCAGATTATCCTCTACAGTTTCATTCTCAAGCAGTGCATAATTCTGAAACATATAGTTAAGATACTCATTCCTATATTTTCTACTGTATATATTGACGACCTCTTTCTGACTACTAACTATAATTTCACCTTTTTGAGGCTTCACAAGTCCTGCAATGATATTAAGCAATGTACTTTTCCCGCTCCCGCTTGCCCCCGAATCACAATAAACTCTCCATCTCTAGCTTCAAAAGACAACTCCGAAAATAATTCCCTTTCTGCAATTGAATATTGTAAGTCATTAACCAATAATTTCATCTTATTCGCCGCCTTTCATGAATCGCGGAATGTTTTTTTTGAGTAAAATCACCATTGTACAACCAATAGCAATTATTTCAATACAATATAGAATAGTCGAGAATAGTATAGCTGGTATAATCGGCATCATTTGCAGATTTAAAGTTACTGTGGCTATTCGATACTTAGAGTTCGGGATATAAAGCGATATCACAGTGTTTATGCGGATTTGAGTGAATATAAACTAAGTTAAACAGTTATAAAAAATCTAAGAAAATGCAATAATTATGCAATGAAG